>NZ_FOBH01000001.1 GCF_900109785.1 Nitrosovibrio tenuis
TTACCTGCGCAACTGGTCGCTGCGGCTCGATCTGCACATCATCCTGAAAACCATACTCGTGGTCCTCAAGGACCGCGCAGCTTACTGAGCTTCATGCTTTATCGCTATAGTTCTTATGGCCTATTGTCTGCGATTCATGCTTACGTTATCTTGGATTCCGCCAAGGTGATACCCTTGCGGTGTTGCGCCGAGGAAAGATAAAACTCAAAAAAATAAAAATGCTGCTAAATCTTTCCCGTTGCCATCGCCACTGCCTTGCAATCCTTTTTTTTGCATGCTTACTTTTGATTGCACAACATGCGGCAGCCGATTCTAAAGATACGTTCAATGTGACTGTTGGCACGAACGTACTGTACGATAACAACGTGTTTCGTATATCTTCCAGCATTGACCCTACTCTCCTGGTGGGCAAACCTGTCAGATCCGATTTAATCATTACCTCATCGGCCACGGTCAGCCTGACCAAACTTTACGGGCTGCAGCGTTTTGAGGCGACGGGTAACTTCGTCGATAATCGCTACAATAATTTCGACTTCCTGAATTTTTTTGCCAAAAACTATACCGCTGCGTGGAACTGGTCCATTACTCCCTATTTTCATGGAAATCTAAGTACCAGCCATAGAGAAGCTCTCAACAACTTCGCCAACCTCACAGGGTTCATCAATTCTTCCAACCGCAATCTTCGTACCGACGATAACTACCGTTTTGACGGTGTTTTCGAAATCAACCGCTCCTGGCATATTATCGGTGCTGTCTCTCGGACCAAACTAACGAATAGCCTGCTTACAGTGCAAGACTTTGACAACACGGTTCTCTCCTTCGAAGGGGGAATGCGTTACTCTCTTCCCTCGGGAAGTTCGCTTACGTATAAGTTTAGAAACGGACTGGGCGACTTTTACAAGCGGCCGGAGCCGATTGCGACCCTTCTCTTCGATACCCGTTTTAATGATACCGAACATGATGTCCAGCTGGTTTGGCCAGTGACTAGCAAGACCTCCATCGATGCGCGCGCTGGCCATGTTGAACGTAAACATGCTCATTTTTCGCAGCGGGATTTCTCCGGGTTTGTTGGGAATTTCAATTTTAATTGGGCGGTCACCAGCAAAACCCGTCTTACCGCCAGCTGGGCACGTGATCTCTCCAATTTCCAGACCGCATCGAATTTCCAACTTTCTCAATTCCAGCTCTTCTCCAGCAGTTATGTCGCCATCAATCGCTTTTCGCTGGCACCCAGCTGGCAAATTAGCCCTAAACTAGCGTTGCGCCTTCGTTATGACTATATGATCCGTGATCATCTGGGGGCTGTTATCCCTCTTCCTGAAAACCGCCATGATTCGCAGCATACCGGCCTTATTGAGCTGGATTGGCAACCCACGCGGACAATTTTTCTAAGTGCCTCTCTGCGGAGGGATCATCGCGCTTCCAATCTGAGGGGTTTTGATTACGACAACGCTGCTGCCAGTGTTGCAGCAAGGTTGAATTTCTGATGGCTATAAGACGCCAAATATTGTGTGCGGTACCGCATTGACGACTATAGTTATCTGGTGTATATGATTTGTCGTTGTTACATTCCTTTTGGTCTTTTTTATTTCTCGCTACGTAGAAATGTAACGCTCGCGTAACGCATTGCGCCCATAATGCACTGGTGCTTTTTCAGGTTTAGGTCGAGCGCTTCGATACCGAGCCATGTTTACAAGTCTTTATATCGTTAGAACAATTAGTGGTTTGAGTTTGAATTAAAATTGACGAGTCTATAATTTAATCGAAGGTGCACATGCCATCCTTTCAACAAAAATTTACGCTTCGCATGCTCTTACTAGGGGTTGCGCTTGGGCTTGTCGCCTGTGGCAGTAAGGATATGGAGAAACCTGCTAGCCAGGTTGCCGCAAAGGTTAATTCGGGAGAGATATCCGTTCACCAGCTCAATTACGTCTTGACGCGCACCGGGGTCGGCGCCAGCTCCCCCGAAACGGCTCCCAAGATTCGGCGCGAAATACTTGACAAACTTATCGATCAGGAGCTTGCGGTGGAACAAGCTGTTGAGAAAAAACTCGATCGTTCGCCCGAAGTGCTTATGGCTATCGAAAGCGCCCGGCGCGAAATTCTTGCCCGAGCTTACATTGAGCAAATCACCGCGGCGATGGCTAAGCCGACGATCGACGAAGCCAAGAAATACTATTCCGAAAATCCCCAGCTCTTTGCCCAGCGCCGCATCTACAATATTCAGGAAATAATGCTTCCGGCGACTGCCGGGGTTGCTGACGAATTGCGTGGCATGCTCGATTCCGGAAAATCTATGGAAGATATCGCCAATTGGCTCAAAGGTAAGGAAATCAAATTCGCGGCCGGCAACGCCACGCGGGCAGCCGAACAGATCCCGCTTGAGCTGCTGCCTAAAATACATCCGCTCAAGGTCGGGCAAGGGTTGATCTTGCAGAGTCCTCAATCCATTACCGTGATGCGGCTCGCGGCATCGCAATCGGTACCGGTATCGGAAGAGGCCGCATTACCGCGTATTCAACAGTTCCTGGGTAATCAACGCGCAGCGGAAGCAGCCAAGCAGGAAGTTAAAACACTCAAGTCCAAAGCCAAAATCACCTATATGGGTGAATTCAGTAATGCGGGCACCAACGCCGCAACCCAACCCGCCGCCACGGTAATCCAAGGCGGCACAAATAATAGTAGCAATGGTAGCGCGTCAAAATCTTCCGCGTCTGCTGCCGACATTGCCGTTGAGAAAGGCGTTGTCGGGTTGAAGTGAGAATATTGATCGATTATTGATTGAATGTGGAGGAATATCACATATGGCACACGCGTTAATTCGGACATTTGCCCTGTTCTTTACGCTCTTAACGATGAATGTCTTTGCTCAAGACAATCTCGACTATCCGCTTGGTCCTGGAGACGTTTTGCGCATTCAGGTTTTCCAGAACCCCGATCTCACCACCGAAACACGTGTGTCTGAGAACGGTTACATCACTTATCCCCTGATCGGCACTGTCGACGTGGGGGGGCTTGACATCGCTGCTGCAGAAAAAAAGATTGCCGCAGCCCTGAAGAACGGTGGTTTCATCCGGCAGCCTCAGGTTAACATCGTCGTTCTGCACATGCGAGGCAATCAGGTAAGCGTGTTCGGCCAAGTCAATCGGCCAGGGCGGTTTCCGCTCGAAACTCTTAGCCGTGTCAGCGACATGCTTGCGATGGCCGGGGGCGCCACTGCGTCCGGTGATGATATCGCCATTGTCACCGGTATTCGTAACGGCAAATCTTTCCGCAAAGTCATCGATATTCCCGCGCTCTATCTGCACGAGAAATCCGACGAGGACATCATTCTTGCCGGTGGGGATGTCATTTACGTGCATCGCGCGCCGGTTTTCTATATCTACGGTGAAGCCCAGCGTCCGGGGGCATATCGTATTGAGCGAGGGATGACCATTATGCAAGCCTTGGCTCAAGGCGGTGGTCCCACCGCGCGCGGCAGCGAATGGTGGCTGCGCCTCCACCGAAAAAACGGTGAGGGTATCGTAGAGAAGCTTTCACCTGAAATGACTGACGCCGTGCAGCCGAACGATATTATTTACGTACGGGAAAGTATTTTCTGAGGGAGTTCGCATGACATTCCATCAATTCCTGCTGATCCTCCGCGCGCGTTATAAGATCATAATCTCTATTCTGCTGTTTACGGTAATTTCCACACTCGTGGTCAACCTGCTATTACCGAGGCAATACTCCGCCAGCACAGCCGTAGTGATTGACGTCAAATCGCCCGATCCCGTTGCCGGCATGGTATTGCCCGGACTCGCGACTCCCGGTTATATGGCCACTCAGGTGGACATTATCAACAGTGATCGCGTAGCCCAGCGTGTTGTCACACGGCTGCGCATGGATGAAAACCCAACCGTGCGCGAGCAATGGATGGAATCCACCAATGGCAAAGGCGAGATCAAGGTTTGGTTAGCTGACCTGCTGAAAAAGGAGCTTTATGTCAGACCCTCGCGCGAGAGCAACGTTATCAATATTGAATTTAGCGGCATCGACCCTGATTTTGCGGCAGCTGTGGCGAATGCTTTTGCGCAAGCCTATATTGATGTTAACCTTGAACTCAAAGTCGAGCCAGCGCGGCAATATGCTGTTTGGTTTGAAGATCAGACCAAGGCTCTGCGCGACAAGCTCGAAAAATCTCAGCAGGCACTTTCGGCTTACCAGCAAAAAAGCGGCATTATAGCTACCGAAGAACGGCTTGATTATGAAGTTGCCAAGCTCAATGAACTTTCGACGCAGCTAACCATCATTCAAGCGCAGACTTCCGACAGCAGCAGTAAGCGCAAGTCCGCTGAGAATCCCGACACGCTGGCTGAGGTAGTGCAAAATCCATTAATCACCAGCCTAAAATCGGACATCGCTCGCCTTGAGGCCAAACTTCAGGAAAGCAGCGTCAATCTCGGAGGAAACCACCCGCAAACGAAGCGCGCTCAATCCGAACTCGCATCGCTCAGGAACAAGCTGGCGAGCGAGACTCGGCACATTCATAGCAGCATCGGCACATCCTATCAGGTCGGCAAACAGAAAGAAAAAGAACTTCTTGAAGCCATGGAGATACAAAAAAAACGCGTGCTTGAGTTGAACCGGCAGCGCGACCAGGTTAGTGTGCTCAAACGCGATGTTGAGGCTGCTCAGCGCAGCTTTGAGGGTGTGAGCCAGCGCTCCGCTCTGACCCGTCTTGAGAGCCTCGCGGTCCAGACTAACATTTCCGCTCTGAATCCAGCCTCAATACCAACCGAGCACTCGAGGCCCAGAATTCTGCGCAACGTCTTAATCTCCATTTTTCTCGGCACGATACTTGGCGTCGGTATCGCGTTGATACTTGAGCTCGTCAATCGTCGGGTGCGCTCGGTAGAAGACCTCGTCGATGCCATGGAACTGCCGGTGCTTGTGACCATTTCGTCCGCTACATCGCCTTCTGGTCTGCGGAGGTTGCCAGGCAGGCTTTCTCGTCGCAAGACATCCAGGCCAGCGCTTGGAATGGAATCCCCTTAAAAATACCAACCGGAATCAGACTATGACCCCCGTGAGCAGCAGTATACCGACCCTCAAGCGGAATCAGACCAAGGGTCCCGGCGAAACTCCGATCCATGGAAAAACCCATGCCGTTGGCAGCGATAGTTTGATTGGAGACATCCTTATTGAGGCTGGGCGTCTTTCCGCCGATAACGCAGAGCGAGTCTCTCGGCTGCAAGTAGATCGGGGCAAGCGTTTTGGAGATACCGCCGTCGACTTGGGTTTGCTGACGGAGGACGACATACGTTTTGCTCTTTCCCGTCAGTTCGATAATCTCTACTTACCTGCAAACGATACCAGTCTGAGCCATCAGCTGGTGGCTGCTTATAAACCCCTCAGTCCGGTGGTTGAAAGATTGCGAACTTTACGTAGCCAGCTGATGTTGCGTTGGTTCAATGCCGAGACCCGTCACAACGCGCTGGCTATTATGAGTCCCGGCGTGAGAGAGGGGCGAAGCTTCATTGCCGCTAACCTATCCATTGTCTTTTCACAGCTTGGCGAGCGTACATTGCTCGTAGATGCCAACCTTCGCAGGCCATGTCAGCATGAACTCTTCAAACTCGGTAATAATGCCGGCCTTTCAAGCATGCTTGCTGGCCGCATCGGTAACGAGGTGATCGCTCGGGTGCCTTCGCTAGCCGGGCTTTTTGTCCTGCCTGCCGGTCCTGTGCCGCCCAACCCGCAAGAGTTGCTCGGCCGCGCTGGCTTTGCCGAGCTGTTGCAGTCGCTAATCCGTGATTTTGATATCGTCATCATGGATACTCCGGCTGCGAACGAATATGCTGAAGCTCAAACCATTGCCATGGGCGCTGCTGCTGCTCTTGTGCTCGCGCGTAAAAACCATAGTACATTGCCGGAAATAATCAAACTAACCCGTAGTCTCCAGGAGACCCGCGCCAATCTGGTGGGTTCAGTATTGAACGACTTCTGAGCAAACGAAAATAAGGCGGAACGGGCCTCAGGCAACCGGGCAGGCAGAAAACCTGAACGGTAAAAACATTACTTAGACTCCTATTCGTCATGCAAACTACGTTTTGTACGCTCCATCGCCAGCAATACCGGGCCAACGATATTGGTCACCATACCAGCGATCAAGTCACGCCGTTCTGCTTGCCGACCAGGCAGATACGAGTGATACCACTCATCAAGCGCACTGATCGACCGCGTCTCAAGAAATGCAATGGCCAGCCTGTGTCACCGGCGCAATCCGCCAGCCAGACCAATACCCAAAGCGGGCAAGGCAAAAGTGGGTTCATGAGCGAATTTGTCCGACGGTCGGGGCAACAAATTCACAGCAATAGGTTGAGCCCCCAGCACAAGCAAGCCAAAAACTATCGGCAGCGCCAGCAGCTTGGACTGTGCGTTGCGAAAACAAAATGAGCGTCAATTCTTCAATTACGTTCAACAGCCAAACCGGTCGACCGGAGGGTTGGCGCAACGGGCTTCTCATCTGGTTGCCTATTATCACTGGATTAATCGTACTTTATTTACCCAGTCTGGTCGATCTCCTTCGTGGCCTCTGGAGTACTGACCAGTACGCACACGGCCCTATCGTACTCGGCATAGCCTGTTGGCTTATATATCGCAAGTGGCCGGACATGTGGCGGGCGGGTGAAGGCCAATCCACCTCCGCCGCAGGCTGGCCCATCTTTTTCGTGGGGCTGCTGCTCTATATTATTGGTCGCTCGCAAGATATTTTGCTCTTCGAGATCGGTTCCGCGATCTGGCTGCTTGCCTCCCTTATCCTGCTTATGCGCGGCAGCGCGGCGCTTAAGATGCAATGGTTTCCGCTCTTCTTCATGCTTTTCATGATTCCGCTGCCCGGCGCTATAGTGGACGCTTTGACCATGCCAATGAAAATGGCGGTATCTTATGTGGCCGAAAATATACTTTTCTGGGCGAACTATCCTATTGCGCGTACTGGCGTTATTCTTCAGATAGGGCAATACAAGCTGTTGGTAGCTGACGCCTGCGCTGGCTTACACACGTTGTTTACGCTTGAAGCGCTGGGCTTGCTTTACCTCAACATCATCCGGCACGATTCATTGGTTCGCAATATTAGTCTCGCTATCCTGGTTGTCCCAATTTCTTTTACCGCCAACGTGATCCGCGTAATGGTGCTGACACTGATCACCTACCACTTTGGTGATGAGGCGGGGCAGGGTTTTTTGCATGGATTCGCGGGTATGGTGCTATTTCTCAGTGCGCTGCTACTGATCATTGGGGCCGATTCACTATTGCAGCTTGCCATGAAGCTGCGGCAGAATCATGGTAGCGTGCCAGGTACAGTACAAAAATGATGAATATCTGGCTGAGAAACTTTATTCTGCTTGCGCTCATGCTCGCGGCGTCGGGCCTTGCGCTGGCCCTGCGTCCGACCCAAAAGATCGCTGATCAAGGGCCCGCTATCGATCTTGAAGCGATAATCCCGCACAAATTTGGCGATTGGCGCGAAGAACAGCGGAATTCGGTTCAAATCGTCGACCCGCAGCAGCAGCAAATGATCGATAAGATCTACAATCAGACCCTCAGCCGTACGTATGTGAATACTCGTGGCTACCGGGTCATGCTGGCCATAGCCTATGGCACCGATCAAAGAGATTCCATGCAATTGCATTACCCCGAAATTTGCTATCCCGCACAGGGATTTGTACTCCAGGCCAAACAAACGGGCGCCCTGGCAACCTCAAGTGGTTCAATACCTGTAACCCGCATCCAGACTAGTCTGGATCAGCGCCATGAGCCCGTCACTTATTGGGCCACGATTGGTGACCAAGTGTTTCAGGGTGGTGTCCAGAAGAAGCTTGCCGAAATGAGCTATGGTCTAAACGGTAAGATACCCGACGGTATGCTCATCCGAATTTCTTCTATCGACACTGAAACCTCCAATGCATATGCAATTCAGACTCAATTCGCCGATCAAATGCTCAGCGCTATAACACCCGAGTACAGGAAGAAATTAAGTGGCAGCTTCTGATTCAATTAAAGTAGAAAAAAAAACCGCGCTCATCACTGGCATAACCGGCCAAGATGGTGCCTATTTGGCCGACTTTCTGCTCAAGAAAGGCTATATCGTCCACGGAATCAAGCGTCGCTCATCGCTATTCAATACCGACCGTATCGACCATCTTTATCAGGATCCGCACGTTTCTCAACGCAACTTCGTCTTGCACTACGGCGATCTGACCGATTCGACCAACCTGATTCGCATCATACAGCAGGTGCGGCCTGATGAAATTTACAACCTTGCTGCGATGAGCCATGTGGCGGTCAGTTTTGAAACCCCCGAATATACCGCGAATGCCGATGGCATCGGTACCCTGCGTATTCTTGAAGCGATCCGCATCCTCGGCTTTGAGAAAAATACCCGTTTTTACCAGGCGAGCACCTCGGAGCTCTATGGTTTGGTCCAGGAAACGCCCCAAAGTGAAGCCACACCTTTTTATCCGCGCAGTCCGTATGCGGTGGCCAAGCTCTACGGCTACTGGATTACCATTAATTATCGCGAAGCTTATGGTATGTATGCCTGTAACGGTATTCTTTTTAATCACGAGAGCCCCATTCGCGGCGAGACCTTCGTCACGCGCAAGATTACTCGGGCGCTTGCCAGGATCAAGCTAGGCTTGCAGGAATGCCTTTATCTTGGGAATCTGAATGCGCTGCGGGACTGGGGCCATGCGCGTGACTATGTCGAGATGCAGTGGTTGATGCTTCAGCAGAACCATCCGGAGGACTTCGTTATCGCGACAGGTATTCAGTACAGCGTGCGCGATTTCGTCAATGCCGCCGCGGAAGAGCTCGGCATGCATATCAGCTGGGACGGTGAAGGACCCGAGGAGGTTGGTATGATCGCCCCGGTCTCCACAAATTGCGCACCCCGTGTCATCGTTCGTGTCGATCCGCGCTACTTCCGTCCGACCGAGGTCGAAACGCTCCTGGGCGATCCCACCAAGGCGAGAGAAAAACTCTGCTGGGCCCCCAGGACCTCTTTCAAGGAGCTCGTCAGGGAAATGGTTCGCGAAGACCTCAAAAGCGCTGAGCGGGACGAGCTCGTCAAGAAACATGGATTCGCTGCCTACGATTATCACGAATAGCGCGAGCCGATGAACAAGAACGACAAAATCTATATTGCCGGCCATCGCGGCCTCGTCGGTTCTGCTATAAGGCGGAATCTCGAGCAGAGGGGATATGACAATCTCGCGGTCCGGACCCATGCCGAACTTGATCTGCTCGATCAAAAGAGCACGGAAAATTTCTTCGCTGATGAGCAGCCCGACTATGTTTTTCTTGCGGCTGCAAGGGTAGGGGGCATTTATGCCAACGATACTTATCCAGCCGAGTTTATTCGTGACAATCTTGCTATTCAAACAAACATTATACATACAGCATATAAAAACAAGGTAAAACGGCTTATGTTTCTGGGCTCCAGCTGCATTTATCCCAAATTCGCCCCCCAGCCCATGCAGGAAGAGCATCTTTTGACCGGACCGCTAGAGCCGACAAATCGGCCCTATGCTATTGCAAAAATAGCGGGTATTGAGATGTGCTGGAGCTACAATCGCCAGTACGGTACCAAATACTTGGCTGCGATGCCGACCAACCTCTACGGCCCCGGGGATAATTACGACCTGAACAATAGCCACGTTATCCCCGCGCTGATCCGCAAATTTCATGAAGCGAGGGTCAGCAATGCTCCCACAGTTACCGTGTGGGGTACTGGCACGCCTCGACGCGAATTTCTCTACAGCGACGACATGGCAGATGCCTGTATATTCTTGATGAATCTTCCAGACGATAAATTCAACAATTTGCTCGGAAGTGATGAATCAAAGACAGGTAAATTCGAGCCACCGCTGATTAACGTTGGAGTTGGGCAGGACATCACAATCAAGGAATTGGCAGGAACTGTGAAAGATGTGGTCGGTTACAAAGGCGAGATCAGCTTTGATGCCACGAAGCCGGACGGGACACCGAGAAAGTTGATGGACGTATCCCGGCTCTCGGCAACCGGCTGGTCGGCGACCACAAGTCTGCAAGACGGACTTCACAAGGCCTACCAGGCAATGTTGCGGCAGATAGACCGATAAACGTGCCGATGTGATGCACCTTGCATGAGTCTTCTGGAGAAGAGCTTATCTGCGCTCTTATGGGGGTCAGCAGGGACTTTTACGAAATTAACCATGCAGCTCGGCTCGCAAGTAGTCCTTGCGCGCCTCCTGGGTCCCGAGCAGTACGGTGTGTTTGCGATCGGTGCGGTCGTGGTTACGTTCGCGGGTTTTCTGGGTGATTTCGGAATTGCATATGGGCTCATCCAAAAGAAAACCATTTCGGATGACGATCTGCGTTACGTTTTGGGATGGCAGTTACTTATCGGCAGTTTTGTTGCGGCTCTGCTGATTCTTGGCGCACCGTCTATTGCTGAGTTCTTTAATGAGCCCGCTTCTGTTTGGGTAATTAGGTCATTGGCCGTGGTCTGTGTGGCAGATTCGCTGTGTTCGGTCTCAATGAATTTGCTTAAACGTTCCCTGAACTATAAGGCGTTACACATAGCCCAGGTAATGGGGCACCTCATCGGATATTTTATTGTGGGAATCCCATTGGCGCTTAATGGTTATGGGGTTGCCTCGCTTGTCGCAGGCTGGATTGTGCAATCTGTGGTACAACTGGCGTTGATGTACCACGCGGTGCGCCACCCCTTAATACCCACCTTGAAGCATGCCGGAGGCACCTCGATGCTAATCTACGGAGGGAATGTTTTGGCCGCGAACCTAACAAACTGGAGCCTCGCTAATATAGACCGGGTATCTATCGGAAAGCGATTCTCTGTATCGGATATTGGACTATATTCCCTGGCCTCCAACCTGCTCTATAACGGAACGTCGGCCCTATTAGGAGTAATACAATCGATCTACTTTTCCGCAAGTTCAAGAATACAAGAGGATATCCCTGCGCAGGGCCGGGTTTTCCTTGGGATTAGCGGTAGCGCTCTGCTTTTTATCGGCCCTCTTTTTGCTAGTTTGGCGATTGTCTCCGATACCTTTATCGTCGCTCTGTATGGAGATAAGTGGCGCAGCGCCGCAGATATCTTTTCTCCCATTGCGCTAGCCATGCCGCTATTTATACTTTGGGGTCTCACTACTCCAATGTTGTGGACACGAGGAAAGGGCAGGCTCGAGGGTTTGCTTAATCTTCCACTGTTAATACTTTGGATCGTGGTTGTTTACGCGGCTTCTTCCAGATCACCTCAGATCGTTGCATGGGCTGTGTTGTTTCTCTATTTCCTGCGGGCGACGCTATTGATCGGGGTGACCGCGAGCGCGCTTCAGCTTGGCCGATTCTCTTATTTTCGAGCGTGTATACCTGGCGCTGTGTTATCTCTAATCGTTATGATTCCCCTCGGATATGTGGATTTCATGGCTCGCCACAGCGGGCTCTCGCCCGTGTTATGTTTGTTAATCGATGCACTGGCTGCTGTACTCCTGTGGGGCATTGGTTTTCGCCTGGTGCGCATGCTGCTTCAGCCAGCTGTAAAACAAGCATTATCAGAATTTTCTTCCCGCCTCCCGCCTTGGCTTGAGGTTATAGTTTTTGGCAATTCGAAAGATACAAGATGAGCGCCTAATATGGAAGTCATCTACTACTCGGTATATATACTTTTCGCGCTGCTGGCTGGGTTTATGGTCGTACTCGCTTTAGGCCTTGGGCTCCATTTTGAAGGTCTCGTTGAGCGCCACCTCGTCCCAATGATTCCTATGTTAATACCACTAGCGATTGGTACAAGTTCTATCGTGTCCGGCCGCAATGTGTCGTTTTATGGGCTTATAGGTGCCGAAGGTTTAACGCTTGCCGACCCGATCGGCGGCTGGATTTTACGGCTTACAACGGCCTCGATTGTATGTGCCTCAGTTGTAGTATTGCTTTCTTCCCTCATGCGCAAGAAACATCATGGAGAGCGCTCGGGAGACCCCTTATTTATGGCATTTCTTGCGTATTTCGGAAGTTGTTATATCGTTAGCGGGGTGCTTGGCTCCGAGCCAAGTTTTGTACACAACAACTTTTATGCATTAATCGTATTTTTTGTTGCATATGCCACACGTAATCAAAGTGTGGATCGTTTCGTGTGCTGGGCCCGGAATGGATTGAATATTTTTATATTCATGGGGTTGGCGGTCGCACCGATACTTCCTGAGGTTGCCATACAAGATGGATATAGCGGGATTATTCCTGGGATCACATTCAGGTTTTGGGGTCTTGCTACCCATGCCAACAACCTGGGGCCTATCTCCGTTGTCTTTCTGCTCCTACTTAGATGGAAGCCCTATCATTCGCGAGCATTAAACCTGCTAAGTGCTACTGCCGCCTTAGGTTCACTTCTTCTCTCCCAATCGAAAACAGCGTTGATTGCCGGTATTGCAGCGTTGATAGTGCTGTTGGGTTACCACCTATTTGACTCCATTCGTCAAGCAAAAAAGGGCAAGCATGTTACCTTAGCTCAGTTCACCTGGATATCCGGTCCCTTCCTACTCATCTTAAGCCTGCTTGTCGTGATCAGTGTCGGAATCGAGTTTGGTCTTTGGAAAGATCTATTGGCACGTTTTGGTACCCAGGCGTCCACTTTGACAGGACGCGATTTCATCTGGACAATAACTTTGCGAGAATGGCACGAGAATCCCCTGTTCGGTTATGGCCCCAGACTCTGGGGAGACGAATTCGCTGCTCGGCAGGGCTATCTGGGAGTGGTATCGAATGCCCATAACCAATTCGTGGACGTGCTAGGATCGTCCGGTTTATTGGGACTTCTTTGTTTTTCGGCTTACTTATTACTTCTCCTCAGATATGCCTGGTTATCGGTCGGCAGCACCGAGGGGGTTTCGCTTGCCCTAGCTGTTTTTATTTTGATGAGATGCCTCACGGAAGTGCCCTTCAAAACAGGAAATATTACGACGCCTGACTTTTTGATGCACTTCATTTTTTTCAGCGCACTCCTGCGCGCACGGTACATGCCTCGGACAGCAGAGGCTCAAACTCATGCATCGAAAAAACGGTCTCGCTTACCCCGTACGAGTTTTTCCTCGTAGGATTTCGAGACAAAATTAAAAAAATAGCGGTGCGTATCCTCGCCTCGCCAGGGTCCAGAAATCCATGCGGTGTCAACACCCTTGAGACATTAGCATATTTCTATGAATTGGAATTCCTGAGGAAATAGTTTGGAGATAGGCGATTTTTTGGTATCCAGAATGATATGACTCGCACCCCCAAATTCTCAGTCGTCATCCCACTGTATAACAAGTCTGCTTTTGTCGTTGAGGCTATAGCCTCAGTGCAGGCGCAAATTTATCCGGTAACGGAGATAATAGTCATAGATGATGGCTCGACTGACGGTGGCGCGGAACGAGTCGAAGCCATTGCAGATCCACGCATCAGCTTATACCGCCAAGCCAATGCAGGCGTGTCTGTCGCTCGAAATCGGGGCATAGAAGCCGCCTGTGGCGATCTCGTCTGCTTTCTCGATGCCGATGATCGTTATCTGCCGGGCTTTCTCCAGGCAATAGTAGATCTTGCGGACAGCTTTCCAGGCGCCGGAATGTATGCTACGGGCTACTTTCGCTTCTGGGCGGATGGCAGGCGGCGTGTTATCCCTGTTTCGCCCGCCCTGCGAGGCAGGGATAAGTTGGTTAAAGATTTTTATGCTGTCTGGTGCAAGTCACCATTTCTCTATACGGTTTCACTTGCTATTCGCCGCGAAGTGTTCACGGATGGCGAAATGCGATTTCCGCCGGGAGAGCGACTTGGAGAGGATCAGGATCTCTGGTTTCGAATCGCTGAGCGGTATGCGATTGCCTACGCTGAGTCCCCGCTGGTGGAATACCGGATGGATGTTTATGGTAGTGCCACGCAAACGGGAAAAGTGCTTGACGTGTTGCCTTGCTATCGGCGCCTCGAAGAGCGCTTGGCTGCAGGTGTGGTGCCGCATGCCATGAGGCGTAGCGCCCGCAAGTTGCTTGCAAGTCATCTCCTGGATGTAGCGCGATTCCGCCTCGGCGAAGGCGACGTCAGGGGAGGATGGAACTTGGCGGCAGATAATCGAACGGGTGGCAATCCACTTTATCGTCTGCGTACTATAGGCGCCTTATGCTGCGCGGCGTTCGGATTCGGGAGGGCACGATGAAGCTCTCGCTCATTCTGGCTACGGTCGACCGCAGTGCCGACGTTGGTCGCTTTATCCGCAGCCTTATTGCTCAGACTGATCGGAACTTCGAGCTACTCGTGGTAGACCAGAACACCGATGGTCGTTTGCTTCCTTATACAAAGGAAGGACGGGAGGGTGGCCTAGAGTTGCATCATCTTCGTCTTTCTCCCCCGAGCCTATCGGGTGCCAGAAACCTGGGCATCACTAAATCCACCGGCGAGCTTATTGGTTTTCCAGATGATGATTGTTGGTACGATCCGGATACCGTAGCTCAAATCCTCCATGCGTTCTCGGCGAAGCCGGAATTGCAAGGGATCGTTGCCTGCTGGGAAGAGCAAATGCGTGGACAAGAGATTAAACCACAAACTGGAAGCCTCTCTTTGGAGGCTTGGCGTAACTTTCGGGGGGGCGACGCCAGCTCGATCTCACTTTTTTTTCGACGCGAGCTATTCAACCAGCTTGGCGGATTTGACGAACGTTTTGGTGTAGGCCAATGGTATGGTGCCGCCGAAGAAACCGATTTTATCCTGCGTGCTCTTGCTTCAAGGGCGCAGCTCGATCACTGTCCAACTGCACGAGTCCATCATCTATTTTCCTCTTCAGTACATAGCACCTTGCCGCATCATTGCCTGAATGCGCGTCGCCGCTCGCGTGGCACGGGCGGGATCTACGGTAAACACGATCTTCCCTCGTGGGTGATTCTACGGGGTTTTTTCGCCCCGATATATCATGCGATTCTTCGGCCTGAGGCACTGAGGTTGGGGTTTTCGATAAGCCTCGGCCGGATCGAGGGCTACCTGAGATGGAAATTTAGGGAGCAATAAATATCAATAGCTCTCCTTGTAATCTGCCAGTAGCTGTGGTGTCGTCGATTAGTTTGGTCCAGGTGACTCAGGGTGCGAGGGCAGAGCGGTTTTCCACCGTTTATGCGCGGCATCCTATTTCACTTTCTATAGTAGAGTAGAGTATCCAGAATACGGGATACAGAATGCAGAACCGGAAAAAACTATTAGTTGAACCAACGATGCATCTATGTGAAATTGGAGAGAAAGGCACGAGTTAATTTAGAAGGAGTAAATGGTCATGCTATTTATCGCAATGTGCCTTCTCATTTTTGTGATTTCTTGGCTACCCAGTACAGATGCAAATGCCCAGCAAGAGGCAATTCCGATAGAGTATTTCGGGCTGCACATCCATCGCGCCGATCAAGGAACGACCTGGCCAAACGTGCCATTCGGAAGTTGGCGGCTATGGGATGCGTACGTGGCTTGGGCTGACCTTGAACCGAGCCCAGGAAAATGGGATTTTTCGCGGCTGGATCGTTATGTTGCGATGGCCGAATTGCGCAACGTTGATATCTTGCTGCCACTTGCTAACACTCCAGAATGGGCATCAGCGCGACCGTCCGAGCAAGGCAGCTACAAACCAGGCAATGCAAGCGAGCCCGCCAGTATAGAAGATTGGCGCCGCTATGTAAGAGCTGTGGGGGAGCGTTACAAGGGGCGCATTCGTCATTATCAGATCTGGAACGAAATCAATTTCAAACAACATTTTTCGGGAAGCACTGCAAAACTTGTTGAGTTAGCATGTGAAGGATCTCAGATACTTAAATCGATCGACCCACTGAACCGGGTCGTTTCGCCGGCTGCGAGCGTGGGTGGGAAGGATCACCTTGGTCATTTGGATCGTTTTCTTGCTTCAGGAGGAAAAAATTGTATTGATATAGTTGCTCATCATTTCTACGTCACGAACTCGGGCCCCCAAGCAATGGTTCCATTTATCCGCGGAGTCCGTAACGTGATGAGAAGAAACGGCATCGGGCAAAAACCCCTGTGGAACACGGAAACCGGCTGGTGGCTCGCCAATGGCGACGGCACTCCAGATGATCCGATGGTTACCGGGGGCGGCTGGAAGAAGATACCGCGGGAAAGCAAAGACAACATCATATTTAAGGCTTTTGCTTTGGCGAGATCCGAAGGGGTTGAGCGATTTTACTGGTACGCATGGGACAACAGGGCCTTGGGATTTATTGAGCCGACAACAAAAAAAACAAAGCCTATCGCTGAAAAATGGCGTAGCGCAGTTAATGCCCTGCTTGGGGCGACGGATTTACGGTGCATACAGGATGTCAATGTTTGGCGCTGTGATTATGTGGCATCGGATGGGGTTAGGACACAGTCTTCCTGGACAGCTGAACCTTGATAGTCAGATGATATAAGTTTACCTTTCTCTGCATATATCGCTCGAGAACCTCAAGAGACTTCCTACTGAAAAATATCTGGGCTTGCGTGCATGTATTCTCACGAACATCTCAATGCGTTCACAAGGGCAATAAATGCCTGAGATAGCAAAGCCAAAAATACTTATCGTGCAGCGCCGCCTGACGCATTATAGGCTGCCATTCTTTGACACCTTGAGACACCAACTCAGCGAACGCGGTTACTCTCTGCAATTGGCGTTTGGGACGCCTACCATGACAGAAATTGATAAGGGCGATACCGGCCATCTACCTTGGGGCACCTGTCTGGAAACAAGCTACTTCATGGGTGGAAAACTTTGCTGGCAACCATTTGGTAAATTGCTCGAAGGTGCGTCTATGGTTGTGATGGCAGCAGAAAACAAGTTACTTTATAACCTCGTCGTACAAATGCTTCGTTGTGATCTGCATGTAGCGCTTTGGGGGCATGGCGGGAATCTCCAGGGAAATCCCTACAGTTGGCGGGAGCGTTTCAAGCGTGTGGCAGCTCGACAGGCGGACTGGTGGTTTGGCTATACCGAAATGAGCGTGCCGCTGATCGAAAGAAGTGGCTTTCCTCACAATCGGATTACCGTGGTGAACAACTCCGTCGACACTGCAGAGCTCGCGGCACAGCGTTTTGCGGTGAAAGCGGAAGTACTTGTTGGCATGAAGCAGAAACTGGCCCTGGACGGTAGTCGTGTCGGCATTTTCGTAGGCTCCCTATATTCCGAAAAACGTATCGGTTTCATGCTCGAGGCGGCAAGGGAAATACGGCGGCGTGTACCTGACTTCGAATTTCTAATAATTGGTGATGGAGCGCAGAAGGAGCTAATAAAACAGTTTTGTGCGACGAACTGCTGGGCGCACTATCTCGGCATGCGGAAAGGCCAGGACAAAGTTAATGCCATCGCGCTGTCACAGGTAATGATCAATCCCGGGGCTGTTGGCTTGGGCATCCTAGATGCCTTTGTCTGCGGCGTGCCAATCATTACGACCGACTGCGGCATGCATGGGCCGGAGATTGCTTATTTGGTCAGCGGCCAGAATGGCTTAATGACATCGAATACACTGGAGGATTACGTTTCAGCAGTGGTTACCCTTCTGCAGGATGACGCCCGATTAGATCGGCTCAAAGAAGGGTGTGGGGAGAGTGCATTGCGATACACCGTCGAGAATATGTCATGTAATTTCGCTGATGGAGTGCAACGCTGTCTTGCAGCCCCACTCTACAGATGACGTAGATGAGCGAACGCATACTTATTGTCCATAACGCCTATCAGCAGAGGGGTGGCGAGGACGTGGTTGTCGAGGCGGAGGCGGAGTTGCTCCGCCAGCACGGTCATCAAGTCGAGCTTTTCCTTCGGCACAACAGCGCGATCGGCAATATCGGGCGTGCCGCGCTCATCGCTCAAACCTTATGGTCTGCTCCGACGGTGAAGGCATTCGATGCGGTCGTTCGGGCGTTTAAACCGGATTTGGTACATGTGCATAATACCTTTCCACTGATTTCCCCCTCGCTTTACTGGGCGGCGGCAGAGGCAAGGGTGCCGGTTGTACAGACCCTTCATAATTTTCGATTACTTTGCCCGCAAGCCATGTTTCTTCGGAATGGGCGCATTTGCGAGGATTGCTTGGGCCATCCGCCGTGGCGCAGCGTGATACACCGCTGTTACCGCAATTCGGTTACGCAGTCGGCCGTATTGGCTACCACGCTCGCTATGCACCGAGGACTCAATACCTGGCATAGAAAAGTCACGCGCTACATCGCGTTGAACGAGTTCTGTCGCAACAAATTCATTGAGGGTGGCCTGCCAGCGGAGCGGATAGTTGTAAAACCCAACTTTGTTGATGCCGGCGATTCTGTGCGGGGCGACCGATCCGGCTTTTTATTTGTCGGGCGGTTGTCCGTTGAAAAAGGTGTGGACGTGCTGGCTCGCGCTGCATCCCGGCTGACGGATGTGCATATACGTGTGGTGGGAGCGGGATCCGAGCACGCTACTCTAAGGGACGTGCCCGGCGTCGAGTTGCTCGGAACCTTGCCTGGCGCACAGGTTCGAGAGCAAATGCAGCAGGCGACGGCACTTGTGTTTCCCAGTATTTGTTACGAGACATTCGGATTGGTCGCTGTCGAGGCTTTTGCAAGTGGGACACCTGTCATTGCGAGCAGGATCGGGACCCTCCCTAATCTGGTGGAGGAAGATGTAACAGGTTTGCTGTTTAGTCCCGGTGATGCGGCAGATCTAGCCAACAAGATGCGTTGGGCGCAATTAAATCCAGAGCAAATGGCGGCGATGGGCAGTACCGCACGCGCGTGCTATGAAACAAAATATGCTGCCGCGCGCAATTATCATGAGTTAATGGCGATTTACCGCGATGCGATCGAAGAAGTAAAAGGAAAACAGCAATGTTGAAAAGAACGACCGTGGCCGTGCTGACGGCACCTATAGACGTGCTTACCTGGGACATCGTGCTGTCGCATATTCTCGCATGGGCCGAGCGCGGCGAAAGCCGATACGTATGTATCTGCAATGTCCATTCTTGCGTCACTGCCAAACAGGATCCGGACTTTGGCCGGGTTCTGGCAGATGCTGACATCGCCACTCCGGATGGGGCGCCTATTGCCTGGATGCTGCGAAAGATGGGATTTCCCGATCAGCGACGTATCAACGGACCTGATTTAATGTGGCGATATTGTGAGCAAGCCGCTGCCCACGGTGAGTCGATCTATCTGTACGGCGGCCTGCCGGAAACGCTAAGCATATTACAACTCCGGCTCAAGAAAGCTTTTCCTGGTCTGCGCATCGCCGGGACCTGGTCGCCCCCATTCCGCGCGTTAACCGAGGAAGAGGATGAAGCTGACGTTGCGCGCATAAACGCCTCCGGCGCCGGAACTGTCTGGGTGAGTCTGGGTTGTCCCAAACAGGAAAAATGGATGGCAGCGCACCGGGGTCGTGTTCAGGCGGTAATGATCGGCGTGGGTGCCGCCTTCGACTATCATGCTGGAACGATTACCCGTGCACCGATGTGGATGCAGAATGCAGGGCTTGAATGGCTGCACCGTCTGCTCAGCGAGCCACGAAGGCTCTGGCGGCGCTATCTCGTAACAAATAGTCTTTTCGTTGTGCTTGCCGCTCGTCAGTTATTTCTCGGGCGGCACTAGACTGGTTTCTCTCAAGAGCGTCACTGCATTTTAAGCGGCTGTTCGATATAGCATAAGTCAAGTTACGCACAAACAGCCGCTTCATTTTTATTGTCTTCCTGGTACCTGTGTTACGGCACAGCCGGAAGCATTGACCTGATCAGTTGTGAGAGTATTGGCGCATAAGTCTTGACTGTCTGCAATGCCATCGCCATCGCTGTCGCGTGTAGTTTGATTGATCGTATAGATCGAAACCGCACCCAGCGGTGGTAGGTCAACTGGCCAGCTCACCGGGGTGCCTTCTGGAAACACATAATATTGATTGCAATATTCAGGTGCAGTTTCCTGGTCCGGGCATTCGTAGGATTGTGGGGCACGACCCCGATTGGTGATAAGTTGTGTGCGCAGCGTATTTTCGACGGGAAGGAGCGGGACAATCTCCACATTGGCGACCCAGAGGGTCTGGCCGGGAAGAATGTTCTCAAAATCCATCCGGGCGCCGAGGTCACCGGTTGTCGGGTCGCCTGCATTGACCGTCTTCGCAGCAGTAAAGACAAAAGAGTAGCGCCTCCATTCAGTGCTACCGGCGAAACCTTCGGAAGCGGCCATCAAGCGCTCATAAAGCGGAGTTGGGCCGCCGCGACGAACAACTGGCGCGATGAAATTCCCATTGATATTCGTCCTGGCGTCGAAGCTGACGCGGTAGACATGACCAGATTCGACCGAAAAGTTTGGAGTAGATAGGAGAGTCTCGCTCGCACCCGCGGTGACCCGTAGGCATGGACCAAAAGAGCAGGTTTCGTAGGTTCTCGTTGAAAAAGGCGCCGTTTCGTTCCAGGATGACCATCCGCCCGTGCCATTCGTCAATCCGCCGTTGGGAACAATGTTGTTCCCCCCCGCTAGATAGGGGGCGTAGCCCTCCTGGACGAGCTGCGAAGATCCGGCATCTTGTTGTAAACGTGTTTGCTGATTTGAAGCACCGATCCATTCAGCCAGAGTATATGCGAGATTAAGCCCCGGCCAGGATTCGCTGACCACCCTTTTACTGAACAAAGCAGAATAGTGATTCTCTGAAAGTACACCGAAGTGGGTCAGGCTTCCAATCAGCCCCTCAATGGCAACAGAAGGGGCTGCCGAGGTTGGAACGAAACGGTTTCGGAATACCTTGTTATCATGAAGATCTCCCGTTGACGCCAACTTATTCGTATTTTCCTGAAACCAGAGCTGGCTGTTGCGGTTGCCGTGTAGCAGATTGCCATTGATCTGGTTAGCGTAGGCGTTGTGCACCTGTATGCCATGGTCGGCCCATGCTACCGTGTTATTTTCAACTACGGTATTGGTGGCCAGATCATCAAGGTAAATACCGATGGCATGAGTGCGGATATTGGGACCGAGTCCGTCAACATTGCCGCTGACTCGTTCAACCAGGTTGGACGCAATGCGCGTGCTTGGCGAGGAGTAGTTAACATAAATCCCGCCACAATCGTTCATCTGAAGGCAGCTGTTCAACACCGCATTGCTTTCAATAACCCCGTTTGCGACAACCCATTCTGCTTGCGTCCATATCCCAAAGGTGGAGGAAGTGTTGACACGATTGTCTATGATATTGGCGAATGCACCTGTATGAATCGCGCTATAAGTCGTGGCAGGGAGACTCCATATGCGATCGCCAGCGACAGTAACCCCGCTTTGATTAATGTCATTCTTTTCCACGCGGATAATTGTCGAGCCTGGGGCCGAAATGGCGTCGCCTCCGGTCTGCCAAATACGGTTTGAGGTGATTATGATGTTCTGGGCCTTGGCGGCAAGTATGCCCTCCCGTACTGTGTTTGCAACACTTGCGGAATTCAAGGTGATGTTCTGGGTATTTGTCAGATCGATACCCACACTGGTATACCGGACGTCTATCCCTTCTATGGTGATATTAGACTGTCCCGAGAGGTCAACACCTTTTTCCAATACGCTCAGGCGAATCTGATTAGAGGGAGTGTTGCTGTCAGGCGCCCAGGCATAAGCAGACCCGGTGCTCGAATCGTAGAGCCATTCGCCAGGCGAATCCAGCATGCCTAGCTCACCAAGCACGAAATAGCCCTGTCCACTTTGAATTTGATAGCGTGTAACAGGGTCGAAATAAAGGCGATTGCCCTCGACCTTGGTGATGGTTACGTCGTCGAGGTGCCATGGAGCGGTGCGGATCCGAAGCCGGTTGCCTGCTTTGAGCGTGGTTCCGGCGGGTAGCTTGAGCATAGAATCAATATCGAGGTAATTGCTTCCCATTACGCCTATATTATTGCGGACGGCGTTGCTATTTGCGGGAGTTGTTGCATAAACGGAAGTTGGTCGCGTAGCATCGTGGCCGCGATTGGGGTGATAGGCGGGCAGTAAAGGCAAATCGCCAACCCATGCGCCCAACGGCTTGGCAAAAACAGATGTGAGGTTTGCACCCTTGAAATGATACGTCATCCCCGCAGGACCGTCTTCAATGTCGAGTCTGGCGTTGGTTAAGGAATAACGCGGGGTGAAGGCAATATTTATTTTTTGCCAGGTGCCGGTTCCCGTTATCCATTGCACAGCAGAAATTGGCTCATAGGGCGGACTACCCCGTCTGACCAATGCCTTGATCTTATTCCCTGCGGGAATTCGCAATGAAATTCCACCACTATAGGCAATACCTCCATCAATCATAAACTCATTACTTATGAGAATGCTGCCGCCTGGCTTCGTGCTACTCGTAAAGGCGGCGCATCCATCCGATGAATCGGGACAGTTGGGTTCATAAACAAGTTTCTGATCCGCCGAAGCAGACCAGGAGGTCCAGCCTGTCACGCCTGAGGCAAGCGAGCCATTCTGAAACTTCTGCACAGGCCACACAGTCCTGTATATGGCATTGCTGTGGACAACCCAGCTATGTGCGTCGACGCTCTGGCTTCCGTCTATAGACGGCGGAACGCCGCACGTGGGAGATGTCGGTCGAATAGTGATAGGGCTGTCGGAAGTGCCGGAGTTCTTGAGGCGAAGTGTTTGAGTCCATTTGCTCCCGCATTGAAGTTGAATGATATCCCCGGGTGCAAGCTGCGCGCCAGCAAGCCGGTCCAGACTCTGCCAGGGCCCATCGGAGCCGCTTGTGCCGGCCTGAAGTTTACCGGACCACCCGTCATTGCCGAGCTTAGAGTCAATGTAATAGGTCGTTGCGTAAACATGTTGCTGGACGAGGGATAATGCGACAATAATGAAAGCTCTTGTAGAAAAATTCACGGAGTTATCCTTTCTGAATGATAATAAGAAGAGTGTGCGGCGACCGCCGGTAGGCCACCTCGCTAGGCAGGTGGAAATTGATACGACCCGCCATGCGGCATAGCATGACTTTCAGTCTGATATCGAACATATGGAAAGATAAGCGCTGGAGCACATCTTCGAGGATGTGCTCCAGAACAGAAGTGATGCAGCTCGTCCCCCCAACTCGACGATAAAATTTGAATTCCAGGTGTTCGAGGGAAACGGCCTCTGCGAGCAATGGCCGCAAAACGGGTTGGCTGAAGAAGAGAAGACATATGTTGAGATCTGCTTGCGATTTTCACGTTCAGTTCCTTTTTGTGGCAGGCAGGCGGAACTGACGAGACGCCACATCGAACAGAGCAATTCGGGGATAGGGCAAACATAAATAAGCCGCCATCTTCCGTTTGCTCAGTAGAGCATCACAAGAGGTCGTGATGAGTAGCGTTATCTGGCAGTCCTGCCGTCCTGGGGCTAGTGCCCGGTAGACCGATGACTTTGCGTCCCTCGCTTTCGCGAGGTATGCCTTTGCAGATATTAAATACTGTGCAGCCTTTATTGATGAGAACAGACGAACTATATCAAATCATCTCCCATTTTGAACCGCAAAAAAGGCGGGAAAATGGGGCTGTATCCTTGGATTTGTTTTTTGTTACAAATGGAGAAACCTATTTTGACATTTCTGATATAGGTTTCTACTTTTAAAAATCCTTGCTCAATCAAAGATTTCGAGTAAAAAAGATGGAAAAAATCTACCTCGTTGCGGGAGCTCGGCCAAACTTTATGAAAATTGCCCCGATCGTGCGCGCCTTGCAAGCCCATGGAGGCCTGGAATTCAAAATCATCCATACGGGGCAGCACTACGATCGCGAGATGAATGACGTATTTTTCGAGGAGCTGGGCATCCCCCAGCCGGATGTTTTCATGGGGGCCGGTGGAGGCAGTCATTCGCAACAGACGGGTAAAATCATGGTGGCTTTTGAGGAATTATGCCAGGCTGGGCGGCCTGATGCTGTGCTGGTGGTCGGTGACGTGAACTCCACGCTGGCTTGCTCGATAGCTGCCAGGAAGCTGAACATTCCTGTGGCGCATGTGGAAGCGGGATTACGCAGCGGTGACATGACCATGCCGGAAGAGGTTAACCGCGTGGTTACTGACAGTATTACGGACTGGTTTTTTGTGACTGAGCCCAGCGGCATTGCCCACTTAAAGCGGGAGGGCAAAAAGGATGCCGCGATATATTATGTCGGACACGTGATGGTCGATAATCTGCTGTATCAGGCGCAGAAGCTGGCCGACTCGGACACTTCCCGATTCGAAACCAGTAAAATCAAAGCGGCGCATCAAATTAACGGGGGTCGCTATGGAGTAATTACCCTACATCGGCCGAGCAATGTAGATAGCATAGACGTCATGGCGCGTGTCTGCGGCGCGCTCAGACAGATCGCGGCCGAGTTGCCCATGATTTTTCCAGCGCATCCGCGCACCCGGAACAGCCTTGTCCGGTTCGGCATTGATCTTGGACCTAATGTTACGCTGATAGGCCCGCAGGCCTACATGAGCTTCCTTGATCTTTGGAAAGATGCTGCTGTGGTGCTGACCGACAGTGGAGGGTTACAGGAAGAAACCACCGCGTTGGGCATTCCATGCATCACCATCCGCGACAATACCGAACGGCCTGTTACGGTGGAGGAAGGCTCCAATGTGTTGGCGGGAACGGACCCGGTACGGATCATCGCCGAGGTTCGCAAGGTGCTTCGGGGCGAAGGCAAGCGCGGTCGCCGCCCGCATTTATGGGATGGTAAGGCGGCGCAGCGCATCGTAGAAATCCTCGCAGCGGAGCTTGCGCGGGATACGCCGGAAAAAAAAGGCTTTGAAGAGCCTTTCCATTAGCGGCATGATAGAGGACGTGATTATAAGAACACTCTTGATCCTGAGACGCGGCAAAAGACCGCCGCCGAATTGCTGAGTTTCTTGTTTTTCTTTAACTTGAGCAGACAACGATGATTCTTGTCACTGGCGGAGCGGGTTATATTGGTTCACATACCTGCGTGGAATTGCTGAACGCAGGCCTTGACGTCACTGTTTTCGACAATTTTTGCAATAGTCATCCTGAGGCATTGCGCCGGGTGGAACGCATTACCGGCAAAAAAATCAACCTGATTCGCGGCGATAACCGCGATCGTGCCGCACTGATAGCAGCCCTGTATGAGAGCGGCGCTAGTGCCGTGATTCACTTTGCCGGGCTCAAGGCGGTCGGCGAGTCGGTAAAGCAGCCTCTCGCTTATTACGATAATAATGTTGTGGGGACCATTCGGCTACTGGAGGCAATGGGTGAATGCGGAGTAAAAATCCTGATATTTAGCTCTTCCGCTACGGTTTATGGCGATCCCAAATGGTTGCCGCTGACTGAGGATCATCCTCTGGCTGCCACAAATCCATATGGACGCAGCAAGCTGATGGTTGAGGAAATTTTGCGTGATTTTTACCACAGCGATTCTTCCTGGCGTATCGGTATCCTGCGTTACTTCAATCCGGTAGGAGCCCATCCCAGCGGGTTGATCGGCGAGGACCCGCAGGGTATTCCCAATAATTTGATGCCATTTATAGCCCAGGTAGCGGTAGGGAAGCGCGAGTTTCTCAATGTATGGGGAGACGATTATCCTACTGCGGACGGTACCGGCGTACGGGATTATATACATGTGGTGGATCTGGCGCTGGGACATCTCAAGGCACTGGAAACGTTAAATGGTCCAGATCGCGCGATTCCACGCGGGTGCCTGACGGTGAATCTCGGCACGGGCACGGGCTACAGCGTGCTGGACATGATACGGGCTTTTGAACAGGTGAGCGGCAGACCCGTGCCTTATAAAATCGCTGCCCGGCGTCCAGGCGATATCGCTTCCTGCTATGCCGACCCTAAACTTGCGCGCGACTTGCTGGGGTGGCGGGCGGAGCGTGGGCTGGAAGAAATGTGCCGGGATACTTGGCGCTGGCAAAGCGCCAATCCCGAAGGGTACGGAAACGAAGTTTGACCGATACCGCGGGGCCGGCTCTGGCCAATCGCAGTGATCACCGAGTCAGAGAAGTAAAAGTCAGAGAAGTAAACCGTAATTTTTCGCAGCAGCATACGTGACCGAAATACCCTCTCTTATCGGAAATCTCAGATGGAATCACTAATTCCGGTCGTGCTCTCCGGAGGTTCAGGCACACGCCTCTGGCCTCTCTCACGCGAAAAGTATCCCAAGCAGCTATTGCCGCTCATTGGAGAAGATTCATTATTACAGACCACGGTTCGGCGTATGAAAGGGTTTCCCGGCATAAAGGTCGATGCCCCGCTGATTGTTTGCAATGAAGAATACCGTTTCATAATCGCCGAGCAGTTACGCTTGATGGAAATCAAGGGCAGCATCCTGCTTGAGCCCGCTGGGCGCAACACCGCACCAGCCCTCACGCTGGCGGCGATGGCCGCGGTGCGTGAGGGAGACGATCCGATCTTGTTGGTAATGCCGGCGGATCATGTCATTATGGATATAACAAGTTTTCAGTCAGCGGTACAGCAAGGCGTTCCGCTTGCAGCGGAAGGCGCAGTGATTACGTTTGGCATTACGCCAGATTCAGCCGAAACGGGTTATGGCTACATTCAGGCTGGTGAACCGATGGGAGACAATGGTGTTTGCCGGATAGCGCGTTTTGTGGAAAAGCCGGATGTCGCTACAGCCCAGCGTTATGTGGATTCCGGCTCTTATTTTTGGAATAGCGGCTTATTCATGATGCGTGCCTCGGTTTGGCTCTCGGCCATTGGCACATGCCGCCGCGATATCCTGGCGGCTTGCCGTGTTGCCTGGGATCATGGTTCGGTTGATGGCGACTTCTTACGTGTGAATAAAGAAGAGTTTACCCGCTGCCCTAGCGATTCGATTGATTACGCCGTGATGGAGCACATCACTGCCGACAACAACTCATTGCCGACAGGGGTATTGATTCCGCTCTCGGCCGGCTGGTCTGATGTGGGTGCATGGGATTCGCTTTGGGATGTATTGCCGAAAGATCAACAGGGCAATGTGCTGCAAGGCGATGTGCTGCTCCACGAATGCCGCAACACGCTGGTGCTGTCGGAACACCGGCTCGTTGCATGCGTGGGATTGGAAGATATGGTAGTGGTTGAAACGCCTGATGCCATCCTGGTCGCTCATATGAGTGAGACCCAGCACGTGAAAAAAGTTGTCGACAGTCTCAAGAGTCAGGGTCGGCCTGAGGGGGAGCTGCATCGCAAGGTATTTCGTCCGTGGGGATGGTATGACGGCGTCGACTCGGGCGAACGTTTTCAGGTAAAACGTATTGTTGTCAAGCCGGGCGCGGCCCTGTCATTGCAAATGCACCATCACCGCGCAGAACACTGGATTGTCGTGCGCGGCACGGCACAGGTGACGCGGGGCGACGCAAGTTACCTGGTATCGGAAAACGAGTCTACGTTTATCCCGCTCGGCACCCGCCACCGTTTGGAAAACCCGGGCTGCGTCCCGCTTGAAATGATCGAAGTGCAGTCGGGCTCCTATCTCGGCGAAGATGATATTGTGCGTTTTGAAGATATTTACGGACGAAAAGAACACCAATAGAAACTTACCTGTCGTGTGCCAATCATCCCTTTTAAGGTAGGGTTGCGATCTCTCTGCATCGGAGAGTTTAACTCGTTGCTAATACAGGACTCCTGATGCGGACTAATCGTCCAATCGGAATTCTGATCCCCTCTACTCCGAGGTGACAGTACTGCCAAGAAGAAGCAGCTACTAGTCCACTCGGTCTATTGATCTCCTTCCCATTCAGGGTAATCTGTTAACCATCGGGTTTAAATTTTTGGACTCGGTGTTTCAAGTACATGCTTATCAAATATGTACTTAAGAGGTCGCAAATCAATTAATCCTGTAATACTCGGTGTAAATGCTTCTCAGCAATGGCGTCTGTCGGGTCAAGCAGAAGCCCGATGTGATGATCAGCGATATGTCGGGCAAGGATGACGGACCTCAGCTCATTTGCGAAGTGGGAAGTCTTCATATGTATACCAGCTAATCAACATTAGAGGTGAAAAACATGAACATGAACCTAAAGGATATGAAGTTTGGGGGTAAATTACTACCAGTTGTGGTAGCTCTATTAGGCTGCCTTGCAAGCACGGCCCCGGCGAGCGCAGCAGATGCGCCACCGCCAACAACACCGCCAACAGCGCTAATACCGCCAATACCCTTAAGCGCAGCAGAGGATGTGTTAACAATCAATGATGGAAAAGGGACGCAAATCAGCTTCACAGCCTCGAACCAGGGACAGGAGTTTTTCACCACTCCCACGGCTGGTGTAGCCCCCGCAGGCTTCACAGGCAGGACGGTGTTCTTGATAGGGGCATACGATGAAGCAAGTGTTGGTTCAAATCTAACATCGCTCGGCGGATTCAATCTGCCTAGTAATTGGAATGTTAGCGACGCGTTGACCATCCGCCCCTCCTCAGACGGCAAGCTCGACGTCTCCTTCATATCGGACGGAGCGAGCGCAGCAGAAGCAAGAAGCTTTCCAGTCTGGAATTCCGCCACCGGCGGGATGATAACCAGCGCGGGCGACCTGAGCGGCACGGGAGGTCCATTATTTATCGGCGAGACAGGCGGACAGCAAGACTTGAGTAGCGTTTTTGGCTTGGCGCCGGGCAGCATCACGGTTATGTCCGCAGTACCTGAACCCGAAACTTATGCCATGCTATTGGCTGGTCTGGGTTTGATGGGTGCGGTTGTTCGCCGTCGGGGTAGTCGCAAGATGTCCTGAGTCGGGCTATCGGCACGCAGTAACGGTGCCGGATTCGCAGCAAACGGTCTCTCAGGAGGCCGTTTTTTTATTGAACATTACCGTTTTACTTCTGCTATCTGATGCGATCCAGCTCTACGCGGAGCTCCAATGAAAAACATCGCCGGGAGCGCGGCGCTTTTAGAAAAAAGGGTATAAAAAGGGGGTATAACAAAACCGGGTAAACAAAACTGGGTAAACAAAACTTAAAACTTACACCCCATCTTCTCCTGCCTCCTGGTAGGCGCGATTGGACTCGAACCAACGACCCCCACCATGTCAAGGTGGTGCTCTAACCAGCTGAGCTACGCGCCTGGAAGAATTGAATTTTATCTGAAACGGGACGAGGGTTCAAATTATAATGGCGAATTCCGGCAGTGATCAGTTTCGGTTAACAACTTAATAGCGGCCGATCACAAAGCCGCGCAACAATTCTACGAGTGAATGGAAAAAATCCGGCTATCCAAGCTCATGTCTCAGCAGGGGCTATGTTCCCGCAGAGAAGCCGACATTTATATTGAAAGGGGTTGGGTGTACGTCGACGGTGAGCGGATCACGGAATTGGGCACAAAGGTTTATCCCTCACAAAAAATAAAGCTTAATAATATGGCGCAAGCGCAGCAGGCGCGCCACATCACAATATTGCTGAACAAGCCCGTCGGCTATGTATCAGGTCAACCGGAACCCGGCTATAAGCCAGCGATCAGCCTGCTTAATCAAGGATCCCGCTTCCACGGCGATCAAATGCCCCTACAGTTCAGTCCGATGCATTTGAAAGATTTAGCTCCGGCGGGACGGCTGGATATCGATTCATGGGGACTGATCGTATTTACCCAGGATGGGCGTATCGCCAAGCAATTGATTGGCGTGCAATCCGGTGTTGAGAAAGAATATCTGGTGCGGGTGGAGGGAATGCTATCCAAACATGCGCTGGACCTTCTGAACCATGGACTGACCCTGGATGGGGAAGCATTAAAACCGGCCAAAGTGGTCCGGCAAAATCAGGACCAATTGCGCTTCATTTTACGCGAAGGGAAGAAACGGCAAATCCGTAGAATGTGTGAACTGGTGGGATTGAAAGTTACAGGATTAAAGCGTGTCCGCATCGGTAGGATAAAATTGGGTGAACTGCCGTTGGGCAAATGGCGCTACTTGATGAACGACGAAGGGTTTTAACGGAAGGTTTCAAGTATACGGCGTTGCTGACATACAGAGGAAAAATCAATGATTTTGGTGACAGGAGGCGCCGGATTCATCGGCGCTAATTTTGTGCGGGATTGGTTGGGCCGGTTTGACGAAGCAATTATCAACCTCGACATATTAACGTACGCGGGGAATCCGGAAAATCTATCTACGCTGGCTGAAGATGAGCGTTATATTTTTATAAAAGGCGATATCGGCAACTTCAGCCTGGTGACCGATTTACTCCGGCAGTATCGGCCTCGGGCCGTCATTAATTTTGCCGCCGAAAGTCATGTTGACCGTTCCATTCATGGCCCGGAAGATTTCATCCAGACCAATATAGTGGGGACTTTTCGGCTTCTGGAAGCAGTTCGAAGTCATTGGAACAGCCTGGATGGAAAAGAAAAACGGGATTTTCGCTTCCTCCACGTTTCAACTGACGAGGTTTATGGCTCGCTGGCGAGGGACGAGCCTGCTTTCAATGAAGCCCATGGTTATGAACCGAACAGTCCCTATTCGGCGAGCAAGGCAGCCAGCGACCATCTGGTGCGTGCTTATCATCATACTTATGGCTTGCCTGTTTTAACCACGAACTGCTCTAACAATTACGGTCCCTACCAATTTCCGGAAAAGCTCATCCCGCTTATAATCGTCAACGCTCTTGCCAGCCAGCCGTTGCCGGTGTACGGCGATGGCCAACAGATTCGCGACTGGCTATATGTGAAGGATCACTGCAATGCTATTTGTCGCGTGCTGGAAGGAGGCCTGCCGGGGCAGACCTATAATATCGGCGGATGGAACGAGAAACCCAACATCGATATTGTGCATACAATTTGCAAATTGCTGGATGCGCTTCGCCCCGCAGGTGACGGATCATATAGCGCCAGATCCTATAGCGACCTGATTAAATTCGTTGCCGATCGTCCCGGCCACGACCGCCGCTATGCAATTGATGCGAGCAAGATTGAGCGGGAACTGGGCTGGAAACCCACTGAAACTTTCGAGACAGGCATCCTCAAGACCGTGCGATGGTACCTGGACAACCCCGCCTGGGTCGCCAATGTAAGATCGGGCGCCTATCGAACTTGGGTAGAGAAAAATTACAGTGAACGGACCGCCTTATGAAAATCCTGCTGTTCGGCAAAAATGGTCAGGTTGGCTGGGAGCTACAGCGCAGCCTTTCACCTTTGGGCGAACTGGTATCACCGGACTTTGACAGTGGTGGACTATGCGGCGATTTCACCCGCCTGGACGGGATTGCAGAAACCGTTCGCAGGGTAGCTCCCGATGTGATCGTGAATGCCGCTGCCCATACTGCGGTGGACAAAGCTGAAAGCGAGCCGGAGCACGTCCGAATCATCAATGCCCAGGCTCCCGCTGCATTGGCTTCCGAAGCGGCAAAGCTGGGCGCCTGGTTGGTTCACTACTCTACCGATTATGTATTTGACGGCAGTGGAGCTAAACCGTGGACCGAGACAGATCCTACGGGACCTTTGAGCGTGTATGGTGCAACCAAGCTGGAAGGCGAGGATGCGATAATATCTTCCGGCTGCCGCCATCTGACCTTTCGTACCAGTTGGATTTTTGCAGCACGTGGAGAAAATTTTGCAAAAAAAATGCTGCGTCTGGCCCGGCAACACGATCACCTTACGGTTATCGATGACCAGGTCGGCGCACCCACAGGGGCCGATCTGCTGGCGGATGTCACGGCTCACGCCGTTCGTACAGCGCTAAAACAACCTCATATGGCAGGGCTTTACCATGTTGCTGCGGCAGGGGAAACCTCGTGGTGCGGTTATGCGCGGTTTATATTGGACTTCGCTCGGCAAGCTGGAATCAGGCTCAAGGCGACACCGGAAGACATTGCCCCGGTGCCAACCAGTGCATTTCCTTCCCCTGCCAGACGACCGAAAAACTCGCGCCTGAGCACCAGGAAACTGGAGAAAGCCTTCGATTTAAAGCTGCCCCCCTGGCAAACTGGCGTCACACGCATGCTTACCGAAATTCTCGAGAATCAATATGACCCAGCGTAAAGGCATCATTCTTGCCGGCGGCTCCGGCACCCGGCTTTATCCCGTGACAAAGGCTGTCTCAAAACAACTGTTGCCCATTTACGATAAGCCGATGATTTATTATCCGTTGAGCACGCTTATGCTGGCGGGTATACGCGACATACTAATTATCTCTACCCCTCAAGATACACCGCGTTTTGAACAACTTCTGGGTGATGGAAGTGAATGGGGATTAAATCTTCAGTACGCTGTCCAACCCAGCCCGGATGGGTTGGCCCATGCCTTTACCATCGGCAGGAGTTTTATCGGGAATAGTCCCAGTGCCCTGGTGCTGGGCGATAATATCTTCTATGGCCACGATCTGCATCTGCAACTCCGCCGCGCCATGGCGAAGCGGGAGGGAGCGACCATATTCGCATACCATGTGCAGGACCCCGAGCGTTATGGGGTGGTCGCCTTTGACATTCATGACCGCGTCACATCGCTAGAGGAGAAACCTGTACAGCCCAAGAGCAACTATGCCGTAACTGGCCTGTACTTTTACGATAATCAAGTGGTCGATATTGCCGCAAACCTCAAGCCGTCTGCGCGGGGCGAGTTGGAAATTACCGATGTCAACCGCACGTACCTGGAACACGGCCAACTCAGCGTCGAAATCATGGGTCGTGGTTATGCGTGGCTGGATACCGGTACTCACGAAAGCCTCATAGAAGCCAGCAACTTTATTGAGACCATCGAACATCGGCAAGGCCTCAAAGTTGCTTGCCCTGAAGAGATCGCCTACCGTCAGGGTTTTATCACTACCGCACAGCTGGAGAGGCTGGCTCAGCCATTATCAAAGAATGGCTATGGTCAATACCTGTTGCGCTTGCTAAAGGAACAACTGCTTGCTAGGGGAACAACTGATTTATGAAAGCGATCCCTACCTCAATCCCTGAAGTTCTGATCATCGAGCCCAGGGTCTTCGGCGACAGCCGGGGATTCTTCTTCGAAAGCTTCAATCAGAAGGATTTTCACCGGGCTACCGGGCTTGACGTCAGCTTCGTGCAAGACAACCATAGCCGCTCGGTCAAGGGTGTGTTACGGGGACTGCATTACCAGATTCGTAAACCCCAGGGCAAGCTGGTGAGGGTGGCGCGGGGTGCCGTATTTGATGTATCGGTGGATATTCGCAAGTCTTCCCCAAATTTTGGCCGCTGGGTCGGGGTGGAGTTAACCGAAGACAATCATCGTCAATTATGGGTGCCGCCGGGATTCGCCCATGGCTTTTATGTGCTGAGTGATAGTGCCGACTTCCTGTATAAAACGACGGATTACTATAGCTCTGATTTCGAGCGCAGCCTTTTATGGAATGATGCCCGGATTGGCATTTTGTGGCCAGTTGATACCGGGACGCAACCTATTATCTCCCTGAAAGACGCACAGGCTGCAAGCCTGGCTGATGCAGAGGTTTTTGCATAACCCCCGGAATTCCCAAGCTGCGGCGCTTTTCGGAAGCCGGACATAAACAGATGCATCATATATTGGCATGGGGTACACTGAGTACTTGCTACTATAGAATTTGATTCAATCTGAAACCAACACAACGAGAATCCGGATGATTGAAACACCATCTGGCCGGGAATTTTTGAAATTTCCGTTGAAGGAAGCGCACAACCTTGTCCGCGATCTCATGACGCCCAATCCATGGATCTACTGGCTTGACTTTCTGTTTCATATCTCGCTGGGCTGGGCAGCTTTTGTGGTTGTCCTGGCTACGCCGCTGTTTTCTGCCTGGCAGGTTTCAGCTCTTGTTGTTGCCACGTTTGCCTTTTATCGAGCGGCTATTTTCATCCACGAGCTGGCACACCTGAAAAAGGGCACGTTCAAGTTATTCCGCTTTATTTGGAATCTTATCTGCGGTATTCCGCTACTGATCCCATCCTTTACATATGACGGCGTCCACAGCGATCACCACAAGCCTGATGTCTATGGTACGGCCAGGGATGGTGAATATGTTCCCTTCGCCACCCTACGGCCAGCCGCGATGGTAGGATATGTAATGCTGTCGTTCATCATTCCCGTTTTCTTTATCATACGTTTTCTTCTTCTTACGCCTCTGTCTTATCTGATCCCATCCTTGCGTAAATTTGTCTGGGAACGCGCATCCTCCCTCACAATCGACATGAATTATAAACGCGAGGCAAATGCCATCCGCAACGATACCCATTGGCGCGTGCAAGAGTTTGCGGCTTTTGTGTTTATAACCGCAGTTGTCGGTTGCATTGCATTGGGCCTGCTGACCTATAAGGTACTGGTTTACTGGTACATTATCGCAATGTTCATCTTTTTTATGAACTCATTACGTACGTTGAGCGCCCATGCGTATCGAAACCCCGCTGACCATCGGATGGAATTTGCCGAACAATATCTCGATTCTGTCAATGTTCCCGGTAATTTGTTGATTACCGGTTTATGGGCACCGGTGGGTCTGCGCTATCATGCTACCCATCATCTGTTCATGAGCATGCCATATCATAATCTGGGCAAGGCGCAGCACCGTTTGGTTAACGGGTTGAGTGACAACACGCTTTACCTGACGACCGTACGGACGAGTATGTGGGACGCACTGCGGCGCATCTGGGCTGAGGCTGCGGCGGCATCCAGCTCAAGAAACGATGCTGCAAGCAATCATGAATCCATGAATCAGGCCTCGAATTTGCCTAGTGGCAACACGACGACTTTGCGCGATGGGCTGTCCGAGAGGTAATCGCTAGCAAAGCCCGGCGCTATTTCATCGTGGACACGAAAAGTGGCTAAAAGTGGCTTAAAGTGCTTCCCGGGCGTGATTCCCGAGCGCCGGAATTTTAGTTATTTTCCGACCTCCTCTATTTTCGTCTCTTCTATTGAGTTTGCTTCAGCAATATCTTTGCCTCGTCTATGCTGGGAAACTGCTTCCCAGCGTTCAACAGTTGTTCAAGCTCCTTGCGAGCTTTGGCCTTGTCACCGGCTTTGACCAGCCCGGCTGCAAGATGATAGCGAATTTCCAGCTCTTCCGGCACCAGTGACGTTGCTTTTTCCAAAAACGGCAGAGCCCGCGTTGCATTACCCTGTTCCACCAGTATCCATCCGAGAGTGTCCAATACCGCTGGACTGTCTGGAGCCAATTGATGAGCCCTTTCGGCATATTCCAGTGCCAGGGGATTTTTTTCCAGCTGATAAGCAGTGGCAAGATTATTCAATGCAGGCATATAAGTCGGGGCTTGCTTCAGGACGATCTGATATTGCTCTATAGCGGCTTTGTTCTCCCGGCCCGCAAGATAGACCCCCGCAAGGTACATTCGGCTCGCTGCATCGTCAGGATGTTCCTTTAACCACTGAAGCAAGCGGGAGTTTGCTTCCGGACTTTTTCCCGCTTGGCTGAGCGATGCGTGCAGCTTTACCATTGCCGGGCCGTTCTTACCGATGGCGAGTGCCTGCTCATAAGCTTTGACTGCAAGCGCGGGTTTTTGTTGGGCCATCAGCAGATCACCTTCTGCTAAGTAACCCACGGGTGACTTCCCTTGTTGCTTTTGGATTTGCCGTGAAATAGCGACAGCCTTTTCATAATTTCCCTGGCGCGACTCAAGCGCGGCCTGCGCCAGTTGCGCCTCCAGATAATCCGGTTTTATAGCCAGCGCTTTTTTCAGAGCCTCCGCTGCGGCCGAGGTATTCTGCGCTGCGAGCTGGATGGACGCGATTTGGAGCTGAACGGCGGGTGATTGCGGTAATAAGGCGGCGACCCGATTGTAACTCTCCAGAGCGGCATTCCTGTCATTGTTCGCCAGTTGGGCTTGTGCCAGTAGCTCCAGGACTTCCGGATTATTAGGATTTGCGCCTTGAAGTTTCTGGGCAAGGGTTAGAGACTTCTGCTTCGCTCCCGAGCGGAGATAATGTGCGGTCAGCAGCATGGCTGGCTGGAGCGCGTCCGGATTTTCTGCGGCGGACCGCTCCAGCCAGGCGGCGGCTTCCGTGGGTTGCCCTTGGCTTTGCGCGAGACTGGATAGCGCCGTCATAGCCTGAATATTCTTCTTGTCTTTTTCCAGGATGGTTTCAAAGCGCTTTTTGGCGGCCTCCGGTTTCTTATCCTGCACGTCGAGCTGAGCAAGATTTGCGACAGCGGGAAAATAGGTGGGCTGGAGGGATAAGGCCTTTTCAAAACTTGCGCGTGCGTTGGACCTATCGTTTTTGCTCAGATAAATACCGCCTTTCAGATTCTGTACGAGGGGATTTTCCGGGGAAGTCTTTTCAAGGGCATTGGCCGCGGCAAGCGCCTTGTCGTACTCCTTAAGGCGAAGATGGGTCATAACCAGAAGGATGCCCGCCCGGGGCGATGTAGGATCCAACTTCGCCGCCATCTCAAGCTCGGCCACGGCGCGCGCATTTTCGCCCTGTCCCAGTTTGCTCATGCTTAGGGCAGTGTGCAGCATTGCGCTTTTTGGTTCAATATTGCTGGCCCTCTCAAAATATTCCGTGGCTTTGGCGAAGTCTTTCGCCTGCATGTAGATTTCGCCTGCCAGGGCGAGCAATTGAGGATCCTGCTGCGTGCCCTTGAGAGCCGGCGCCAGCACATCGATTGCCCGCTGCGTTTGGCCACTTTTCAGCAGTACTGACGCCAACAGTTTACGGGCATAAACACTTTTTGGATCTCTCTCCAGGTAGTATTTCAGATGCTGTTCCGCTTGTGGCATCGATCCTAGTGCTGTTTGTACCGCTCCGGCGAGTAACACGCTCGGCATGTGTTCTGGAACTTTACTTAGAAGCTGCTGCAGAGATTCCAATGCAGCCTTATGTTTGCCCAGGTTGTAATCGAGCAGTGCCTGAGTATATAAAACCATCAGATTACCGGGCGCCACCTTGCGCGCCCCGTCGATATCCGCCTTGGCTTCATCTAATTTTCCCACCGCAATTTCGAGGACAGCTTTGTTGAGGTAGGCGGACGAGCTATTCGGTTTTAATTTTATGACCTCCTCATAAGCGGCAAGAGCAGGGTCTACCTTACCCTGCATGCGTAGCAGGGCGCCCTTGAAGGACCATGCATCCGCATTCCGAGGGTTTTTGCTCACCGCTTGTTCAGCGAATTGCATTGCCGCATCCGGGTTTTTTTCAAGGATCGAATATTGCCCCAGTCCAATCAGGGCTTCGGGAAAATCCGGCTTGTCCTTGAGCGCCCGCTCAAACAGGTCCTTGGCCTCCTTGGTTTGGCCTAACGCCAGGGAGGCGCTGCCGCGCAGCGTATAAATTTCGGCTGAATTCTTGCCTTCAGGGAGCTTCCCGGTTTCATCCAGAACCTGTTGAAATTGGCCCAGACTGAGCAAAGTCTGACCCAGATCAGGCAAGACTTTCTCCGGACTCATCCCCAAGCTCAAGGCCTTGCGGAGTTCCTTCTCGGCGGATTGCCAATCTCCGGTTTTATTATAAATAACGCCCAGAAGGTAACGAGCTTCCGAATTATCGGGATTGCTTTGTAAAGCGTTCTTAAGCTGGATAATGGCGGCTTTATTGTCTCCCTTTTCCTGGTAACGCCTCGCATCCGCGATCAGCGTTTGAGCATCTTCGGCTTTTTTGGCGCAGCCCGACAAACCCGCACCGACCAAAATCGCAGCGATAACGGATAGTTTGGTCAGAACAGTCCACCTTGGGTCTCTCATAAACTCCCTCATTTTCTACACTGAAACCCGCTATGTGAAGGGGTTACCCGAAATTTGCAGAACTGAAAATGAATACATGTCAGCGTGCTGAAGTGATACGTATCGGTCCAGATCGATTGCACGTGGCAGAGCCCGAAAACAACTCATGCTCATTCGTTCTCTTTCTCACCATTATTCTCGGTATGATATGCTGGCACAGCCGTTATTAAAATTGTTCTTTAGTACAGTTTTATTTAAAGTCATTCGGCGCAATGATACCGGATATGATCGAGCTATAGCATTCAATGTGCCATGTATGAAATAACCGGGAGGGGGAGATAACTTATGAGTGTGGTCGCTGTGGTGGGGTTGGGATACGTCGGATTGCCGCTCGCAGTCGAGTTCGGTAAAAAACGGCAGACCGTAGGTTACGATCTTTCCAGCAGTAAAGTCGAGAGTTACAAACAATGCATAGATCCGACCGGCGAGGTTTCTTTCGATAACCTGAAGGCTGCCATCCACCTTGTTTTTACCACAGACCCGGCAGAGTTGGCGCAGGCAGACTACATCGTGGTTGCGGTCCCGACGCCCGTAGATCTCGCCCATCAGCCCGACTTTGGGCCACTCGTTGGCGCCAGCAAATCCGTTGGAAAATACATGAAACGGGGAGCGACCGTTATTTATGAGTCGACGGTTTATCCGGGTGCAACTGAGGAAGTCTGTATTCCGGTTTTGGAAAAAAATTCCGGAATGAAATGGAAAAAGGATTTTCACGTCGGCTTTTCCCCTGAACGCATCAATCCGGGTGATAAGCAACACACGCTTACCAGCATATTAAAAGTTGTTTCTGGAGACGACGAAGATACATTGGAAAAAATCTCCGCGCTTTATGAAAATATCATTTCTGCTGGCGTGTACCGCGCGTCCAGTATAAAAGTTGCTGAAGCAGCCAAGGTTATCGAAAATACGCAGCGAGACCTCAACATTGCGTTAATGAATGAGTTGGCGATTATTTTTGATAAGCTGGATATCGATACAATGGACGTTTTAAAGGCCGCTGGCACGAAGTGGAATTTTCTTCCTTTTCGGCCTGGCCTGGTAGGCGGGCACTGCATTGGCGTGGACCCGTATTATCTTACTCACAAGGCGGAAATGATCGGCTATATACCCCAGGTAATCCTGGCCGGCCGCCGAATCAATGACAGCATGGCTAAGTTCGTTGCTGAGCAAACGATAAAACATATCATCAAGGCTAACATGAACGTTAGAGGCGCCCAAGTGAATGTTCTAGGGTTATCCTTCAAGGAAAATTGCCCTGACTTGAGAAACTCCAAAGTTGCCGACCTCATTAATGAACTCAAGTCCTACGGCATCGAGATTCATGTCCACGACCCTGTTGCAGACCCGGATGAAGCTCGTCATGAATATGGCCTGGAGCTCAAATCATGGGAGGATCTTCCCCGCGCGGATGCGATAATCGTTGCTGTATCACATCGCCAGTTTACTGAACGGCCTTTGACCGAGTTCCAGTCCAAGATCGCCGATAACGGATGTTTTATCGATGTCAAATCCCAGTTTGACCCGCTGGCGCTTCGTAATGCCGGCCTCAACGTCTGGCGGCTATGAAAGAAGCTCCTGGTCATGATGAGGTATGAAAGCACGCTGCAGCATTTAAGGGACAACCAATACCGTTGGCTGGTTACCGGCGTTGCCGGGTTTATTGGTTCAGGTTTGCTGGAAGCATTGCTCAAGTTGAACCAGACAGTAATCGGCCTGGATAATTTTGCAACGGGCCACCGACACAACCTTGAGCAGATAAAGGAACTGGTCGGAGAAAAGCCTTGGCTCAACTTCCGTTTTATAGAAGGTGATATTTGTCACCTGAACGCGTGCAGGAAGGCATGCGAGGGTGTGGATTATGTATTGCATCAAGCTGCTCTAGGGTCTGTGCCACGCTCAATCCAGGATCCTGTCCGGACAAACGAAAGCAACATTTCGGGTTTCCTGAATGTATTGGTGGCTGCACGTGATGCGCGTGTAAGGCGTTTTATTTATGCGGCATCCAGTTCCACTTATGGCGATCACCCCGATTTGCCTAAAGTGGAATCCGTGATTGGCCGGCCGCTTTCGCCTTACGCGGTTACCAAGTACGTGAACGAGCTTTATGCCGATGTGTTTGCACGCTCCTATGGCACCGAGTCGGTAGGGCTACGGTATTTTAATGTCTTCGGCCCCAGGCAGGACCCGAACGGTGCCTATGCGGCCGTGATCCCCCAGTGGATCGCCGCGCTGATTAGAAATCAGACCTTATACATCAATGGAGATGGGGAAACCAGCCGGGATTTTTGCTTTATCGAGAACGTCGTTCAGGCCAACCTCCTCGCAGCAATGACCGACAACCCCGATGCGGTCAATCAGATTTATAACGTTGCGATTAATGAACGCACCAGTCTCAATGAGCTCTACAAGATGATACGCGGGTTACTTTTAAAGAAGTTTCCCCATCTGCAGAATCATAACCCCGAATATGTCGATTTTCGGACGGGGGACGTACGGCATTCTCAGGCCGATATCTCCAAAGCAGGCAAAATGCTGGGCTATGCACCGACTCATCGGATCCAAGAAGGACTCAGGCAGGCAATGGACTGGTATATTGCTGATCTTGCACCTGAGAAAAAGACAACCGGCGAATCGATCTAGACAGGTACTTATAAGGTATTCAGGTCAATCTTCCCACTTCCCGGCTTCCATCAGCTTGTTCTTGAGGCCTGGCAGTGGAAAGTTCAGTTCATACGCTTTCTTTGCGTAAGTCTTTGCCTGTTTATAATCTTTTTTCTGCATATAGAGCAAGCCGAGGTTGTAATTAATAGTCGCATCTTCTGGCTGAAGGTCAACTGCTGTGCGAAGTTGCTCTATAGCTTTGTCGAGTTGGCCAGCTTTTACCAAATAGTTACCGTATACCATACGAACGATACCGTCGTTCGGCCTGAACCGGATAGCACGATCGAAAAAGCACTCAACAGAATATTGTGCGCCGCTGGGTTTTAATGTCCTATCTCTTATGGAAAGTTTACCTAAAGCCGCCAACGCGCGATGATGATTGGGAAACATCATGAGTGTATAGCTCAGGTCTGACCCGATGGTACCTGTGCTTCCAGCGCGCAAATTTTCCACACCGGGAGTAAAGTGATGTTGCTCAACAGTTCCCAGGTACCCTCTATTTTCACTATTGGTATAATCATATCCTGACGGCGCTCCACAATGCGGAAGGGGGGCCGCTGGAAGATTTGTCGCAAAGAACGAAACCGCTAACACAGCAATGCTGAGTAGGATTTTCACTCGTGCTCCAGAAAAGTGCAGCCTGATTTGTCGAGGTTTTCGCGTTTACACATGGAAGATGCATCATTGGTAAATAATCTGGAGATGCTGACATTCTCAAGATATAAGGAAGCACTTGTCAAGTTGGCTGTTCGCCAAGTCATGGTTATCCATGCCCGTTTTACCATGAGGAAATCCAGTCTTTTGTCCAGGTCATAACCTGATCACGCCACTCCCGTCGGGAAAAGGTATGGTTTGCCCCCGGTAAATCACGACACATCACACGCGGAGCGGCCATGAGTTTTTCCCATTTCCGCGAATCCTTAACGAGATCAGAAAACTCCTGAGCTGTGAGATCATTGCCGCTCAGGATAAGAAGCACCTTTCCTTTGAACAGGTTGAGTTCCTGAAACATACGGTCTGGCAGCGGAGCAATCTCGCAGGAGGTGCGTTTTTCCTTGCCAGCAGAGGCGTAATTTCCTCTTTTTGCTCTGCAAGCCTCAGTAATAATTTTAGCAAATGACTGAGCCGCCGCAGCGAGCTGGAACTTCCCCTGCACTATTTTGGTCCAGAATTCCCGCTCGAAAAGACGTGATGCGTAATAATGCCTCAGATAGGCTTTAGCGGAACCTTCCTCAGTTCTAACCCATGGATTCAGCAATACCAGGCCGGTGACGCGGCGGTCCTGGTACGCATAAAAAATCGCAGCGGATGCCGCGTCGCACAGTCCCCAGATAACCAGCTCATCGATTAGCGGCGCCTCTAAGAAAAATTTATCAATCGCACAGCGCAGATCATCCTCCACCGCCTCAAAAGTTCTGGTTTCTCCTTCGCTATCTCCCATTCCACGAAAATCGAAGCGCATTACTGCAAAACCATGGGCTGCCAGGTTGCGAGCGAGCAACGTGAATTGTCGGTGGCTTCCCGCCCGATACTGCGGCCCGCCCACTATTATCAGCACTCCTCTGCGGATAGGTTGCTCAGGTAGAGTGAGAATTCCGTACAGCCATGAGTCCGCGCAGGGAAAGGCAAGGGCATGTTCCTCGAAATTCATGGTACGGTTTCAGCAAATACGCTTAAGGTTGTGGATATCAGTTCAGGACACTCGGAAATCTCCTGGGTCGCCCAAAATGGCACGCATGGTACAAGGTGGGTATACGGATTGGCCCCATGGTGCCTCCATTGGGTGATTGCATTTGTTCCAGCTGGCGTCATGGGACGGCCGGGCTCGGCCACAATCTCGAACCAATGAACAGCACACCGCGTAATGACCAGCTCGGCCGCTTTCAGTGCGTCAATAGCGGCAGCCAATTCGGGTGCGAGGTCATAGCCAGCCACTTCCAGCATTTCCCCCCTTGCGAGGCGATCGCGCAGTGCGCCCGTTCCTGTCGTTTTTTTCGAACCGGGCGTACTCGCAAGCATTTCATTTGCCATTCGTAACCGCAAAAACTGATTCAGAAACGCTTCTCCGGTAACGACAGGCTGCCACAGGACAATCTTATCAGTTCGCCTTTCCGAATTTACGGCAAAATCCAGCGCGAGCAGTGCCCCGAGGCGCAGTCCCCAAAGACTGACGGGTGCGGCAGCACGATTTTCAAGCCAATCCCAAGCAAAGTCCAGGTCTTGCTTCCAGATATTCCAGCGCGCGCTGCCGAATTCTCCGTCACTATCCCCGCAGCCGAAAAGATCAATCTGAAGCACCGCAAATCCTGCGGCGGCAAAGCTCCGTGCCTGCATGGCTGCCATGCGGCGCGATTTGTTCATTTCCTCGCCGAATGGATGGATGTAGATGAGCGCGCCGCGACACTCCTTACTGGAACGGGGGCCATGGTAAAGACAGAAACGTCTCCCGCTTCCCGCCCTTAGAAAAAAAGGTTCGGCCGGTGGAGATGCCTGCTTCAAGTCATTCGGACAACTTCTGTTCAACAAACCGGCTCAAAGTACCCAGCGTCTCGAAGGTTCCCGCGCTGATCTCATCATCGTCAATACTAATGCCGAAATGATCCTCCAACGCTGTGATCACGTTAACAACCGCCATGGAGTCCAACTCAGGCAGGTCTCCAAGTAGGACCGAATCCTCGTTCAGGGATTTTTTTCGATCACCGAGACTTAATACGTCGGACAGAATGTTTTTCACTTCTTCAAGGTGCTGCATGATCGCTCCATGATGGGTTTGTGGTATGCGCGGATCGCGTTATTTGAAGCTCACGAGTGTTCAGGCGGAACTCTGGAGATGAGCCGGAATACCTGGACAGGTGAAAATAAGGGGATACAGAAGCGAGCGTGATTTGCGATTGGCCAGCACAAAAAAAGATTGCACTGCCCAATGACAAGGTCCCCAGACGCGCATGAGCGCCGAGTGAACCGGTATTGAATGCGGAAATACGGCTACACGACCATAAAATACCATTGTCACACAAGATACGGTTCGCTTGATCCCATAGACGGAGAAAGGTCAACCCCAAGCGGAAGTCGGGCGCCACATACACATCGAAATCCCAAGCTGCCTGACCTTCGGGCAAGGGGATAAAACGCGCGCGCACTTCATCCTCCTCATAATTGCCGATCAGCAGCCATAAAAAGCCGACAAACTGCCCCTCCTTGAGGGCAACCAGGCATTGTGCTCCTTGCCTGAACCGTGCTTGAATCGCTTTGACAGGCCGGGGAAATTCCTTGATTATCTCGTCGTGTTCCTGAACCAGTCGGATTTCTATTTTCTTGCCTCTTCCCGGCGGAAGAAAAGCTGCTTTTGCCACTGGCTGGGCGATTAAATGATACCTGTATAAACGGAGACGACCGCCGGAAATAACGGCCAGAATCCTGTTGAGCATAAAAAGGCTAGTGTTGAGCCAGCCCCATTGCTGTAACATTTGATAAAACGCTTTCTTTCGCGCTGCTATTGATGCCATTGCTCTTTTAACGCTTAGATAGCCCAAGCCGGTATGGGGGAACGAATAAGTTTTTAAATCGGATATGGCAATGGGGCCGCCGAATGTCTTTGTCTGGATGTGGTTAAACAAGACGGCCGCGTCTCGCTACTTTGTTATCGTTCGATTTGCGCGCCGGCTTACCATTGGGGTCGAATTGCCGGTCTGGGACCGCCCGGAGGGTCGATCAGCTTTTGCCGTGTTCCGCTCTCGCCACACCTGCGCTTGAAATTAACAAATAGTACTATAAGTCATGTGATGCATTAAATGAAAATAGCTTTACTTTTTAACCTGTTTTCTTGGTCTTCAACCGAGAAAAAAGGAAGCAAACTGAATCTTTTATATTCTGGAGTAGGATATGTACACATCAAGCAAACAAAAAAAACGACAATTTGCTATACCGTGTAAAACGGCGAGGTTTGAATTTTCCGTTTCCCGAAAATGGTTACACACGGCCGGCCTCACGCTTTCCGCGGTATTTATCACTCATTCACTTCCGCCTTTCATTGCGCAAGCAAACGCACAAAGTTCTTTCGAGCGCTTGTCTTCATTGCTGGAGGCAACTCCGGCAGGCGGGTGGGTCAACGCAAGCACCAATTTTTTTTCTGACGCATGGCCAACGGGCGCCGACGCGGTGCAGGTCAGCAGCCAGCAATTCCCTGGCGCCATTGTGAGTGCCTGGAGTTCTTTTGCCTGGGACTCGGATAACGGGCGCCTGATGCTCTGGGGCGGCGGTCACGCAAATTATTACGGTAACGAGATGTATGTATGGGATGGAGCGACGGGAAACTGGGGGCGTGGTTCCCTGCCGAGCAGAGTGGGTGCCGGGGGCTTTATAGTTGACGGTGCGGCGCCCCAATCTGCACATACCTACGATAACAACATATACCTTCCGGTCAATGGCATGTTTCTCACATTTGGCGGGGCAGCAGCACCTACTGGGTGGAATTTTCAGACGACGGACGGAACAAACGTTAGCCGTGCCGGGCCGTATTTATGGGACCCGCTCAAGAGCGATCCGAACAAAGTCGGAGGCACTACCGGATCGGGTTGGGATACTGTCAATGTTGCGCAGGGCGGCAATATGTGGATCGACCGGCAGGGGCAATGGACCGGCTCAGAACCTGGGCAATACATTAACGGTACTGCCGCCTACCGTACCGAGAACGGCCACGACGTCGTTTATCTGACCGCGGAGCAGGGGTCCGCATCAGGATTTCCCTCGCTTTACCGCTATACCCTTGGGGATGTCAGAAACGGTGGCAAGGATACATGGGAGGTAGTCGGAGTTACGAACAATACGGTTGGATATCAAGGTGCCGCAACGATTGACACAACACACAATCTCTACATAAGGACAGCCACCCCGATAGGCCCTTATACATCAGCTCTGGCGGTATGGGATCTGGATAATGCCAATACCGCCAACCCTTACCGCAATCAGGATACCGGAATTCATCTCGTCAAGGAGGACGGTAGCGATTTCATAATGACCGGTACTTATGGCATTGGTTATGATTCAGCCAACAATACAATCGTGCTCTGGAATGGCAGTAATGGTGGCGGTGAGGTCTGGTCAGCAAGCGTTGTCACGGACGCGGATGGCAAGATCGGCACCAACACCACCTGGACAGTCCATGAGATTGCAAGCTCAACCCTGGAGCATCCTCATGGCAGTTTCTATACCGGCGTTCTTGGCAAATGGCATTATGATACTGCATTGAACGCTTTTATTGCGGTTGATGAGATCGCCGGCGCCGGGGCAGGAGTTTGGGATGCCGGTGTATGGTTATATAAACCAATGACTACGGTTGCCGCAATTGTTCCAGAACCGGAAACTTATGCGCTTCTGCTTGCTGGCCTCGGCCTTGTCGGATGGGTTGCACACAAACGCCGTCGCATAAACATGTAACCATGCGAACAATAAGCAGTCGCTTAACAATATACATGGTTTTTTGTTAAGGGACTGCTCACTCAAGCATAGCCGCTGCCTGAGCTCATCATTGGTCCAATTGTTCAATATAATTTATTCTATCCAAACCGCCAGCTCTACCCTGGTATCTGGGCAAGATATATTATGTGGTCTGCTGCGCGAGTCGTTGTTCTAAATCAGGGGGGCGACGTCGCCCATCCGAAGGGATAACAGATGATAACTAATCCCGAGGCTACCAATACTCCACCTGAGATCAGCATCGTTTCCACGATGTACCGGTCGCGGCCGTTTCTGGAGCGCTTTCTCGCAGAATCTCTCCAGGCCCTGTCCGATGCTCGATGCAGTCATTTCGAGATATTGCTGGTCAATGACGGCTCTCCGGACGATTCCCTGGCTTACGCGCTGGAGCGCCGGAGAGATATTCCCCAATTGGTCGTGCTTGACCTTTCGCGCAACTTTGGCCACCATCACGCCATTCAGGCGGGATTACAGCATGCCACTGGCGAGCTGGTCTTCCTCATCGATTGCGACCTTGAGGTTTCGCCTCTTGTGCTGCCGGACTTTTATCGCAAACTCCGCGAGTCGGGTTGTGATATGGTGTTTGGTTACCAGGAAGCGCGCAAAGGCAGCAGGTTCGAGCAGATGAGTGGCAGTTTATTTTGGAAGGGATTTAATTTTTTAAGTGACACAAAAATCCCTGAGAACATCGTGACCGAAAGGATTATGACGCGCCGTTACGTGACGGCGCTGTTGCAGATGGGTGACCGCAATCTTTTTCTGGCGGGAATGATGAGCTGGGCAGGCTTCCACCAGATTGGCCTTCCTGTGACGAAGAGACAACGGGAAGGACAAAGCACATACACTTTCATGCGACGCATTGGCTTAATGGTTAACGCCGTCAGTTCTTTTTCCGCTCAACCTCTGATTTGGCTGTTTAACATAGGCGTAACCATTACCCTGCTGAGTTTCTTGTTTGTTTTTTATCTCATATTGCGCAAGCTGGTTTTCGATGACGCCCTGCTAGGCTTTACCTCTGTAATGACGGTGATGACGCTTAGTCTCGGTATCCTGACCACAGCGATAGGTATCGTCGGGATCTATCTGGGCAAAGTATTCAACCAGGTACAGAATCGGCCGAACTATGTAGTGAGAGATATTTATCGCTGAATATCGGATCATGTATGCACATCATCCGTTGGCTCATCCAGCATGGTCACAAAGTCTACAGAGCCATGGACCGTACATTTCGGGATGGCGTCAAAAAAAGACAAAAAACAGACGCAGTAATCTTTTAGTTGGAAAAGAATACTTGGCTGAGCAATTAAATGGTTCTAATAAGATAGGTAGAGAAAATCATTAGCTCGACATCTGGCATGATGACTGGAGATCAGATAGAACATTTGCCACCCAGAGTGGATCGTCGGGTTGCCATACTCCAATCAAACTATATCCCGTGGAAGGGATATTTCGATCTTATTCATGACGTTGATCTTTTCGTTTTTTATGACGATGTGCAGTACACGCATTCGGACTGGCGCCACCGAAACAAATTGATGACCAAACAAGGGCCTCAATGGCTAACAATCCCGGCAGGACATGATTTAAAGCGTTTGATATGCGAAGTGGAAATAACGGATCAAAGCTGGAAGCAGCGGCACAGAAGCATTATTGAGCAGAATTACCGAAACGCACCTTTCATGAAAGAATCGAAATCGCTGCTGGATTTTCTGTATGACAATCCAATAACCAGTCTTTCTGACTACAACCAACGCGCGATAAAGCATCTCTCCGATATGCTCGGCATCCGGACACAATTTACCGATAGCAGACTCCTTGCAACCAGCGGTCGCAAAACCGAGAGGCTGGTTGACATCCTGGAGAAGGTAGGCGCTACACACTACATTAGTGGACCTTCAGCCAGGAATTACCTTGACGAACCGATGTTTACTGAAGCCGGCATTGAACTGGTGTATAAAGAATATCCGGACTATCCAGTTTATCCTCAACGCTTTTTGCCGTTCTCGCCCTTTGTCACAGTTTTGGACCTGGTATTCAACACTGGACGGGAAGCGCCGCATTACATCTGGGGTTGGCGGGAACAGCTCAGTGATGGCTGATCCAAGCCCCGCTGATTATAAACCTCAGCTTGTTAAAACTCTGGCTAGGATGGAGCATGCGTTCATGCAAGAATAGATCAGCGGTTTGGGATCGGTCGTCCCGTATTTGGCGCTCAGCACGCGAGGCTGTGACTTAAGCGGGAATCGAGAAGGTTTTCAAGCTTTTTTCGCGAATTAGAACCCTGAACCGGTGCGTAAAATCCTCTTCTCTTCAAAAAACGATTTGCAGTGAATGATCGCGTTTTTCTTGAAGTAGATAGTCAAAATATTCTCCAGAAAAATATCGAGAGCGTGAAAATGAATGGGCGATTCGATGTGGCAGGGCATTTCTATATTCTCTTGACTCTCTTGTTTACCGTCTACGGCCAATTGGTGCTCAAGTGGCAGATGGGGAAAGCCCCCGGTATGCCGGACGATAATATCGATAAGATCTTATTCCTGCTCCAACAGTTTCTGAATCCATGGATAATGTCCGGTTTCGCTTCAGCTTTTTTGGCGTCCCTCGCCTGGATGGCTGCTATGACACGCTTTGATCTCAACTATGCGTATCCCTTCATGAGCCTGGCGTTCATTATTGTCATGCTTTTTTCCGTGATGTTCCTTCATGAGTCGCTTACGCTGCAAAGCGTCACGGGCACTGTTATGGTGGTAGCCGGCTTAACCGTTATCGCCCGTGCGTAGCCAACTATTTCATCCTCATACCTAAGCACAGCCGTGATCCCCTTCAATAAACCCTACATGACAGGGAAAGAACTATGGTACGTGAGTCAGGCTCACGCTAACGGTCATCTTGCCGGGGACGGAATTTTTACCAGGAAATGCAATGCATGGCTGGAATCGCGCATCGGCTGTAAAAAGGCGCTGCTGACGCATTCCTGCACCGCGGCATTGGAGATGGCCGCCATACTTGCTCAAATTCAGCCGGGCGATGAGGTCATTATGCCTTCATACACCTTCGTCTCGACCGCTAATGCGTTCGCATTGAGAGGGGGCGTACCGGTATTCGTGGATGTCCGGCCCGACACGATCAATATTAATGAGGCTCTCATCGAGGCTGCCATTACACCCAAAACCCGAGCGATTGTAGCCGTTCACTACGCCGGAGTCAGCTGTGAGATGGACACGATCATGGCAATCGCCGAGAAGCATCAATTGCTTGTCATCGAGGATGCGGCGCAGGGAATCATGTCTACCTATAAGGGGCGGCCACTCGGGAGTATTGGTCATTTTGCTGCGTTGAGTTTTCATGAAACCAAAAACATCATATCGGGGGAAGGCGGCGCCCTGTTGGTAAACGATCCCCGCTTTGTGGAGCAGGCGGAAATCATCCGGGAAAAAGGGACGAATCGCAGTCTTTTTTTTCGTGGACAGGTGGATAAATATACCTGGGTTGAGCTTGGGTCTTCGTATCTCCCCAGCGAACTCATCGCGGCGTTTCTATGGGCCCAGATGGAAGAGGCGGATGCCATTACCCGGTGCCGCCTCAATATCTGGAACGCATATCACGAAAGCCTCGGGGAGGTGGAAATACATAGCAAAATTCGCCGGCCCGTCATTCCGACCGATTGTGGTCACAATGCGCACATGTATTATCTGTTGTTACCCGATCTGGCTGCGCGAACTGCTTTCATCGATAGCCTCAGGCAGAAAAAAATCCAGACAGTCTTTCATTACGTTCCCCTCGACAGCTCGCCCATGGGTGAAAAATATGGCCGGAAATCGGGCGAGCTGAAGCAGACGCAAATGATGAGCGAGCGGCTGGTGCGGTTACCGTTGTGGCTGGGGGTGGAAGAATACCAGAATGACATCATCCGAGAGATTATTGCGGAGTTGTGAGGCAGTGACGATAACCAGTCAGAGTTGTCCGGAAACCGCCCACGCGCCGCCCGGGGCACTCATCACGCGGCTGCTCAATCCCGGCGATGTGGCGTCCATATTATTGCTGTGGGGAGTTGTTTGCCTGTTGTTCTGGAATACGCTTCATGCGGGCGAATTCTGGTGGACGGACGAATCCCGTCACGCCATGAATGGGGTGTTCTTTTTCGATCTCTGGCGGGACATGCCATGGCGGACACCTTATGAGTACGCGCTACAGTATTTCGCTCAATATCCTGCTCTGGCATTGAACTGGTATCCGCCTTTCTTTCCGGTGGTGGAATCGCTTTTCTTTGCAGTGTTTGGCATCACGGAATTTGGAGCGCGGCTGACCGTCCTCGTATTTATACTCGTCGGCGTAACCGCCTGGTATGCCTGGGCACAACCGATCTGGGGTCGCAACGCTGCCATACTTTCCTGCCTGCTGTATCTGTCGGCTCCGGGGATAGTCGACTGGACGCGCTCAGTCATGCTTGAAGCACCGGCGATAGCGATGATCATTGTTTCGGTCATGGCCTTCGATCGTTACCTGACTCGGCCGAGCCTGACCCAGGCCGGACTCGCCGGCCTTTTTCTTGGCTGCATGTTGCTGCTCAAGCAGACTACTGTTTTCATTTTGCCAGCCCTGCTGGCCTACGCATGGTTCACTGGGCGCAAATCTCTGCTATGGCGGGGACAGGCAGCATTCGCATATGGCATTGTAGGCATGGTCGCCGCGGTGCTGGCTGTGCACGCGCTAAAGTTCGGTTCGGTGCCGGTCAATTCACTCGTCGATCAATTCAGTTCGAGCAACTCGCAATTGTTCGGCCTCTCGCGCTGGATACACTTTTGGTCGGCGTTATGGGATGTCTGCGGTTTGCCGCTCGTCATTGCCATCCTCATCGGAACCCTGGGCATCCGTATCAGCAAAACACCGCAAGACTTACTGATCCTTTTCTGGTTAGCGGCTTCCTGCTTATTCACGACCATTGTAGTCGGCGGGGCGCCAGGGAATGTCCCGCGCTATACGATGTACGCCCTGCCGGCATTGACACTCCTGGCCTGCAGGCCGTTGAGCCAGCCGCTTATAAACAGCAATATCGCGCGTGCCGCACTTGTGCTTCTGGCTACGTTGGCCAGCTGGAATGTCTATTCCGCCTGGGCCAAACCACATCCTTTTGTCACCGGGTACCGGCAGGCCGCCGAATTTGTCGCGCACCAGGAAGATACCGGCCTGATCCTTTTTGCAGGAAAACATGACGGCAATTTCATTTTCCACCTGCGTGCGCTCGATCCGGAAAAAAACAAAGCTGTATTGAGAGCCGATAAGATTCTGGTATCGATGGCGGTGCATAAATCCTTCGGCATGGTTTCCTATGCGCAATCAATAGAGGATGTCCTCGGATTGATCGACCGTTTCGGTATCGGAACCATTGTTATTGAAAGCCGGGATATCGTGGATTTCCCCGAGTTCAAGCTGTTGGCTCAAACTATGGATGATCATCGGTTCCAGATGATTAAAGAGATCCCGATATCGACCAATGTGCCGGAATTTTCCAACCTGTCAGTCCGGGTTTACCGTTACCTGGAGAAAAAGGAGCAGGAAGGGGATCTTGTCATTCCGCTACCCCATTCGGGAATGGAGATTAAATTGAAGCCTCGTACGAATTTACGTTGACTACGAGCGATCGTCCCTTGCGCGTCTTCTTCAATTCCCCTAATCCGTAGCGCTGATGCGAATTTTACACATCCTTGACCATTCCATACCCTTGCACAGTGGTTACACCTTCCGCACGCTTTCCATCCTCAAGGAGCAGCGCAAACAGGGATGGGAAACCTTTCACCTGACGGGACCCAAGCAGGAAAATTGCAGTGTCCTGGAAGAGGACGTGGAAGGGTGGCATTTTTATCGTACTCCCGTCGCCAAGGGTGTATTGTCCAGGCTTCCTGTGTTGAATCAGACAGCGGTAATAGACGAATTGACGAAGCGGTTGTACGAGGTGGCCGGAATGGTCAAACCCGATATTCTGCACCCGCACTCTCCTGTACTGAATGCGCTGCCTGCTTTACGCGTGGGGCGCAGCCTGGGAATTCCTGTTGTATACGAAGTCAGAGCATTCTGGGAAGACGCAGCGGTGGATCACGGCACCAGCCGTGAATGGGGTATCCGCTATCGCCTTACTCGGGAGCTTGAGAGCTATGCATTGAGGCGCGTCAATGCGATAACGACCATTTGTGAAGGACTGCGTGGAGACATTCTCGGTCGAGGCATCGCGCCCGAAAAAGTGACCGTCATCCCCAACGCCGTGAATATCGAAAATTTCAGTATGGCCGGAGTTCCGGATCCACGGCTTGCCGAAACCCTGGGCCTGGGTGGCAAGATATTGCTCGGTTTCATCGGTTCTTTCTACGCTTATGAAGGCTTGGCCATTCTGATCCAGGCCTTGCCCCAAATGCTTGCTGAAAACCCTAATATACGAATTCTTCTGGTTGGCGGAGGCCCTCAGGAAAAAGAGCTCAAGGCCATCTCGGCCGGGCTGGGCATGGAAGACAAGGTAATCTTCACGGGCCGTGTTCCACACGATCAGGTGCAGGCATACTACAACCTGATCGATATCCTCGTTTACCCGAGACTGAGGATGCGGCTTACGGATCTCGTTACTCCCCTTAAACCGCTTGAGGCCATGGCGCAAGGCAGGCTCGTCGTTGCGTCGGATGTGGGCGGCCATCTGGAACTCATCCGGGATGGGGAGACCGGCGTGCTTTTTACAGCCGGGGATCCAGATGCGCTGGCCTCGAAAGTATTAGGATTGCTTTCAATGCCGAATCTATGGCCAGGCCTGCGTACCGCTGCGCGCAGCTTCGTTGAAACACAACGCAGCTGGCCACTCAGTGTGGCGCGCTATCGCGACATTTACGGTCAGCTCGTTCCAGAGCCCGCCCCACAGTGAAAGCTTCGCCCTTATGCATCGGGCTGGTTGGGCCCCTGCCTCCCCCTTCGGGTGGAATGGCAAATCAAACATTGCAATTGGCCAGATTGCTGCAAGAGGAGAACGTCATTGTGGAACTGATACAGGTGAACTGCCCGTATCGCCCGCAGTGGGCGGCGCGAATAAAAGGAATCAGAGCGGTATTCCGCCTGCTGCCTTATCTTGTTCGCCTTTGGCGTTCCGCAGGCAAGGTTCAGTTATTTCACATAATGGCCAATTCCGGCTGGTCTTGGCATTTATTTGCTGCACCCGCCATCTGGATAGCCAGGATCAGGGGCAAACCCGTCATTGTCAACTACCGGGGCGGGGAAGCGGACAGGTTCTTTAATGAGTCCTTTTCGTGGGTAAAGCCAAGTTTGCAACGGTCGCATGCAATCATTGTTCCGTCAGGTTTTCTTGAAGCCGTGTTCGGAAAGCGCGGGTTTGCCACAAGCCTCGTGCCCAATATTATAGACCTGAGCCGTTTTAAGGCCGAGATGGGCGATGATGCTACGCAGAGGGTAAATCAGCCAGATTTCCCGCACATCATCGTTACTCGCAACCTTGAACCGATCTATGACAACATAACCGCCTTGCATGCTTTCAATATTGTCAGGCGAACGTTCCCTGCCGCACGGCTCACTCTAGCCGGTTCCGGACCTGAGCGGGATAGGCTGGCGCAACTTGCGGCCGAGCTTGGTATGGCGGAGGCGGTAACATTCACCGGGCGCCTGGATAACGAAGGCATGGTCAGCATCTACCGTGCCGCCGACGTCATGGTTAACCCGAGCCTGGCCGATAACATGCCGATTTCCGTGCTGGAAGCCCTAGCCAGCGGTGTTCCGGTAGTCAGCACAGATGTGGGCGGGATTCCTTACCTTGTGGAACATCAGAAGACAGCCATGCTTGTGCCCGCTCAAAGCCCCGAGGCCATGGCAAGCGCGATCCTGTCGTTGCTCAACAATCCTGCGAAGGCCAGGCGAATGGCCAAGGCAGGCATTGAGTACGTGCAACAATACGCATGGCCGAATGTACGTGATCGTTTGTTCGATGTCTATGAAAGGGTTTTGTCGAAATCGAACCGGTCCATGGCAAGCGTCAAGTGACAACAGGCGCACGCAAACAGGATTTATACGCTTCGATGAATTTGTATACTTCGCTCATATCCGGCATTTTCTTCCCCATGCATGAACGTATAAAAAGTCATGAGAGCGTTTCTGTCCGGAAAGAGATGGAGATATCCCAATGGTGGGATCTAAAACGTCTGGAAGAGCTTCAGCTGCTCAAACTGCGCCGGTTGCTTTTCAACGTCCAGGCGCACGTCCCCTATTATCGCGGACTCTTCTCAAAGCTTGGTTTCAAGCCGACGGAGGTAGGATGTGTTGCAGATCTGGCGCGTTTGCCCCTTCTCGATAAAGCGACAATTCGTGCCCATATCGACGAAATGAAGTCAGAGCAGGCCCGGACACTCGCCCGCTTCAACACCGGCGGTTCCAGCGGTGAACCGTTGATCTTCTATATCAGCAAGGAACGCGTGAGCCACGATGTGGCCGCGAAGTGGCGCGCCACCCGCTGGTGGGACTTGGATATTGGCGATAGAGAGATCGTGGTGTGGGGTTCGCCGATTGAACTTGGGGCCCAGGATGGCCTTCGTGCCGTTCGCGATCGCCTGCTCAGGACACGGCTACTCCCCGCATTTGAAATGTCCAGGCAGAAGCTCGACTGGTTTTTGGACGAGATACGCGCAGTTCGGCCAAAGATGCTCTTTGGCTACCCTTCAGCCTTGTCGCATATTGCTCGCCATGCCGAGGCAAGGGGACAGCATATGGATGATCTGGGAATCAGGGTGGCATTCGTGACCTCGGAGCGTCTCTACGATGAGCAGCGCCAGCAGATCAGTCAAGTGTTCGGTTGTCCCGTCGCTAATGGCTATGGCGGCCGTGACGCAGGTTTCATTGCTCATGAATGCCCGAAGGGCGGCATGCATATTACCGCCGAGGATATTATCGTCGAGATTGTGGATCAGCATGGCGCGCCGCTGCCTTACGGGGAATCCGGAGAGATTGTGGTAACTCATCTCGCTACAAAAGATTTTCCGTTTATCCGCTACCGTACCGGCGACGTGGGCGCACTGGACAGTCGCCACTGCGTGTGCGGGCGGGGTTTGCCGTTGCTCAGGGAAATTCAGGGCCGAAGTACCGACTTTGTTATAGCTCAGGGTGGCAAAGTCATGCATGGTCTGGCCCTGATTTACGTGCTGCGCGATATTCCGGAAATACAAAACTTCAAGATTATTCAGGAGAGCTTAAGCTACACCCGCGTACAAGTGGTTGCGCACAAGAAGCTCAATCCGGAAACTCTCAATAAAATCGAGCAAGGATTCAAAGCCAGGCTTGGGCAGGAAGTAAGTATTGTTATTGAGGAGGTAGTTGAAATCCCTGCGGAGAAATCGGGAAAATTTCGGTATGTGGTAAGCAAAATAACGGCGGGTTGAAAAAGTACGCGTCTTAGCCGCAGTCGCTGATTTCGAAAGACTTATCCAGGCCCGCTACCTGCTCTTGGCAGAAATTGCGTTAATTGGCGCAGATTAAACTATTGGTATTGGAGAAAAATGTTACGAGACAAAGTATTACATTACATCTTCAATCGTTATATGGCATGGCGCCTGGACTCATTACTATATCCAGCCTATCCAGTCTTGCTGGATTATCCGATTGACAGCCACCCCAGGTATGGTCATGGCAAACCGCCCCATCCGCTTTTGAGCAAACTTATCGAAAGCAATAGAGAAAAATACGGACGTTTGCTTAGCTCTTTCCTAAACTATGCTGATCTCTTGGCGGCAATACCGGCCGACGATTCGGCTGGCCCGGATGACCCGAGTTGGTGCAATCCTTATTTTATGGGCCTAGATGCGGCAGCTCTGTACAGCTTTTTGGCATTAAAAAAACCCGCAATCTTTTTTGAGATCGGATCGGGTAATTCGACCAAGTTTGCTCGACGCTCAATTACTGATCATGGGCTCGACACCAAAATCATCTCCTGCGATCCTTATCCACGTGCTGAAATAGACGCGATATGCGATCAAGTGATCCGAAGCCCGGCAGAAGGCATGGATCTCGCGCTGCTCGACCAATTAGAACCGGGTGATATTTTATTTGTCGATAACTCACATCGGGTGTTCATGAACTCCGATGCGACAGTTGTATTTCTTGATATTCTCCCCAGGTTAAAAAAAGGCGTTATTGTCCATATTCATGACGTTTTTTTGCCTCTGGACTATCCCCCTCAGTGGGAAGAACGTTATTACTCCGAGCAATATTTATTAGCAGCCTGGCTACTCGCTGAGGGTCCCAAATTTGAGATTTTATTGCCGAATGTCTTTGTGAGCCAAGACGAACGTCTCAGCAAGGCGATTCAACCCTTGTGGGACCGCCCCGAACTGAATAACGCCTATAAGTACGCGCTTTCGCAGATGTACGGGTTTCAAGGGTTCTCATTTTGGCTCCAAGCGAACTATTAAATTAATTTGTTTCGCTTGATTAGCGCGGACAGTCGCGTTGAGAGGAAAGCAGGCAGCCCCGAGGCCTTATCCCACGTGTGATGGTCTGGGTCCTTGACCGGATGCCATAATAAATTCGGTTCTGACCCGGGTGCTGCCATGGCCGGCCGGAATACAAAAGTCCCCGGACTTAGAGACTTATCCATCCGGTTATTACGATAAAAGTAATTTTCTCTTCCCTGAGGCACAAACTCGCCATCTCCCCCGATATCTTCTATCCGCAAACCTCGATAGTCCAGTACTGTTGGCATGACGCACTCGGAATGTCCAGCCCATGCATGTTGGTGGTACTCAGCGGCAAGCGTCTCGAGAGCTGCCCTAGACAGGCGCAGGATGGGGTTGAACGAACGTAGCCACTTTTCTGAGGGTAACGTTATCCCGTCAGGCAGCTCCAGCGACTTCCACAACGGCCAGTCAGGAATTTGATCATGCCGCGTGATGCTGGTACTGAGCATATCCGCTGAATTATCGGCAAAACCGCTAAAAAAATCCTCCCAGTGTCCTGAGTACACCACATCGTATTCCAGATACCAATAATAGTCATAGCCAGGCAGGCGATGAAAAGCGCTCAGCAGCATGCCGTCCTCGTTGCCGGGGATTTTTCCCGGAAAATAACCGCACGGACGCTTGTATTGGGACCAGTCATAGCTACCGTGGGGAATTGCCCCGCCCGCACGGCGCGTCACTTGGGAATGGCGCAGCTTGGTTTCATCGTAATAGAAGAAGACATCATGGCCTGGGGGCGCCTCGGCTCGCAGCTTCCCCAACCGGGCAAGTACCGTCTCCCCCAGGAGATGGCTGCTGAACAGGATTGCAGTACGGATCACAACGTCAACTCCTCTTCAATGCCGCGGTACTCGCCTTTATTCCGGCAGTCTGTTCAGTGCGTCCATCGTGTAAAGGCACAAGCTAAGCGTTTGAATTCCGACTGCTTCCCGCTTACGCCCAAAACGTTTATGCACCGCCCGTCCGTCGGAGAACCTGGATCAACCCTGCTGTTGTACCAGCAAATGCTCCTTGAGCGGTTCGGTGGCCTCCAGCTCATCATCCGATACATAAAGGCGCATCTGGGATTGAGAAGGCAGGAGAAACTCGTGCTCCTTTGCGGTGGCGCGCCAGCCGTGGGCACCAGCTATTTCCTTGGGATCAAATGATTTTTTCACGTATTTCTGTATCGCATGTTCCAGGCTTAGCACAATGTAATGTTTGAGTTTGAAGTCAACCGGATAGGGTCGGATGCCTGCGAATTGAACTATATGCCCACCGGTGTCACGCAAGTTTACCGATGACACCCCCCAGCGGTGGTTACGCGTCAGCTCTCTCAGCAAAACCCTGGCGCCTGGCCAGCGCCTGCTTTGCTTTTTCCACGCGTTTAGCCGGTGCGGATGGCGCTGGGCAAAAGGATAATACCAACGCATGGTCTTCTGGAATTCGGCATTATCATGATCGGGTGATTCGCGCACCGGCAGGAAGGTGTATTCCATGAAGTTGATTGCGTTGTAGCCTTTCCGATCCACCTCGGCGATTGCTTCTGCCAAGGTCTGGGCGGAGGTTGGCGCAACCCGGATTTCATCCGGGTCCGCATGCATCAGCCAGTCTGCCTGGATTTCATCGGCCAATTGTTCCTTCCGCATCAATATCTTCTGCCATTGATACATCCCATGGCGAGGGATGCGTTCAATGCCGATCAGGTTGCGGCCGAGGTACTCGCGAGCGATATCCAACGTATCGTCTGTGGAATCGTTGTCCAGGAGATAAACTTCTATGCCCTGCTGAAGATAGTGTTCGAGGCAGGCACGAATGAATTTTTGCTCGTTATAACTAGCTAATATTGCGACAATTCTCATTATCAGTATGATCCGCTGCTACTGTTTTCAGCGGCTGCTGTTAAATGTGGGAATGAAAGCCAATAAATATTAATTTTCTCATCCCATCAATCCTATGGATAACGGCAGGAAATCTTTATTGGTAAGCATTCGAAAAGTTTCCTTGGACCAAAACCCCTGCTGGTTTGACATTCCTGCTCGCGGCCGAGCATCTGGCTGAGCATATTGCGTTCGAAAGCGCAAAGCTTAAGACTCATCGGTTTGCACCCCAAATGCGGGGAAGCCACTTCAGTTTTCTGATGGAGAAGTCGTCCATCTTCGGGACATTAATAGAATGCTTATCACTCATAGTTATTTCATTCGGCTGCGGTTGATAAACACGGCATCATATTCGATTACTCTCAAATTATGGTCATGATTAACCGGGAACATACCGACAAGATCGAATTCCAGATTGCGCATCTCGACGATAACATGCTCTATAGATGGCATGTCCTCATAGATGTTGAGCACGGATACCTCGGTTTGAAGCGCGCAGATGTTTTTCAGAGCATTTTTAGCGCCCGCGATGACTTCCATGTCAAACCCTTGCGTATCGAGCTTCAAATAGATATTTGCTGCAACGCTGTCAATTTTTAACTCCGGCAATACGTCATCCAGCGATCGTACGGCTATTTCTTCCGTATGGTCTACAACATTAAGATTTCGATATCCATCGATGTGCTTGTGAGTCGGTTGGAGAAATGATGAAAACTGGTCTGACTTCATCACGTTTATTTTTTGTTTGGCGTTTTCCCTTCCTAGTGCCAATTGTCTTGTCTCCCACATTGGGTCCAGCTCAGCTTTACGTATGAGGGATTGATAACAGTGAGACACAGGTTCAAAAGAGATTGCACGGCCTTCGTATCCGACGAACTCCCGCAGAAATTGAACATATTGTCCCTTATTGGCGCCCACATCCAACACGCAATTAACTTGATTGCGCTGAAACAATTCAGCTAATAGTGTAGTAAACCCCAGTGTTTGAAATCGCCAACTCGGGATTACTTCATACCCGAGAAGCCTGGCGGCATTATGTGCAACTTCCTTGAATTTGTTAGAAATTTTCATCTCCCAAGCAACCCTGCAATTGTTTGTGCCAAACTTAATGTAACTGTCCTGTCAGGTCGAGTTCTATATCTTTTTTTCAGGGAATCTGCGTTATTCGGAAGCTCCTACTTGGCGATTATTTTGCGTTATAGCCGCTCGTATCACACCGGCAAGCCTCGCCACTATTTTGCCTCGGTCATATCTGGACTCGATCGCCGCTCGTGCCGCAAGCCCAAGCATTTTGGCGGCATCATAATTTTTCAATAGCTCGACGCAGGCATCCGCGAAACTTTCCGCAGTATCTCGTAAAAGAATCTCCTTCCCATCAACCAAATTTATCCCTTCAGCTCCTATGGTTGTTGATACGACTGGCCGCGCATAAGCCGCTGCTTCCATAATTTTTACCCTGGTTCCAGCACCTGATAAGATAGGGCAAATCACAATTTGAGCACGTTGATACAAACTGTCCAAGTCCTTTACAAAGCCTGGAAAGGAAACTTGGTGTGGCGGATGCGCATAATGCTGTATTACTTCAGCCCGACGCCCAGCAAAGATAACCTCTGCCTTGGGAAAACGGGCTAATATCAAGGGCCAAACATGATTCAGAAAAAACTCCACCCCTTGCCTGTTAGGCGCAAATTCATAATTGCCGAGCATGGCAATTATCGGCTGGTGTGAAGGAGTGCTGATCAACGGTAGTGCCACCGCATTAGGGATTGCGGTGACATGTGGTGCATGAAACAGCCGTGCAAGTTTGCGCTGGTCGATATCGGAACAGACAAAAGTGGCTCGAGTGGATTCTATTGCCTTGCGTTCCCCCCATACAAGGGCAGGGAAGTGTAAATAGGCGACCTTCTTGCGCCACCAGTGTGGCGGCTGCGATAAAGTTCTTAACACTGCAATATGCTCAATATCGTCAAGATCTAAAAAAACTGGCGGCAGAACTCGTTTTGTTCGCATTAGCGGCGGCATAGAATGAAGCCGATGTACAAAGATGAGGCGGGGGCTTTGCTCAAGACATCTATCGAGAGCGGCAATTTGACTTACACCTGAAAACTCCTTGTAGCCTGGTAAACGAAAGAAACTGTTTGCTGATTTCAGGTAGGGGCCAATTGATGGCTCTAACACGTCTGGCGCCTCACGGCGACAAAATGAGATCCGTACCTCGAGCCCCCACTGTTCGGTTAAGTCGAATTCAATTGCCCGAAGCTGGCCTTCATCAGGATAGTCATCATCGTGCCGTAAAAAAAACAGGGCATTAAGTACAGAGCAATTCTGTTTGATTGCATCAATCATAATCGTAAGCCGGCGGTACAAGCCCGTTTCCATAGCGCCTGGCCTCGTCGGTGCCCATGCGGAGACGAATAAAGCTTTATCCATTGTTATGATCGTGTCGATCCACTTGCACCCGGGCGGCGCCAGCTCGCCACGTATGACGCAGCGATTATTATTTCTTCCAGCAACGGCGACTTAAGCAACCAGATTGCCGTTATCCAGCATAACCCGGTAACTGCCACGAGCGCAGCGAAAGAAGGAAGAAAAGCAAATGGTGCGCTCCCTACGGTCAGAATCGCAACTAGAGCGGGCATAACCGTAATACCGGTTATCAATATATTCTTGATATAAATACGAATAAAAGAAATAAAAGGTATATCCAAGGTGCGCTGCCCGACGATCTGATAAATGCATGATTGAACCATACTCACGCCCGCTGTTGCCATCGCGACCCAGATCAGCCCATGAAACGCTGAAAGCAAAACGGCTATAACGGCCAGTATTTGTGTGATGAGGATGATTCTAAAAGAAGCGCGCACTCGTCCTGACGATCTCAATATCTGATCAATTAGAACCGTTGTATACATTGATATCGCACCCAGGCAGAGAATGCGCAGTACCGGTACTGATTCCAGCCATTTTGCGCCGAATAAAATCGATATTACCGGCTCAGCCAATATGGCGAGCGTTGCAAAAAATGGCCAGGCCACGGCGGTTATGCAGGCAACCAAAAAAAGATACTGGTCCTTGTCGATTGCCCCGTCGCGATGCTGTCTGGAAAAATGAGGCATTATGACCCCCCATAGTCCTTCAAGGAAGGCCTTGTTGAAAATACTAACTGTGCCCAATGCACGGCTATATAATCCTACGGCGCTCATATCCAGCACTTTTCCCAGTATCCAGTCCGGTGCCGTCTGTCCGGCATGATAGATGAGTTCGCTAGGCCCGGCGTAGCGGCAAAATGCCAAAACATGAGGAATTTCGCGAAGGCCCGGAAGCAGCAGCATGCCCTTCGGGCGGAATACCAGCGTAAAAAACACACTGGTTAATGTGCCCGCAATGGCGCTCCAAACCAGGCTACGGTAGGCTTCTCCAGCGAAGGCAGCAAATATACCCACCGTCGCTGAAACGAACGCACTGGCGACCTGGATCACCATTGCATGACGAAACCGCATTTCACGCCGGATATGGGCAAAGGTGATTGCGCCGATTGGTACCAGCAGAAAATTGATGCACAATAGCTCGATAACCTCGCGTACTTCTTCGCTGTTATAAAAGGCCCCGATGGGCGATCGCGCAACATACAGGATCAGCGCGATGCTCCAGCCGAATAAAATGTTGAGGGTGAAAGCCGCTCGAATCCGGTCAGGAGTCAAATCCTTTTCCTGGACGATGTACTCATTAATACCAAATTCCCGGAGAAGGTGGCCTAACCCAACGAACACAGCCGCGACAGTATAAATGCCGATATCGGCCGGGGTAAGCAGGCGGGCAAGTATGATGGTCGTCACAAAATTAATGACGAGCGTCAAATACTTGTTCAGATATGAATAAGCGAGCGATACTCTAAAGCTGGCCACGGCTGCTTTTTCTCATTTATTTTTTTGAACCATGTATTACGGCAGCCCTCGCTCTATTCTTTGCCCCTCGGTCTATCCGCGCAATAGACATTTCCCCTTTCAAGAGAAACTGGAGACTAAAACTCGGCATTTGCAAAGGAATCACTCATTATAGCTTTGACCCTCACCGCCGTTATGCCATATGTAAGTGTTAATGGTAAAGTTCATTCAACCGGTTAAACGAAATCTTCCAGCATGAGAAGCTCCCAGCCAACCGTCTCCGTCATTATCCCAACCTACAATTGCGAATCTTATATCGTTGAGACGCTTGAAAGCATACTTGATCAAACTTTTAAAAATATTGAAATAATTGTAGTGGATGATGGTTCCACCGATCGGACCTGCCAAATTGTGTCCTCGTATGGCGCGCTCGTGCGGCTCGTCACTCAATCGAACTCGGGCGTGTGCGCGGCACGTAACCGCGGAATCCGCGAAGCGGCGGGCAGATATCTCTGCCTGATGGACCACGATGACTACTGGTTTCCGGACAAACTTGCACTGCAGTTGGAAGAAATGGATGCGCATCCGGAGGTTGGCTTGGTGTACAGTACGTTTATCTGGTGGTGGCCCGATGCGGACGGGACCTTTCCCGATCCCGGAAGTTATAGGGTGCAACCGTACCCAGCTGGTATTGATGAGGAGTTCTCCGGCTGGATATACCACCTGCTCTTGCTTGATTGTTGGGTGTTGACCAGCTCAGCGTTAATACGGGCGGAGGTGTTCGATAAATGCGGTGTGTTTGACGAATCTCTGCCTTACAGCGAGGACTGGGACCTTTGGTTGCGCATTTCCAGGGAGTATCCGTTTATAAAGGTGAAAAAACCGCTAACCCTATATCGTCAACATCCCCGGCAGGGAAATCTCATACCAAGAAATACAGACTATCGCACCGAATTATTAGTCAGGTCAGCCACGAAGTGGGGGCTATGCAGCCGTGATGGACGTTGTATTTCAAAACGTGAATTCAGACAGACTATCGCTCGCTACCACAAGGATTTCGGTATTAGACACCTTGCGTCGGGCAACCTGAAAATAGCAAATCGTTCTTTCCTGAAGTCCTGGCTGAAATCCCCCTTCGGATTGAAGAGTCTTTTATATATTCCCGCCGGGCTATTTGGCTGGAGACCGAAATGGTAATAACACAGACCTCCTCACGAATGGAATTCGACCATTCATATCCTCGTCTTCTCAACCTGGCGCATCCCGTCCTTCAAAGCTACCGTCGCACCTCGGTAGAGCTAGCCCAGAGGTTTTGTCGACAGTTTATGCATAATCATGGCTAATTTTGACGTATTCAACGGCGATGCTGACGGGATATGCGCGTTGCATCAACTCCGGCTGGCCGAACCGAGGGACAGCGTATTGATTACAGGCGTTAAACGGGACATTGATTTATTGAAGAAGGTTCGCGCGTCTGATGGTGATCGAATCACCGCCCTCGATATTTCCCTGGATAAGAATCGCGACTCCCTTCAAAACCTGTTGGGGCAAGGCGCGCAAATAACTTACGTCGACCACCACTTTGCCGGTGACATTCCACACCATCCAGCGTTAAATGCAATAATCAATCCCTCTTCGGGTGTTTGTACCAGCTCGCTGGTGGATGAGCTGCTGCAGGGCCAGTTCCGGATCTGGGCTGTGGTGGCTGCGTTCGGAGACAATTCACCAGGATGCGCCACGCGTCTGGCGGCATTCCTGAATGTAAGCAGTGATGATCTGGACCTGCTTGCCGAGCTGGGGGCTTGCCTCAACTATAATGCTTATGGGGATACTGTGAATGATCTGTTTTTTCATCCCGCCGAGCTGTATCGCTGCCTGCATGCCTATTCCAACCCGTTCGACTTTATAAAGGCAGAAACCGTATTCCCGATCCTTAAACGGGGTTACACAGCCGATATCGCCATGGCACAAGCAGAACAGCCGGCCTGGACATACTCGGGCGGGGCGGTTTATATACTCCCCGATCAGCCTTGGAGCCGCCGGGTAAGCGGTGCATTCGGCAATTATCTGGCCCAGGCTGAACCGAAGCTTGCTCATGCTGTGCTGACTCAAAAACCGGACGGCGGTTACGGAGTCAGCGTACGCGCTGCCCGCGCCAACCCCAAAAGCGCCGACGAATTGTGCTACGAGTTTGAAAGCGGGGGAGGACGTAAAAGCGCGGCGGGCATCAATTTCCTGCCGGAGCGCGATCTGACGCGTTTCCTGGACAGGTTCGAGACGACCTTCCGTCCCCCTCAATGACCCGCCCCCCTGTCACGCCGCCACCCGTTATGCTATGCGATACCGGGGTATGTGAGGCTCTGCGTTCGTTTCAGTATTTGCGCAACAATTTTTCGATTAACCAAACAGGCTTGGCTAACAGCCAACTCCACGAGTGGTAAACTCGAAAGAACTTACCTCTATAGTCGGCGCGCTCCTGATTGAGATAGCGGATCTGCTCGACTAATTCCAGGCTCCAATTGTTCCGATAAGCCATAAAACGCGCTGCGATACTGTCGATCGATTCATATGAGCCCTCATTTTCGCCAGCCAGTTTATTGAAAGCGTAGTACAACTCGTGAGCCATCGACGATAACCCTTCATGCATGTGCTCAAGTGACGCATCGGCCTTGTGATGCCGAAGACCAGGAGATACAAAGCCTTCAATTTTTTCGCTCGCTTGTTTTACAGATATTGGAAAAACAAGGTTGGCTTCCTGTTCTATTTTCAGTAATACCTGGGCAGGATTTTTGACGACTTGATCAAAATCGATAAAAATCCGTGGCTGTCCCCTGGAATAAAACTCGGCGGAGAGAGAATGGCTTAACCACAAAACCAACGCTTTCTCTTTGGAAAAACCGTCCCGTTTTTGTAAGGAGGCGACCACTTCAAACGGGTTTCTGTTCATGCAGATAAAGGTTGCTCTTGCACCTTGGGACGTAAAGATCGGAAACCATAACGGTAACAGGCGACACATCCTTGGATCTTTGAGGGCCCAGGCATAGGCGTCCGAGAAATCCCGGTTGACAAGGTTGCTCAGCCGATCTGCAAACGGTTGAACAATGTCCCATTTCCACCATTCATCGCCCAAGGGCAACAGATCGTCCCATTGTGAACGCAGCGCGAGCAATAGCTCATCATGTGTATCGACGATATCTTCATGCTCCCAAAATCCTTTTTCATTAACCCCTTTCTGAGGCGCATACAGACTTTTTCCCATTTTCACGCCGACCTGACTTAGCAGTCCTGTTAATAGCGACGTGCCGCTGCGATGCATTCCCAGAATGATCAATGCGTTATTATTTCTCACCCAAGTTTCCTGGTTATCCAAATAAAGGCGGCTGCATGTTCTTGGCGAACATTATCACAGGCTAAATATCAAGGCACGCAAACGAAAACTTTGGCAATGGTAGCCAAGGCAGTATCCCACGAGACAACGCAAAATTCGAGTTGTGCCGGTACCCGCTTGATGCAATAATTATTTTGTTCCATCCTGGTCAGCCTCATGCTTCGGATGCAAGCTCCTGGGACCGAAGGTGAGTCCGCTCCCCAGTCGCGTTAGTGCATTATTTTACCGCGTCAGTTTTAGCTGCAAAATTCTATTAGCACAAACAATTCCCCGCTATTTCAAGCTCGAACGTGTCTCTTGGGGTGTTAGGCTGTACTGATTGCAAGTATTGATTCGGCAGGTCGCCAACCCAAGCAGGAACCTTGTAGACTGATGACATGAGTAGAAGCACCAACCCAGTGAGTCCCAACATAGTCTGGCACAGCGCTACGATTACACGGTCCCACCGAGAGCAATTGAATGTACATCGTTCTGTGGTGTTGTGGTTTACGGGTTTTTCCGGTTCGGGTAAATCCACGCTGGCTCATGCGGTGGAAGATAGGCTTTATCAACTCGACTGCCGTACCTTCGTGCTGGATGGTGATAACGTGCGCCAAGGTTTGTGCTCTGATCTCGGCTTTTCGGCTCAGGATCGATCCGAAAACATCCGGCGCATAAGCGAGGCAGCCAAGTTGCTGGTCGAGTCGGGTGTAATCGCAATGACGGCGTTCATTTCGCCGTTTCGCGCCGATCGTCAACGCGCACGCAGCATTTTTCCGCATGGCGATTTCATCGAAATTTTCTGTGATGCCAGCCTCGATGTGTGCGAGCAGCGCGATGTAAAAGGACTTTACAAGCGCGCACGGGCCGGTGAAGTAAAAGAATTTACAGGAATCTCATCGCCTTATGAAGCACCGACGAATCCAGAATTGGTCATACGAACGGGCGAGCTGCCGCTTGAAGAGTGTATCGGGCAGGTGATCGGATATTTAAAGCAGCGCAGTATCTTCAGTGGAATTTCGAGCGACGGGCATGGAAGAGGACTTCAAAACCGTCCAGGGGCGAGGCTCCATGGCTCAGCTGATGGTGACAACCCTATGCGTGACTCGTAATCAATGGGGTCAGCTCATCATGATTTTATGTTGATCCGCTTAACAGCCCCTTCTTTTCTGTGCATTATAAATGCATCAGTTAATGCTTATGCCTGGCAGTAAACAATGAGAGACATTCTTGTTACCCTGATCGTTTTCGGTTTCCTGCCTTCCGTCTTCAAAAAGCCATATGTTGGCGCGCTGTTGTGGGTGTGGATCAGCGTCATGAATCCACATACTCAAGGGTGGGGATTTGCCACCACATTCCCATTTGCCGCCATCATAGCGGCAGTGACAATATTGGCCGTTCTCTTTACGAAGGAGCCGAAAAACCTGCCTCTAACTTCTGTAACGTGGATATTCATCATTTTCATTCTATGGATGAACGTGACCACGATTTTCGCTCTTTACCCGGAGGAATCGTACACCCAGTGGAACAAGGTCATGAAGATCATGCTGATGACGCTCGTGACGCTCATGCTCATAAAGACAAAACAACATATACAGCTCCTCATTGTGGTAACGGTCGTCTCACTGGGTTATTACGGTGTCAAGGGCGGACTTTTCACCATAGTAAGCGGGGGCGTGGATATGGTATTGGGGCCGGAGGGCACCTTTATTGGAGGGAACAACGAAATCGCTCTTGCGCTTATCATGATCATACCCCTGATGCACTACCTTCAAACGACTGCACAGAAAACTTGGGTGCGTCACAGTCTGACAGTGGCCATGCTGCTTTCCGCGCTCGCGGCCCTCGGTTCCTATTCCCGTGGCGCTTTGCTGGCAATCGCAACGATGGGCTTGTTTCTATGGCTTAAGAGCCAGCATAAGGTTCGCATTGCGATGCTGTTGGTCCTGGCTATTCCGCCGGCCCTCGCATTCATGCCTGAGAAGTGGACGGAAAGAATGGATACCATCAATACGTATGAGGAGGACGGCTCCGTTCAAGGCCGTTTCAATGCCTGGTGGATGGCCTACAACCTGGCCAAGGATCGGCCGATTGGCGGAGGATTTGAGGTCATCACACCCGAGCTTTTTTATCGCTATGCTCCGAATCCGGAGGATCTTCATGCTGCGCACAGCATTTATTTTCAGGCGCTCGGTGAGCATGGTTTTTTCGGTTTGGGTTTATATCTGCTACTCGGCTTGGCGACCTGGCGAACAGGTTCATGGATTATTCGCAATACGGCAAATCAGCCGGAATATCGATGGGCCTCAAATCTTGCGACCATGATCCAGGTGAGTCTGGTGGGATTTGCCGTGGGTGGCACATTCCTGAGTCTGCTTTATTTTGACGTGCCTTACTACCTTATGGGGGCTATGGTGGCGACTCGAGTCCTGGTGGAAAAGGAACTCAAGGAAAGAGCTTCATCGGTCACTAAAAAGGGCATGAGCTCTTCACCAAAAATCGGGCAATTGAATCCATCCCCGTCGCCAACGATTACCCGGGATTCGGCTTAATCTCATGGGCAGTAGAATGGACAATTTCCGCGCAGAGATCTTAATCTGGCTGCGATTATGGGGCTAGCATATGGCCGCGCATGAATCGGGCTATGTGGAAGGCCCATCCAGGACTATCCGGCCTTGGACCTCATTGCCGAGCCGCACGCTCCTGAGCCTGTTATCGCCCGGCGGGCGAGACAGCCGCTTGTCCATACTGATCTATCACCGTGTGTTGCCTCATCCGGACACCTTGTTTCCGGATGAAAGTGATGCGGTGAACTTCGATCAGCAAATGAAGCAGCTTGTCGCTTGCTTTAACGTGATCCCTCTCATCGATGCGGTGCAGGGCCTCAACCGTGGAAAGCTGCCGTCCCGTGCGGCATGCATTACGTTCGATGACGGTTACGCCGATAATGCGGAGATTGCGTTGCCGATCCTGCAAAAGCATGGCCTGCACGCGACCTTTTTTGTGGCCTCCAGTTTCCTTGATGGCGGCCGGATGTGGAACGATACCGTGATCGAGTTGGTTCGCCGTGCGCCGGGGCCTGAACTCGATCTCAGCAGTGTAGGGCTGGGACAATTTCAGATCGGGAGCATCCCCCAACGCAGGCAGGCCATTCATTACCTTTTGGGTGAGCTCAAGTATATGGGTTTGGAGTCCCGGAAGGCGAAGGTGGAAGCCATGTGTACGCTTGTTCCCGTTCTTCCTCCGCGTAACCTGATGATGACTTCGGACCAAGTCAGGGTCTTGCATCGAGCCGGGATGGAAATCGGCGGACACACGGCCAACCATCCCATTCTGTCAGGCATGGAAAATAATACAGCTCGAGCCGAGATTGCTCAGGGCAAGGAAATGCTTGAGGGCATAACGCGCGCACCGGTACGTCTTTTTGCTTACCCGAACGGAAAGCCCGGACGAGATTATCTTTCGGATCACGTCAGGATTCTCAAAGGCCTGGGCTTTGATGGGGCGGTTTCGACCGCTTATGGCGTGGCCAAAAAGGATTGCGATGTATTCCAATTGCCGCGATTTACCCCTTGGGGCCGGGGATTGGCGCGTTTCACCTTGCAAATGGCTCGTAATATGCTTGCTACACCTGAAATCGTGTAATTACATGAGCAGGCGGATCAATTGCTGCCCGACGGTCGTTGTGTGTTGACTCTCGGGCCCGGCGATATTTACATTAATAAACAAACCCTGAATGGAACCCATCAATCAAGTTATGGAACGACCGATTACGGCATTTGAAGTGGACAACCAAGGAGATCCCATAGCGATTCTCGGTTGCGGACATCCGCAACATGTCCGGCATAAGCCTCCGTTTATCAATCGTCCCTGGGTGACGTCCGAAGAGGGACGCAGAGGTATGATCGGGAAAATGCTCAACTGCGTGCGGTGCGATAACCTGGAACTGCCGGATAACTTTATCGCATACAAACGAACATCCGATTTTACTGAAGAATCGGTCCCGGCCGCGTTGAGAAAAGACCACTCAACAAAAGCAGGCGTTTGGGCGAAAATCAGGGTGGCAGAGGGAAAACTGCGCTATCGCGTGCCGGCCCTGGGGGTCGACACCGAGTTATCCGCGGACAAGCTCGGAATTGTTGCGCCAGAAGTCCCGCATAGCGTGGAACCCGTCGGCTCCGTTCGCTTCTTCGTTGAATTTTACCGAGCGCCGGATAAATGATGGGAAGCGGAGCCGAAAGCGGAGGCTAACAAAAACAGGGGCATAACGGCGGCGTGAACGTATGCTGAACTGCCGGGCGGGAAAGCTGGAGAAGATGCGAACAGGCTGAGATTATTGTCCATTAAGGCTATCATAAGCATTACTGGCTGCCGGGTTTTAGTGGCTGTGTCTTATTGCAGAGCACTTTCCATTGACTGGCAAGCTCAAGCAGATTAAAATCCGCGTGATTTGAAACACGGCCAATTTGAAACACGGCCATTGAGTACTATTAATAATTAATAGCCAATTTAAATCCCGTGCGTTTTCGCCTTTTCGGATGATCCAGAAGAAGTACCGGTAGGGTCGCCGGCCAGGGAATACAACATCAGGTCTTCCGGGAACAATCAGGTCTTCCGAAAACAGAGTTCCAGCAAGCTCAACGTCACGCTGAGCCGTTGCTTCTGACTGACGCCAAAATATGCCTTGGATAGGAAACAAGCCGGTGCGCATCGTCATGCGTTGGCAACTGATTGTCACTCTGGCGATGGTCTTGATCCTCGGCCTGATGTGGGGAATTCACGCTGCGGCCTCAGCATTGCTAGGGGGATTCGTAAGCATTGTTTCTGCTGCGGCTTTTGCGGCAATTGTTTCCCGCTACCGCGGTGCCACCGCCGGTGGAGTATTGATAACGGCGGTCAAGGCCGAAGCGGTCAAGATCGTTGTCATGATCACGCTGCTCTGGCTTGTCATGACGCTTTACAAAGATGTGGTTGCGGTCGGGTTTATCGGAACGTTCGCTCTTACCGTCCTGATTTTCGGAATGGCGTTGTTCGTGACGGATGACGCAAGGGTTGCCCGGTTCAGATAGTTTGATAGGTAAATAAATGGCATCAGGCACAGAAGTCACTCCAACCTCATATATGTCCCATCATCTGACGAACTTGACCAGTTCGATAGGAGATGGTGCGTTCTGGACTCTGCACGTCGATACGCTGGTAATGGCGTTGTTGACCGGAATCGTGAGCTTCGGCTTCCTGGGATGGGTGGTGCGCGGCGCGACATCGGCGGTTCCGGGCAAGCGGCAGGCGTTTGTCGAACTGGCTGTCGAATTCATCGATGAGCAGGTCAAGAGCGCGTTCCATGGTGACAGGCACGCGTTTGTCGCACCGGCTGCGCTCACGGTATTTATCTGGGTGTTCATGATGAACGCAATGGATTTCCTGCCGGTCGATATCATGGCTTGGATATACGAACGGCTGGGTCTGCACAACTGGCGCAGCGTTCCTACCGCCGATGTGAACACCACTTTCGCGCTGGCGCTCTCGGTCTGGTTGCTGATGATTTTTTTCAACATAAAGGTCAAGGGGCTGGGCGGCTGGATACATGAACTGGTGTGCTCCCCGTTCGGCAAAAATCCCCTGCTGTGGCCGGTCAATATCCTGTTCAACCTCGTCGAATATGTTTCCAAACCCCTTTCTCACTCCCTGCGTCTTTATGGAAACATTTATGCGGGGGAAATTATTTTTCTGTTGCTCGGCATGTGGGCCGCCACAGGCCTGTCCGGCACGGTATTTGGAACACTGCTCGGCGCAGGATGGGCCATTTTCCATATTTTGATCGTAACGCTGCAGGCATTTATTTTCATGATGCTGACGGTCGTTTATCTTTCCATGGCACACGAGTCCCACTGATTCGGTGCTGTTTGGCTACCCTTTACTATTCACTACCACGAGAGGAAAAACGAGATGGACAATTTGCAATACTTGGCGATGATTCAGGCCTACACGGGCATTGGTATCGGTCTGATGATCGGCCTTGGCGCTGCGGGTGCATGTATCGGCATCGGCATCATGTGCAGCAGCTTTCTTGAGGGTGCTGCACGTCAGCCGGAAATGATTCCGACCCTGCAAGGCAAAGTATTCCTGCTGCTCGGGCTGATCGACGCCTCATTCATTATTGGTGTCGGTCTGGCGATGCTTTTCGCGTTCGGCAATCCGTTGCTGGCCGTCATCAAATAAATTGCCTGTGTTCGGCGTAAAAGGCTAGCCATGAATATCAACTTCACGCTTATTTCTCAGGCAATGGCGTTCGCCATATTTATATGGTTCACGGTCAGGTTCGTGTGGCCTCCGCTGATGCGCGCAATCGAAACCCGTCAGAAAACCATCGCCGACGGTCTGGCTGCGGGCGAGCGGGGCAAGCGCGAACTGGAGCTGGCCAGCCAACGCTCCGCGGACGTGGTGAGAGACGCCAAGCAGAGAGCGTCGGATATCATTGCTCAGGCAGAAAAACGCGCCGCCCAGATCGTTGATGAAGCCAAAGGTGCGGCCGAGGATGAAGGTGCCCGTATTCTCGCCGGTAAGAAGGCGGAGGTCGAGCAGGAAGTATTTCGCGCACGGGAAGCGCTGCGTCAGCAGGTGGCGGACCTTGCCTTGGCGGGGGCCTCAAAAATTTTGCGTCGCGAAGTGGATGCGAAGACCCACGCTGATCTGCTTGCCTCCATCAAAGCGGAGCTTTAAACAATGGCTGAAGTCCGTACCATCGCACGGCCTTATGCTGAAGCCGTTTTCAAGCTGGCAAAAGCTAAAGGTGAACTGGCTGCCTGGTCGGATATGTTGCAGCTTGCGGCAGCGGTAGCTTCGGACGAGCGCATTCGTGCGCTCATCGGTGATCCCGAATTTTCAGCCAGGCGTTTAGGCGAGCTGTTACTCGGAATATGCGGTGACAAGCTCAATTACGAGGGCCGCAACTTCGTCCTGCTATTGGCGGAGAATGGCCGGGTTGAAATATTGCCCGAGGTAAGCGAGCTGTTTGAGCAGCTTCGTGCACGCCACGAAGGTGTGCTGGACGCAAACATCATTTCCGCATTTCCCATGAGCGAGGCTCAGTTGAAGGGTTTGGTCACTGACCTCGAGGCCAAGTTCAAGCGCAAAATAGAACCCAAGGTAAGTATCGATCCGGAATTGATAGGCGGCGTAAAAGTTGAAATCGGTGACGAGGTGCTTGACGCCTCGGTGCGAGGTAAACTGGAAGCCATGGCTGTCGCGCTCAAAAGCTAGGAGTTATTTGAAATGCATTTAAATCCATCCGAAATTAGTGAACTGATCAAAAGCAGAATTGAAGGGCTTGCCGAAACCGCGGAGGTCCGCACTCAGGGGACTATTGTTTCAGTAACCGACGGCATCGTGCGTATCCATGGTCTCTCCGACGTGATGCAGGGCGAGATGCTGGAGTTTCCCGGCAACACGTATGGCCTTGCGCTTAATCTTGAGCGTGATTCGGTCGGAGCGGTGATTCTGGGTGAGTATGAGCACATTACCGAAGGCGATACGGTCAAGTGTACCAGCCGTATCCTCGAAGTGCCCGTGGGCGAGGAACTGATAGGCCGCGTGGTCAACGCGCTGGGGCAGCCGATAGATGGAAAAGGCCCCGTCAATGCTAAGCGTTCCGAGCCAATTGAAAAAATTGCGCCCGGTGTGATTTGGCGCCAATCGGTGAATCAGCCCGTGCAGACCGGGCTGAAATCCATCGATTCAATGGTCCCCATCGGGCGAGGGCAGCGTGAATTAATCATTGGCGACCGCCAGACAGGCAAGACAGCGGTAGCAATAGACGCGATCATCAATCAGAAGCGCGAGAACATGACTTGCATCTATGTTGCGATCGGGCAGAAAGCCTCCTCCATCAGCAACGTTGTCCGCAAATTGGAAGAGCACGGGGCGATGGGATATACCATTGTCGTGGCTGCCACGGCATCGGAGTCGGCGGCGATGCAATTCATTGCGCCTTATTCCGGCTGCACCATGGGTGAATACTTTCGCGACTCTGGTCGAGATGCGCTCATCATTTATGACGATTTGACCAAGCAGGCATGGGCTTATCGGCAGATTTCGCTATTACTGCGGCGTCCTCCCGGCCGGGAAGCTTATCCTGGGGACGTGTTTTATTTGCATTCGCGCCTGTTGGAGCGTGCTGCACGGGTCAGCGCAGCGTATGTCGAAAAGGCCACCCATGGCGCGATCAAAGGAAAGACGGGTTCGCTTACCGCGCTTCCGGTGATCGAGACTCAGGCGGGCGACGTCACGGCTTTCGTTCCAACTAACGTTATTTCGATTACGGATGGCCAGATTTTTCTGGAATCGGATCTGTTCAATGCCGGCATTCGTCCGGCTATCAACGCGGGCATTTCGGTTTCACGCGTTGGCGGCGCGGCACAGACCAAGGTTATCAAAAAGCTGGGCGGCGGCGTGCGCCTGGCACTGGCGCAGTATCGGGAGCTTGCGGCTTTCGCGCAGTTTGCCTCCGATCTCGACGAAGCCACCCGCAAGCAATTGGAACGCGGCAAAATGGTGACCGAACTGATGAAGCAGCCGCAATATTCCACCTTGAGCGTATCGGAAATGGCAATCACCCTCTTTGCGGTGAATAAGGGATATCTCGACGATGTCGAGGTAAAGCGCGCGCTGGCGTTTGAGGCGGCGTTGAAAGGCTTCATACGGGGCAAATATGCCCACATTATGGATAAGATAGAAACGACCAAGGATCTTGACGCGGCCACCGAAAAGGAGCTCGATGCCGCAATTCAGGACTTCAAAAAGAACGGAACCTATTAATTCATGGCTGGCAGCAGAGAAATACGCAATAAAATAAAAAGCGTAAAAAATACGCAAAAAATTACGCGTGCCATGGAAATGGTGGCGGCATCCAAAATGCGCAAGGCACAGGAACGCATGAGGAAGGCACGCCCTTATGGGGAAAAGATCCGAAATGTGGCCGCGCATATGAGTCGAGCGTATACGGAGTATCGTCACCCATTTTTGATTGACCGGGATTCGGTCAAGCGGATCGGTATTGTCGTGGTGACGTCGGATAAGGGTTTGTGCGGTGGCCTCAACACGAACGTGTTGCGCATGGCCGTGAACAAGATGAAAGCGTGGGAAGCAGAGGGCGAGCAGATCGAGGTATCCTGCATCGGCAACAAAGGCTTCGGATTCATGAGCCGGATCGGTGCCAACGTGATTTCACATGTGGTAAGCCTGGGCGACACGCCGGACCTGGAAAAACTGATTGGCGCGGTAAAAGTACTGCTGGATGGTTATACGCAGGATCGCTTCGATCGCGTGTATATTTTCTACACCCGATTTGTCAACACCATGAAACAGGAGCCCGTAATGGAGCAGTTGCTCCCGCTTTCTGACGAGCGTCTCAAAGCCGGCGACGGACCCAAAGGGCAACGGGGAGTATGGGATTATATTTATGAGCCCGAAGCCAAGCCTGTCATCGACGACATCATGGTCCGGTACGTCGAAGCGCTCATTTACCAGGCCTTGACGGAAAACATGGCGTCCGAACAATCCGCGCGGATGGTTGCTATGAAAGCGGCATCGGACAATGCAGGGAACGTGATCAACGAATTGACGCTCATCTACAACAAGTCCCGCCAAGCCGCGATCACGAAGGAACTGTCCGAGATCGTCGGAGGCGCGGCAGCAGTTTAATAAATTTGATTCGGAAACTTAAGGAACAACATGAACCAGGGAAAAATTGTTCAGTGTATCGGCGCGGTGGTTGATGTCGAATTTACGCGCGAAGAAATGCCAAAAGTTTATGATGCACTCGTGCTTGAGGGAACGGAGCTCACGCTTGAGGTGCAGCAGCAATTGGGCGATGGCGTGGTGCGCACCATTGCGCTAGGATCCTCGGACGGGCTTCGCCGTGGCATGATGGTGTCGAACACCCGCGACCAGATCCGGGTCCCGGTGGGTATCAAGACCTTGGGCCGGATCATGGATGTTCTGGGGAGGCCGATAGACGAGATGGGACCCGTCGACGCGGAAAAGACCATGTCGATTCACCGGAAGGCGCCTGCCTTCGATGAGCTGTCCGCCTCCACGGAGCTGCTTGAAACCGGCATCAAGGTTATCGATCTGGTATGTCCTTTTGCCAAAGGCGGTAAGGTGGGCCTGTTTGGTGGTGCGGGCGTCGGCAAGACTGTCAATATGATGGAACTGATCCGCAACATCGCTATTGAACACAGCGGCTATTCGGTGTTTGCGGGTGTAGGTGAGCGGACACGGGAAGGCAACGACTTCTACCACGAAATGAAGGATTCGAACGTTCTGGACAAAGTGGCGCTGGTTTACGGGCAAATGAATGAGCCACCCGGTAACCGGCTGCGTGTTGCGCTGACGGGTCTGACCATGGCGGAATATTTTCGGGACGAAGGCCGCGACGTATTGCTTTTCGTCGATAACATTTATCGATATACCCTTGCAGGTACTGAAGTATCCGCTTTGCTGGGCCGGATGCCATCCGCGGTGGGCTATCAGCCGACTCTGGCGGAGGAAATGGGCCGCCTTCAGGAGCGGATTACATCGACCAAATCAGGATCAATCACGTCGATTCAAGCCGTTTATGTGCCGGCGGACGATTTGACCGATCCTTCTCCCGCGACGACATTCGGCCATCTGGATGCAACCGTGGTGCTATCGCGCGATATTGCCTCGCTGGGGATTTATCCCGCAGTGGATCCGCTCGACTCCACGTCTCGGCAGCTTGATCCCCTTGTGGTCGGCGAAGAGCACTACAGTACCGCGCGTGCCGTTCAGCAGACCTTGCAGCGCTACAAGGAACTGCGCGACATTATTGCGATTCTGGGTATGGACGAGCTTTCGCCCGAGGACAAGCTGGCTGTTGCACGGGCCCGAAAAATTCAGCGCTTTCTTTCGCAGCCTTTCAATGTGGCGGAAGTATTTACCGGTTCGCCCGGCAAGTACGTACCGCTGAAAGAGACCATTAAAGGCTTCAAAGGCATTGTTGCGGGCGATTACGACCATCTGCCGGAACAGGCTTTCTACATGGTTGGCGGTATAGACGAAGCGGTCGAAAAGGCCAAGACCCTGCAATAGAATCTGATAAATCTCGACTCACTAATATTTATTGATGAGACATACGCGAGCCGACCAATGGGAGTGAATGGTAACTAAAATGGGCGTATTCCACCTTGATATCGTCAGCGCGGAGGAGTCCATCTACTCCGGTCCCGCTGAATTTCTGGTTGCGCCGGCAGAGGCGGGGGAGGTCGGCATTTATCCTCAACATACGCCGATGCTGACCCGCATTAAACCGGGCTCGGTCCGTATCAAGGCACCGTTGCAAGAAGAAGAGCTGGTTTACGTATCCGGCGGCATGCTCGAAATTCAGCCGGACGTGGTAACGATCCTGGCTGACACTGCCGTGCGCGGGGCCAATCTTGATGAATTGAAGGCCATAGAAGCCAAGAAGCGGGCGGAAGAGGCCATGAAAGACCGCTCCTCCGCCATCGAATATGCCCGGGCCCAGGCCGAGCTCAGCGAAGCGATCGCTCAATTGGCTGCAATCCAGAAACTGCGGAAACGCGGGCACTGATCGATTGATCTTCCAGGGGAGCGGCAACAGCCGCTCGCCATCCTCGAAACGTTCCTTGAGCGGACGTTTCCGGACTGACGTGTTCGATACGCAAATCGAAATAGCCGTCAAAAGCGACCCGACTATCAACAGCTCAAGATCGAATTCAGCAATTTCCCCCTCTTAATGCCGATCTCGACGTCCTTCGGATCGGCAAGCTCAGCCGTTAAGATTCCCCTTATAAACGGCAGGCGGTCCGCCAGTTCCTGCGAAAAACACGATCGGCGTCGCTTTTGGTGAAATGCAGTGGACGAACTCCTTCTTCACCCATCTGTCCATCGGGCAAACGTTAAAATAAACGGGGGCCGAGCCGTATACGGCAAGTGCTTTATTGCCGATAACCGTGGCCCGAAGTCAGGTTTCGCGAAACCTGTGAATCCTGCGGACTTAGCCGGCGGGCCCTGCCGGGTTAAGCCTGTTTTCGTTATATAGCCGTGATGAGAATAGCGTAGGATAAAACCCCATTCAGAGGCCCAGTCCACCAGGTTCCCGCTCTATGCTGTTCAACTCCTTTATATTCATTTTTGCCTACCTGCCAGTCGTACTCGGCGTTTTCTTTTGGCTGGGTTCGCGGGACCGCACCTGGGCGGCTGGCTGGCTGGCGTTGGCATCGCTGTTTTTCTATGGGTATTGGGATTACAGGTATATTCCGTTGCTTCTTGCCTCGATCGGTTTTAATTATTGGATGGGGCTGAACATCGCCCAGGCAGATAAACCGCACCGAAAGCACTGGCTTGCCTTTGCGGTCGCCGCCAATCTGGCCCTGCTTGTCTATTTCAAATACGCTAATTTTTTTCTCGATACGCTCAATGTTCTCGGTGACACGACTTTTCCGGCATTGGACGTTATTTTGCCAATCGGCATATCTTTCTACACGTTCACCCAAATCGCCTTCCTGGTCGATACCTATCAAGGTAAGGTCAGCGAATATCGGTTTGTGCATTACCTGTTATTCGTAACTTATTTTCCGCATCTCATCGCAGGACCGGTGTTGCATCACAAGGAAATGATGCCCCAGTTCGCGGAAACGCGGATATATAGCTTTTCCCCAACCAATTTCGCGGTGGGTTTAACCATATTCTGCATCGGCCTCGCCAAGAAAGTACTCATTGCAGATAATCTGTCCCCTTACTCAGGACCACTATTTGATAATGCGGATTCTCCCTCGCTGTTTATCGCGTGGGCAGGCGTACTCGCCTATACGTTTCAATTGTACTTTGACTTTTCTGCTTATTCGGACATGGCCATCGGTTTATCGCGCCTGTTCGGAATCAGGCTTCCGTTAAACTTCGACTCACCCTACAAAGCGGAAAATATCAGCGAGTTCTGGCGAAGGTGGCATATGACTTTGTCGCGCTTTCTGCGCGATTACTTATATTTCCCGCTAGGCGGGAACCGGACTGGCCCACTCAATCGCTATCGCAATCTGATGACAGTTATGCTACTGGGTGGAATGTGGCACGGCGCCGGGTGGAATTTTGTTATCTGGGGTGGGTTGCACGGTTTTTATCTGGTCATCCATCATGCCTGGGCTGCAGTGTCCAAACGCATGGCCTTTCCCTCCAGGTCGATGGCGTGGAGGCTGATCGCCACCGCGGTAACCTTTATCGCTGTGTCCTTCGCGTGGGTATTCTTTCGTTCACCCGACCTGGCTACCTCCTGGGAAATCATCCGGGGCATGACAGGAGCATATGGTGCCGGCTTACCCGAGGCCATCGGTAATCGAATCGGGCCGCTCGCTTCGACCCTTCAGCACCTCGGTGTCAGTTTTTATCTCGGCGGAGGGTCGCGCTTTATGGAGACATGGGGATGGATTGCGTTTGCCGCAGCCCTTGCATTTTTCCTGCCGAATACGCAAGAGCTTACTCGCCTGTTCGAGCCAGCCCTGGATTTCAAGCCCTCTGCGCAGAATGTGCCTGGCCGTCTGGCGCGGTTGCTAACCTGGGAGCCATCGCGCTGTTGGGCAATTTTTCTCGGATTGCTCACGGTTATCAGCTTGCTCTCGTTGAATCGCCCGAACGAGTTTCTGTATTTCCAGTTTTAACACGCCGGCATGAGAATGACATCATCATCCAAAGCACCGCTATTCCTACGCTGGTTCACGGTTTCACTCATGTCAGGAATTGTATTGATGATCACGTTCGTGGTGATCGTAGATCCTTATGATCAGTATCGCATCGTGGTTCTTCCCGGCTTCAATCTGGTCAAGCCGGGACTTACTCGCTATCAAAGTGAAATCAAGCTGACACACGCTGCTGATATACAAGCCGATGCGCTTATTTATGGTCATTCGCGCGCTGAAGTGGGCTTTGACCCTGAGGCACCCGTATTCGCTCGACATGGATTATCCGCATACAATCTCGCAATACCTGGCACCGGTATTTTTACCGCGCGCAAGCAAGCTGAATATCTACATCGGATTGGAATCAAGCCGAAAGTCATCATATTGGGCGTGGAATTTCTGGATTTCATGGAGGCTTCGCACGCATCACCATCCGTCATCGCGAAGGCGCGCGCTCCTGATGATCAGCATCCCGTCACGCAATGGTTCTGGCGTTTCGATAGCCTATTCTCGTTAGCATCGATAAAGGACGCAATTCGAACATTGTATCTTCAGCATGATAACGAAGCGGATACAATGACCTCCAGAGGATTTAACCCATTGAGTGAATATGGGCCGATCGTGCGAAGCGAGGGCTATTTCACGCTGTTTCAGCAAAGGGCTCAGGAAAATACCAGGATTTATCTCAGGAAAGCAAAGGGTTCGCTTTCTCTTGCCGATTTTGGCCATCTTCGGGCCATCCTTGACATGGCGGCCGAGTCCGGCAGCGACGTCAACTTGATAATCTATCCATATCATGCCCAGATATTCGCCCTTTTTGAAGAAATAGGGCTGGTGCATGCGTTCGAGGAATGGAAGAACCTGCTAATAAATGAGATATCCGCCGCGCAATTGCGCCACCCGGATGCCCGCATCGCGTTGTTCGATTTCAGCGGTTACAGTAGCTACAACTGCGAAAAAGTGCCGGCAAAGGGAGATCGTGTGACCGCCACCCGTTGGTACTGGGAAGCTGGGCATTTCAAGAAGCAGTTGGGAGACGTCGTGTTGGAATCAATGTTCTCCCGGTCAACCAATCCATTGCTAATGGTACGTGCAGGGTCAGAAGTTCCGGAAAAATTCGGGTTCCAGTTGGAGGAAGCAAATAAGTCGCAAAATGCACAGCGCATCCACCTTGAACGTTCGGAGTGTATGCGAAACTACCCCGAACTATTTGCAGAGGTTGAAGCGCTCGTGGCGAACGAACGCACCCATAAGCGAACAGCACATTAGAGTTTGAGCTTACCATGGGGTCCATTAGTTTATATAATCCCTTGGTGATCTCTGTGGTAATCCCTTTAGCTGCCGGTCCGATTCTCGTCATTTCTTATTATTGACCTTTAAGTACAATGCTCTTCGCATAGGTTGTACAGGAGCGCGACCACTGCTGTTAACGGTACCCCAGTGCTGGTAATGGCTCCCCCTTCGGAAAAGACATGGCATTTACATATGAATATGCATAAATTGAATATTGTCATACTCGCTGCCGGGCTCGGCAAGCGCATGCACTCGGCGCTGCCCAAGGTTTTGCATCGGCTGGCCGGCAAGCCCCTCCTGGCGCACGTGCTCGACACTGCCCGCGCATTATCCCCACAAAATGTTTGTATCGTTTACGGACACGGCGGCGAAACCGTGCCTCAGGCAATTACCGATGAAACCATTACCTGGGTACGGCAGGTGCCGCAACTGGGCACTGGCCACGCGCTGATGCAAGCGCTGCCCCACCTGGACAAAGAAGGGTCTACACTTGTGTTATATGGAGATGTTCCGCTGACCAGCGTCGATACGCTACAGAGGTTAATTGCCACCGGTAGGGAAACGGAAAGCGGAGAATCACTTGCTGTGCTGACGGTAGAGTTGGCCGAGCCATCGGGCTATGGCCGAATTGTGCGGAGTGATGCGGGCGAAATTACCGCTATTGTTGAAGAAAAAGATGCCAGTGAATCCCAGCGGCAAATCCGCGAAATCAATACCGGCATCATGGTGATACCGAATCGCTGGCTGCATGGCTGGCTTCACAAGCTGGAAAACAACAATGCCCAAAAAGAATATTATCTTACCGATATTGTTGCCATGGCGGTCAAGGATAGCCTCGGTGTCAGATCCGTACACCCCGGTCACGGTTGGGAAACCACTGGGGTGAATAGCAAAATACACCTGGCGGAACTTGAACGCATTTACCAGAACGAGTCTGCGCGAAAATTACTGGAGCAGGGTACAACTCTTGCGGACCCGTCGCGTATCGATATTCGCGGTCAACTCACCTGCGGCAGAGATGTGGAAATAGATATCAACTGCATTTTCGAGGGTAACGTACAATTGGGTGATGGGGTGAAAGTGGGCGCTCACAGTATACTTAAAAACACCAGGGTTGCCGCAGGCTCGGCAATTGCTCCGTTCAGCCTGATAGAATCTGCCGAGATCGGCGAAAATTGCCGAATTGGACCTTATGCACGTATTCGCCCGGGGACCCGGCTCGACAACGGGGTTCACATCGGCAATTTCGTCGAGGTCAAAAACAGCATCATTGCGGCTGGCAGCAAGGCAAACCATCTCAGCTACATAGGGGACGCCACCATTGGCAAGAGCGTCAACATCGGCGCTGGCACAATCACCTGCAACTACGACGGTGCAAACAAGCACCAGACGATTATCGAGGACGACGTTTTCGTCGGCTCTGATACGCAATTGATCGCACCGGTAAAAGTTGCGCAGGGTTCCACGATAGGCGCCGGCTCGACAATTACCAGGGATACGCCACCCGAGACCTTGACTTTATCGAGGACCCGACAAATGAGCGTAGAGGGATGGAAGCGGCCGGTAAAAAAACCGAAGGGTGAAAAATGAACTATCCGATCTTCGAATATGCGAACCTTTACCTTGAATCACAGCAGGAAGGAGACTATTTATGTGCGGCATAGTCGGCGCGGTAGCGAAAGGTAACATTGTTCCCACTCTACTGGAAGGGTTGCGCCGCCTCGAATACCGCGGCTATGACTCGGCCGGGATCGCGCTGAACAATGGCGCATTGCATCGGCTGCGCACGACGGGGCGGGTTGCGGAGCTCAGCAAACTGGCTGATGATCAGAAATTTAGCGGAGAAGCCGGGATTGCGCATACCCGCTGGGCGACCCATGGTGCGCCGTCGGAGCGCAATGCTCATCCCCATATTTCCGGTGAGGTGGCGGTGGTGCATAACGGCATCATCGAAAACCATGAGGCGTTGCGCCAGCGTTTGCAGAATGAGGGCTTCACTTTCACTTCGGATACCGACACAGAAGTCATTGCCCACCTCATCACGATCAATCTGAAAGAAACACCCGACTTATTCGAAGCGGTGTGCCGTTCCGTGGCCGAATTGCAGGGAGCCTATGCAATCGCGGTAATGGAAGAAGCCCGGCCCGAGCGTATCGTTGTTTGCCGCAACGGTGCGCCACTATTGCTCGGCCTGGGTGAATACGGCACGTACGCTGCTTCGGATGCATCCGCCCTGCTTCAGGTAACCAGGCGCATGGTCTATCTGGAAGAGGGCGACGTTGCGGAAATCCATCGCGACGGATACCGCATCGTCAATTGCCTTCCGGGAGGCGTGGCCAGGGAAGTCGCGCGCACCGTGCAGGAGAGCGAGCTGACCAACGAAGCGGTGGAAATGGGTCCCTATGCCCATTTCATGCAGAAGGAAATATTCGAGCAGCCGGGCGTCGTGGCGAATACCCTGGAAATGGTGCTCAATGCGCACTCCATATCGCCCCGGCTGTTTGGCAACGAGGCGGAGAATATTTTCAAGGATACGCGCAGCATACTGATCCTGGCGTGCGGAACCAGCTATCACGCCGGGCTGGTCGCCCGCTACTGGTTGGAAACGGTGACAGGTCTGCCCTGCAATGTCGAGATCGCCAGCGAGTATCGTTACCGTAACCCGGCAATTGCTCCGCACACGCTAGTAGTAGGCATTTCTCAGTCGGGGGAAACAGCCGACACGCTTGCTGCCCTCAGCTATGCCAAATCGCTGGGGCACCGCCACAGCCTGGGCATTTGCAACGTGGCTGAAAGCGCACTGGTGCGTCAAACGGATCTGCGCTTTCTCACCCGGGCCGGCCCGGAAATCGGTGTCGCCTCGACGAAGGCGTTCACTACCCAATTGGCTGCGCTGATGCTGCTCACCATGACGTTGGCGAAACTCAACGGAAGATCATCGGACAAGAGCGAACGCGAGATGATCACAGCCATGCGGCATTTGCCTGTTGCGCTGCAGCATGCACTACAGGTGGAACCGCAGGTAAAAGCTTGGGCTGAGCGATTTTCCGAGAAAAAGCACGCACTGTTTCTCGGGCGCGGCATGCATTACCCTATCGCGCTGGAAGGGGCGCTCAAACTCAAGGAGATCTCCTATATCCACGCTGAAGCCTACGCAGCCGGTGAATTGAAGCACGGGCCATTGGCGCTGGTGGATAAGGATATGCCGGTAGTCGCCATTGCCCCCAACGATGCGCTGTTGGAGAAACTCAAATCCAATCTACAGGAAGTCCGCGCGCGCGGCGGCGAACTCTACGTGTTCGCCGATGCCGATTCCCGCATCCAGGAAAGCGAAGGTGTGCATGTAATCCGCCTGGCGGAACATGCCGGGCTGCTCAGCCCCATTCTGCACACCATCCCTCTGCAATTGCTCGCCTACCATGTCGCGCTACAGAAAGGCACCGACGTCGATAAGCCGCGAAATCTTGCGAAGTCGGTGACGGTGGAGTAGTCGGGAAACCAATGCATACTCGCTGTCTACCATATATGAAGTTGTCTCTGCCGAATAAATCAGCTGGCCCAAATAAATTAAACCCATCGCAAATTGGCTGAGTGTCGTAAAATCACTGGAACCCAGCATAAAGCATAGTAAATCTTTAGTTTAAGGGCCGGCCCCTGCTGAAGGCTATGATCGGAAGGCGCGTAAAATGCGGCTCGCCAGCACTTCCTATAGAAAAGATGAGGTTTGGGCGGTTGGCCCCGATAATGGCCTCGTTAAGCCGCACAGCGAACGCCGAACTCGCGCGTGCGCTCGGTCATCGAAATAAGCAATATTAGGGATGGCGCGCTGTCACAGGAATAACACCGAAGCGATGGCCCAATTCGGTAGTCCGATCCATTATCGTATCTTTCTAACACTCGAATACGCAGTCAGGCGCTTAACTTCAGAAAAGTGAACAGATACTGTACCGCATCGTCCCCTTCATGCCCATACCGAACCTTTGCGTCGTAATACAAGGCGACAATGGCAGATACGCTATCCTGATAGATTCTCAAGCCTTCCACGTCGGCATCGCGAAAAAAGAAATGGCCTTCCATTGCACTTACATCTTCCAGTAACGGGACATAATTTCCCGGATGAGTCGCTTCGAAGTCGTGCAGGTGATCGTTGTGTATCACAAATTCATCGGCAATCGAAAAGTTCTTCATTTCTTCAATGGCATGGACGAGGCAGGATAACAATAGAATGAGCTTTCTTTTGCCGATGCCTGCTATCTGTTCCCGGGCTTGCCGCCGCACGTAATCATCGGAATTCAGTAATTTATCTGATACGGCATCAATCATTGTTTCTTCCATGGCATAGAAGGACTGGGCGTCGGGCGGTTCAACCACGACAACGATGGTGTCGGCCCTGAGCTCGGCGCGAATGGCCCGGACCTTGTCTCCGTGTTTTCTATCGTCAGTGCACAGCAATAAATAATACCAGTCCAGTTGGGCTCCGAAGTCCTTCTTCGCCTCATAAATTTTCCCCTTGATTTTCGGTACCAGATCGCCATTCTTTTCAAAGTCATCAAATGATATGACTCCCATGGCGATATAGCGCTCGTTGCCAGCAGAATTGGCCGTGCTTGAATACCTCATGACCATGTCTGCTCCGCCTTTTCGGGGTCTCTGAACGTCATAGGTAATCGAGCGGTATTTATCGAACGAGGCCAGTATCCGTGCCGCTTTGTCATGAAAACCCGGGCACAGGTCACTGTCAAGTTTGAGATGGGAAAAGGAGAAGGACTGGCTATGTTCAGGCTGGGCCTGGGCATAGCAAATGAGCTCTCCAAGAACTGTTGCGGGTGTAACTGGATCGTTGAAATTCATTTTTTGAAATAATTGGCCGGCAGTTACACCCAAGCGATAAAGCCGCTGCTTGTCATTAGTTCAAACTCTCGTGTGAACAAAGGCCGGGGTGAGAAGAGTTTCCTTAAAAGCCGCAGTTTTTCGTTGTCACTTTAATGGTAGTCCACCAGATCAGCATTTGCCACGCTTGAGTTTCTGAAAACCAGCTCAGCTGCGTGGCTTCATGGAATGCAATGAATCGCGAATCACTCAAGAGATGCAGGCTCAGTACACCCTTGCTCGGTCTTTATTCATACCGCAGCGCCTCGACCGGCTTCAGCGCTGCCGCTTTTCTCGCCGGATAAAATCCAAAAAATATGCCCACTGCGGAAGCAAACGCGAACGCCAGTGCGACCATGCCGAACGTGATGACGACCACCATATCCGCTGCCTGGCTTACCGCCCAAGCCCCGCCAATACCGAGGACGACGCCCACAAGGCCGCCCAGGATGCAGATCACCAGCGCCTCCAGCAGGAATTGGGTAAGGATGGCGCGGCGATTGGCGCCGATGGCCATTCGAATGCCGATTTCGCGCGTGCGCTCGGTCACCGATACGAGCATGATATTCATGATGCCAATGCCGCCCACCAGCAGCGATACCGAGGCGATGGCTCCCAGCATCAGCGACATGACCTTGGCCGCACCGGTGGCCACGGCGGCAAGCGCCGCCAGATTGCGTACCGTGAAGTCGTTTTCCATGCCTTCGGTGATACGATGGCGCTGGCGCAGCAATCGGTTCATTTCGGTTTCGGCTTCATCCATGACCTCCGCCGACTGTGCCTGCGCCATCATGAAACGTATCGTTCCGGGAAACTGGTTGCCGAATATCTGGCGCTGGCCGGTTGTGAGGGGAATGAATACCGCATCGTCCTGGTCGCGTCCATCCAGGCTTTGGCCCTTGGGAGCAAGTATTCCCGCGACAAGAAAAGGGCTGCTCTTGATGCGCACGGTTTTTCCTACCGGATCTTCCTCGCCGAATAGATTACTCGCAGTTATCTGCCCCAGGATCACGATACGCGCACTGGACCTCAGATCCGCTTCGGTAAATAACGCCCCGCTTTCCACCGGCCAGTCGCGCACTGCGAAATAGTCGGGTGTAACGCCCGTGACCGAGGTGCTCCAGTTATTTGCACCATAGTTCAGCTGCGCCGTCCCCGTTATAATCGGAGCGGTCGCTTTGATTGACGGCAGATGGGCTATGGCCTGCGCATCGCCCATGGTCAGTGTCTGCACGGCGCCCGCCCCGGAGCGCAGAGCACCCGAAGAGGTCGCCCCGGGCACAATGAAGAACAGGTTGCTACCCATCGAGGTTATCGCCTGATTCACGGTCGTTTGCGCGCCTTGGCCCACCGCGAGCATCAGGACCACCGCAGCCACGCCAATGATCATGCCGAGCATGGTCAGACCGGTCCGCAGCCGGTTGAGCCGCAATGCGCGCAGTGCTTCGCCGATGATTATGAGAAGACTCATGCAGGTACCCTGCCATCGTGCACGACGCGTCCATCCTGCAGGCGGACCAGGCGCCGGGTAAAGGCGGCGATGTCGTCTTCATGGGTGACGAGCACAATAGTAATGCCTTGCTCCTGGTTGAGTTGCTGGAAAACAGCCATGATCTCGCGGCTGGTTTGAGTATCGAGATTGCCGGTGGGCTCGTCCGCAAGTATGAGCTGTGGATTATTGACCAGTGCCCGGCTAATGGCCACGCGCTGCTGCTGCCCTCCGGAAAGTTGGTTAGGCTGATACGCGGCAAATTTTCCCAAACCCGTCTGTTTCAAGAGTTCCAGCGCGCGCTTGCGGCTCGCCGCCCGGCTCACCCCGGCGTAGAGCAGCGGGGTCGCCACGTTATCCAACGCTGTCATGCGTTTCAACAGATTGAATCCCTGGAATACAAACCCGATATTGCGGTTGCGCACCTGCGCAAGCTCATCGTCGGAAAGGGAAGCAATATCACGGCCGTCAAGCCAGTAGTGCCCGCTGGTGGGCGTATCGAGACAACCGAGGATATTCATCAAAGTGGATTTTCCCGAACCCGAATGCCCCATGACGGCAACGAACTCGCCACGGTGGATCGCGAGGTTTACGTCGTAAAGCACCTGGCTATTAACCGTTCCTCCCCCTTGTTTATTGCCGCTTTCCAGGCTGTAAATCTTGCAGAGATCCTCTACCCGAATCAAGGGGTGATCGGAAACTTGAGGCGAGTTCATCAGAACATTCTGAATCTGAGCTTGCTGCCGGACTTCTCTCCTTTTTCGCCGACCTCTCGAACGATCACCTTATCGCCCTCCTTGATATCCCCTTCCAGAACTTCGGTATAGTTATTATCGGAAACAGCGGTTTTGATGCTGATGGCGATTGGTTTGCCGTCTTCCAGCCGGTATAGGACGTGTTTCCCCGGCGGCTTGGCCGACGGCATCGCGGCATCAGCATCGTCACCGCTTGGTTTATAGCGCAACGCCGCATTGGGCACTCGCAGCACAGCTTTTTTCTGGTTGACGGTAAAGCGCACGTTGGCAGTCATGCCAGGCAGCAATACTCCGTCATCATTGGAAACCGCGACGATGACATTGTACGACACCACGTTTTGCTGAATGGTGGGGTTGAGGCGCACCTGTTCCACCGTACCGGTAAATTCACGATCCTGGAAGGCATCCACGGTAAAATTCACTGTCTGGCCGAGATGCAGGTGGCCAATATCCGCCTCCGCCACGCTCGTATCGATCTGCATCTGGCGTAAGTCTTTGGCAATCTGGAACAAGGTAGGGGTTTGGAAGCTCGCCGCGACAGTCTGGCCGATGTCCACATTGCGTGCTATCACGACGCCGGAAATCGGCGAGCGAATAATGGTGTAATTGAGACTGGTCCGGTCGCGTGCAAGCTGCGCCCTGTTCACCGCAAGCTGGGCGCGAGCCGCTTCCAGTTGCTGCACGATCACATCCAGGGCATCCGGTGAGATAAAACCCTGTTCTTTTAACGCTACGTTACGGGCCATCTTGTTTTGGGCCACCGTCAGCGCAACCTGGGCATTCAGCACGCTGGCTTCAGATTGGTGCAATTGGGCTTGAAACAGTGACGGATCCAGCTCAACCAGTATCTGCCCCTCCTTTACCCGATCATTGAAGTCCGCAAACAGTTTGTATACCGTGCCTGATACCTGGGTGCCCACATTAACCAGAACTACAGGGTTAAGCGTACCGTTCGCGGAAATATTCTGTACGATATCGCCGCGGTCGATTGGCTGCGTTTTATATCGTTCATGCCTCGATTCGGATCGGGCTGTCCAATACCATAACCCCACCCCCCCAGCCATTAGTAGCGTCAAAAGGATAATGAGCACTCTGCGGGTCGGAATAACGGTCATATATGGCTAAAAATCACTGAAAAGGGAGCGTGCAGGCACTGCCGGAGCATTGCCGGACAAAAAGGCAGAATGTTACCTGAGTGCAAAGGGTTGACCTAGAGGTGCGCGAATTCTATCGATCCGGCGGGCAAACTAGAACATAGTGCGCCAGCAAAAACCCTGCATCCTTCAGCCCTGGACAGAGCATTGGCTGGTGCCGTCTCAAGACCGGATTGAACAACGGACTGGGCAATGAAGAGCGCAGAAAATACGTTATTTCGTCTTGGCCTTCTTATTGGCCGCCAGCTCGCGCAATTCCTTGAGGCGAGCTTCGACGCTGGATGTCTGGTAAAAATCGCCATTGCTTGTTCTCAGCGCGATCTGCAGTTGTTCGACCGCTGCCGGAAAATCGCCCTGCCGCGCGTAGACTTCCGCTTGCGCCCGATGCTGAGACATGTTATCCCCGAGCGCTTCATGACTCTGTGCCTGCAGTACGTAGAGGCGCGTATCGTTGGGAGTGAACTGCAATTGCTGGCTAACAAATTTTAACGCAGTGTCGGCGCGGCCACTGCGCAGCAGCGCATCGGTGTAATCGTAGACCAATGCCCGGTGCTGAGGAAATATTTTCAGTGCGGCCTGGTAAATATCGAGAGCTTCCGCAGTTTGTCCCACTGCTAATTTGACGCGGGCGGCGAGCGTCTCGACCATGGGACTGGACGGCGACGTTTTACGTTCAATCCGGATAGCCGAGCCGAGGCGATGGTTTTCGAGCGTATCGTTCGTCCCGCCTGGCTGCAAGGCTTCATACAGGCGCGCCAATTCCTTGTCGGCGCGCAGGTACTTTCTGTCTTGCAGCAGTGCATTGACGAGCCCATAACGTTCCACAGCCTCGTTGATATAACGCTTGTCCCCCAAAACCGACTCGAAATACTTTACCGCATCACCTGCTTTCTCCAGATAGGGGCGGACCTTTGCACGTACCAGCTGGAAATCCATACTGTCGGGAACCTGGCGGTAAGGCGTGCTCTGTATGCGGTTCTCTATATCCGCAATACGCTCATACGTGATCGGGTGAGTGCGAAGATATGAGGGAGCGCCATTTTCCTGAAAGCGCCCGGCCTTTTGCAGGTGTTCAAAAAATGCTGCCATTCCGTGTGGATCGAAACCGGCGCCGACCAGGATATTCATTCCTATGCGGTCAGCCTCTTTTTCATGGTCACGGGTAAAGTCAAGTTGCGACTGAATCTGGCGTGCCTGCGAGGCGACCAGCACGGCCGCCCCCGCCTGTGGGTTTGTACGCGATGCCAGAACCGCCAGGGCTACCGCGGCCAAGGACGTGAGCATGCTGTATTTTTGTCCGGAGATCATGCGAGCCAGATGTTTTTGGGTAACGTGGGCGATTTCATGCGCCATGACGCCGGCCAGCTCGGATTCACTTTGTGCCGCAAGGATCAGGCCGGTATTGAAACCCATGAATCCGCCAGGGAGAGCGAACGCGTTGATGGCCGAATCTTTAACGGTGAAGAATTCAAACTCCTGATCGGGACGTGCCTCGCGAGAGCCGAGAATCAGCTTGTTGCCGAGCGTGGCGAGGTAACCTGCTATTTCCGCGTCATCCAGATAGCTGGGATCAGCGCGAATCTCGGACATGATCTGCAGGCCGAGTTCTCTTTCCTGGCGTGGAGAAATGGTAGCCTGAGACACATCGCCCAGATCGGGCAGCTCATCGGCAAAAACGGGTAACGCAAACAGAAGCGGCAGAACAGCCAATATCTGGTGCACTTTCATGTCGATAAGATAACTCTTCCCCCGCAAAGTTCAACATGCCGGGACGGGGATTCGGTGAGAGGAAAAATTGAAGGGAAAAGGGGTTGAAATCCGGGAATTGAGGTCGGTACGGGACAGTTTATCGGTAGTAATCGGCGGGGTATCTACTTGAATCCCCGACTCTTGGTTTAACCTGCCTAAACCGGACGTTGCAGCGTGATGTGCGCTGGCTCGTCTGGCGCGATTCTGCGTTCGAGCACGACAAAACGCCTAGATCGCTGCCTCATCCGTTTCACCCGTGCGTATGCGTACCACCTGGTCGATAGAGGTAACGAAAATCTTGCCATCGCCGATCTTGCCTGTGCGGGCAGTATTGACAATAGTGTCAATAATGCTGTCCACCAGTTTTTCATCTGCCACGATCTCAATTTTTATTTTTGGGAGAAAATCCACAACATATTCCGCCCCACGATAGAGTTCAGTGTGACCTTTTTGTCTGCCGAACCCTTTTACTTCCGTAATGGTTACGCCAGCGATACCAATCTCGTTGAGGGCCTCGCACACTTCGTCGAGCTTGAAGGGTTTTATGATGGCCTCGATTTTTTTCATGAAACCTTCCTTAGATCAATATCATAACTATGAATGTGGGCTGTGTGCTGCGATGGGGGACTTCCCGAGTCAGCCATATCCGATTCTAAAAACTTTCTGCCATTTGCAGAAAACGGTTGCACCGCCAAGAAAGGAATTCATTTTAATGCATGAGGATTACAGGCCGCGAACAGTTGCCGCAATGGGCTTGGGGATCCGACCCGCAGATCGCTTGATCATGCGACGATTCTGGAAGCCACCACATTTAGGGCGCGTTTCAACGCCGGAACATTACTCAAGCCTTATTCAGCATTTTCCATAACCTGGTTCTGTCATCGGCCATTGCAAGCAAAAACGAGTAATTCTTCAGGACGCCACGATCACCATCCATGACACCCCAAAGCGATCGGCGACCATGCCGAAAAGGGGGGAAAAGAAGGTCCTGGTGAGCGGCATCTGCACCTGGCCATTGTCAGCCAGCCCGGCGAAAAGCCGTTCGGCTTCGGCAACGTCGGCCGCCGTGATCGAGAGTGAAAACCCTTCGAAGCTGGCCTGCCCTGCGCACCTGCCATCCGAGGCCATCACTGTCGTATCGCCAATGCGGAAGCTGGTGTGCATGATCTTGTCTTCGGCACAGGCTGGGGCCATGCCGGGCTCAGGGGGCTCTGGATTGTCGTTGAAGCGCATGAGTATCATCACCTCTGCGCCGAGCGTTTTGCGATAGAACTCCACTGCTTCCTCGCAGCGGCCGTTGAAGAATAAGTAGGGCTGGACCTGCATAATATGTCTCCTGTGGCTTCGGCTCGCAATCCGGGCAAGCGCACCCCACCGGTACTTGCACCCGTGTCAGGCTTCAACCTGTGCTTTGCGCCTTGCTCTCAAGGGGTTGGGGGGGACACTAGGGTATGCCTCGGCTATGCATTAGCTATGTTTGGCAGCCTTGCGGAGTTCTTCAGCCCGTATGCGCTGATGTGCTTCCTGTTCCCGCAGTTCGGGCGTGAATTCCGCACCGAAGTCATCCGCCTCGAACACGGGGCGTATCTCTATCTCAGTCTCTTCCTCATGTGGATTGGGACAGCGCTTGACCCATTCGATAGCCTCGTCCATTGACTGGACTTGCCACAGCCAGAAGCCGGCTATCAGGTCCTCGGACTCGGTAAAGGGGCCACTGGATACAGTACGCTGACGTCCTGAAAACCGGACGCGCGCACCTTTCGAAGTCGGATGAAGCCCTTCGCCTGCAAGCAGCAATCCGGCATTCGCCAACTCTTCATTATATTTGCCCATTTCGGCAAGCAATTGCTCGCTCGGCATCATCCCAGCCTCCGAGGCCTTGCTGGCCTTGACAATCACCATGACTCGCATCGCAATACTCCTTCAAATGGCAGATAGTTAGGGCGCGGGATCACGGCAGCAATCAATCAGATCAGTCCAGCCCACACTCTACTACACGGCAAAGGTTAAAGCCGGGAAAATATATATCCGTCAAACTTGGTGAGTATATATCCGGCAAACTTGGGTTAGGCGGCCTTCTTGAAACGGCGCTTGCTCCACTTCCATTGCATGAGTAGCACGCTAAAACTCGTCCCGATACTTTGCTGTAATCGGGTAACGCCAATCCTTGCCGAACCCCCGTTGGGTGACGCGGACGCCGGGTGGAGACTGGCGGCGCTTATATTCGTTCTGGCGAATTAAATACACTACCCGCCGCACGTCGGCTTCCGCATAATTCATTCCCAAAATTTCGCGTAGCGATAAATTCCGTTCCACATAAGCTTCCACGATGCCATCGAGTACATCATAGGGAGGAAGATTATCCTGATCGGTCTGGTCGGGACGCAATTCAGCAGAGGGTGCGCGAGTGATGACCCGCGCCGGAATAACCTCCGATAAATTATTGCGGTAGTGGCAGAGCTGATAGACCATGGTTTTGGGGATGTCTTTCAGTATCGCAAAGCCGCCGGCCATATCGCCGTATAAGGTACAGTATCCTACAGCCATTTCCGATTTATTGCCGGTCGTGAGCACGATCGAGCCATATTTGTTCGATAATGCCATCAATAGCGTGCCGCGTATGCGTGCCTGCAAGTTCTCCTCGGTGAGATCGGGGCCACCAAGTTTGGGCGGCGCCAGGAATTTCCCAGCCAGGGTATCTTGAAATTCGTTAAAAATCGCGTCGATGGCAAATTCACTGTAGCGTACACCCAATGTATCGGCCATAGCACGCGCGTCGAGCAAGCTTATGTCGGCCGTAAATCGTGAGGGCATCATTACCGCCTCAACTTTATCGGCACCCAACGCGTCTACCGCGATGGTCATGGTGAGTGCCGAGTCGACCCCGCCGGACAACCCCAACACTACGCCGGGTATCCCATTTTTCCCGACATAGTCCCTGATGCCGAGACACAGCGCCTGGTAAACGCTGGCTTCCACGGTTTGGGTCGGCGCAATATACCCGCTTACAAGAGTAGCACCTTGCAGTTCGATCAGGCTGAGCCTTTCCTTGAACTCATCGAATTGATGAGTCAGTTCGCCTTCGCCATTCATGGCAAAGGATGCACCGTCGAATATCAGCTCATCCTGCCCCCCCACCAGATTGGCATAAATAATGGGCATTGCCGTTTCGCGGATGCGCTGACGAACGATCTTATATCGCAAGTTTTGCTTGCGCATGTGGTAGGGGGAAGAATTCAGCACGAGCAATATGTCTGCCCCCGCTTTCCTGGCGCGAGAGGCGGTGCCTTCTTCCCAAATATCCTGGCAGATATTGATGCCGAATCTCATCCCATCCAATTCAAATACGCAGGGATCGGATCCAGGCTGGAAATAGCGCCGCTCGTCAAATACGCTGTCATTGGGAAGCTGATTCTTCAGATATGTCGCAATGATTTTGCCCTCGCGTACCACCGATGCCGCATTGTAGAGTTTGTTGTCGACAAGATGTGGATGGCCTAGCAGCAACGTGATCCCATCTATTTTTTTGGCGAGATCCGCTAGCACATCTCTGCATGCGCCGCGGAACCCATTGCGCAATAACAGGTCTTCCGGGGGGTAGCCCGAAAGTGCCAACTCGGGGGTAATCATCAAAGCCGCTCCAGACTTCTTTGCCTGATCGGCGTAATCAAGTATCTTCCGGACGTTGCCGCTGAGGTCGCCGACGATGCAATTGATCTGGGCAATGGCGAGTTTCATGTGGGTGAGTCTGCTTGAGTTCGACGATTTTGAGTTAACATTTTGGTAAATATACCAGAAGGAAAGAAGCGCTGTTCCAGCACGCCTGTCGTGCGGAGCAGTGATTTTTCATGAATTCAGAACTCGACATCCAAATAATCCATTGCCTCGACGATATTCCTGTTACAGCGTGGAATACCCTGGCTGGGGACGATCCGTTCCTGCGCCACGAATTCTTTTCCGCTCTTCATAAATCGGAATGCGCATCGGAAAAAAGCGGTTGGTCGCCAAAGTTCATTACGTTATGGGAGGGAAGCACGCTGCGTGGCGCATTGCCGCTTTATGTGAAAACTCACTCATACGGAGAATATGTATTTGACTGGGCCTGGGCGGATGCTTATCGGCGCTGTGGGGTTTCGTATTATCCAAAACTGCTGAGTGCGGTGCCTTTTAGTCCCGTGACGGGACGGCGACTGCTGGCACGGACGGCGGAGCATCGCGCCTTGCTTGTTATGGCCGCGTTGAAATTGGCTCAGGGTAAAAATGCGGGGTACGGGGCTTCGTCTTTCCACTGTCTTTTCCTGCCAGAGGATGAAGCAGAAGAAATGGCTCGAGCCGGAATGATGCTGCGGCAGGGTGTCCAGTTTCATTGGAAGAACCAGGCAGGAACGGGTTTTGAAAGTTTCGAAGAATTCTTGAAGGGCATGAGTCACAGCAAACGCAAGAAAATCCGCCAGGAGCGTAGAAAATTACATGAATCAGACATCCATTTTCAATGGCTAACCGGGCATGAGGCCACTCCTGATCACTGGCGTTTCTTTATCGATTGTTATAACAAGACATACCGCGATCATTATTCGAGTCCCTATCTCAATCTGGAATTCTTTTTGCGGCTCAGTCAGAGCATGCCGGAAAACCTGCTGCTGATTCTGGCGCTGCGTGGTAATCAGCCTATTGCAGCCGCGTTGAATTTTATAAATTCCCGGGCACTGTACGGGCGTTACTGGGGCACACAGGAGTTTGTTTCAGGGCTGCATTTCGAAACTTGTTACTATCAGGCCATCGAATTCTGCATCGCACACCGGATCAGCTTGTTTGAGGGAGGAGCCCAGGGGGAGCATAAGCTTGCCCGGGGATTTCTTCCGGTGCGCACCTGGTCAGCCCACTGGCTCGCACATCCGCAACTGGCCGCCGCTATTGGGAATTATCTCCAAACAGAGGCACAACACCTCGATCATTATGTAGACGAACTGAACGATAGCATACCGTTCAGAAAAGCAGCGCCTTCAAGCTGAAGAATTCAAGTTGCCGCTTTTGTCATGAGCCAATATAAACCATGAAACACTTGTGCCATTATTGCTTTCAGTTAAAACGTTATGAGACACCCTCATGAGATATTGTAGTAACTGTGCCACTCGGGTGGAATTGCGTGTTCCCCAAGGCGACACGCTGCCCCGCTACGTATGTCCCGCATGCAGCGTTATTCATTATCAGAATCCGAAGATAGTGGTGGGTTGCATACCGGAATGGGAAGATAAAATACTGCTGTGCCGCCGGGCCATCGAGCCTCGCCACGGCTTGTGGACTGTGCCTTCCGGGTTCATGGAAAATGCTGAGACGCTTGGCCAGGGAGCCGAACGGGAAACATTGGAGGAGGCAAATGCCCGAGTGCAAATGGGGAACCTCTACGCGATTTACAGTTTGCCCCATATCAACCAAGTGCATGTACTGTTTCGCGCGCGGTTGCTGGACCTGGATTTCAAACCCGGGCTTGAGAGCCTGGATGTCAGGCTTTTCAGTGAGGAAGAGATTCCATGGGATAAGCTGGCTTTCCGCGTTATACGGGAGCCGCTGAAACGTTACTTCGAAGAGCGGCGGCAAGGCAAACTAGGCTTTCACATGGGGACCATTGAAGAGATTCGCCAATAACTTTTGCTGAAAATGAGCGAGAAGTAGAAAGTTAAAACCACACATCATTGTTCAGGCTGTGCTGCTCGCTGCGGCTCTATGAGATAACAGGCGCAACGGGCCAAACACCCCTCAACCGCCCTGTCTCCTGTCTTCTCCTGCCGTCCGTCTATTGAGTACAAAAATTCTTTGCTAACAGTATGCAAGCGGTTTGCCAGCCAAGGCAGATATCACTCGAGCGATACCATTCTCGACCGGGACAGGGGTGGGTTATTCGCGAAATAGCGCTTGATGCCTGCGAGTATGGCTTCAGCCAATTTGTCCTGATAGGCGGTATCTCTCAGCTTCTTCTCTTCATCGGGATTACTGATGAAAGCGGTTTCCACCAGAATGGAAGGAATATCCGGCGATTTGAGCACGGCAAATCCTGCCTGTTCCACATCGCTCTTATGCAAATGGTTGATATCGCCGATCTCCGACAGTACCTCTCTGCCGAGCTTGAGGCTATCGTTGATTGTCGCGGTTTGCGATAAATCCAGCAACGTTTGCTTGAGATAGGGATCCTTGATATCCAGATTGACCCCGCCGATCAAGTCTGCCTGGTTTTCTTTTTTTGCGAGCCAGCGCGCGGCAGCGGAGGTCGCGCCACGCTCAGATAGCGCAAACACCGAAGAACCGCGCGCATGCGGTTTGATGAACGCATCCGCATGCACCGATACAAATAAATCGGCATTCAACTGACGTGCTTTCACTAACCGCGTCGGCAGAGAAATAAAATAATCTCCATCCCGGGTAAGTGCTGCGCGCATGTTGGGTTCCTTGTCTATTTTGGCTTTGAGTTTCTTTGCGATCGCCAGAGTGATATGTTTCTCATGAGTACCGCTGCGGCTTATTGCACCGGGATCTTCGCCACCGTGGCCAGGGTCAATGGCGACGGTAATGAGGCGCGTCATCTCGGGTTTGTTTTTTTTCGAGGCTGTTATGCCCCGGGCGAGGGTGCCGCCACTAATGATCGGGCTGTTATCGGCCTTCAGATCTGCCTTCGAATCAGCCTGAGTAGCCGCTGTGGCATTTTCATTAAGGAGAGCCATGAGCGGATCTGGTGGAACGACCGGATAAACGTCCAGCACCAGCCGGTGGCCATAATTGCCCACCGGTTTGAGCACGAATGCCTGGGGTATCGCCTCGGTCTTGAGGTCCAGCACCAGTCTGACTATGCCGGGCTTATATCGGCCTATACGGACCGCGCGAATATATGGATCGGACGCATCGATTTTATCGGGGAGCTTTTCGAGCTCCGGCGTAAGCGCGATCTGGTCCAGGTCAACCACCACGCGGTCCGGGCCCTTAACGGTACTCAGCGAGTACTGTATGGGCAGGGCCGACTCCAATGTGAGGCGTGTATACTCCGGTGCGGGCCAGACTCGAACCGAACTGACCGTGTTGCCGGCCGTCGCGCTAGCTGGCGTACCGGCAAAGACGAGGTTTTTAAATGACAGGAACAGGAGCGCCGCCATAGATAGATAGATGACGGGTAGCGATGGAACGGTGTTGTTCCGGCAATAGAACAATGCCTGGATTAGGGATTTAGGAAATCCGACCCTTTCAGGGCGGCTTGCCAACGTTTCAAGCACAGTCTGCCTGCCTCCGTGTCTGCGTGAATTTCGACATCGCGGCCTGCTTCAGCAATATGAATAAAAAACCTTAAATCCGCGGTGGGCAATAACCCTCCCACCTTTTCGGCCCACTCCACTACACAGATCGAGTCTGTATTGAAGTATTCGCGGAAACCTGCTTCTTCCCATTCGTGGGGATTTTCAAAACGATAAAAATCAAAGTGATACAAGTATAACTTAGAAATTTTATAAACTTCAATTAAATTATAGGTGGGGCTTTTTACTTTTTCCTTATAACCCAGGCCGCGCAGGATACCCCGAACCAGCGTGGTTTTGCCTGCGCCAAGGTTGCCGCTCAGAAAAATGATGAGGCCGGGATGCAAACCCGTTGCGATTTCCGCGCCAAGCGCGAGTGTCGCGGCTTCGCCGGAAAGATGATGGGTAAAGTGAACGTGATCGGAGTGATGCATCGCGTGAGACCCGGTATGATGTGAGTTATGCAGAAGAAAATCTCAGAAAATCCATTGAAAAACGCCCGGGACTCCGCTCCGGACTTTGCCCGGCTTGCCGGAGCGATCAAAGCCTGGGGCAGAGAGTTGGGTTTTCAAGAGATCCGAATCGCGGATGCCAACGCCGACATGAGCCAATCTGAATACGGTTTGGAGCAATGGCTGAACAAGGGTTATCAAGGCGAGATGGATTATATGGCGAAACATGGCACCCGGCGCACCCGCCCCGCGGAACTCATCCCTGGCACGTTGCGGATAATCTCTGTATGCATGAATTATATGCCTGTGGCGAAGGACAGTTGGCAGGTGATCGGCAATGGCGACAAGGCATTTGTATCACGCTATGCGCTCGGGCGTGATTATCACAAGGTATTGCGTACGCGTTTACAAAAACTTGCCGACAGGATAGCCGCGGAGGTGGAGCACTCCAACTACCGCGTATTCACGGATAGTGCCCCCGTCATGGAGGTAGAATGGGCTCAGAAATCAGGTGTGGGATGGCGTGGCAAGCATACCCTGCTGATTTCGCGTGAGGCCGGGTCCATGTTCTTTCTGGGCGAAATATATACTGATACGCCTGTGACTGTGGACAGCCCCATAGGAAATTATTGTGGAAGCTGCACGAGGTGCATCGATATTTGCCCCACCCACGCAATTGTTGCGCCCTACCGACTGGATGCCAGACGTTGCATCTCCTACCTTACCATCGAACACAAGGGCAGCATTCCGGAAGCGCTGCGTCCATTGATAGGCAATCGGGTATATGGCTGCGATGACTGCCAACTGATCTGCCCGTGGAACAAGTTCGCGGTCAAAACCGTTGAAGCTGACTTCGCCGTGCGCAACGGCCTGGACGACATATCGCTGGTCGAGTTATTTTCGTGGAATAAAGAAGAGTTCGATACTCGGCTTGCTGGCAGCCCAATTCGCCGCATTGGCCACGAGCAATGGCTGCGCAACCTGGCGGTAGGACTAGGTAATGCGCCGACCTCGCCTGCCGTGGTTGATGCATTGCAGGGGCGGCGCGACGATGTTTCATCACTTGTGCGCGAACATGTCCGATGGGCATTGCAAAATCACAATAAACGTCGCGTTTAGCCGCCACTTCGGAAGACGGCAAAGTGAGTGGACGGGTAAACTGCCCCCAACGGACTATAGACCGGTGCAAGTGAGTGTACTAAAGTCCAATTTGATGCCGATGCTGATGCTGATACGATGCGGTTCGCGATGAGAAAATAGCTCAACCAGCAACCTATATAAGCGATAAGTGCTTCAGACAGTTGCCTTACGTTTATGAGAAGAAGTTTACGAGAAGAATTTTTTGATTCTGAAGCTGGATTTTTGTTTGACTGCGGGATCGCGCATACACTTGCAAATGAAATCTGCAGATGCTGCATCGGTGTCATGTGTTGCAAAAAACACAACAAATCAATAGTCTCTTGACAGAGAGGCTGACTTATAGCATCTTTATTTTCCGATAAAACCAGCCCCCATCGCATAGATCGGACCGCCTCTTTCATATAGCAAAAAGGAAAATTAGTGAACGCTCTGCACTTGAGTATTTTGAAATGGCTGGCCTGTCTTGCCGTCATATTTCCTATCCTCTTCCTTGGCGGTTGCAAAACCTACCCAGCTCTTAGCCCTGACGAAAAGTATATCTCGCACGATTATCTCATTGGCCCCGGGGACAACGTGGACGTTATTGTCTGGCGCAATCCGGAGGTTTCCATGGCGGTGCCCGTGCGTCCCGATGGAAAAATCACTACACCGCTGGTGGAGGATCTGCCCGCCAGTGGAAAAACCTCGACGCAGCTGGCGCGGGATATTGAACAAGCCTTATCCAAGTACATCCAGCAGCCGGTCGTCACTGTCGTCGTGACCGAGTTTGTGGGGCCATACATGGAGCAAATACGGGTTATAGGCGAGGCTACCAAGCCTCAGGCACTCCCCTACCGGGAAGAAATGACGTTGATGGATGTATTGATCGCGGTGGGCGGCATCACCGATTTTGCTGCAGGCAACAAGGCCAGGATCATTCGGAACGTGGATGGGAAACAGCAACAATTTAGTGTTAGATTGGATGATCTGATCAGGAATGGAGATATTTCCGCAAATGTACCCATGCGTCAAGGGGATGTTCTCGTCATTCCAGAAAGCTTTTTTTGATTTACATTGGGATGACTGGCTTGGTTCAGTCTACTTCACAAAGCGCAGTATGTTTCTGGTCGCGCCATTAGAGATTCCGGCAGGGGCAGTCTTGCATGCGCAAAAAAAAGGCTATTCAAACATCATGCCCCTAATTTATCGGATTTCTACGGCAAGCCTGGGGCTTTTCAACAGATGGTCTGAGTACATTCAATCAGAAAAGCATCCGTATCTCATTCCCCGGATTACAAAACGCAAGCATCCGTTTCACCTTGCAGGCATGACGGTACGCAGGAGCGTGGATCAATCGGGATTAACCTCGTCTATCAGCTTTCCGCGAAAGTATTGCAAGAGCACACTTTCGGAAATTTTGACATTCCGGAGTAATGGCGACAGCTTAAGTGATTACCCCATCTATAAGGCCAATTGAAATATGGAGGAGCTGACAACCCAGCTGCTTGTTTACCTGAAAGGGGTGTGGAAATATCGCTGGATTGCGGTAAGTGCAGCCTGGATCGTCGCCATTGCAGGCTGGGTTATTGTTTACAAGCTGCCTGATGATTATCAGGCTTCCGCCAGAATTTATGTCGATACACAAAATGTATTGAAGCCATTAATGGCTGGTATGACAATTTCCCCTGATCTGCAACAGCAGGTTTCCATCATGAGCCGAACCTTGATCAGCCGCCCCAACGTGGAAAGAGTGGTGCGCATGGTTGATCTGGATATCAAGGTCAAGGATGTAAAGGAGCAGGAAAAGCTGGTCAAGGAGCTTATGGGAAAAATCCAGCTGGGGGCGGCTGGTCGCGATAACCTTTTTACCATTCACTATAACAATCAAAACCCTAAACTTGCTAAAGACATCGTTCAATCGTTATTAACCATTTTTGTCGAAGGGGGTCTGGGGGATAAGAAAGATTCTTCGTCCGCCATTCGCTTTATTGACGAGCAGATCCAGAGTTATGAGGAGAAGCTGATTGCCGGGGAAAATAATCTTAAGGCATTCAAACAAAAGAATATTGGGTTAATGCCTCAGCAAGGCAGCGATTATTACGCCCAGCTATCTCAGGCAGAGGAAGATCTCAACAAAACCAGGCTGGATTTACGTGAAGCCGAGCAGGCTCGCGATGCGATCAAAAGGCAAATTACCGGCGACGAGCCCGTACTCCTGGTGGATCAGAATGACTCGCCCTCATCTATAGTTAATGTAGAGATTGACTCTCGAATTGATGCATTGAACAAGAATCTGGACACTCTCAGACTAAACTATACGGAACTGCATCCTGATATTATCTCAACCAAGCGTTTGGTTGCCCAGCTTGAAGAGCGCAAGAAAGAAGAAGCTAAGCTAACAAAAAATAGCGCCGATCCCGGGAAAAATTATAGTCCCATGCTGCAACAGCTCAATGTGGCCCTGGCGGAAGCTGAAGCAGATGTCGCGTCCATGAAGGCTCGGGTGGAGGAATACACTTTCCGCTACAATCGGCTGAAATCCCTGAGCAACGCAGTGCCGCAAGTAGAGGCGGAGCTTACTCAACTCAATCGCGACTACCAGGTCAACAAAGCCAATTACGAAAAGCTTCTGGAACGCCGCGAATCGGCGAAGATATCTGGCGAACTGGGCTCCGCGACGGATTTGATGTCATTTAGGATTATCGATCCGCCAACAGTACCCGACATTCCGGTGGGACCCGATCGAGGCAAACTATATTCTCTGGTGTTTCTTGGGGCCATATTATTAGGGATCGGAATCGCGTTTGTTATCAGCCAGGTTCGGCCAACGTTTCATAGTCAAGCTAGCCTGCGGGAATTAACTGGAAGGCCGATATTGGGTTCAATTCCAATGATTTGGACCAGTAAGGAAAAAATTAAGCGCAGGAAACGGCTGTATGCGTTTGGCCTTTCATTACTATCCTTACTCGGCATATATGGCGCGTTGTTAGTAAAAATGGCCTAACCTGGAATTGAGAACCCACTTGCTTTGATCTCGGCAATTTTAGCCGCCCCAGGCAGGGTTCCACCGGCTTCGCCCCTATAGGATATATCCTTGATGCATAAGCCGACTAAGCGTATGGATGAGTATTCGAAAAGTCATTTATCAGCCCCTACTCTTTTTATTCAACGAAATCATGCAATTTACCGGCTTGGCTGCCGGGGTCGTTTTTGATTTCTGCAGAATCTGCATCTCGGCAAATTCCAACACTTCTGCATCATATCGTGCCTTGTAGATTTAATCGGAGAAAGCATGAGTATCATTGAGAAGGCCGCAGCTAAACTCGAAAAAGAGGAGAGTGGTGGCGGGCCGTTCCTTTCGAGTAATTCCATCAGCTCCGGAGAGCTTTCCGATGAGATGGACATTCAGTCGAGGGCAAGCGAAGGTGTTCAGACTGGACCAGATTCGGTAAAAGACACAGTACCGGTTCCAGGAGTGGCGACGGCCCCGGCCTCTGCCCCGATGTCAAGACGGATTACTCTAAATCTGGCGAAGATGCGGCAGTATGGGATTGTCACGCCGGACCAGGGAAGAACACAGATTGCCGAGCAATTCCGTGTAATCAAACGGCCGCTACTTACGAATGCGTTTAACAGAGGACCAGGAATGATCAAGAATGGAAACCTGATCATGGTCACGAGCGCTCTTGCGGGGGAAGGGAAAAGTTTTTGTACGGTCAATCTGGCCATGAGCATCGCCATGGAAATGGACCGCACTGTGTTGTTGGTGGATGCTGATGTGGCTCGCCCTACGGTACCCAAAATTCTTGGACTTGGGACAGAGAGCGGTTTAATGGATATCCTTATTGATGAAAAGCTCGATTTGGCGGACGTCCTGATTAAGACGAACATCGAAAAGCTCACGCTTCTTACGGCAGGGAGAAGACACTCGCATTCAACCGAGCTGTTAGCAAGCCAGAGCATGAATGATTTGTTAAAAGAACTGGCGGAACGTTATGCCGATCGCGTCGTTATTTTTGATTCCCCGCCATTACTATTGACGAGCGAGGCGCGTGTACTGGCAACTCAGATGGGGCAAATTGTTCTGGTAGTGGAAGCTGAAACGACATCGCAACAGGCCGTCAAGGAAACCCTCCGGCAGATAGAATCATGCGATGTTGTAAATCTGATCTATAACAAGGCCAGATCATTTTCTGGCGGAGAATATTACGGCTATTATTATCATGAGAGCGCCTGAAAACTGGCGCTCTCACAAGCATTTATTGCCGGCTGCTTACCTGGCTGCAACGGCAATGTTATTACTGTCTTCCTACTCGGATGCGGCTGAATGGAGGGTAATTCGTCGAACGAATTTGGTTGAAACATATAGCGATAACGTGCGATTGGGAGGGGGGGCCGGAACGGATGATTTCATCACTCAGACTAATCCGGGTATAACGGTAACCGGGATAGGAAACCGCTTCAATGCCAACATAGATTACACGTTGAACAATCTCATCTATGCCAACAACAGTAATTTTAACCGAATCAGGCACCAACTCAACGCCATTGGGACTGCCGAGCTGGTGAAAGATCTGTTTTTCGTGGATGGAAGCGCTTCAATCAGACAGCAGAATACTTCCTTGCTTGGGCCGCAGGGGATTGACAATGTCAATGTCACAGGCAACAGGTCCAATGTAAGCCTTTATAGTGTCAGTCCCTACCTGCGCCATCGTTTTCAGAACTTTGCATCAACCGAACTCCGTTATATCCACAATATAGTCAATTCAAGTGCAAACTCGCTTTTTAACAGCCAAGGGGATAGCTTCCTTCTTGGCCTCAACAGTGGTACCGCTTTCAACACGCTTGGGTGGGGCGTGAATTACAGCAATCAAATGATCCACTTCGCTACCGGCCGGTCAGTCGAACTGGAGCGTACGATCGGTAACCTTCGTTACCGGGTAACGCCGCAATTTGGCCTGACCGCAACCGGTGGCTACGAAAGAAACAGTTTTATTTCGATCAGAGGGAGTCCCTCGGCACCTCTCTGGACGGTTGGTTTTGCATGGGCACCCACTGAAAGAACGAACATTGCTGTGAACGGCGGACAACGGTTCTTCGGCAACACCTATTCAGCCCTGGCCAGTCATCGTACCCGCTTGACCGCCTGGGATGTCAGTTATAGCCAAGATATCACAACCTTCAACCAGCAGGCTGGCCTTGGCCTTGGTTCATCAGCCGGCTTCGGGGGATCGCTGAACCAACTCCTCGCGGCGCAAAATCCCACTCTCAGCCCCGACGCAATCCAGCAAGCTAGCGGCGCAATTCTTGGCCTCGGAGCGACCGGTTCTTTTTTTGGTCCTACCAACTTTTTAACCAACCGCCTCTTCCTGCAGAAGATGCTACAGGCTTCTGTCGCGATGAATGGAGCAAGAAATACTGTTGTGCTCAGAGTATTCGATATGACGCGCCAGGCATTCTCTCCAGACTCGGTCGACGCCGGTTTGGTTGGGGCGGGAGATTTGGCACTGCTTAACCACACGAGGCAGCGCGGTGCAAATGCATTATGGAGCTACCGGCTTAGCCAATTGACGAGTGCCAACGCCAATTTCGGGTACACGAAATTCAGCTTTCTGGGTGCCGGCAGAGTGGATGACTTTTGGCTGATCACGCTCGGCTTGTCCAGGCAATTCTCGCAAATCCGGCCTAATCTGAATGGAACGCTTCAGGTGCGGCATCAGGAACGAAATTCCAATCAGCCCGGGGCAGACTACCGGGAGAACGCCATTATTGCGTCCCTGAACATGAGTTTTTAAAGCGGAAGTTTCTTGGCGAAAATAATCGAATGTACTCATCATTCTATGGCTTCAGAGTCAAACCGTTTCAATTAAAACCCGATCCGAATTTTTTCTTCGGTAGCAAGGGTCATAAACGCGCCATGGCCTATCTCGAGTATGGACTCGCCCAAGGAGAGGGTTTTATTGTCATTACCGGCGAAGTGGGTGCGGGCAAAACGACACTGGTTCGGCATCTTTTTCGCAAGCTGGATTCCGAGAAGATTCTCCCTGCGCAGGTTGTAAATACCGATCTGGATTCCGGCGACACGTTGAGAATGGTGTCTGCGGCGTTTGGGTTGCCCTATGAAAATCTAAGCAAGGCTTCGTTGTTAATCGGGCTGGAACAATTCTTTCGTCAGTGCGATCAGCAGGGAAAACGCTCCCTCCTGGTAGTCGATGAAGCGCAGAATCTCTCTCCTCGGACCGTAGAAGAGTTGAGAATGCTTTCCAATTTCCAAACGGATGATAGGCCCCTCTTACAAACTTTTTTGCTTGGCCAGCCGGAGTTCAGGGAAACTCTAATGAGCCGCGACATGCAGCAATTGCGCCAGAGAGTGATTGCAACGTATCACCTCGGGCCCATGGACTTGGCCGAAACACAATCGTACATTGAACATCGGTTAACGACGGCAGGCTGGCAGGGAAATCCGTCATTTGATGAGGATGCCTTTGGCGCCATTTATGATTACACAGCAGGTATTCCCCGAAAAATAAATGGGCTTTGCGATCGCCTCCTGCTGATGGGTTACCTGGAAAAATTGCACAGTTTCAGTAGCGCGGAAGTTAACGAAGTTATTCGTGATATTCAGCAGGAATTCGATGTGCCGGCTGCCACAGTCCGCATGCCAGGCGACAGTCCTGGCACACCTGTGTCGGAGAGCAGTGAATCTCTACTCAAGATGGAAAATACGGATAACCGGCTTGCCAGGCTGGAGGAATCGGTTGTCTCGTTGCTGGAGTTGCTCAAGCAAATACTCTCCCTTTCGGATCCGGGCAAAAAACTTAAAAAGGACAAGATTTGATGTGGTCTACGCGCCGGACGCATTCCTCCCGATGACCCAGACGTCAATACGTAACGCTATGACGATCGATGTGGAGGACTATTTCCAGGTTTCCGCATTCGCTCCGTATATCGCTCGGGAACGGTGGGAATCCATACCTTGCCGAGTAGAGTCCAATGTTGACCGCATCCTTGCTTTATTGGATGAAGAGGGCACAAAAGCGACGTTTTTCACCTTGGGATGGATCGCCGACCGGTATCCTGCAATGGTAAGCCGCATCGTTTCAAATGGTCACGAGCTTGCAAGCCATGGATGGGCTCACTACCGTGTTTCCGATCAAAATCCGGATGAATTTCGTGAAGATATCCTCCGAAGTAAAGCCATTTTGGAAGATATCGGTGGCCAGGCGGTTTTAGGGTACCGTGCACCCAGTTTTTCCATAGGCCGGCATAACCAATGGGCACTGGATCTGCTTGAAGAGGCGGGTTACCGTTACAGCTCGAGCATTTACCCAGTTCGACACGATCATTATGGGATTCCCGATGCCCCCCGTTTTGCATATTATCCCCGCGGCAGTGGGTTGCTGGAATTGCCCATCACCACAATGCGCCTGTTCAGGCAAAATATTCCCGCCGGAGGCGGCGGCTATTTCAGGCTTTGGCCCTATCCCGTTTCAAAATGGTTTTTGAAAAGGCTGAATCAACTGGAGCAGCGCTCTGCGATTTTCTACTTCCATCCTTGGGAAATAGATCATCAACAGCCGCGTCAAAAAGGTATCAGTATGAAAACGCGCTTCCGCCATTATTACAATCTCCACCGCATGGAAAAGCGGATCAAAGCACTGACCCGTGACTTCAACTGGAATCGAATGGATCGGGTTTTCCTTGATTAGCAGCACGGGTTGTCCTATTGACGCATCTCAGGAGAATCGCAGCCACTCCTCCGTTCGGGCTGATACTCCATCTGTGCATTTACTTCAGCCACAACAGGCCAAAAGATGGGACGAATTCGTGTCGCTCTGCCCCGAAGCGACCTTTTTCCACCGCAGCGGATGGCAAACGGTCATCGAACGTGCGTTCGGGCATAAAACATGGTTCCTGTATGTGGAATTGGATGGTCAGGTTCAAGGTGTGCTGCCTTTAGCTGAGATTAACAGCCGGCTTTTCGGTCATTCCTTGAGTTCACTTCCATTTTGTGTATATGGCGGAATCGCTGCCACTTCTGAAACAGGGCGGCAAGCGCTCGACCATGCAGCCCAGGCGCTCGCGTCGCGGCTGCAAGTGGACTATCTGGAATACCGCAATCTAAGAGCGCTGCATGCGCAATGGCCAACCAAGGACTTGTATGTGACTTTCCGCAAAGAGATCGCCCCTGAAGTGGAGGATAACATGCAAGCCATCCCGCGCAAGCAGCGCGCAATGGTACGCAAGGGTATCAAGGCTGGACTGGAAAGCGTCATAGATGAAGATACCTTACGTTTTTTTTCGGCGTATTCGGCAAGCGTGCACCGGCTTGGTACTCCAGTGTTTTCCAAAAGCTATTTCCGTCTTCTCAAGGAGGTGTTCGGGCAGGATTGCGAACTTATGATTATTGAAAAAGGTGGGCAAATTGTCAGCGGGGTCATGAGTTTTTATTTTCGAGACGAGGTCTTGCCCTACTATGGTGGCGGTACTCATGAAGCTCGGGAAGTAGCGGGAAATGACTTTATGTATTGGGAACTGATGCGCCGTGCTTGTGAAAGAGGATATAAAACATTTGATTTCGGCCGTAGCAAGCACAATACCGGCTCTTTCGATTTCAAGAAAAACTGGGGGTTCGAACCCACGCCACTTTATTATGAATACCAGCTACACGGGTCTGAGGCAGTGCCTGATCACAATCCCCTCAATCCCCGGTACCGGCTGTTCATCAAAGCTTGGCAGAAGCTGCCTCTGCGGCTTGCCAATCTCATCGGCCCGCATATCGTGAAAAATCTGGGCTGACAATGGAGGAAATTCTTTATCTCGTCCACCGCTTTCCTTATCCTCCGAACAAGGGAGATAAAATACGCTCTTATCATCTACTCAGGCATTTGAGTCAACGCTATCGCATTCATCTCGGTACCTTTATTGATGACGACGGGGACTGGAAGTATCGCGATAAAGTGAAAGGCCTCTGCGGCGAGACCTGTTTTATCGATCTCTCCCCAAAGGTAGCGCGTGTACGCAGCCTCCGCGGTTTTTTTTCCGGGCGGCCTCTGACCTTGCCCTATTATTGGGATAAGGGATTGCAAACTTGGGTAAACAGTATTCTTGAAACGAGACCGGTCAGAAATATTCTGGTTTTTTCCTCGGCCATGGCCCAATACGTCAGCCATGCGAGAAACGCACACCGCATAGTCGATTTCGTCGATATTGATTCCGATAAATGGCGGCAATATGCAAACGCCACACGCTGGCCGATGAACCGGGTTTATCGGCGCGAGTCGAAATTGCTTCTTGGCTACGAACGGCAGGTTGCTGTAGATTTTGATTGCGCCACATTCGTTTCCCAGGCGGAAGCCGACCTATTCGGAAAACTCGTGCCAGAAGCTGCGAAGAAGGTTACGTACTTCAACAATGGCGTCGATGCCGACTATTTCTCACCGCATCGGCCGTACTCAAATCCCTACACGGCCGGTTTACCTACATTGGTCTTCACTGGCGCGATGGACTATTGGGCCAATATTGACGCCGTGGAATGGTTTGCGCGCCGGGTTTTTTCCGAGGTTCGCGCGCAATTACCCATGGTTGAGTTTCACATAGTGGGTGCGCGTCCCACCGCAGCAGTAATCGCTTTAGCCAGTCTGCCCGGTGTAACGGTAACCGGATCGGTACCGGATGTCCGGCCTTTTCTCGCCCATGCCTCCCTGGTCGTAGTTCCGCTGCGTATCGCCCGCGGTATACAAAACAAAGTGCTTGAAGCAATGGCGATGGAAAAAATTGCAGTGATCTCCCCTCAGGCGATGGAAGGCATCCACGCGTGCCCCGGCCGGGAACTGGTCGTAGCAAGCGATGGTAGTGAGTTCGCCTCCCACATTCTGGCGGTGCTGGCCAACGGATCGGATTCGTCCATGGGTCATGCTGCAAGGAATCGTGTGCTTGAATGCTACAGTTGGGAAAAAAGCCTGGGGGGCATCGACAGGCTTCTTGCCCGGACACGAACAATTTATTCTGATGAAGAGGTCCGGCCGGCCGCAAAGTTGCTTCAGATTGGCGGGAGATGATTGGCATGGATATTCAAACGCCGCAAAAATTAACGCATGACCCCGTGATAACGCTGGATCAACACGGTTTTAAAATAGCTGTCGCCGTAACGCTCGTTACAATTGTTGCCATTCTCGCGAGCTACCACAAAACGACCTGGTCCATGGTATCCATCTGGGCACGATCCGATACATTTGCTCATGGCTTTCTGATTTTTCCTTTCAGCGCTTATTTGATATGGACGCAACGCAAGCGTCTCAGCGCCCTTAGTCTTCAACCGAACCTGTTTGGGCTGGCTGCGCTTGCCACCATCGGTTTTAGCTGGCTGCTTGCAATACTCGCCAGCGTTCAGGTGTTCGAGCAGATTTTCCTTGTGGCGATGATCCCTGCCGCAGTTTGGGCAATTCTTGGAAACCGCATGGTATGGGCACTGGCTTTCCCGTTAGCTTATCTCTTGCTTGCCGTACCGTTTGGGGAGGCGCTTATTTCTCCCCTGATAGACTTTACCGCCGACTTTACCGTGGCGGCATTACAATTGACGGGCATCCCGGTTTATCGTGAAGGCAGCTTTTTTACCATCCCGAGCGGGAACTGGTCCGTTGTGGAAGCCTGCAGCGGCTTGCGCTACCTGATCGCATCTTTTACGCTGGGTACTCTTTACGCTTATCTGACCTACCAAAGCCTGAAGCGCCGCCTGATCTTCATTGCATTGTCGGTGATAGTGCCCTTGGTCGCCAACGGCATCCGCGCATACATGATTGTGATGACGGGTCATTTGAGCGATATGCGTCTCGCCGTGGGAATTGATCATCTGATCTACGGTTGGGTTTTTTTTGGCTTCGTGATGCTTTTATTATTCTGGATCGGATCCTTCTGGCGCGAGGACGAGCCAAAATCTGCCGGTCCGATGACCCACTTCGAGCCTGAATCGGACCCGACGCCGGGCGGCGTTCCACTCAAGAGCCTGATCTACGCCGCCACCGCGGTCGTTGCTGTTGCACTTATCTGGCCGGCTTATGCCGCTTACCTCGAAAACATGCTTTCCCGCAGCGATACAATGCCTAAGCTCGAGATTGCCGGTCTCTCGCAGAAATGGGAAATCAGCCCGAGGGGGGGTTCTGAATGGAGGCCACAATACATTGGCGCAACTACCCAGCTCCTGCAACACTATAACGATAGCAAACGGCCGGAGAGAGCAGTGGATCTATACATTACCTATTATCGAAATCAACAGCAGGGGAAAGAGCTGGTGAATTCGGAAAATGTGCTTACGTTGGAAAATGAGTCGGAAAATGAATCGCAAAGTAATCCCGAAACTCGATCCCATTGGCGGAACGTCAAGCACGACACGCGTACTGTATCCTTTGGCTCCGGCGAAGGGGTAATTAATCAGAACCTCATACAATCATCCTCATCCAAGCTGCTGGTATGGAGGTGGTATTGGCTTGGTGAAGAAAAAACCGCCAATCCCTATCTGGCCAAACTGATTCTCGCCAGAAACAAACTTATGGGCAGGGCTGATGATGGGGCAGAGATTATTGTTGCGGCATCTTATGACGACGTATCCGATGAGGCGGCTCCGATACTTGAAAGTTTTTTCGCCGATATGATGCCATCCATAGAAACATCTCTCCGGAATGCGGGCAATCGCTAGTAAATGGCAGGTCAAACAAGATCCGCGGAAGTCCTTGAACAGCCTCCCCTTGTTGTTCATGTGATTTACCATTTAGGTGTAGGCGGCCTGGAAAACGGACTCATCAATCTGATCAACCATATTCCGACGGAGCGTTACCGCCATGCCATCGTTTGCCTCAAGGGATATTCCGACTTTCGCAGGAGGATCATCAGGCATGATGTGGAAATTATAGCGTTGAACAAGCGTGAGGGAAACGACCTCAATCTTTACGTCGCTCTTTTTAAGGCATTCAGGCGGCTGAGGCCAGATATCGTGCACACCCGCAACCTTGGCACGATGGAGGGCCAGGTCATCGCCGCCATTACGGGCGCACGGGCACGCGTGCACGGGGAACACGGTCGCGACATTTTTGACTTGCATGGGAAAAACCGTAAATACAACTTACTGCGCAAGGCGATTTGCCCTTTAGTGACCGATTTCATTGCCGTTAGCAAAGATCTGGAAAACTGGCTCGTCAATACTATTGGTGCAACACCCGTCCGCGTCAACCAGATCTACAACGGCGTCGACAGTACACGTTTTTCCCCGCGCAACCACCATATTTTTGCAGCCGGGCGCATTGGAGGTATACCGGAAGGATTTATTGCTGACAATACATTTGTTATTGGAAGTGTTGGAAGAATGGCGGATGTAAAAAATTTTCCCTGTTTGGTTCAGGCTTTTCTGATGCTGTTGAAAGAAGAACCTTCAGCTCGCCAACGACTTCGGCTCCTGATAATCGGGGATGGGAATTCACGTGGGAAGTGCGTCAATATGTTACGTGAAGCGGGAGCGGAAGCCCTTGGCTGGTTTCCAGGTGAGCGCGCAGACATTCCGGAGCTGATGCGGGCTATGGATTTGTTCGTGCTTCCCTCGCTCGGCGAAGGCATTTCCAACACCATTCTCGAAGCCATGTCCACTGGTTTGCCAGTCATAGCGACCAGGGTTGGCGGAAATGTGGAACTGATAAAAGAAGGAGTTACTGGAACACTTATTCCGCCAGACGCGCCAGCGGCCATGATGACAGCCATATTGAGCTATTATAAGCATCCCGAGCTGATCGCCAGCCATGGGTCGGCAGCGCGAGAACAGATTCAGGCAAGCTTCAGCATCGAGGCCATGACGAAGGGCTATCTCCGGGTCTATGACAAGGTGTTATGCAGACAAAGTTGAGATAAAGGAAAACCAGCATGTGTGGAATCGTCGGCCTATTTGATACGCGCGGCAAGAGGGAGTTCGACCGTCGGCTCCTGGAGCGCATGAATCAGATTCAGGCACATCGCGGGCCCGATGAAGGTGAGTTGTACACCGAGCCGGGTGTCGGCCTGGGTCATCGCCGCCTCTCGATCATGGATGTATCCAGCGGCCAACAACCGCTTTTCAACGAGGACGGCAGCGTCGTCGTCATCTTCAATGGGGAAATCTATAATTTCCAGGATCTTGCCAGGGAGCTTGCCGCCGCCGGCCATATTTTCCGTACCCATTGTGATACCGAGGTCATCGTGCATGCCTGGGAAGAGTGGGGTGAGAATTGCGTAGATCGCTTCAGAGGCATGTTTGCATTCGGTTTATGGGACCGTAATCGTGAGCTGTTGTTTCTTGCCCGGGATCGGCTTGGCATCAAACCCCTGTACTACAGCCTGCTCAAAGATGGCACATTCATTTTTGGTTCCGAGCTTAAGGCTTTACTAGCTCATCCGGATTTTCTGCGGGAGCTCGACCCGTATGCGATCGAAGATTATTTTGGTTACGGTTATATACCTGAGCCAAAGACGATATTTCGGCAGGCTTTCAAACTGCCCCCAGCTCATACCCTGAAACTCCACTGCGGGCAAAATGTGCCGCAGCTGCGCCAATACTGGGATATACCATTTGTTCCGCACGAGCCGCTCAGTATGGCCGAGGCGCAGGAAGAGCTGACTATACGGCTGCGCGAATCGGTCAAGATTCACCTTATGACCGAGGTGCCCCTTGGAGCTTTCCTGTCTGGTGGTGTAGATTCAAGCGCGGTGGTTGCGATGATGGCCAACCTCATGAAGGAACCGGTCAATACATGCTCCATCTCTTTCGGTGACCCTGCTTTCAACGAATCGCAATATGCGCAAAGTGTGGCTGATCGCTACCATACTAGCCATAATGTAGAGCAGGTGAACCATGACGACTTTGACCTGATAGACAAGCTGGCTTCGATTTATGATGAGCCTTTTGCTGACAGCTCGGCCATGCCCACCTATCGGGTTTGCGAGCTGGCGAGGAAACGCGTAACCGTTGCATTGTCAGGAGATGGCGGGGACGAGAACCTCGCCGGCTACCGCCGTTATCGCTGGCATCTCTATGAAGATCGGATGAGGTCCGCGCTACCGTTCGGGCTTTGCAAGCCAATGTTTGGGTTGTTGGGCAGTCTGTATCCCAAGGCTGACTGGGCGCCCAAGTTTCTGAGGGCAAAATCCACCTTCGAGGCACTCGCCCGAGATTCGGTGGAGGGTTATTTTCATGGCGTATCCATCGTTAAAGACAGGATGCGCCAAAGCCTGTTCAGCCCTTCGTTCAATCGCAGCCTTCAGGGTTATCAAGCGGTGGAGGTGTTGCGTATGCATGCTGAAAAATGCCCTGTACAGGACGCCCTGTCGCGGGTGCAATACCTGGACATGAAAACCTACCTTGTCGGAGATATCCTTACCAAAGTTGACCGAGCGAGCATGGCGCACGCTTTGGAGGTGCGGGTGCCACTGCTCGATCATAAGCTGGTCGAATGGATATCCGGCCTGCCGGCTTCGTTCAAGCTTCACGGACATGAAGGCAAATACGTATTCAAGAAAGCTCTGGAACCTCATCTTTCCAATGAGATCCTGTACCGCGATAAGATGGGTTTTGCCGTTCCGCTGGCAAGCTGGTTTCGTGGTCCGTTGCGCGAGAGATTGAACAATGCGTTAATGGGTCCGGTTTTATCGGATACCGGATTATTCAACCGGACCTATATAAGCCAGATGCTCGACCAGCACCAGTCGGGGCGGCGCGACCATAGCGCTCCGCTTTGGACACTGCTAATGTTCGAATCTTTTTTGCGCAACGTGCTCGATATGGAGCAGCCACGTTCACGTAAGGAAGATCGCAAGGTGGCATAACCCATGCCCAATAACGGAATGCTGGAACTGTGCTGTGCCGGCGGAACGGACGAGCCCAACCTCAAATATTTCTCCCTGTACGGACGATCCGATCATCGCCAGGCCGCCGGCCGCATTCTTCCTCTGCCTCAATATCGGTTTTAGAGGTTCAATAAAATGCTGGACGTATTTTTTACCGTTGACGTAGAGGTCTGGTGCGATGGATGGGATGGCATTGACGCCAAGTTTCCAAGCGCGTTTCAACGGTATGTCTATGGTCCTACGTCGAGAGGCAACTATGGTTTACCGTATCAGTTATATCAATTGCGGGAACATGGCCTAACAGGAGTGTTTTTCGTCGAATCGCTCTTCTCGACCCGGTTTGGCCCGGACCCGTTGGCGGAAATCATCGGTCTCATTCAAAAGCATGGGCATGAAATACAACTTCACCTGCATACCGAGTGGGTGGATGAGTCTCGTCAGCCCTTGCTCGACAGCATCGCAGGCAAGAAGCAGTTTCTGCGCTACTTTTCCTTAGACGAGCAAACCATCCTGATTCAGGCAGGAGCAAAGTTAATCGAGTTGGCCGGAGCTCCCATTGTAAAAGCATTCCGCGCTGGAAGCTTTGGCTTCAACCGGGATACGCTGCACGCGCTCGCCAGGAATCGTATTACTTTCGACAGCAGCTACAACGCCAGCATGTTTGGACGTGATAGCGGAGTCTCCCCTGGCGTCATGCTTGTAGAGCCTGCTGAGTGCGAAGATGTCTATGAGTATCCCATGACGGTCTTCCGTAGCAGCGCTCGCTCATTGCGTCATGTACAGTTGACCGCCTGTTCTTATGGGGAAATGGAAGGTTTGCTGTGGCAGGCACTGGAATCCGGACGTAAGGCATTCGTTATTCTTTCTCATAATTTTGAATTGCTGAATGGCGGCATGAACCGGCCGGATGATATCGTGGTAACGCGCTTCCGCAAACTCTGCTCTTTTCTTGATCGCCATCGGGATTGTTTTCATGTCCGGGGGTTTAATGGATTAGTCCCCGATCTAGCATGTTCACAGCCAGCTCCCCTGGTCTCACCGGTGTGGAAGACCGGGCTGAGAATGCTGGAGCAGGGTATACGGCGAGGCTTTAATTGAGCCAGGCTTGGCAATATCAGAAGGTGCCTGTAAAGCTTCAGCTTGGGGATACTGCACTGCTTGCGCCTGAACTCTGGTTACAAGTACGCGAGGTCGGACTCGATGACGACGATCTGCCTGTCTCAGAGCTGATACCCCCAGCGGATCCTCTTCAGCTTGGCAGTCAGGGATTTCTGATACGGTCGCTTCGCATTACCGGCAAGCAGCCGGTGTTTGAAAAGCGGGGCGATTATCTTTGCTACGTATCATCCCGATACATGCGCTACTACATCGATATGCGAACGTCATTTTCCGAATACACGGCCAAATTTTCATCCAAGACGCGCTCGACGCTCAATCGCAAGATCAGAAAATATAAAGATTATTGTGGCGGTGAGATTTCATGGAAGGTGTACAAGGATGTTGGCGAGATGTCCGAATTCTTTCGATTAGCTCGCGCTGTTTCCGAAATAACCTATCAGGAAAAGTTGCTTGATGCGGGTCTGCCCGATTCCGAGAATTTTTGTTTGGAAATGGAACAGCTCGCCCGGCAGGGCCGTGTACGCGGGTTCATTCTCTTCCATGCGAGCCGGCCTGTATCTTACCTCTATTGTCCCGTCACCAATGGCGTTGTCATTTACGCGTTTCTTGGATATGACCCCAGCTACATGAATTTTTCCGTAGGTACAATTTTGCAATGGATTGCTCTGGAACATCTATTTGGTGAAAAGTTATTTCGTTTTTTCGATTTTACCGAAGGACAGTCCGACCATAAAAAGCTTTTCGCTACGGATAATATTCAGTGCGCCAATGTTTTTTTTCTATGCAGCAACCTGCGCAATATGTTCTTGGTGCATACCCAGAGAACGATTAACAAGTTGAGTAAAGTAACAGGCGATATGCTGGATCAGTACGGTATAAAGCCGGCGGTAAGAAGGCTAATGCGGTTTGGGAAATGATTATTCCTGGGTGCGCCTTCAGTCACGCTGTCGTGCTCGAAGGTGCCGGAGGAGATATCGACAAGATTCCGTTCATTCCGAGCGCCAGGAAACTCGGCATCAGGTGATATGCCCGGTTTTTAGGGTGAATAACAATGGCACGGTGGCATTTCAATAAAACTGGGCGTCAGCTGAAGCATTTCTCTTACAGATCTTCTGGATCCAGCAATGCCAGCTCCAATTGTCTGCTTCTTTCCAAGATCCGGCTCATCCACAAAGAACATCTCATCGGCGAAGCTATAGAGTGCCCGAGCTGCAACTCCGCTTATGTCGGAAAGTTATTCAAAAGGTTTTCTTACTGTACTAAAGTCCAATGTATGGTGTTTACAGAAGCTGCTACGATGCCGGTTTATTCGATATGAGTAAGTAGACCATAGTAAACCCATGGCGAATTTCATCAAGAGATTGGCTCAAGCTATATTTCAAGACTATTCTTTCTACCACATCTATGGGCAAGAATATACAGGTGAGATACAAGCACTTGATATGGGGCTTCGGCTTGAGCCGATAGGACAGAAAGTAATTGTTAATTCCGAAGATGAAATAATTGCTCAGCAGGCATGGTATCACGGCGATTGTTCTCGCGCGTACGCTTGCATGGAGGGCTCCCGGGTCATAGCCTTATGTTTTTTCTGGTATGGCGAGCGTTATAGCGCAAGAAATTTTTGGCCGCTCTCAGAGGGAGAGGCCAAGCTCGTGCAGATAGTCGTTTTGCCCGAAATGCGGGGGCGCGGTATTGCTAGCAGCCTTATAAAATTTGCTACTCTAGATATGTATCAGCGAGGGTTTAAGTGTTTATACGCCCGTATTTGGTGGTCTAATAAGCCTTCCTTGCGTGCGTTTGAACGCGCTGAATGGAAACGAGTGGCAACAGTGATTGAGATGCATCTGATTTACCGGAAGGAATCCTTCCGGTTAAAGCTAACGAGAATATTGCCTTAAGAATAACATTGGAAATTTCAGCGTTAAAAAATTCCCTCGGTTTCCTCAACCATGATTGTGTGAATGTGCTCAGTCGAATGCTGAATCGATCTTCCTTCCCTCCTATTAACCTCTTCGCCTTGACCTCTCCGTCTTCGGTATTACCCGAGTTAATCGATTCACCGATGACTTGAAGCGAGCACTGGATGACGTAGCAGGTAGCGGATGACGACGACATGGCCGCCAAGCCTGATCAACACAACTTTTCCATTTGCCTTGCTCAATCTATTTATTTATAGCGAGTCAGCTACAGCATACGCCGAAACGCATGTGGACGTCGTGAAGGAGCCAACGCTTGTGCTGCGGTAAACAAGCCATCAATTTGATGATTTGAAGCTAACAGAAAGGCCGTACCGCGCGCGGGATGCCAGCTCGGATTTTTAACGGGCTTCGCCGCCCGAGGCTAAGCAGCCAGTATGGGTCTTCGCCACGCTAATATACCCGGCTGCTTCGGCGGCATCATCCATCACGGCTGCCATCGTTCCAAGTAAATCCAAAGACAAGCTGTCCGCCCGCCAGCCAGACTGGAGCTGAATTTTGCTAATCAGTTCGATTCGCCGGTCGGCATCGTACGGTGAGCATCATAAGTGTCGGGAAATCTTACACATTATAGCCCGGAAGCAAATACGCTGTTTACTTTCATGAGTTTACGAGATGGAATAGTTATTGCTACCACCGTAAAACGAGCGCACAGGAAAAGTATTGTGTTGACGAATTTGTATCGGGAACGTATTTCGTACAAATAGGGCTGCAGGTTGATGCTGCAGATGGAGTTGAAAGGGGTCATAGCGGAGCCCTGTACGAGTCTCAGGAGGCGCAACTGACCGTTATGGGACTGACTCATGAGTTTGACGTCGCAGTATACGGTAGATCATCGCTTGCGCTTCTTCCTGCCGATGAAGAGGCATATCAGCAGTGGGCGTTCGGTTCACCGTAGCGTCATGTCGTATACGGGTGTGCAGCATGACCGACTCTCGCGAAGGGAATGCGGTGTGTCGGAGAGCCTTTGTGCTGCCGGGCCACCATTCCTACAAAACCCTGGCGCCCACATTGGCAACCTCGAGGGCTTGTTCAAAGAATGCTTTAAGCTTGAGGCCGGAAGGCGATGAAACGCGACATTTTGTTGTTCAGTCGAGTCATTCGCGCGTGGCGACGTCGTTCAGTCTCGGATTTCGTCCGACTGGTGACCTACAATCTTGGCCTGATCGCGACAGGCAAGTACTGGAAGAGTAGTCATCCTTTTGACCAGTCATTCGACCGCCGATTCAATGTAGAAACCGCTGGTACTGAAGAGCCGGAGTTCTTAACCGCAGAGGAAGACCTTAAGGCACATGCTAAGGGTTATGAACCCGTGACCGAAGGACAGATGCGGACGCTATTTGGGATGCTCCCTGGTCTCGATCTTAGCAACTTTCTTTTTCTCGATCTCGGTTCGGGGAAAGGTCGGGCGTTATTTGTGGCGGCAAGTTATCCGTTTAAAGAAATCATAGGAGTCGAATACAGCCATGAACTCCATGAAATGGCAGTACGAAATGTCCATACCTACCGCAATCCTGCGCAAAAATGCTTCAATATCAAACCAGTACGTGCTGATGCAACAACCTTCTGCCTGCCTGAGTACCCGACTGTATGCTTCATAAACAACCCGTACGATGAGTCCATGATTGTCAGGACCATCGAAAATATCGAACAATCGGCTCGTTCGGCCCCGCGCTTCTTCCTTATAATTTATATTCACGCCTATTACCCCGGGCCCATCGACGCTATGCATGGATGGTCGCGTATCTGCGAGGGCTCATTGGGTCGGTCGTCCTATGTAATCTGGCAATGGGACTCTGGAATTTCGTTGTGAGATACAAACTCATTCCTGGAGCGCCTCAAATGCATTCTTTCATGGGAATCAGCCTGTGTATAATATTGGTCGGTTTGAAATGAAATGCGATAAAGGCTTTCCCTTCTATAGGGGAGATACTTGGTTTTTCGGTTGAGGCGTTCCGCCGCAAACCTTTAAAGAGCAGCATATAAGGGAAAAGAACGCTCTATCCTTTATGATTTCGCTGCAGGACCCATCAGAGCAGCTGTTTGCTTACTTCATAACAGCAACCCTCGCAATGAATTCTCGCTATGGTACCCACGCGGCCGACCATTCAGGAAAACTTACTAGTGATAAGCTGGGCAGCCCGCTAGCCCTCAGTAAGACGATACGATTCTGAATCTGATGTCTTGAAATATTGCAGCATTCAAGGAAAGACATGACCCAATGGCGGATAGCTAGAGCCTTAGGTAGTGCCCCTGACTTATCCCTGCTTGGTCCGGTACCCCTTGAATTGGATCCGAGCTGGTTAAGCAGTCGTGTAAATGGGGTGGACAAATATGTTCAGTATTTCCTGCTGGGTGATGAATACCGGCCGTGCGGGTACGCTCCTTTTTTTGTTCACCAGAGTGCGCTTGCCTACTGCTTGGGCGAAACCACTATTTTCCATATTCCCGTACTGAGATATACCATCCAGGGGGGGCCTTTATGTGAGAACCAAGCACTATTGGCCGGATTGTTCAAACCGCTTAGCGAAACAATAGGAAGACGCGGCGTAGTATTCTTTGAAGGGGTACGACTGGGCTCGCCTCTTGCTGAGCTGCTGACATCGCCGGATAGCGCGGTTTTCGATTTATTCCATGTGGTGCCCTACGGCCCTGCCTATACACGGCGGCTCGTTGAACTGCCAGCGGGGGCGCAATTTGAAGATTACCTCCGGACGCTCGGAAGCAAAACTCGTGAGGATGTGCGCCGAACACGCAAGAATTTTAGTGTCAAGGCAGGAGAAACGGTAACATTGGTCCGTTATACTGAGCCGCAACAAGCTGACGAGTTAGCTGCAGCTCTGGCGCAAGTGTCCCGTAAGACTTATCAGTACCATTTGCTCGGCCTCGGACTGGAAAATACTCCCGCTCACGTTGCGCACCTTCGTGCTACAGCGGCCGGCGGCTGGCTGCGGGCGTACGTTCTCTGGATTGGTAAAAGCCCGATCGCGTTCGGGGTTGGCTATTATGATGGTCATACCTATCACGGGCACAGCGTCGGGTACGATCCGGATATCTCCAAACTGCAACCCGGCATTTATCTTCATACTGAAGTCATGGCCGATCTATTGGCGGACGGTATTCGTCGCTTTGATTTTCTGCCTGGGGACAGTTTATACAAGCAGAGAATGTCAAATAACTCCCGAGAGGAGAGGCATTATTATCTGATTCCACGCGGTTGGCCCGGCACGGTTTACGCGCACACGCTTGTGGCAGTAAATCTTTTATCCGAAACAATAGGACGCTTGCTTGATAAAACTGGCCTGAAAGAGCGCATCAAGCGGATGGTTCGCGTCGCAGCCGTCAAGCGCTCCGCAGGTGAAAACTAAGCCATGCTGAAAGAAAAGCTGGAATTTCTGAGAGGCCCAGGAGGATTTCGCGCTGCCATTTATTTTGCCCTGAAACTGCTCGTCCGGGTGGAAGCGTTTCGTATTGTCTGGATACTGGCTCAGCCAAGCGCATTTCTCAAACTACCGTCTGGCTGGCGTTATTTAAGTTTTTACACTGAAGAGAAACTGTCTAATTTCAGAAGCGATATCATCGAACAGGTGGCCGGCCAATGCGGTTCGAAACCGGAACAACTTCTTAAGCGCGGTGGAAGTTTACATCTATTACTGATTGGCGATTCGCTGGCAGCGCAGCTTACGATTGAGCGAGGCCCTGTCTGCCGGATTGATTCACCACCTCTGCATCTCGGCATGGGTGAAACGGATACTTTTCTAAAGTATTTATACACGTGGCCAGCATTTCGTCGCCAGGGCGCCGCAAAGCGATTGATCGCTGCCGCTGTGGGCGATTTGTCAACGCATAACGTTCAGCGAATTATCGCGCATGTACGGGCGACCAATGTTCCCTCAGTGGCAGCTTTTGAGCATGCGGGCTGGAACAACCGGGCAATGGTAGTATGTACCTTGGGTGGCCGTTTATTGATAGCGCCAGGCACCGCAAGAATCGGGCTGAGCTTTCGCTCAGCGCCGTGAGGATCTTGAGTCAACCGCGGCGCGGCGACATGACCCAACGCCAAAGCGGATTTTGTACTACCACGATCGCTGCGACAACGAAGCCATATAGTGCCATATAGCGAATTATCAGCTCGTTTGGTTGAGCCAAGTGCGAGCGATCACTGCTCAGCAAGAACTGTAACGCGGAAAATATCTGGTTATATTTAATAATTACTTGTTCGGTTCCGAAATAAAGAGCGACATAGGCCAAGACTCCCATGGCTAACACCCATGCGGCAGCGCTCTTCCGCCACGGTGCCCCCGGAATTAATGCCAGTGCCCCTTTCGAACCTCCAAACGATATTTCCGCTACTGCCAGGCCAATTATCAAAAACGAACTTAGGCTGCCATTATTCGCTATCAGCTCGACCAGATTGTCCGTGGAGGCGGCAGTTACTACAACGTAATATGAAATCGGAATAAGCAGGCAGGCTCCAATAGCCCAGCCCAATAACGCTGACTTCGCCCCAGGAAGGATATGCCATGCGGCTGTGAGACTGCCCGCTGTCGTTGCTACGCTCCAGAAACTGAACAATGCCAGAAAGCGGCCAAGCAGTTCGAAGTCCCGCGGCCAAGCCAATACAGGGGATCCAACAATGTCATGGATGCTTTCGTCAGGTACGGCAGATCGTAGCAACACCCATGCAACTAACCCATGCAGTAATACGAGGGCGGGCAGACTGAGAAGATATATGTTTCCCCGTGTCAGCCATTGCGCAATCAAAACAGGAAAACCGATCGACCAATACAACAGGGCTGCGAGCAATATCAGTGAGCGAAAGGGATGACCTTCATATACGAGCTCGCGGACGTTATAGGGTATCAATGCAGACTGAACAATTAGCCAGCCGATCAGCGCGCATATAGCTATTCCCATTGCCAGCAAACCAAGCGTGCGTCTTCCACTAATCTCCGCAGGGATCGCAACGATATATGGTTGTGGTATTGGCCCTTCGGGTTCCAGCGCCGTTTGTTTCGGATGGCTCTGCTTCGACACACTCAAGACCCAGCTAATCAGCAGTACCAAAATTGGTTCTGTTACATCTGCCGTACGGCCCAAGAAGCCCATCTGGACTAGCTCAATCAAGCACGACCATATGATTAACCCCGCGGTCGCTTTTCTAATACCTATTCCCGTCATTTGCGCAAGCCATAGCAGAGCAGTATAAATAAATAACGATTGGGTGAGCTGTTGAGTAGCGCCCTCCAGTGATCCGCGAAGCATGGTTGCGAAAGGGATGGCGTTCAAAATTCCATCCCGAGCAGGAACAAAAGGCGTTATCGAAATAATGGTCCAGGCTGCCAGTAGCGACCAGAACGCTGCATGAAAGATTTTGGTACCGCCGAGGCGAAGCGCAGCCAAACAGCCTGCGTATCCTGCTGCCAGCCCTATGACAACCGACGCATCCAGGACCAAATTCAGGATGGCAAGCTTGCCTGCCAGGATCAGTATGAGCAGTCCGCCCAACCACCAAGCCGGTCGCCTTCCCAGCGCGATGAAAGCGCTGCCGGCGGCAACTGCGGCAGCCGCGTGCATGAAGGCTTCCGGAAAAGAAAAGTTAAACCCGAGGAAAAATGGCTTCAGCGCATCCCTGAATTTTTGTAAATCCAGAGAAGGTACAAGTGGAAATAATTCGTTAATCAGCCACAATATCAATATCAATTGAGGAATAATTAACATAGAATCAAATGGACGCCTGGTGTCCACGCGACGCTTTTCTATCAGATGCGCCACGGCCATACCGAACGTCATCCCCGCCATGTTCCATGCCACATCCGCCAGCGCTGCGGAGCGGGAAGGTAGCCACACTTGAGCTAACTGAAGAGCGAAAGAGTAAACGAACGCCAGAAAAAGCGGCCAAACGATGCGAGCGGAGGCATTCGGTCTGGCTGAAGCAAAAAATATACTTGCCAATCCAAGTGGAATAAACAGGGCGATATTACCTAGTACATCTCCTAAAGAAGTAAACCAGCGCCAATCGGTCAGGAAGTTTGTTACAGCACCTTTGCCGGATGAAGAAAAGTCGCCTGGATATAACGATCCGTAAGCGATCAGTAGTGCGATGACTAACAGAATACGCATTGCATTTTCTTATAATTTACGAGCGTAGCGGGCGGAAATTCCATCATCATGGCAGACACTGACTTAATCACATAATTTTCTACTTTGCGACACCCCTTCAGACAGGGCGACAGGACGTTATTGCATTGCAGGCGCTGGCTTGATTTGCAGCGCTGGCATCCAGCGCGGGCTGGACTTATTGAGTGCATAGGCGCCAATTCGGCACGCTCCGTGCAAACTGCCATCAAAATCATTTTCCGATTCCGGGTAGATCCTCAGCCGGATAATGTCTATTAATAGCGACTTCACCTTGCCCGGCAGCGGAGTCAGATCCATCTCCCCTAGTGGAGAGAATGGCTTCGCGAGATATTCACGTGCAGCTTCATATCCCCCAATAAGGTTATTCTCGCCGGTATGTCCAGCTAAAGGAACCGGAGAAAAAATCGCATTACCGGCGATCAACTGTGGATAAGGTGGATCCCCCTCTCTGCGCTTAAGCCGGATACCGGCACCAGCCGCAATCACCGTGTTGTAGAATACGCTGACCTCGCGTGTCGTATCATTATGCGGTTGAATTCGTACGGCGTCGCCGAAGTTATTAATCAATAAGTTATTATACAAAGCGATATTGCCCTCGCCCTGGAACAACGATTCATCCGGATTCTGGTAAAAAAAATTGCCGTAAACCAGGTACAGGTCATCCGACCCTGGTCCTGATAACGGCCAATGTCCCACCAATACGTTGGGCCTCGCCATCTCTTTGGTAGAACCGCCCCCCGCTTTACTGAAAACATTATGACGAATGGTCGTCGCATCAGGCGTGCGGGGCATATCCGGCACCATCGGACGTGTCTGTTGATGCTTGATCTGCAGATTGTATCCTTGCGTGTCGACGATCAAATTGTGTTCGATCAGCCCTCCAACAAACGGTGCGCGCCCGTCCGAATCCCCAAGGTACAGGCCGGTTCCTGCTCCTGCGATCACGTTGCGGCGAATTACCCAGCCCCATGCAGGGCATTTGGTCGAAATCCCTACCGTCTGTTGGTTATTGCCGTGACGGAAAACGCGGAGTCCGTCAAGGTTGATGTGATGCGCCCAATCAGCATGCCCCTCGCATTTCACGCCATCCACTGGAAGATCGCGACCGTCGAGATCAAGATTGCGAAGTGTTATATAGCTCGAATTGACGATACTGATCGTATTATGTCTCGGCCGTGCCACGAAAACCGGGCGTGGTCCGCTATCAGGCCCAGAAATCGTAATCGGCGCTTGCGCGGTACCCTGGAGATATTGAATAGGCAGGCCACCTTTGTACTCCCCGGGTTTAAGCCGAAGGTGGCTGCCTGGCCCCAGCATCTTTATCTTGGCAAGATAATTATGGGGATTACCCGTATGGATGGTATTGGCGAGCGCCGGTAAAGCGCCAGACAGGGTGCCAGCCAGCGTCATGATAAATCGAATAAAAGCCAGCCTTAGCTTTCCCATATAGATGTTACCTAACTAACCAACTCCGCATTCGTTGCTGAATGCAAGCAGACTGCAAATAGAGTTTACGGTTGCAAGCTTGCGCCTATGCCTGCGTAAGCGGTTCGGGTGCCTCGGCCCCAGGCTGTTTCGTGAAAATGCATTTCGATATGCGCCTGGTTACATACGCTTTATACCGTACCTTTCGAGGGTAAGGATATAATGTAAACAGGTCAAAATCGAAAGCTCATTGGGTATCAGTCTATAAGTCGGAGCAGTTTGTTTTTCTCCATAAAAAGATGCCCCTCAACTTGTGCGGCAGATTCGTAGTATGATAGATTCAGTCCGCAAACGCGTCTTTGGCTGCTAACCCTCATTATTTACAATAAGCCAATAGGCTGACACTCAGCACGGACGGAACCGATCGATACATCGTTCACACATGAAAGCGAAGTAATAAGCCACACGGCGGCTCGTTTCCAACCTGCGGGCCTCACACGGGAGGCCGCTGCCGTTCTCTCGTCTATTTTGCATGATTCCCAGTATGAATGCGCAACCAGGTTGCCCCAGGCAGGCGGTAATCGTTGGTATTCTGAACCTATTCGGCTCGCAAAATTTGTTACAGGAGGTGTTAACTGCTGGAAAGAATCGCCCTGGCAGGGTCTTTATAAGACTCTGCTGACGTGGGAAAAGGGACGCTCACCGGCAATATTGTTCGATCTGTTTTTCTTCCATCGGAGGGTTTCGACAGATCAGATCAGTGCCATTATAAGTAACGATAATTTAACGGTTCTTGAGAATGCCGGGATTTTGTCTTTCTCGAATGGTGAAGTCAGATCGATGGTTCGCTGTTATCCTGCCGGAAACATGTATTTTATTTGTGACCCATCGAGGGATCAGTCCGATTTTATTTATATTGGATGGGATTCCGATTTGATGGTCGACATCGCAGCGAAATACTGCAGGGGTCGCCGCTTTTCGCGATTACTCGATCTTTGCACGGGTAGCGGCGTGCAAGGCCTATCCCTTTCCCGACATTCCGAAGAGGCTTTTTGTGCCGATATCAATCCCAGGGCGCTCGCGATGGTGCAGGCAAACGCCCGCCTAAACAAGTTAAAAACCATCCAGACGGTACATAGCGATCTCTTCTCCAACGTTTCAGGACGCTTCGATTGCATCACGGCAAACACTCCTTATGTTCCTCATCCTGTCGGGGCACAGTTGCCAATTGGCGGCGGCGATACCGGTATCGAATTTACCATTCGCCTCCTGCGTGAGTTGCCAGACAGACTGACGGACAACGGAATTTCAATAATTTACACGAGTGATCCGATTGTTCACGGCAAACGTGAGCTGATAGCTCAAGTGACGGATGAGCTCGGGCAACTACCGTATCGAGTTATATTAATTCCCCTTTTCACTAACAACTACCCCATGACCCGTGCCATGCAGGAACATTACGATCGGCTAAACCTGAGCGGATACGATGACTGCATCCTGATCATCGAGCGCGGTAAAAAATACACAGTGGAACAGCATCAGCATGACAGCCTTCACTACTACCGTACGAGAATGGATGCATGGCTGGATTGGCGTCGGCGTGCGCACCGGTCATGATTGAAGAAACGCGGTTTTATTCCATTCACGCTTCGCCACTACTTTATTCACGGTTCAGCAACGGGTATGTTTACCCCGATATTCAAACTTTACCTCTTTCCGGTATCCTTCAGGTAACGACGAAGGATCCGTTCATATACAGATAAGTTTCCCCGAGTCCGGCGCGGTCTGCTTTTCAAAAAGCATCCCTTGTAGAAATTGAATTCGCCGCATACCGTACCTACACGTTGGTGAACGTGGAGGCAACTTACCTTATTAAGAAAACGGATCGAACGGCATCAGAATTTTCCTGCAAGGCAAAAACCTGCTCAACAAAGAAATGCGTGTGCATACCTCATTCCTGAAAGATTTCGCCCCATTGCCGGGAAGAGCCTTTGTAGTGGGGTTACGAGGAAATTTTTGATGCGGGCTAAAAAGCCGCTGAATCCCGGTTGACCCAGTTGAACAGAAGGTGGAGGTAATCGCCAAGCCAAGCTTGGGCACCAAATGCAGCCAATACACATCCCCGCACTATGCAGTTATCTATTATGCGTGGGCGGAATGTGGCAAACTTCGAGGTTGTCTCTTACATAACCGGTATGCTGATAAGTGTCCTCTTACGAACTCTTCATTGGGCTGCGCTACACGCGCGCCAAGCGCCGCAATCACTTCATCTCTTTTATTTCACTCATATCCTTACTGGGTATTACGCTTGGCATGACAGCGCTTATCACGGTTATGTCGGTTATGAACGGCTTTCAGAAAGAAGTTCGTTCCAGAATCCTGGGCGTGGCATCGCATATTCAGATAAGCGGATTTGACGGCCGGTTACCTGACTGGCATCGGATTGCCGACGAGGCACGCAAGCATCCCGAAGTCGAGGCTGCAGCGCCTTATGTCAGTGCCCAAGGCATGGTTTCGTTCAATAACGTCGTCAGTGGGGTTATTGTAAGAGGCATCTTGCCTGATATGGAAGATCGCGTGGCGGATCTGGGGCGGATGATGATAGATGGAAAGCTTGATGATCTTGTGCCGGGTCAGTTCGGCATTGTCATCGGTCGAGAATTGGCACGAGCCCTGGGGGTATTTACGGGTGACAAGATTGTGTTGATCTCTCCCCAAGGTCAGGTAACCCCAGCAGGTATATTGCCCCGGCTCAAACAGTTCACCATTACCGGAATCTTTGAAGCAGGACATTTCGAATACGACTCAGGCTTGGTTCTCATCCATTTGGCAGATGCCAAAAAGCTCTATCGTATGGAAAATGATGAGGTATCGGGCGTACGGTTGAAATTGCGCGACCTGTTCCTAGCACCTAAAGTCGCGCAGGAACTCGTGTCCATGATTTCCGCCGATGTTCATATCAGCGATTGGACCCGCCAGCACGCAAATTATTTTCGGGCGATACAGATCGAAAAACGCATGCTGTCGCTCATTCTCGCCCTAATCATTGCGGTAGCCGCATTCAATATCGTTTCTACTCTTGTAATGGCAGTGACCGACAAGCAATCCGATATCGCGATCCTTCGTACACTTGGTGCCAGCCCGCGCAGCATCATGAAGGTTTTTATCGTTCAGGGAACGCTTATCGGCATTGTCGGCACTGCGCTAGGGGTGATGGGCGGGGTATTGCTTGCATATAATATTGAAGCAGTTATAGCGGCGATCGAACGCGTGTTCAGCGTGCAATTCCTGTCACGGGAAGTCTATTACATCAGCGAGATTCCCTCGGATCTTCACCTTGCCGACGTGGTAACCGTGGCGGCGGTGTCTTTTGTACTGACATTGCTAGCCACGCTTTATCCGAGCTATCGAGCGTCCAAAGTCAACCCGGCAGAGGCGCTCCGGTATGAGTGAACCTATTATTTCCTGCCGCGGCCTACGTAAGAGCTATTATCAGGGTAAGCTCGAGGTGCCTGTACTCATGGGAATCGACTTGACTATTGCAGCAGGCGAAACGCTTGCTGTGGTAGGCGCATCAGGTTCAGGTAAAAGCACCTTGCTGCACCTGTTGGGTGGACTGGATGCGCCCACCGGCGGCGATATTCGCATAATGGAATACGATATTGCCGCGATTGATGAAGAAGAACGATGCAGACTGCGTAACACGTCGCTCGGCTTCATCTATCAATTTCATCACCTGCTGCCGGAATTCAGCGCCCTGGAAAATGTTGCCATGCCGTTGCTTATCCGGCGCATGAAAAACGGCGAAGCATATGAGCATGCGGCAACCATATTGAAACAGGTAGGCCTCGGCCATCGACTATCTCATACACCAGGGGAGCTGTCGGGCGGGGAGCGTCAGCGCGCGGCGGTCGCGCGTGCGCTGGTTACTCAGCCGGCGTGCGTCCTTGCGGACGAGCCTACCGGCAATCTGGATCGGCACACGGCGGGAGGAGTATTCCAATTGATGCTCGACCTGAATCGCAGTGCGGGCGCAAGTCTCGTTATTGTTACCCACGACCCGGAGCTTGCCGGCAAGGCCGGCCGGGTAATGCGGCTCGAAGATGGCATTCTTGTCGAATAAAGTCCGGCCAGAATTTCCGTCTTAATATTCGACCGGTACGGGTTCGAGGCTCCGCCATAAATACCATGTAGCTACCGAACGCCACGGTTGCCATGGCTTTGCGATGGCCCGCATCTTTAACCGGCTTACAGGCTGGTTCGCGTTATAGTGCATGCTCAAGGCGCGCTGCAACCCGAGATCGTCCATGGGCAGCACGTCGGGACGCAACATATGAAAGATCAGGAACATCTCCGCGGTCCAGCGTCCGATCCCCTTGATTCGGGTCAGTTTATCGATGAGTGCTTCATCATCCATCTCATTCCATGCGGCGGCATTTAATGTCCCGTCAACAAAGTGCCTTGATAGCTCCTGGATATAACCCATTTTCCGGAGTGACAGGCCGCAGTCACGCAATGTCCCATGCTCGGCGTCAAGAATGGCGTGAGGGGTAATATCGCCAATCGCGTTGGACAGCTTTTGCCATATGCTTTCAGCCGCCTTTACGGAGATCTGCTGACCCAAAATTGATCGGGCTAAGGTGCCGAACGCGTCACCCCGCGAATGCAACAGCACACCCTCGAAACGAAGGATCAGCTTCTGCATTACTTCATCGGACGCAGCCAATTCATGGGTAGCCTGTTCCCAATATGGGGGAATCATATACGAACCTTTGACCTGATTTGTTGAATTAATTTGTTATTCATAATGAACCATGCATTTAAAATATGACCTCAGCCCATTGACCTTCCCCAGCCTATTAAATAATGGAAAGAGATTGCTCGCCAACTGCAAAATCTTACAGGTAGACAAGCCTGCGTCTAGGGTACATGGAAAAGTATTCTCCTGGATAGCCTGAGGAACCCTGAACAAATCCTCCGTCGCGCCCGCGCGGGATTTAATTTATTCAGAGGTTCGCTGATGTTGCAGCCGTGGTTTTATCTTATGCAAACAGGACTCAGTGCCGCCGTTGCGCTCGTTTGCGCCACGCATAAATCGCGTAGAATCGCCACCCCGCGCGTACAGCAATATAACCGGTGAGAGAAAGCAACAGTGCCAGCAGGAGCAGGCCCACCAGTAGAGGTTTGCCCAGGGAGACCATCCAGTCCATCAATGCGGGGATCCACTCGCCGATGTTTTTATCCGTCAGATCAAGCTCGTTTTGGGGTAGATCCTTGCCGGCGCCGTTACCGATGGCGAACTCGCCAATGGCATATGCGGCAATATAGATAGGCACGACAGTGAAAGGATTAGAATAAAGCGTTGTCACAACCGCCACCGGAAGATTGACCTTGAACATGACGGCGAACAGTGCAGCAAAAAAGAATTGTATGGGATTACTGCCGGGAATCAGGCCGGCGAACAAGCCGGCCGCCACGCCTCCTGCTACCGACCGGCGGTGCAAATGCCACAGGTTATGATGTTTCAACCGTTCTCCGAATAGCCCGACAAACCGGCTCTGCCGGATCTTCTCATGAGAAGGGAGGTACTTCCTGAAGAATTTTCGCATCTGAATGAGTGTACGGAAATATGGAAGGGACGTGCAAATCTAATCACCATTTATCGCCAATATTGCCGAATTCCAGCCTTCTCATTAATTCCATATTTTCGCCGCAATACTCCAGGTCAGGTCAGGATTTATCACGAGGCGGGGCTCAACGCGGCCAGTCGGGTTTCGTTTTAGTCGCTTCTCTTAAAGCATGAATTGCATGCGTCTCAATCGCAAAAATAGCTGATGCAAATCCACATTCTTGCGTTTGTGCTCGGGGTGGTACTGCTGCAGCAGCAGGCATCGCTGCCCGCAATTTCATGGGCATGGGCGCTATTGCCCGGTGCGGCGTCGGCATTTCTGCTCTGCCGTTCCCACGAGCCCGTTTTTACAACCGCTGGCAAAGTTCTGTTTGCCGCTATTTTCTTGAGCGCGGGGTTCTTCTGGGCGGCTGCTTTTGCCCAGTGGCGCTTGTCAGATGCGCTCCCGCAGGAATGGGAAGGCCGCGATATCCAGTTGGTCGGGGTGGTAGCTGAACTACCCCAGGTTAACGAGCGCAGTCTGCGTTTTGTTTTCGATGTTGAGCAAGCATTTACCGACGGCGCTATCGTTCCAAAGCGGATTTCACTCGCCTGGTATGGCGATCGCGGGACGGATACGAAGACCGAACCACTTCAGGTTAATCTCCCCCATGTTAACGCAGGCGAGCGCTGGCGCTTGACCGTACGGCTCAAGCGTCCACATGGGAGTATCAATCCCCACGGTTTTGATTTCGAGGAATGGGCGCTTGAGCACAATATCCGGGCTACCGGCTATGTGCGTGAATCCGATGAGAATGTGCGTCTGAATGACAGGGTTAATCGGCCCTCTTACCAGATTGAGCGGTTGCGTCAGAAAATTCGCGAGCGTTTCACTCAGGCACTGCCCGACCATGCGTATGCCGGTGTTCTGGCCGCTCTGGCGGTGGGCGATCAGCGTGCTATTCCGGCCGAGCAGTGGCAGATATTCACCCGAACGGGCATAAATCATCTCATGAGTATATCCGGCCTCCACGTGACCATGGTTTCAGGCCTGATGTTCGCACTGGTGTATTGGGCCTGGCGCAGAAATGGCCGCTTGACGCTGTGGTTACCCGCCCGCAAGGCGGCGGCCGTTGCAGGGCTCCTGGCGGCGCTCGGTTATGCGCTGCTGGCGGGCTTCGCGGTTCCGGCACAACGCACCGTTTATATGCTTGCGGTTGTCGCCACCGCTTTATGGTGGAGGCGTTTCACTTCCGCCACGATGATTTTGACCTGGGCGTTGCTGGCAGTCACGCTTTTTGATCCATGGGCCGTACTTTCGCCCGGCTTCTGGTTATCATTCGGCGCGATCGCGACCATCATGCTGGTTTCTGTCGGGCGCATCGGCAGGATGCACTGGATAACCGAATGGGCGCGGATCCAGTGGGCGATCACGCTTGGTCTGATACCGGCCCTTCTCGCAATGTTCCAGCAAGTATCGCTGGTTTCGCCCATCGCAAACGCGATAGCGGTACCGCTGGTGAGTCTGGTAGTCGTTCCCTTGACGCTGCTCGCAACCTTGCCCTTACTCGATTTCATGTTGTTGCCCGCTCACGCCATATTGAGCGGTTGCATGGACCTCATGCAATGGATGAGCGATTTACCGCACGCAGTCTGGAATCAACATGCACCGCCGATGTGGGCAGTTGCGGCCGGCCTCGGCGGTATTATATGGATGTTGCTACCGGGAAGCCTGGGGTTTGTGAGAGGCTTCCCCGCTCGCTGGCTGGGGATGGTGGCGTTACTTCCGATGTTTCTGTCGCTTCCACCGAAGCCGGGACCGGGGGATTTGTGGCTTTCAGTGCTGGATGTGGGACAGGGACTGGCTGTTGTTGCGCGTACGGAAAATCATACGCTTCTCTACGATGCCGGACCGGGTTCCGGATCCGAATCCGATAGCGGCAATCGAATTATTGTTCCTTTTCTGCGCGGGGAGGGGGTAAAACACCTGGATGCAATGGTGGTAACGCATGCCGATACCGACCACAGCGGCGGTGCTTTGTCAGTGCTACAGGCGGTGCCGGTGAAATGGCTGGTTTCATCCTTGAGTAATGATCATCCGATCCAGCTGGCTGCCTCCAAAAAGCAGAGATGCCAGGCCGGCGAAACCTGGCAGTGGGATGGGGTACAGTTTGACATGCTCCATCCGTCGGAGCAGAGCTATAGCAACTCCAGGCTTAAAACCAATGCGCTGAGCTGCGTGCTGAAAATCAGTACGGTCCATGGCAGTGTGCTGCTGCCGTCCGATATAGAAAAACAATCCGAGTATCAGCTGCTTGCACAGGCCGGCCATACGCTTTCCTCAACGGTTCTGGTAGCGCCTCATCACGGCAGTAAAACATCTTCGACCGACGAGTTCATCCATCGGGTAAATCCCAGGCTGGTAATATTCACTGTAGGCTACCGCAACCGCTTCGGGCATCCAAAGGATGCTGTAGTGGAACGCTATCAGGCACTCGGAAGCAGGCTGCTGCGCAGCGATGCCGATGGCGCGATACTGCTGCGTTTTGCGGACGATAATGTTGCCGTCGAAACCTCACGCGCGCTGCGCCGCCGCTACTGGCATGACGTACTGGAATTGACTAATAATTCATATCACTAGCTTAGTGCCGACCGTCGGACAGCGAGCGACTTAAAGAAGACTTCCGGATCCTTGCTTTTTGCGGTGAACACGCAGTTTCCTGTTTTTACTGGTATGGTTGACTCTACAGGATGAGGTGCAACAAGGAGAATGAACGAGCGTTCATACCCATATTCAGAAGCGCCCGCAGTCGTTTCTTCGCCGATCTCGCCCGCCGCCCAGAGTAAACAGGGTGGGCCTTCCTGGCTTGAAATACTGACCCCCATATTTTCCCCGGGCGAAGTTGAGGTATTCGCGCAAGCGCTCGACTTCTGTCTTCCCCTGTATGCAGGCGAACACTTGCCCACTGGCGAGCCGATTGCTCAGCATGTGCACGGCGTGGTGTCGATACTTGCGTCTTTGCGGGTAGATATCGATACCTTATTGGCGGGCGTCCTTTGTGTGGTGCCGGATTATATGGATGAATACAAGGAAGCGCTTCGGGGGTCGTTCAATCCCACTGTAGCTCATCTGGTCGAAGGCGTTGCCCGCATGGGTCGTATCCAGACAATGAGCGCAAGAGGTGGCGGCGCCGTCGGAGATCGCGCACAGGTCGAGGCGTTACGAAAAATGCTGCTGGGGATGGCGGAGGATATTCGTGTCGTTGTTATCGCGCTGGCGGAACGTGTGCAAACGATGCGGTACATTGCCGGGAATGGCATTGCGGAGCGAGCGGAGATTGCGCATGAAACGCTGGACATATTCGCACCGCTGGCCAATCGCCTGGGGCTATGGCGAATAAAGTGGGAGCTGGAGGATTTTTCCTTTCGAATCATTGAACCTCAGCGCTACAAAAAAATCGCTGAATTGCTCGAAGAGACACGCCTCAGCAGGGAACACTATGTTGCCTCGCTGGTGGATATATTGCAGTGTGAATTGCAGCGGACGGGGATCAAGGCTGAAGTAACCGGACGCCCAAAGCACATTTACAGTATCCATAAAAAAATGACGCGCAAGGACAAAGAATTTAAAGAGATCCACGATACCCGGGCGGTGAGGATTCTTGTGGACGAGGTGAAGGACTGCTACGCCGCTTTGGGCGTGGTACACAATTTATGGATGCCCATTCCAAAAGAATTCGATGACTACATCGCCAAGCCGAAAGGCAATGACTACCGTTCATTACACACCACTGTCACCGGTCCGGAAGGGAAAGTGGTTGAAGTGCAAATTCGCACACACGAGATGCACCAGCACTCAGAGATGGGCTTTGCGGCACACTGGCGCTATAAGGAGGGCGCGAAGCGTGATGCGCGGTATGAAGAAAAGATCGCATGGTTGAGGCAGATCCTGGAATGGAAAAGCGATATTGATGACGCGGGAGAACTGGCGGAACATTTCAAAACTGCATTGTTTGAGGAGTCTGTGTATGTGCTGACTCCACAGGGCACTGTGATTGCTTTGCCCAAGGGATCCACACCGGTGGATTTCGCCTATCACGTGCACACCGATCTGGGCCATCATTGCCGAGGCGCAAAGGTCGACGATGTCATGGTTCCGCTTGACTACACGCTAAGCAACGCGCAACGGGTTGAAATCATTTCGACCCGGCAGGGCGGGCCAAGCCGGGATTGGCTCAATCCTGCTTTGGGATATCTGAAGAGTCGGCATGCTCGCTCCAAGGTTAGGCAGTGGTTCGCTCGCCAGGAGCGTGAGCAGTTGTTGGCGCAAGGCCGAGCGTTGGTGTCCAAGGAACTGCAGCGTCACGGCATGACGGCCCTTGGATTAGAGAAGCTGGCCGGCAAATTCGGTTTTACCACGCTGGATGCCTTTCTCTCCGCTGTCGGACGAGGCGATATTAATAACCGGCAGTTGGAAGCGTTTTTACGCGGCGAGACCGAACCATCGGCTCAAGCTGCGGCTTTGCCGGCGGAACGGAAGTCCGTTGCGCCACCCGGGGACGAAGGCGGCATACTGATTGTCGGCGTCGACAAGCTGCTCACAGGACTGGCAAAATGCTGCAAACCGGCGCCGCCCGATCCCATCATTGGTTTTATCACACGGGGACGCGGCGTCACGGTTCACCGCCAAGGGTGCGCCAGTCTGGCGCGGCTCGATGAAGAAGGCGCCGAACGGCTCATTGCGGCAGACTGGGGCTTGTCGAAGGAAGGACGGTATTCAGTCGATATCGAGATCGAGGCGCTGGACAGGCAAGGATTGCTACGTGACATTTCCAACACGTTAGCCCGCGAAAAAATTGACGTTACCGCTACCCGGACCAGAAGCCGGGACGTTACCGCATCCCTGCAATTTACCCTCAAAATTGCTGACCTGGCCCAGTTGCAGCGCGTCCTCGGGCTGATACAAAACATTCCCGGCATCAGATCCGCGTCGCGGAAGTAGGCGCCCCGGAACGTGGCACGAGGGGCCCCGCAAAGCGGGGATCGGGCAGTGGAGGGGCGCCTCGACCGTATTACACTCACTTCCAATCGCATCTTTTTGTCCTTTCGGTCGCGCCCCGGAACGTGGCACGAGGGGCTCCGCAAAGCGGGGATCGGGCAGTGGAGGGGCGCCTCGACCGTATTACACTCACTTCCAATCGCATCTTTTTGCCCTTTCGGTCGCGCCCCGGAACGTGGGACGAGGGGCCCCGCAAAGCGGGGATCGGGCAGTGGAGGGGCGCCTCGACCGTATTACACTCACTTCCAATCGCATCTTTTTGCCCTTTCGGTCGCGCCCCGGAACGTGGGACGAGGGGCCCCGCAAAGCGGGGATCGGGCAGTGGAGGGAATGCCCGACCGCCCTGTTGGGGGCGCCTGCATCCCGCTACGGGGTCGCATCTTCCTGCCGAAGGCAACTGCTCCGCCCTGCGCGGTCGCGCCCCGGAACGTGGCACGAGGGGCCCCGCAAAGCGGGGATCGGGCAGTGGAGGGAATGCCCGACCGCCCTGTTGGGGGCGCCTGCATCCCGCTACGGGGTCGCACCTTCCTGCGGAAGGCAACTGCTCCGCCCTGCGGTCGCGCCCCGGAACGTGGGACGAGGGGCCCCGCAAAGCGGGGATCGGGCAGTGGAGGGAATGCCCGACCGCCCTGTTGGGGGCGCCTGCATCCCGCTACGGGGTCGCACCTTCCTGCCGAAGGCAACTGTTCCGCCGTGCGCGGTCGCGCCTTAATCCGTCCCGTATCATGCTAGAGGTTCACCTTGTACGGTCGCATCCAAGGCCTTCCATGAATTACAGTAAGTTAAGCTGAACCCGATTAACGGGGCAACGGTTTTTGTGCATTCAGTAAGCCCATTTTAATATGTTTAGTTAAATCAGAGAGATAAAGCACTTCATCTTTTATATATTTGTCCTGCCTATTTCGTTTTTTCCTTTGTTATTTAAAGGCTTAGTTTTTTACAGCGCATTAATTTAAGCCTTTGTCTTATAACCGAAAAACCCTTCTTGTTTCCTTGACTTTGCCATTTTTTTTAACTACAGTGGTAAAAAGTGGGTAAAAGTGGAAGAGTTAGGCATCTTCGTCTACGGCAACAAAGGGGATACGATGTTTCGCGGTGGTACGCCTATAAGTCTGGACAATAAAGGTAGACTCGCGGTGCCCGCAAAATACCGAGACGGCTTGATATCCCTTTGCGCCGGTCATTTGGTCATTACCGCCGATCCTTCCAAGTGTTTATTGGTATATCCCCAGCCTATATGGGAGCCGATCGAGCAAAAGCTCAACAGCCTCTCCAGCTTCAATCCACAAACCCGGAGTCTGCAACGCCTTCTCATTGGCAATGCCTGTGATGTGGAAATGGATGGCGCTGGCCGCATTCTGGTACCCCCGCCTTTGCGCCAGTTTGCCGGTTTGAGCAAGGAGGTGGTGCTGGTGGGGCAGGGTGCAAAATTCGAGTTGTGGGATGACGAAAAGTGGAATCTTCAAATGGAAAATGCGCTGGCGTTCAAAGATGGAATTCCACTCGAACTCGACGGTTTTTCATTGTGATGTGGTGGGCTCGGACGCGCACACCACGGTTTTACTCCAGGAAGCGGTGGATGCGCTGGCCGTCAAGCCGGGCGGTACATATGTAGATGGCACATTTGGCCGTGGGGGACACAGCAGGCTGATATTGGAGCGACTCGAAAAAACAGGCAGACTGATCGCATTGGATAGGGATCCGGCTGCTTTGGCTGTGGCGCAAGCGATCGACGACCGGAGGTTTAGCGTATCGCACAACAGTTTTTCGAAAATACAGGAGGTTCTGGGGCAATTCCATGTAGATCGGGTAGACGGGATATTGCTGGATTTGGGGGTATCGTCGCCACAACTGGAAGACGCATCGCGTGGCTTCAGCTTCCGCCTTGATGGTTTGCTCGACATGCGCATGGACATGAGCCAGGGCCAAACGGCGGCTGAATGGCTGGCTTCCGCTTCAGAAGCTCATTTGGAAGAGGTGTTGCGAAACTATGGCGAGGAGCGGTTTGCTAAACAGATTGCAAGGGCGATTGTTGCGGCTAGAGCGCGGCAACCCATGGTCACCACGCATCAGCTCGCTACGCTCGTGGCAACGATTGTGCATGCGCGCGGGCGGGAAAACAAGCAGAACCCAGCGACGCGAACTTTTCAGGCCATACGGATTTATCTCAATCAGGAGCTTGAAAATTTATCGCTAGCCCTGCCGCAATGCGTGCAGATGCTGAACCCGGGCGGACGGCTTGTCGTTATCAGCTTTCACTCATTGGAGGATCGAATAGTGAAACGCTTTATGCGTCAATTGGCGAGTTCTGACGGCATGCCCAGGAAGCTGCCTTTGCGGGCAAACGAGGTGCGGCTTTTGAGCCGCCAAACATTGCGCCTGGTGGGTAAGGCAATCCGTCCTGGTGCGAACGAGGTTGAAAGCAACCCGCGGGCCAGGAGTGCGGTCATGCGGGTGGCGGAACGGATTAACAGAACATAGACGATATAGCGCATAGCGAATGGCCATGCAGCGTATCCGGCTAATGGGAACACTGATGTGATCAGGATAAATATTCTGTTGACCTTACTTCTCATCGCCTGCGCGCTGAGTATTGTATCTTCGCAGCACAAGGCACGTCGGCTTTTTGTGGAGCTGGAAAAAGAGCAGGGGCTGGCGAGACAGCTGGCAGTTGAATGGGGCCAACTGCAACTTGAACAGAGTACTTGGGCAATGCCTACACGGATAGAAAAAATCGCTGTAAACCAGTTCCATATGCGGGTACCGGATGCATCGCGCATTCAGACCATCCCATTGGCAAATTCCAGCGCGGCCGTTTCGGTGGAAGTGCAAAAACCATGACGTCCAGCCGGTTACCTTATATCGCGCTGCCTGCTGGACGTTCCAGGCTATTGGTAGCGTTATTGCTGCTGGGGCTAGCCGGGTTAGCGGGGCGTGCCGCCTATTTGCAGGGAATGCATAACGGATTCCTGCAACAGAAGGGCGAGTCGCGTCACAGCCGGGTAATTGAAATGAGCGCTCACCGTGGAATGATTACGGATCGCCACGGTGAGCCGCTCGCTATCAGTACACCGGTCGAGTCGGTGTGGTCAAGTCCGCAAGACGTGAATGCAACACCCGAGCAATTAAAAAAATTGGCGAGCCTGATCGGAACTGATATCGAAGAAGTTCGTAAGCGCCTTGATGGATCACAGCGTGGACCCGGGCGTGATTTTGTATATCTCAAGAGGCATTTGCCGCCCGATGTGGCGGCCAAGGTGGTCGAACTCAACATTCCGGGCATATTTCTTAAACGGGAGTATCGGCGGTACTATCCCGCAGGCGAGCTGACGGCTCATATGCTTGGCTTTACGGATGTGGATGACAATGGCCAGGAAGGGATCGAACTCGCCTGGCAGGATGATCTTGCCGGTCAACCAGGGAGTCGGCGTGTAATAAAGGACCGCAAGGGGCGTATTGTCGAGGATGTGGAAAACATCCGGCCACCGAGGTCCGGGCGAAACGTCGCCTTGTCAATAGACAGCAAGATTCAGTATCTCGCCTATCGTGAGTTGAAGCAGGCAGTGGAGGCCAACAAAGCCAAGGCCGGTGGAATCGTGGTGCTCGACGCACAGACAGGCGAGGTCATGGCGCTCGTCAATTTGCCCGCGTACAACCCCAACAATCGCGTGGGAATGAAGGGCAGCCGATTCCGTAACAGAGCGCTGACCGATGTATTCGAGCCGGGATCAACACTGAAACCATTTACGATAGCAGCCGCGCTGGAAGCGGGCGGAATAAAACCCGACACCGTATTCCAGACGGCGCCCGGCACATTTTCCATAGGGAAAGCAACGATACGCGATGCGCATAAGGAAGATGCGCTTACGGTGGCGCAAGTGATCCAGAAATCGAGCAATATCGGCTCCGCGAAGATTGCGCTATCACTGCCACCCCAAGCATTATGGGAAATGCTGAGTGACGCGGGGTTTGGCGCGCCAACCGGTACTGGTTTTCCGGGAGAAGTCAGCGGCAAGCTCCGCCCCTACCGTACCTGGCGCCCTATCGAACAGGCAACAATGTCATATGGACACGGCATTTCGGTGAGTCTGCTGCAGTTGGCGCGCGCCTATACCTTATTCTCCTCCGCGGGCGAGTTGAAGCCGGTGTCACTGTTGAGGCTTGACACGCCGATGGAGGGCAAGCGCGTATTGTCGCGGGATACCGCCCACGCCGTGAGTGAGATGCTGGAAATGGTGGCGCAACCGGGGGGAACCGCGCCACAAGCGCGCATCGACGGTTACCGGGTAGCAGGCAAGACGGGCACCGCTCACAAGCCGGAAGGTAACGGTTATGCGAAAAACCGTTACCTTTCCACATTTGTTGGTTACGCGCCGGCTTCCAGCCCACGCTTCGTCATCGCGGTGATGCTGGATGAGCCATCCGCGGGAAAATACTTTGGCGGTGCGGTTGCGGCACCGGTATTCAACCGAGTGATGGCTGGCGCCCTACGCATACGTAACGTGCCGCACGATGCCCCGTCCACCAGCGTGATGTCGATTACAGCAGCTCTCCCTTTGAAGGGCGATGTATGAGTGCAAGATCTGACATTGGGAATTCAAAATTGCCGGCTTATCCGGCGTTTGACTTTCGTGTGCTCGACAATCTGGGGGTCAGGATTACAAACATTGTTGCCGACAGCCGCATGGTGACGACCGGGGATACTTTTCTGGCTTACGGCGGGGAAAAGTCCGACGGCCGCAACTTCATCCCTCAGGCCATCGCAGCCGGAGCCAACGGGATATTATGGGACCCTCGTGGTTTCCCATGGGACTCCGCATGGCGTGTGCCAAACTTGCCGATAGCCAGACTGCGCGCCAAAGCGGGCGTCATTGCCGATCATGTGTATGGTCATCCATCGCAGAAGCTATGGCTCATCGGTATTACCGGAACGAACGGAAAAACTTCCTGTAGTCACTGGATAGCGCAAGCCATGACTGCACTGGGCAGAAAAACCGCGATTATCGGCACCCTCGGTATTGGCTTTCCTGGTGAGCTCGCATCAACCGCCAGCACGACGCCTGATGCAGTGCTATTACAGCGGAAACTGGCGGAGTTGTTTCGGCTCGGGGCGTGCGGCGCGGCGATGGAAGTCTCTTCACACGGGATCGTGCAAGAGCGCATTAATGGCACAACGTTCTCGGTCGCGCTGCTCACGAACCTGTCGCGCGATCATCTCGATTATCATGGCAGCATGGAGACATATGCCGCTGCCAAGGCACGGCTGTTCCGTTGGCCGGGGCTCAAGCATGCGGTTCTGAATCTTGATGACGCGTTTGGGGCTGGCTTGTTGAAGCAAATCGAAGGCGCGGATGCAAGCATAATTGGATACGGATTTGCAGAATTGCGTGACCGAATGCTCGGTTATGAAAAATTCAAGGTGATGCGCGGGCGGAATCTCAAGTCAAGTTCCCAAGGTGTTTCATTTGATGCCGAATTTGAATCTGAACATTTCAAAGTTGAATCCAAGGTAATAGGCAGATTCAACGCATCGAATTTGCTGGGGGTGCTGGCTACTTTGGTGGCCAGCGGCGTCAGGTTGGCGGATGCTGTACAAGTTCTGCATGAGCTAACGCCTGTGCCGGGGAGAATGGAGCAACTAGGAGCAGGCGACCTGCCTCTCATCGTGATCGATTACGCGCACACGCCGGACGCTCTGGAAAAAGTACTGGCTACGGCGCGCGAAATTCTTCATGGTGGTTCTCAGGCGGGAGAAGCGGGAGACCGGAATTCAAGGCTCATCTGCGTGTTTGGTTGCGGGGGAGAACGCGATCAGGGCAAGCGGCCGATCATGGGCGCCGTAGCGACCAGACTGGCTGACGAAGTCATCATCACCAGCGACAATCCCAGGAAGGAAGACCCGAACGTCATTATCAGTGAGATCGCGGCAGGCGCCGGTGTCAACCATGTTATCGAGGAAGATCGTGCGGCGGCAATTTGCCGGGCAATTCAGGATGCGCGTAAAGGTGATGCGATTGTAATTGCAGGGAAGGGGCATGAAGCCTACCAGGAAATAGATGGGCAGAAGCGCCCATTCAGTGATCGGGACGTGGCCCGGCGGGCACTCATGGCGAGGATACCGGCATAACTATGATGAGCGTGCAGGACGCGGCTCGTGCCGTGCATGGTAAATGGTCCGGCGACGACGTGTACTTTACCGGCGTCAGCACGGATAGCCGCACGGTGGGGCACGACGATCTATTCATTGCGTTGATTGGAGATACATTCGACGGGCATGATTTTATTGCCGAGGTGAAAGAAAAGGGCGCTGTCGCGGCGATGGTATGTCATGAATTCCAGGCCCGGGTATCCGAGCCACGGCTTCCTCTGATAGAAGTCGAGAATACCCGCCTGGGATTGGGGCAACTGGCTGCATATTGGCGCGGCCAGTTCAATATTCCGATGGTTGCGGTGACGGGCAGTAATGGCAAGACCACGGTGAAAGAGATGATCGCCTGTATTTTGCGGCACGCGGCCGGCACGACGGCGCAGGCCGGCGGCCCGGATAAGGTACTCGCGACGGAAGGCAATCTCAACAACGATATCGGCATGCCACTCATGCTATTGCGATTGCGCGAACGGCATTGCTATGCGGTCATAGAGATGGGCATGAATCATGCCGGCGAAATCTCTTATTTAACAAGGCTGGCGAAGCCGGATGTCGCGCTGATTACCAATGCAGGGGCGGCGCACGTCGAGGGCCTGGTTTCGGTAGAAGCGGTGGCTCGTGCCAAGGGCGAGATTTTTGAAGGGCTTGACGCATGCGGGACAGCCGTCCTCAATGCCGACGATTTCCATGCTCCGCTATGGCGCAAGCTGGCCGGCAACAGAAAAATAGTGGAGTTTGGTATTGAAGGGTTTCCAGACGTGAGCGCTCGCTATCAGCTCGATTTTTTCAGCACCAGGATGACATTGATATTACCGGACGAGGCCCAGGACGTGGTGCTCCAGGTCCCAGGCGAGCATAACGTACGCAATGCCCTGGCTGCAGCAGCGGCGTCAGTCGCCTTGGGAGTCGGGGTAAAAGCGATCGTGTCGGGATTGAGCGCGTTTAGCGGCGTCAAGGGACGTATGCAGAAAAAACAGGGTTTGCACGGTGCAACGGTGATAGACGACAGTTATAACGCCAATCCTGAGTCGGTAAGAGCAGCATTGTCCGTGCTGGCAAGAGCCCGCGGCAAAAAAATCCTGATACTTGGCGACATGGGTGAGCTGGGCGATGGCGCCAGAGTTTTTCATGAGCGCATCGGTGTGGAAAGCCGTCTCGCCGCCATTGATAAATTATTTACGCTGGGCGAATTGAGTGCTTATGCCGCATCAAGTTTTGGTGCGGGCGCCCGGCATTTCGAGAGAATGGAGGAATTGCTGCCCGAAGTGCAAGAGTTGCTGGCTCCCGACGTCACGTTGCTGATAAAAGGATCGCGTTTCATGAAGATGGAGCGGGTGGTCAAGAGTATCGAATCATGACCTTATGAAAAAACGAGCCTCATCCCGGCGGTTGTCGTGCTGCTAGAGCTTGCGCAATGGCTTGCAAAGGATATACGGGTATTCAACGTATTCAATTACATCACCTTGCGCGCCGTGCTGGCGGCGCTCACCGCGCTCGTGATTTCATTCATTGTCGGTCCCACCATGATACGCAAGCTCACCGCATACAAAATAGGACAATCGGTGCGCGATGATGGACCACAGACCCATCTGGTCAAAGCGGGAACCCCTACGATGGGCGGCGCGCTCATACTGGTATCCATCGCTATTACCACGCTATTGTGGGCGGACCTGAGCAATCGCTACGTATGGGTGGCGCTCGCGACCACGCTGGGTTTCGGCATCATCGGATGGGTCGATGATTACCGCAAGGTGGTTTATCGCAATCCGAAGGGGTTGTCCGCAAGAGCCAAGCTCTTCTGGCAATCCGTCATCGCGATTTCAGTTGCGCTATACCTGGGCTTGACGGCCGAGCTGCCCGCGCAGACGACCATGATCGTTCCATTCTTCAAGCAAGTGGCTATACCGCTTGGCTTGGGGGGATTTGTCGCGCTGAGCTATTTCGTCATAGTCGGCACCAGCAATGCGGTGAATCTGACCGATGGCCTGGATGGTCTAGCCATCCTGCCGACGGTAATGATCAGCAGTGCTTTAGCCATTTTTGCCTATGTTGCAGGCCACGCCGTATTTTCGAAATATTTGGGTATCCCTCATATCCCCCACGCGGCCGAGCTCGCCGTCTTCTGTGGCGCGCTGGCGGGTGCAGGGCTTGCTTTTCTCTGGTTTAACGCTTATCCGGCAGAAGTATTCATGGGCGACGTCGGCGCGCTTGCACTTGGCGCTGCGCTCGGCATCGTGACAGTGATTGTCCGCCAGGAGATCGTGCTGCTCATCATGGGTGGCGTATTCGTGGTGGAAACATTGTCCGTAATGCTACAGGTGGCGTCATTCAAGCTGGTCGGAAAGCGTGTTTTTCGCATGGCGCCGTTGCATCATCACTTCGAATTGAAGGGCTGGAAGGAGAACCAGGTGGTAGTACGGTTCTGGATCATCACAATGATGCTGGTGCTGTTCGGTTTGTCCACATTGAAGTTGAGATAAGACACTCGAGTCATGAATCTGCGCGGTAAAAATGTATTGATACTGGGAATGGGCGAGACAGGTCTCTCCATGGCCAAATGGCTGTTGCGCAAGGGTGCAAACGTGCGTGCGGCTGACAGCCGTAACGTCCCCCCCTGCCTGGATGCGCTGCAAGGTATTCTTCCCGGACGGGGAATATTCGCCGGCGGGTTTGCCCTGGAGGCTTTCGCAGGCATAGACCTGATCGCAATCAGCCCGGGCATAGCTCTGGCGGAGCGTCTGGTGCTGCAGGCGGCGAACCAGGGTATACCTGTCGTGGGTGATGTGGAACTTTTCGCTTTGGCCCTCAAGGAAAAATACGAACAAGGCGAGGGATTGGAATTCGGCGCGCAAAGGCCAAAGATCGTGGCTGTTACCGGTTCCAATGGCAAAACTACGGTAACGGCCATGGTAGGGGCAATGGTAAAAAAAGCCGGGTGGGACACCGAGGTCGCCGGGAACATCAGTCCTGCAATTCTGGATGCGCTGATGCAGCGACAGGATTCAGAGAAACTGCCCCAGGCATGGATATTGGAGGTTTCCAGTTTTCAGTTGGAGACCACGCGCAGCCTCTGCGCGGATGCGGCGGTGGTACTGAATCTGAGCGAAGATCATTTTGACCGCTATGCCGGGATGCCGGACTATGCCGCAGCCAAGGCAAGGATATTTTTAACCGATACTGGCGATGGCAATAATGCTTTCAATGGCGTACAGGTTCTCAATCGTGAGGATTTCCTGGTGCGTGAAATGGCACAGCCCGGAAGAAAGCAGATAACTTTTGGCTTGGATGCGCCCGTTGGCAGTAGCGATTTCGGCTTGCTGCGCAAAGGTGAAAACACCTGGCTGGTGCAAGGGAAAATGCGCTTGATGAAAACAAGCGAGCTTCGTGTTGCCGGTCTGCACAACACAGCCAATGCGCTCGCCGCATTGGCACTATGCCGGGCAATAGGATTGCCTTTTGAACCATTGCTGGACGCCTTACGTGAATTCAGAGGCTTGCCACATCGAATGGAGAAGGTCGCGGCATTTGGCGATGTGGTTTTCTATGACGATTCCAAAGGTACCAACGTGGGCGCGACGGTCGCTGCATTGAATGGCATGGCGCAACGTGTGGTGTTGATAGCAGGCGGCGATGGAAAGGGTCAGGATTTCTCACCTTTGGCGGAGCCGGTTGCTGAGCATGCGCGGGCCGTGGTGCTGATCGGGCGTGATGCCGAAAAGATCGCGGCTGCGATACAGCACCACAAAGTGCCGCTGTATCGCGCCGCAACAATGGAAGAGGCTGTACGAAAGAGCTTTACGCTCGCCTGGAAAGGAGATGCCGTATTGATGTCGCCGGCATGCGCAAGTTTCGATATGTTCAAGAACTATGCCCACCGCGCCCAGGCATTCATAGCGGCGGTAAAGCATGTTGAAACAGAAATTCCCGCTAACGTTCACACCCCATCCAACTGATGATCTATCAGCACGATACCGGGAATCCCCGAAATCTGCCCCATTTTGATCAGTCGTTGATCTGGTCCGCGATATTTTTGCTGAGCCTGGGGCTGGTGATGGTTTATTCGGCTTCCATTTCCATTGCAGAGGCGGGAAGAAGCACAAACGGTTACCCGGCCTATTTTCTTGTTCGGCATGGCGCATATCTGGCGGCGGGTCTGGTGGCTGGGTTGATCGCATTCCAGATACCGATGCGGTTGTGGCAGAAATATGCATTCCACCTTTTTCTACTGGGCGTGCTGTTGCTGGTCTTGGTATTGGTCCCCGGCATTGGCCGCGAAGTCAACGGTAGCCGGCGCTGGATCTCGCTGCTGGTTGTGAACTTCCAGCCGTCCGAGTTCATGAAGCTGTTCATGGTGATTTACGTTGCGAACTATACCGTGCGCAAGGCGGCTTACCTCGGAAACTTTCGTAAAGGATTCCTGCCCATGCTGATCGTCATGCTGATGGTTGGGTTGCTGCTGTTGCTCGAACCGGACTTCGGCTCATTTGTTGTGATTACCGCGATCATGATGGCAATACTCTTTTTGGGGGGCATAAATCTGAAGCTATTCACGGGGCTGATCGGCTTTGTGGTAATGGGCCTGTTAACGCTCATCTGGGTTGAACCTTATCGCATGCAGCGTTTTTTTGGATTCCTGGATCCATGGGATGACCCTTACGGAAAAGGATATCAATTGAGCCACGCCCTGATTGCGTTTGGGCGCGGTGAATGGCTGGGCGTCGGTCTGGGCGGCAGCGTAGAGAAGCTTTTCTATTTACCGGAGGCGCACACCGACTTTCTGCTTGCGGTGATCGCCGAAGAACTCGGTTTCGCAGGGGTGGCAACGGTTGTGGCACTGTTTGCCTGTCTGATCATCCGTGCTTTTGTCATAGGCCGACAGGCGGCTCTACGCGAGCGTTTCTTTCCCGCGCTGCTTGCGCAAGGAATCGGTGTATGGCTGGGTGTGCAGGCATTTATTAACATGGGTGTGAACATGGGGGTGCTGCCCACAAAAGGACTGACGCTTCCGCTGATGAGTTTCGGTGGCAGCAGTATTGTCGTCAGCTGTCTTGCACTGGCCCTGCTGCTGCGCGTGGACTGGGAAAATCGGCAGTTAATGAAAGGTTATGTGGTATAGCCGAAAAGCATATAGCCGAGAAGCAATACTGCGCCGCGGTATAGGCATAAGGGAATGGATAAGTTGATTCATACCATTCTCATCATGGCCGGCGGAACGGGTGGCCATGTTTTTCCTGGACTTGCCGTGGCGGAGTACATGAAAAAGGCGGGCTGGCATGTCGTTTGGCTGGGAACTGAAGGTGGAATGGAAACAATACTGGCACCGCGGCAGGGGCACGACATCGAGATCATACGCTTCTCGGGTTTTCGGCGGAAAGGCGCGGGAACATGGCTGACATTGCCGCTTCGGCTCTCGCTGGCGTTATGGCAGAGCGCCAGAGTGATGCGCAGGGTGCACCCCGATGTCGTGCTCGGCATGGGTGGCTATCCTGCATTTCCGGGAGGCCTGATGGCCTCATTGCTGAAAAAACCATTGCTTATACACGAACAGAATTCGATTCCCGGCCTCGTGAACAGGATATTGGCGAAATTGGCGGATAAAGTTTTGCTGGGTTTTCCCGGTGCCGTCATGACCAATAAGCCAGCGGTATTCTCCGGCAATCCGGTGCGGAGCGAAATCAGCCTGTTGGACGCGCCGGAAAACAGATACGCCGAACGCAGCGGAAAATTGAGGCTGTTAGTAATTGGCGGAAGTCTGGGCGCCCAGGCGTTGAATACTATTGTGCCGCTGGCATTGAAAATGATTCCTGAACCGCAACGGCCGTTGATTACGCATCAGGCGGGAACCAGGCATTTGGAAGATCTTAAAAAGAATTATGCCGAGGCGAGGGTGGAAGGCGAACTGCTGACTTTCATCGAGAACATGGGAGCGCGCTATGCGGAGTGCGATCTGGTGGTTTGCCGTGCAGGCGCTCTTACTGTCGCTGAGCTGGCCGCCGCGGGCGTGGCGAGCATTCTGGTGCCTTTTCCGTACGCCGTGGACGATCACCAGACGGAAAACGCGAAATTCCTGAGTGACAAGGATGCCGCGGTGCTGTTGCCACAAAGCGAACTGACACCGGAAAGGCTGGCGGAATTATTGATGCGATTTACCCGGCCGCAACTTTCAGATATGGCGCGGAAGGCCCGGCAACTGGCGAAGCCGGATGCAACCAGAATCGTGGCGGAAGCATGCATGGAAATGGTCAAGGCATAGGTTGGTATGAAACATAAGGTCAAACGCGTACATTTTATCGGCATCGGCGGCTCGGGCATGAGCGGAATCGCCGAGGTGCTGCTTAATCTGGGATACAAGGTGAGCGGGTCGGATTTATCCGACAGCGTGATTACTCGGCGCTTGAGAAAACTGGGCGCCACGGTACATCTCGGTCATGAGAGCAGTCATGTTGCCTCGGCTGACGCGGTCGTAACCTCTACCGCAATCAAGCCGGATAATCCCGAGGTTGTGGCGGCGCGGGAGCGCAATGTTCCGGTCGTCCCCCGCGCCATCATGCTCGCGGAACTGTTGAGGTTGCGCCAGGGAATTGCTATTGCGGGAACCCATGGCAAAACGACCACCACAAGCCTGATCGCCAGCGTTCTTGCGGAAGCTGGAATGGATCCGACATTTGTTATCGGTGGCAGATTGGAAGCGGCGGGATCTCACGCCAAGCTCGGCCGCGGGGAGTTTATCGTGGTAGAGGCCGACGAGTCCGACGCCTCGTTTCTCCATTTGCAGCCCGTGCTGGCGGTCGTGACCAATATAGATGCCGATCACATGGAAACCTACAGCCACGATTTCGCCAAGCTCAAACAGGCGTTCGTGGATTTTGTACAGCATCTGCCTTTCTACGGCATGGCGGTATTGTGCGTGGATGATGCCAGCGTGCGCGAAATCATGCCTGCCGTTACGAAGCCTATCACAACATACGGTTTGTCCGATACCGCGCAGGTCCGCGCCGCGGATATCCGACATGATGAGGGCCAGATGCATTTTACCGCGCTGATCGGCGTCAACGGCAAAACGCGGAAGCTCAAAATAACCCTCAATCTGCCGGGATTGCATAACGTGCAAAACGCGCTCGCGGCAATTGCGGTGTGCAACGAAGTCGGATTGCCGGACACCGCCATTATCAAGGCATTAGCCGGCTTCAGGGGGGTGGACCGGCGTTTCCAGCGTTACGGGGAAGTTACGTTGCTTGGTAATGGAAATGGCAGGGAAGGAAGTTTTACGCTGATCGATGATTACGGTCACCATCCCGCCGAAATGGCGGCGACGATTGCCGCCGCTCGTGGAGCGTTTCCGGGACGTCGGCTGGTACTAGTGTTCCAGCCGCACCGCTATAGTCGTACCCGCGATTTATTCGAGGATTTCGTGAAGGTGTTATCCAGCCCCGATGTGTTGTTATTGACAGAAGTATATTCCGCTGGCGAAGCGCCGATTGTAGCCGCCGACAGTAAGTCACTTGCGCGTGCGCTAAGGGTGCAAGGCAAGGTGGAGCCGATTTTTGTCGAGACTGTGGAGGAATTACCGGCCGCTATTCAAAGCGTCGCCCATGACAAAGATATCGTACTCGTAATGGGGGCAGGGTCGGTGGGAAACGTGGCACCTCATCTTGTAAACGGGAATCTTGAGCAACCCGCAATCGAAAAAGGAGCAGGAAAAATAAAAAAGGCGGAAGAAGCCAAAGAAGTAAAGGAAGCATAGGAAGTAAAGGAAGTAGGAAGTATAGAGCAGGCCGCTTCTTCAACGGACTGGAACGGTCGCGGGATGAATGATGGATATGTCAGAAATTAAATCAGCGCACGGTATTACATTGCTTCGCGGCGAAATGCGCGTGAATGAGTCAATGAAAAAATATACCTCATGGCGCGCAGGGGGGGCGGCAGAGCGTATTTATATACCAGCCGATCTGACTGACTTTGGCCGATTTTTGTCGAGCCTGGCACCGGACGAACCGGTGTATGTGATAGGACTCGGCAGTAACCTGCTGGTACGTGATGGCGGAGTGCGGGGCACAGTAGTTGTACTGCATGCGCGGCTAAACGAGCTGCGGCTGGAGGGGGAAAATGAAAATGGAATGGTTTACGCACAGGCCGGTCTGGCTTGTGCAAAGGTGGCTCGCTTCGCCGCATCGCACGGTCTCGCCGATGCGGAATTTCTGGCAGGTATTCCCGGCACGATCGGCGGCGCATTGGCCATGAATGCAGGGTGCTACGGTACCGAAACCTGGGAAATTGTTGAAAAGGTGCAAACAATCAGCCGTACAGGTCAATTGCGGGAACGCCCGCCGGCAGATTATGCAATTGGCTACCGGCACGTGGCATTAAAGCCGGAGATGCGCGTTGGGGAATCGAAATCTGGCGATTTTCCGGATGAAGAATGGTTTGTGGGTGGGTGGTTCAGATTGTTGGGCGGCACGCACGATGCATCGCGCCAAAAGATCAAGGAGTTTCTGGTTCGACGTATTGCCAGCCAGCCCTTGAACCTGCCCAACGCCGGTTCAGTGTTTCGTAATCCCCCGGGGAATCGGGCAGCCCGCCTGATCGAGTCTTGCGGGTTGAAGGGATTTCGCATTGGCGCGGCGATGGTTTCACCAAAACACGCGAACTTTATCGTAAATACCGGCGCCGCGACCGCGGCGGATATCGAAGCGGTGATGCGGGTGATAAAACACGAGGTGAAACAGAACACCGGAATCGAGCTGGAGCAGGAGGTCAGAATTATAGGGGTGGCTCTTTGACCACGCTGAATTTCACTACGCCATGAATACCTCTGTCAGGGAAACTCAATCGTGAATCAGGACCGTCATTTTGGAAAAGTGGCTGTTCTAATGGGCGGGCGCTCGGCCGAGCGGGAGATTTCGCTTCAAAGCGGTACAGCCGTGCTTGATGCGCTTCGTCGTCGGGGCGTCAATGCCCACTCCTTCGATCCTTCTGAACAACCCATGGAGGTACTTCTGCGGGAAGGGTTCAACCGCGCCCACATCGCTCTGCATGGACGCTTTGGCGAAGACGGAACAGTTCAGGGTGCGCTCGAACTCATGGGTTTGCCTTATACCGGTAGTGGCGTATTGGCGAGTGCTCTGGCTATGGATAAATGGCGCACCAAGTTGCTATGGCAGGCGGCAGGGATCAATACACCGCGGCATGTGCTGCTTACTGAGCAAAGCGACTTTGAGGCGGTTGCAGAAGAGCTCGGCCTGCCACTGATTATCAAGCCTTCGCGAGAGGGGTCAACCATAGGCTTGAGCAAGATAACCTCTGTGAAGGACTTGCCGGCAGCATGGCTGTTGGCAGCGAGACACGACACGCTCGTATTGGCGGAGCAGTTTATCGAAGGGATGGAACTTACCGCGGCTATTCTCGGCGACACGGCCTTACCCCTGGTGAGAATTCAGGTAAAGGGCGGCTTGTACGATTACGAGGCCAAATATCTTTCAGACAGGACGCAATATTTTTGCCCGAGCGGTCTATCGGCTGCGGAGGAGCATGCGATCCAGATACAGGCGCTGCAAGCACATCGCATCTTGGGTTGTGAGGGATGGGGACGAGTGGACGTAATGCTGGATGAATCAGGAGAGCCGTATCTCCTCGAGACTAATACTTCCCCCGGCATGACCAGCCACAGCCTCGTGCCGATGGCAGCCAGGGCCGCGGGAATTTCATTCGAAGAATTGGTGCTCAGAATACTGGACCTTGCTCATGTGGGATAACCACCAAATGCTGGGCTTCCTGGCAAACTCATTATTTGCTCTGGCTGCGCTGATCGCTGGATATTTCATCAGCAAATGGGCCATCAATCTGCCGGTTTTTCCCTTGAAGGTAGTGAGCGTTAGCAGTACCGGTACCCGCAACAGCGACCTAGCTGGGGCAAAGCATGTCACGCGAGAACAGATTGAGGATGCGGTCCGCAGTCAGGTCAGGGGAAATTTCTTTACGGTTGATTTGGCAGCGGTGCGCAATGCATTCAGAAAATTGCCATGGGTACGTACTGCCAATGTACGCCGGGTCTGGCCGCAGGGTCTTGACGTGACGCTTGAGGAGCATGTGGCGCTGGCACGCTGGGGCACCGCCGCACTGGTCGACACCCATGGGGAAATTTTTAATGCTGCCTCCGATGAGCAATTGCCTCTATTTGACGGGCCGGAGGAAAGCTCAAGCGATATGGTAGGACAGTACCACGTGTTTTCGAAATTGCTGCGGCCACTGGAGCAGTACGTTGATTATATGAAACTTTCTCCTCGCCGGGCATGGCAAATTCGTCTGGGAAATGGAACCGTGCTCGAGCTGGGACGCGAACAAATGGGAGCCCGGCTGGGGCGCTACGTGCTGGCACATGCTCACGGCATGGTGCAGCTCAATCCGCGATTGAGTTATGTGGACCTGCGCTATTCCAATGGTTTCGCCGCCCGATAAGCGTGAGCAGAAGAGATATGGGCAAGAGCAATAGGAATTGGAAGAAAAGATATGAGATTTTTAGATTGCCGGGCAGATGAACAGAAGTAACGAAACGAAAAATCTGATCGTCGGCCTCGACATCGGGACATCGAAAATTATTGCCATTGTTGCGGAGGTGAAGCCCGAGGGCGGATTCGAAGTGATTGGTATGGGAAGCCATCCCTCGCGCGGCTTGAAGAAAGGCGTGGTCGTCAATATCGAGACTACCGTAAGCGCGATCCAGCGCGCGCTTGAAGAGGCGGAGCTGATGGCCGACTGTAAGATCCGCGAGGTTTATACCGGGATTGCCGGTAGCCATATCAAAAGCTTCAATTCGCACGGAATGGTGGCGATCAAGGATAAGGAGGTATCGCGGCTGGACGTGGATCGCGTCATGGAAACCGCAAAGGCCGTGAATATTCTCAATGATCAACAGGTTCTACATGTGCTCAATCAGGAATTCATCATAGATGGACAGGAGGATGTGCGTGAGCCCATCGGCATGAGCGGCATCCGCCTGGAGGTGAAAGTGCACATCGTCACGGGTGCTGTATCCGCGGCGCAGAACATTATGAAGTGTGTGCGTCGCTGCGGTCTGGAAGTGCGTGATCTGGTGTTGCAACCGCTCGCTTCGGCAATGGCCGTGCTGTCTGAAGATGAGAAGGATCTGGGTGTCTGCCTGGTGGACATCGGGGGTGGGACCACCGATATCGCGGTATTTACTCACGGCGCCATTCGCCATACCGCGGTGATTCCGATTGCAGGAGACCAGATTACAAATGACATCGCGATGGCGCTTCGCACTCCGACCAAAGACGCCGAGGATATCAAATGCCGCTATGGCTGCGCCCTGCGCACGATGGCGGATCCGCATGACATGGTTGAGGTAGCAGGCGTGGGTGACCGGGGAACGCGGCAGCTCTCCAGGCAAACGCTGGCGGAAGTCATCGAGCCGCGTGCGGAGGAGCTCTATTCTCTGGTGCAGGCTGAATTGCGCCGTAGTGGTCTCGAAGAGCTGCTGTCATCCGGGATTGTCATCACGGGCGGCAGCAGCTCGCTTCAAGGCATGGTGGAACTTGGCGAAGAGATATTTCACATGCCCGTACGGCTTGGCTTACCCCATTATCGGGGAGGTCTGGAAGAGGTGGTGCTTACGCCACGATGCTCCACAGGTATCGGACTGATCCTTGCGGGAATGGAGCAGCTTCAAAGGCACCAGCATACCAGGCTCCAGGGTAATTCATTCAAGCGCATTCTGGAAAGGATGAGGAGCTGGTTTCAGGTCAATTTTTAGTGTTCCGGAAGGAAGTGAATGTCTGGCCAGGCAAAACGGCCAACCATAGTCAACCATGGTCAATCATGGTCAACCATGGTCAACCATGGTTCATCGGATCAAAGCAGAAAACTGCCAATGACATATTTGTTTTACTTAAAGGAGAAGCGCTATGTTCGAAATCATGGATACACAAACACAGGAAGCGGTAATCAAAGTCATCGGCATCGGCGGATGCGGTGGCAACGCAGTGGATCACATGATCCAGAATGGGGTGCAAGGCGTCGAATTCATCTGCGCTAACACCGATGCGCAGGCATTGAAGCGTAATCAGGCGCGAACCCTGCTTCAGTTGGGGTCGGCCATGACCAAGGGGCTGGGTGCTGGAGCCGATCCTGAAATCGGGCGCAATGCAGCGCTGGAAGATCGTGACCGGATCGCCGAACTGATCGAAGGGGCGGACATGCTGTTCATCACCGCGGGGATGGGTGGGGGTACCGGCACCGGCGCGGCACCGGTGATCGCGCAGGTGGCCCGGGAAATGGGCATTCTCACCGTAGCGGTGGTGACCAAACCCTTTTCCTTCGAAGGGCGTCGTATCAAAGCGGCGCAGGCGGGAATGGAAGCATTGTCGCAGTATGTCGATTCATTGATCGTGATTCCCAATGACAAGCTGATGTCAGTTCTAGGCGAAGACGTCAGCATGCTGGATGCGTTCAGGGCTGCAAATAACGTACTGTATGGCGCCGTAGCGGGAATTGCAGAAGTCATCAACTGCCCCGGTCTCGTCAATGTTGATTTTGCTGATGTTAAGACAGTGATGTCTGAGATGGGCATGGCCATGATGGGCTCCGCGCTTGCTTCAGGTATAGATCGCGCACGCCTGGCCGCGGAGCAGGCTGTAGCGAGTCCCCTGCTGGAAGATGTGAATCTTTCCGGCGCTCGAGGGGTACTGGTCAACATTACCGCCAGTTCGGGAATGAAAATGAAGGAAATTCATGAAGTTATGGGTGTTATCAAGGACTTTACTGCCGAAGACGCCACAGTAATCGTCGGCACTGTAATCGATGAGGATATGCAGGATGATCTGCGGGTTACCATGGTGGCGACGGGACTTGGCGGAGTTGTCAACCGCGCCCAGCCCAAACCATTAAGCATCATTCACACGCGCACGGGAACGGATAACGCCTCGTTCGCGGACGCTGTCAACTGGAAGGAACTGGATGCGCCTGCCGCTATCCGCACGAACAGGAGGCGCGACGCAACCGTGGAGGCCATGAAACAATCCGGGGTGGATATGCTGGATATTCCGGCATTTCTCAGAAAACAAGCGGATTAGGAATCTGAACCGTTAGCCAGCAGAGAGCCCGGTTCCAACGCGCTTTATGCGGAGGCTCCGTTAACCGGCTCGCCGATCCGAGCAGGCTTTTTTAAGCAGTGATTCCACGGCCTCTTTCAAGGGAGATTGAGGCAAGTCCGCCGCCAGCCGATGCAGGCTTTCCACGCCCCCCTGGTCTATTTGTGGCCGGGCGGCCGGGGAGCCCTTTACATAGGCGGAATTTGCTTGCACAGCAACGCGAATTGCAGTAACCTCATAGCCCTTCGCCTGAAATTTTAATAATAACGAAGGCATCGTTTGTCTGAGTTTTGCCGCAATGGCCCCGTTAGGCGCGCATATGGTCAGCTTTCGTTGGGAAAATCCACCTAAAGCGCAATGTTGAGCCAATTGGGGCGGGGCAATTTCCATAAATACCTGCTGCATTAAGGTTAACGCGCTCATGTAGCTGAATAACCGTTGATGGTCGGCCGTCTGGCTAAGAACGCCTAGGTAAAAATTGATCTTGTGGACGGTCATGGCTGAATGAGGATCAGGGAATAAGATGAATGTTATTCTAATTTCCAATAATTTGGCAAAAGCCAAAACCTTGACCTTAACGAGTACCCATCTGGTGCTTGTGGCGGGGTTATTCTTTCTGGTCGTAATATTGTTGGCGATGGGATTGAACTATCTTTCTCTGCGCTATGCGGACAAGATTGACAGCCCATCGCTGCGGTCACTGGTTTTAAGCGTGCAGCAGGAAGAACATCAAAAAACCCAGTCGTACCTGCGCGACAGCCTTAATGCTATGGCAGTAAAGATGGGTCAGATGCAGGCGCAACTGCTGCGGCTCGATTCGGTCGGAGCGCGTCTTGCAGAGTTATCCGGGATCAAACCCCAGGAATTTCTGTTCAATCAGACTCCGGGTCAGGGCGGGATGATGGCGGCTCTGCCGTCCCAGGACATGTCCTTCCTGGAGTTCAACAATAAAATTGAAGAACTTTCGCGTGTTTTAGAGGATCGCAGCGATAAGCTCGGAGCGCTTGATTCTTTGTTGATGCAGGACAGGCTCAAGAAGAAAATGCTCCCGTCCGTGATGCCGGTGGATGCAAAATGGTATTCATCCGGTTTTGGCGTGCGCATAGACCCATTTTCCGGCAGAAGTGCGTTTCATGAAGGGGTCGATTTCACGGCGGCGACAGGTACCCCCATTGTCGCAGCGGCAGGGGGAGTGGTAGTGTATTCCGATTACCATCCCGAATATGGTAATATGATCGATGTCGACCACGGCAATGATCTCGTCAGCCGCTATGCACATGCTTCCAAGCGCCTGGTCAAGCCGGGCCAGGTAGTAGTGCGGGGACAGAAGATTGCCGAAGTAGGTAGCACTGGCCGTTCTACCGGTCCTCATCTGCATTTTGAAGTCAGGCACAGGGGCTTACCGCAAAATCCATCACGATTCTTGAAGATGCCCGGTTAAGTCGGATTAATACTCTGCGCGGGGGTGAGGCCATAAACCTCACCCCTTATTTTTTGGACACTCGGTTCAAATAATAGATTTTTGAGATTTCATGCTGAACAATCTGCTCAAAAAAGTCTTCGGAAGCCGTAACGATCGGCTAATCAAGCAATATTTCCAGGCTGTAGGGACAATCAATAAGCTGGAAACCACCATCGCAGCGCTGACTGACGCTGAACTCCGCGCTAAAACTGAAGAATTCAAGCGACGTATTGCCGACGGAACAGTTGTCGACGCATTGTTGCCGGAGGCATTCGCTGTCGTGCGCGAAGCAAGCAAGAGGGTGCTTGGAATGCGTCACTTTGATGTGCAACTGATCGGTGGCATGGCGCTGCATGAGGGGAAAATTGCCGAGATGCGCACGGGCGAAGGTAAGACTCTGATGGCAACCCTGCCCGCTTATCTCAATGCCTTGTCCGGTAAGGGCGTTCATCTGGTTACGGTGAACGATTACCTGGCTAAACGGGATGCCGAATGGATGGGGCGGATTTATCAATTCCTCGGTATCAGTGTGGGTGTCATCCTTTCGCAGATGGAGCATGGCGATAAACAAACCGCCTACGCTGCGGATATAACCTACGGAACCAATAACGAATACGGCTTCGATTACCTGCGTGACAACATGGTGAGCCATCCTGCCGAGCGTGTGCAGCGCGTGCTCAACTTTGCCATCGTTGACGAAGTGGATTCCATTTTAATTGACGAGGCCCGTACCCCGCTCATTATTTCAGGCCAGGCGGAAGGCAATACTGAAGTTTATCTGCGTATCAACGCGTTGATTCCGAAGCTTAGCCGTCAAGAAACAGAAAACGGCCCGGGTGATTATAGTGTTGATGAGAAAGCCCAGCAGGTCTTATTGAGCGAAGCTGGTTTCGAGCATGCGGAAAAATTGCTTGCCCAGAGCGGGTTGCTTGCAACGGGGACCAGCCTCTACGATCCCGCCAATATCAGCCTCGTCCATCATCTTTACGCGGGTATGCGTGCCCATGCATTATTTCATCGCGACCAGCATTACGTGATACAGAATGGCGAGGTAGTCATTGTCGACGAATTTACCGGGCGGCTCATGGCGGGCCGACGCTGGTCGGAAGGCCTTCATCAAGCGGTAGAAGCAAAGGAAGGCGTCCCGATCCAGAAGGAAAATCAGACACTCGCTTCGATCACTTTTCAGAATTATTTCCGCATGTATCAGAAACTGGCCGGTATGACCGGTACGGCTGATACCGAGGCTTACGAGTTTCAGCAAATTTACGGGCTGGAAACCGTCATCATTCCTACCCATCGTCCGATGGTTCGTATCGACAGGATGGATCAGGTTTTCCGTACCATGGACGAGAAGTACGGCGCCATCATTGAAGATATCAAAGATTGTCACCAGAGGGGGCAGCCTGTCCTGGTCGGAACGACCTCCATTGAAAACAACGAATTGCTATCTGGGTTATTGACAAAAGAGAAATTACCGCATCAGTTACTGAATGCCAAGCAGCATGCGCGAGAAGCAGAGATTGTCGCCCAGGCTGGCCGTCCTAAAATGATCACAATTGCAACGAATATGGCCGGTCGTGGTACCGACATCGTGTTGGGAGGCAACCCGGAACCTGAGCTTGAGCGGATTCGATCGGACGAGAATACAGGCGAGCCGGAGCGAACTGCACGAATTACGGAAGTGCAGGAGCAATGGCAGATTCTTCACGATGAGGTCCTCAAGCAAGGCGGATTGCATATTATCGGAACAGAACGGCATGAATCCCGCCGGGTGGATAACCAGTTGCGTGGACGCGCGGGCCGCCAGGGCGATGCAGGCTCCAGCCGTTTTTATCTTTCCTTGGAAGATCCGTTGCTGCGAATATTTGCATCCGACCGGGTAGCGAACATCATGCAGCGGCTTAAGATGCCCGAGGGCGAGGCTATCGAGCATCCGTGGGTCACCCGCGCCATTGAAAATGCCCAGCGCAAGGTGGAAGCCCGCAATTTCGATATGCGCAAGCAATTACTCGAATACGATGATGTCGCGAATGACCAGAGAAGAGTCATTTATCAGCAACGCAACGAACTTCTCGAGTCACAGGATATTTCAGAAACGGTTACCGCGATGCGCGAGGACATGCTCCGCAATCTCATCGTCCTGCATGTGCCCTCGCAGAGTGTAGAGGAAGAGTGGGACGTGCCTGGACTGGAAAAGGCGTTGACTGCCGAATATCAGCTGGCATTGCCATTAAAGGAATGGCTGGAGAAGGAATCTGACTTGCATGAAGAAAACCTCCACGCGCGCATTGCGGAGGCGGCGCAAGAACATTATCGGCTGAAAGTGGACCAGGTCGGCACCGGTATCATGCATCAGTACGAGCGCGCGGTAATGTTGCAGAGTCTCGATACCCATTGGCGCGAACATCTGTCAGCACTGGATCATCTGCGCCAAGGCATCCATTTGCGGGGCTATGCGCAAAAAAACCCCAAGCAGGAATACAAGCGGGAAGCGTTTGAGCTATTTACTGCAATGCTGGAGGAAATCAAGGCCGAGGTCACCCGAACACTTATGACGGTGCAGATAAAAAGCGAGCAGCAGGTCGAAGCTGTGGCGGAAACACAGCATCAACCCGTGAATGTGCAGTACCGTCATGCGGCTTATGAGGAAGTCCTGGGGGAAGAGGAACAGGAGGTCGGCGAGGCCCAGGATCGTTCGGAGAAGCACCAACCGTTTGTACGGCAGGGCCAGAAGATAGGCCGGAACGATCCATGTCCATGTGGATCAGGAAAAAAATACAAACAGTGCCACGGCAAGCTGAGCTAACGATTCTTTCTCGGGCAGGGCGCGATCTGATCAGATCCCAATCCGCTCCCAATCCGATCAGATCCTTGAACCTCTCAGGAGCTTCTGCTCCCTAGATTGGGTGCTGAACTGCACCCCCGGTGCTGCGATGCGGGAGTGCGGTCGGCACATCAATAGCTGGCGCGCTTCTGGAAATACTCATCATAACGGAAAATGTAATCCTTGTCCTTCAGCGGCAAATGGCATGCTCGGCACGTTGCGGTATCGTCCGGCGCTTTGGTTTTCGCATCAGCCAGGTACATGGAATACACCCAGTCTCCGTTTCTTAGCTCCGGTGGCGCGCTTTCACCCCAGCCAGCGCCCTTGCCCATTACGCCTATTTTTAACAATTCACCTTTGACGAATTTACCGTCGGGCCCCTTCAGGGGAGTACCGTCAGCGGCCTCACGCGCCTTGTAAATTTCCATGACCGAAATGGTTCCGTTGGGAAAGGCATCGCCCATTTTGGTAGTATTTCCGATGGGATTGATATAAATATCACGGACCTGCTTGGTATCGGCTCGCTGTATATCGGACAAAAACTTCGGCCAGCTCTTATAGTTTGAGGGTACTGATAATTCGCCGTCGCTATATTTTTGGACTTCGGGTTTCGGTACGTTGGTGCAACCTACCAGCACGGTAGCCGATAGCGCGGTAATGACCCATATGATACGTTTCATCTGATTTTTCTCCTATTGTCAAGCTAAACATGCCCCAGCCGCACATCAGTATAAAGCCTTTGCAGATGCGCTATTGTATTCAATTCGGGTCTCATTCAGAAGTTTGGGAAATTAGGATGAGCCGGACGCCAGACCAACACTGAAACGCCGTGCTTGGGGCACTATACTAGCGTTCGAAGGAAGCTGATGCAACAACAATTGAGTATCGGCAAATCCCGCTCGGTTTATGCCGATTGCTTCAGCTTGCGATTAATTTTTTTGTAGCTGAATTTACCTAGCAGAGCCTATCGCACAAAATCAATGGCTCATTCTCCGGCAGCGCTTCACGCAGCCATACCGTGATGGCGCAACAGCGCGTCTATTTCCGGCTCTCGCCCGCGGAATGCAATAAATGATTCCAGTGCGGGACGGCTTCCCCCGACCGCCAGAATTTCGTTCCAGAAAAGGGCGCCAGTTTCAGCATTCACAACCTTGCCGGGAGAAGTTTCCTCAAATAGGCTGTAGGCATCGGCGGACAGCACTTCCGCCCATTTGTAACTGTAATAACCCGCCGCATAGCCCCCCCCGAAAATATGCGAAAAACTATTGGGAAAGCGATTGAATTTAGGTGGAATAATCACCGCAACCTGCTCGCGGATCTCGTCCAATAATTGCTGCACCGTTTTTTCCCCATTCGGATCGAAATCGGTATGCAGATGCATATCGAATAGCGCAAATTCGATCTGGCGGAGCGTCTGCATGCCGCTCTGGAAATTCTTCGCCGCCAGCATCTTGTCAAATAGCGAGCGTGGGATAGGCGCACTATTATCAACATGCTCGGTCGACACGGCATTGGCAGAGCCATCCGGGGCGGGAGGCGGAGCAGAGCGCGTTTCCCGCAAACTGCCACTTTGCGGTAACGAGTCAACACGCTTTGCCATATTGCTCAGCACTTCCCATTCCCAGCAGAAGTTCTCCATGAACTGACTGGGCAGCTCCACCGCGTCCCATTCAACGCCATGGATACCCGATACACCCAGGTCTTCGACTTGGGTGAGCAGGTGGTGCAGCCCGTGACCAAATTCATGAAAAAGAGTAATGACCTCATCGTGCGTAAACAGAGCAGGGCGCACCTTACCGTCGATATGAACAGGCGCGGAGAAATTACAGTTAAGATATGCTACCGGTGCCTGTATGCGCTCCGCGGTTTCCGTAGATCTCATGCGGCGGCTGACAGCGTCGTCCATCCATCCGCCGCCTCGCTTGCCGGGCCGTGCGTAGAGATCCAGGTAAAAGTGACCGATCAATTTTGCTTCGCCATCGCTTATGGTGAAAAATTTCACATCGGGATGCCAAAGCTGAATACCCTGCTCTACGCGCTTGATGATAATGCCATAGAGGTGTTCTACAAGCTTGAACATGCCCGGCAGTACGCTGGTTTCAGGAAAATACTGCTTCACTTCCTGATCAGAAAACGCGTACCGGTCAACACGCAACTTTTCACTCGCATACGCCACATCCCATGCTTCCAGCTTTTCCAGTCCTAACTTGGCAATGGCGAACTCGCGTAGCTCCGTCAGATCGCGCTCCGCATAAGGCCTAGCCTTGAGAGCGAGTTCCTCAAGAAAATCCAGTACCTGTTGCGGGGTTGAGGCCATCTTTGTCGCCAGCGATACCTCGGCATAGCACCCAAATCCCAGCATCTGCGCCTCTTCCTTGCGCAGCTCGAGTATCTTGCGTATCAATGGAGTATTATCCAAATCCCCGATACTTTTCGCGAGCACACCGGGTACTTCGATTTCGCTGGCACGAGTCGAATAGGCGCGATAAAGTTTTTCCCGCAGTGTGCGGTTGTCTGCATGTTGCATGACCGGTATATAGGAGGGCGCATGCAGGGTGAATGTCCAGCCTGGTAAACCGTTTTTTTCCGCAATACCTCTTGCCGTCTGCAGCGCATCATCGGGAATGCCGGTCAACTCATCCGCATTTTCGATATGTAACGCAAAATTGTTTGTCGCATCCAGCAGGTTATCGTTAAATCCGGAAGAAAGCGCGGACAGTTCCTCCTGGATACGGAGAAGTCGCTCTTTCTTCGACGCCGGAAGGTCAGCTCCCCCCAGGTGGAAATCCCGCAACGCATTCTCGACGATTTTTTTCCGTGCGTTGCTCAGATCCTGAAATTCATCGCTATTACGAAGTTGCTTGAATTTCTCGAACAGAATCTGGTCTTGGCTCAACTCAGCATAGTACTGCGTGACCAGCGGCAAATTGGCGTTGTACGCTTCACGCAATTCCGCAGTGTTTACCACAGCGTTCAAGTGCGACACCTGTCCCCAGGCACGCGCGAGTCGCTCGTTGGCATCCTCCATGGGCTGCACGAAATTCTGCCAGGTGGGCGCCGCAGTTTCTTCCCGTATCCCACCGAGGACAGCGCGGCTATCGGCCAGCAGCTGGTTTACCGCCGGAGTAATGTGTTCGGTTCGAATGTCGGCAAAACGCGGCAGTTCTGAAAAATCAAGCAAAGGATTCATTTCGTTATCCTGGAATTATCGGTTAAACAGATGCTGGGCCCTGCGCGGCTATTTCGGATACGTCAGCGCTCAGTTGATACTTAATTCAACCGGGTTGGAGAATGAACCGCAGACTCCTATCCCGGCGCTACGCTTCGTGCACCACATTGCCGTTGACCAAGGTGTATTTTACTCTGCCCTGCAGTTCCATACCTAAAAAAGGCGTATTCTTGCCCTGGCTTTTGAGCACCGTCGTCTCCACCCTCCAGTATTGATCGGGGTCAAAAACGCAAAGATCGGCGGTAGCACCGGAGGATAGATGGCCGGCATTTACACCAAGTATCCGCGCAGGCTCCACGGTGATTTTGGCTAGCGCGGCGGCCAGCGGAACCTTCATTTCCTCTTGCCACTTCAAAGTAAGAGGCAGCAGTAGTTCAAGGCCGGTGGCGCCAGCTGCAGCTTCACCGAAGGGCAGCAGCTTGGCATCTTCGTCCACTGGCGCATGGTCGGAACATATTGCATCTATCGTGCCGTCCAGCAGGCCGCGGCGTAAGGCATCCCGATCACTCAATCCCCGCAGTGGCGGAATGAGATGACAATTGGTATCAAAAAAACCGATATCCATTTCCGAGAGATGCATATGATTTGCCGCGACATCACAGGTAACGGGCAGGCCTTGCCGCTTTGCCGCCTGAACCATTGCTATACCCTCCGCGCTGGAGATACGGCACACATGCACTTTCGCTCCGGTTTCCCTCGCCATTAAAATAATATTCGACAGGGCGAGTGTTTCCGCACATACGGGAATTGCAGGCAGGCCCAATCGTGTCGCCACTTCTCCGTCATGCGCCACACCGCCGTCGGCGAGGTTGGCGTCCTGCGGGCGCAGCCATATCACGAAGCCGAAGGTGGCAGCATATTGCATCGCCTGCATCAGCACGCGGGTGTTGGGAAGCGGCACGTCGGCCTGGCCAAACGCCACGCAGCCCGCATCGCGCAGCTCAGCCATTTCTGTCAGCCATTCACCTTTCAAACCTCGAGTGAGCGCACCGATAGGATAGACATGAGCCTGATTCAGGCTTTTTGCGCGATACTTTAGCATCTCCACCAGGCCCGGCTCGTCCAATACCGGATCCGTATCGGGTGAGCAGGCCAGACTGGTAACGCCTCCCGATACAGCCGCTGCCATTTCAGATTCGAGCGTGGCTTTATATTCCAGGCCCGGCTCGCGCAAGCGTGCCGAGAGATCGACCAGACCGGGGCACACCACCAGATCTTCGGCATTTATTCTACGGTGGGCGTGAAATCCCGGTGGCATAGTCCCCAAAGCGGCAATTCTTCCGGCACTGATGAATATGTCCGTCACAGCGTCAACTCCACTGTTCGGATCTATGACACGGCCACGTTCGATCGCGATGTCCAATTCAATGTCCCGCCAAGATAGACATGACCGCCATCCGCACCGCGATACCGAATGTCACTTGTGGCAGGATTACCGACTGCTTGCCATCTGCCACGGCTGAATCGATTTCGACGCCCCGATTCATGGGGCCCGGATGTAAGACAATGGCGTCCGGCTTTGCCAGCGCCAGTTTTTCTGGAGTGAGACCGTAATACTTGAAATATTCTTCTTTACTGGGGAGTCGGGCGCTTATCATGCGCTCATTTTGCAGTCGCAGCATGAGGAGTACATCCACATCCTTTAGCCCTGCCGCCATGTCGTGAAAAACCCGGACACCCAGGCGTTCAACCTTTGACGGCAATAAAGTTTTAGGCGCAATCACTCGCACTTCCGGCACACCGAGCGTGGTTAACGCATGAATCTGCGAGCGCGCTACGCGGGAATGCAGGATATCGCCAACTATGGCCACGCGCAGGTTGCGGAAATCCTTTTTGTAATGGCGGATAGTGAACACGTCGAGCAGTCCCTGGGTGGGATGAGCATGCCGGCCATCCCCGGCATTAATGACGTGAATCTCGGGCTGCACATGACGCGCGATCAGGTGCGCGGCCCCGCTTTGCGAGTGACGCACGACGAACATGTCGGCATGCATGGCGGAGAGGTTATTCACCGTGTCCAGCAGAGTCTCACCTTTGGATTGTGAAGAAGCTGCAATGTTGAGATTGACCACATCCGCTGATAGCCGCTTCGCGGCGATCTCGAAGGTCGTGCGGGTGCGGGTGCTAGGCTCAAAAAATAAATTGAATACGGATTTACCCCGCAAAATGGGCACTTTTTTGACATCGCGCTCGGTAACGCCGACAAAAGACTCGGCTGTATCGAGTATGTTCAGCAAGATAGGAGCAGGGAGCCCCTCAGTAGTGAGAAGGTGTTGCAGTTTTCCGCTCTTGTTCAGCTGCGGGTTATTGTTCATGTCCCATAGGATTTTTGTCGTAAAGGCGCAAGCTCAACTTGCCGGTAGAGCTTTTTTCCAGTGCCAGCATTTTATCGGATGGCAGAGCCAGTGTTGCCCCAACATATTGAGGCGCGATCGGAAGCTCCCTGCCGCCGCGATCGATCAATGCGGCAAGCCGGATACTTGACGGCCGCCCATAGTCGAACAATTCATTGAGGGCGGCACGAATAGTGCGCCCGGTATAGAGCACGTCATCCACTAAAATGATGTGGCTGCCTTCCACCTCAAATGAAATATCCGAGGGCCTTACCTGGGCGTGCAGGCCGATCTTGTCGAAATCGTCCCGATAGAATGAGATATCCAGCGTGCCCAGGGGGAGCGGAAGCTTTAAATCGTGGTGCAGGCGCTCGGCCAGCCAGGCCCCTCCGGTGTGAATACCCACTATTGCTGTATCCGTGGCAACGCCCGACCGCATTCTTTCGGTTAAATTCGCGAGCAATTGTTCTGCATCAGGCAGTAGCATCATTTCCGTCAAAGTAAGACTGTAAAATCAGTTGTGCCGCAACCTGATCCAGCATGGGTTTCTGCTTTCTCCCTTTTACACCTGCTTCCCGCAATGCCAGGCTGGCATCGATGGAGGTATGGCGTTCATCCACCAGCACGGTGTGGATGCCAAATCGTCCTTCCAGGCGCCTTGCGAAACGCCTGCTCTGCCGGGTCAGCTCGTGCTCAATGCCATCAGCATGCAGAGGCAGACCTACCACCAGCAGGACCGGTTGCCATTCACGGATCAACTGGAAGATGGTTTCGAACTGCTCTACCGTATTCATACTGCTAATCGTTGCTAGGGGGTGCGCCAAACCCAGACCCAGGTTGCCCACGGCCACACCGATGCGCTTCTGGCCAAAATCAAACGCCAATACCGCCCCATCGGTCTTGCCCGCTGCATTATTAGCAGGGAGTGAGCCAGCCGCTAATAATTGGGGGCCCCGGTTTTGCATGGTCGAAAATGAACGTCCTAGTTCCAAATGAGCCATAAAGACTAAATCATGGGATTACCCGGCAGTTCCTACGCATGTCCCACTTCATCCGACAGGCAGGAAAAATCAATCCCGAGCAAATGCATTGCCGCGGTCAGCCTTTCCTCAGACGGCAGCTCGAAGATGATTTTGGATGATGCCGGGACTGTGAGCCAGGCATTTTGGAATAGCTCATGCTCTATCTGACCAGGCGCCCATCCCGAGTAACCCAGCGCAACCAATAACTGTTTGGGACTTTCTCCATTTGCTATGGCCTGCAAAATATCAAGTGATGTCGTCAGGCCCATGCCCTGATTCACTGCCATGGTCGACTGCCATTCTCCCACAGGGTGATGCAGCACGAAGCCGCGATCCAGTTGTATCGGTCCCCCAAACATAACAGGGCAACTCCCCAGAGTCTGATCATCAAAAGAAATACCGAGTTGATCAAATAATTCCTTGAGGGTGAGATCTATAGGCCGGTTTACTACCAGACCTAATGCACCTTGCTCACTATGCTCGCAGATATAGGTCAGGGTCTTCGAAAAGAAAGGATCCGCCATGGCTGGCATGGCAATAAGGAAATGATCGGTCAAATCTATGCTTTGCATGGAGGGGCTGGATGCACGATGCGATGAATAAGTTGCCTGGAACCCAACTTGAAGAATTAATCTTTTATTAGGTAGCCGATGCCTTCCTGCTTATTTTTTGATCACCGTGTGCAACAAGAAGCTTTTCTTCATCCGCACAACCAATGCGAGGGATTTTGCGGTGCACCTGATCTTGCTTGTCCCCCGTCCGGCCGTTGCCGGGTTCTATCAATGCTTCTTATCAATGCAGTCATGTGCTTCAGTGAGCGGCTGCAATCAGCCCTGCAGGGCTTTGCTATCATTGTAGAACGAATCGGTTTCCGGTAGTGTGTTTTCGACATGGAACAGTGTGAATGGTTGAGCGCTCTATGTTCTCTCGTCCAGTAAATACGGCGTCCGTGAACTGGGGCGCGGCGATCGGTGCCGGGATAGTTGCAGGGGTGGTCGCCACCGGAGCGCAGGTCGCCCTGTGGTGGGCATTTCTGGATGATGCCTTGCCGTGGATTCTATATAGAGACGCCCGCCTGACCGCGGCAATGCTTATGGGACCGGAAGTTTTACCTCCGCCGCCCACCTTTGATTGGAGGGTGATGGCAATCGCGACATTTATCCATGTCATGCTCTCCATCGCTTACAGCCTGATTCTCGCCTGCCTGATCTCCCGGCTGGGCATAAGGCTTTCACTGACGGCGGGTTTAATCTACGGGCTGGGTATATATGGTGTGAATATGTACGGGATGACGTTCATTTTCCCCTGGTTCTCTGTCGTACGTGACTGGATCACAGTCATAACGCACATCGTATTTGGACTCTCATTGGCTGGAACGTACAAAATGTTATCCCGCCCAGCTCCCCAAGGCTTTTAACGCGGATGATTTTACTGGAGCTTCCTAAATAAAAGGGGATTTTAAGGGGAATTCAGGAAGAAGCAGCCAAAGGGACAGAGCTGCGCCGCGCTCCTTGCTGGCGATAAGGAGAGCAGTTTATTTCTTCTGATCTTCCTCCAAAAGCACTCTGGCTTTTAGGGCATGGGGCTCATCCTGTCCAGCGTGGGACTTTGCTTCCCTGGCAGGGATCCTTGTTTTGTCCGCATTTCGTTTCGATGCAGCCGCCCGGTGAGCAGTACGCTTATCAGTGGTCTCTTCTACGGCAGCGCTGGTGCTGGTGCTGGAGGTGGCGGCTAAGGCTATTGCAGCTAAGACAGAGGTCAGCTTGTTCATTTCTCCTCCGATTCGGGGCGATAGTGGTGCGCTGACTGATCACTCACTCTTGACCAGTCTGACTTACTCATACCACTCTAACGCAGATCGCCTCCGATGGTTTACCCGAGGTCTCCTGGTTTTAACGATTTCTACCCTTTTGACAGAAATCAAGGGAAATTTGACGACGGCTGTGCCTGAAAATTAGTTTTAATCCGGTTTTCGTCCCCGTTTCCTGGCCGAACACAGGCTCATTCAGCTTACTCTGCATAACGCAAGAGGTTGGAGACCAGGGTATGAAATTTGTCTTTGGGATTCGGTTCCTGACCGGAGTTACCATCCGCAACGATACATTTCTCGTCAGTCACCTCGGCACGGCAGAAATGGCAATAATTATCCCAGTCCTTGTTGTACGCTTTTATATCTTCCTGCGCCACATCGGGTTTAAAGTTTTCAATGATTTCCTGCATCACGGGTAATCTTGCGCAAAGGTATGTGTCTATATTTCTTGGCCAATTGGTCGGTTTGGGATACAGCCCGGAAAGCGTGGAAAGAATAGCTGAGCGGTATTCATTCACAGCCTCAGCATGGCGCTTGCGACGGATCAGCTCATATATTCCAACGATAACGATTCCCACAGCGAGCAAAACTAGAGGCCACATCGGCACCTTATTGAAATACTCGGCTATCTGGTCGGTATACTCGTTCATATATTTTTTCCGTGGTTTAATATGCTAAGCCAGAGTGTCGCGCCCTGTATTCTGCAAGGAAGGCGGGCAAAAGTAATCCCAAAAGGATTATAAACCCGGGAATTATAAGCTCTGGCGGGTAGTGGTCAATTGTCTAGGCGAACATCTGCCCGCCACAACACCTTTGTGCGCACAAAGTCATGCTTTATTTGCATACAGTAGGACGATGTTGAGGTAATACGGTACCTGCGATCAAGCCGGGAACGCCCGTTGCAGCATCCATATTGTCGTTGCAGACCCACGTCACTCCATCAGTCGTAGCCACCACTAACGTCCTGCCAGCGCCATCTTTTAAAAGTCCCGGGGTTGCACCGTTTTTAAACGTCGCAGTTAATTGAAATCCATTCGCTAGAGTTTTTGGAGCCAGACTGGCGACGTACTTTCCCGTCTGCGTACCCACAAGATTGTCAAACTCTGCCTTCGTGGGCCATCTCTTGTTTTCGGCGTAAAATCCGGAGACGGGCCGCTTCACATTGTCCAAAAGGTTGACCGCTTCAGTCACTTGCTCCCTTGCGATGGAGTCCTCGTACAACTGATATGCGGGCGGGATGGCAATTGTCACCAAAATCCCGATAAACGCGAATATCATCATCGACTCGATCAGGGTTAAACCTTTTTGATACTGCTCCATCCCCACAAAACTCCTTTGGTAAACAAGGCAAACAACCAAACTCTAGGAACCTCTGAATAAGCCCCCCTCCGAATATGTCCCGCGCGTCGCGACATCCGGCGCTGCCCCGCCACTGCGTGGCACTCTCCCTGGCATCGTAGACCAAGCTCGACCTGCGTCTAACTGCGCCATGCCGTCTTGCGATCATCCGCAATTTTACCAGCAACGCGCCCGGCGAGGACTTGTTCAGAGGCTCCTTTACTTAACAAGCAGGACCGGCAGTGTCGAAAACTGCATCACCTTACTGGCCACTGAACCCAGAAATAAACCCTTGACCAGGCCCAGTCCGCGCGGACCAATGATAATCTGGTCGCAGCTGGTTTCTTGTGCATAACGCAAAATCATTTCTGCCGGATCTCCCACCGTAATATGAATATGGCATGTAATGTTCGCTTGGCCAAGTAGCTTCCGTGCGGCGTGCAGATCCCTCATGCCTTCCTCACGGTGATAGTGATCGATACTTTTCTTATCAATGAAAAGCGGCACATTCCCACGCTGCGGAAATTGCACGTTCAACAAGTGAATTTCCGGCGTCTCCTTATACCAGTCCAATAGCTGGATAAACCTGCCAACCGCTTTATTGGAGGCGTGAGAGCCATCCACAGCCAACAAGAATTTAAGCATCGTGTCCTTTCTCGCGTTATTGGCGAGCTATAGTGGCTTGTTCGTATCGTCCGCCAGATCAATAACTGGCGCTGTTTTCGCCTGTGCCCGCGCAGCCTGCCATCTGCCCATTATCACGACCAGCAACGCACCACAGAATGGCGCAAGCCAATGCAAAAAAGGCGCATTGGCGTTTACCCATTCCCTGCTCTGAACATCGGTGGCGCACATACCGCCCGCTATCCAGCCGAGCAGACCTGCGCCGATGACAACGATAATGGGAAAACGATCCATGAGCTTCATTACCAATTTACTGCCCCAGACAATAATCGGCACGCTCACCAATAAACCGAACACAACCAAGCCTATGCTGTCCCTGGCCGCCCCGGCAATTGCAACGACATTATCCAGGCTCATCATGGCATCGGCAATGACAATGGTCTTTATCGTTCCGAACAGCGTTGTGCTGGCATTGATCGGGTGTTCGTTATTTTCCGGTTCAGGTTGCAGCAACTTGATACCGATCCACAACAGCAGCAGGCCAGCGATAATTTTCAGGAATGGGATGGTCAATAGGGTGAGGGCAAAAAAGATCAGTACCACTCTCAGGCCAATGGCCCCGAATACACCCCAAAAAATGCCGAGATTTCGCTGTCTCTCCGGCAGTCGCCGGCACGCGAGCGCAATAACAACGGCATTATCGCCGCCCAGCACGATATCGATGGCGATGATTTGGAGCACCGCGATCCAGAATTCCGGGCTGGCAATATCCATATGCTATTTTCTGAAAATGGCGGGTAATTCCGTGGAGTTCAATTCCGGGAAAGACCGGAATTGAACCGGAACGTGGGCGCTAGCGAAATTATAACAGTGCCGCTCAGTTCTTTGGCTTGGCTCCGATGAACTGGAGAATTTCGGACCTGCGCGGCAACGTATCCTGGTAGCCCAGTTCGATTAACGCGCGGCAGAAGGATTCCTCAAATAGAACATAGCTGAGAAGTGCCGACCCATCCCGTCTCATCGCTCCGATGCTGCGATAGAACAGACTTATCGCACGGGGCAGGGTGTGGGCGTGCTGTTCAGCAATTTTATTGATTTCCACGCTCGGAGAAATAACCATCGACTCCACCTGGCGTAAAGACATGGTGCTATTTTTCATAGTCTCATCGGGGATCATCCGGATAGTATTATTGATGCGATGGAGGCGTTCCAGATCCACGTAGAGACTATCGAGAAAAATGCTGCCCATGACATGGCCACCTATCTGTGCCAGCGTGGGATAGCTGTCCACTTTAACACGTTCAGGCAGCGTATCGATCGTTTTACGTACGCCTATTACCAGCACGCGTTCAGCGCCCAGATGTAGCGCAGGACTGAGGGGTGCAAGCTGACGCATGGAACCATCGCCGAAATATTCACGGTTGAGTCTTATTGCTGGAAAGAGAAGCGGGATAGCGGAGGATGCCATCAGGTGCTCGATACCGATACGCGACGGTATGCCAATACGGCGTTCCCGTTTCCACGGAACGATGCTGTCGACACCTTGGTAGAATGTAACCGATTGGCCGGAAGTGTAGCCCCAGGCGGTGATACCGAGCGCATATAACGCACCTGCCTTGATACTTTTCTGGATGCCGTGGAGCGGCAAACTTCGTTCTAGTGTTTGAGCAAGTGGAGAACTGTCAAGAAGTGAAGCCGCGCTGCGCTTGTTCGGACTACCGAACAGCAGCGAAGTCAGCCATCGTGCCGCGTTGCCATATACCCCGATGGGGTCGGAGCGGTAAGCCTGGTTGACATGAGCATTTTCCCATACTGACGATAGCCGCCGTACGCCTTCATGAAAATTCCGAGCCGAAAGTGCGAGGCTGGCCGCATTAAATGCCCCGGCGGAGGTGCCGCAAATCACGGGGAAAGGATTTCGAGTCCTTTTTGGCAACATGGCGGAGATGGCTTGCAACACCCCCACCTGATAAGCGGCGCGCGCGCCACCGCCAGTTAACACCAGACCAACCCTAGGCGACGATAAGGGAGTTGTTAAGCTCATCCATCAGCGGTCAAGTCCGCTCCTTTTGTCCTTTTGTCCTTTTGTTTGGGCACCTGTCATATTCTCCGGCCTCACCCAGGCATCGAATTGTTCGGCGGTGACATGCCCCGATACGATTGCTGCTTCCTTTAGAGTCGTACATTCATGATGCGCTGCCTTGGCAATGGCCGCTGCCTTATCGTACCCGATATGGGGGGTAAGCGCTGTGACCAGCATCAATGAATTCTTCATCAGCGCATCAATGCGTTTAATGTTCGCCGTAATCCCTACAGCACAATGGTCATTGAAACTCATCATTCCATCCGCAAGCAGGCGCACGCTTTGCAGGAAATTGTGAATGACAAGCGGCCTCATGACATTGAGTTCGAAGTTACCCATGGCACCGCCCATATTGATCGCTACGTCATTTCCCATCACCTGGCAGCACAGCATGATGAGCGCTTCAGATTGGGTCGGATTGACTTTTCCTGGCATGATCGAGCTACCCGGCTCATTTTCCGGGATTTTAAGTTCACCGATTCCGCAGCGAGGACCGGAAGCGAGCCAGCGAATGTCATTGGCAATTTTTATCAAGGACGCGGCCAAGGTCTTCAATGCCCCATGAGCATGAACCAGTGCATCATTCGTGGCAAGCGCTTCAAATTTGTTGAGCGCCGTGATAAACGGCAGGTCCGTCAATCTTGCCAATTCCGCCGCCACGCGCACGGCGAATTCCGGGTGGGTATTCAGACCGGTGCCAACAGCCGTGCCACCCAGCGCCAGTTCGCACAGATGCGCAAGCGAGGCATCCACATGCTCAAGGCCATGATTCAATTGTGAAACATAACCTGAGAACTCCTGCCCCAGTGTGAGAGGTGTCGCATCCTGCAGGTGGGTGCGGCCGATTTTGACAATGTCGGCAAATTCCTCAGCCTTGTCGGCGAGCGTACGTTGCAACACGAGCATCGCGGGTCTCAAGTGATGGCTGATTGCGCGCACCGCGGCGACGTGCATCGCTGATGGGAATACGTCGTTGGAAGATTGACCCTTATTTACGTCGTCGTTCGGGTGAATTTTGCAGGCGATCCCCCGTCCGCCGCCGAGCAGTTCCGAAGCGCGATTCGCCAGCACTTCATTCATATTCATATTGGTCTGCGTTCCCGAACCCGTTTGCCAAATAACCAGAGGAAATTCGTTGTCATGGCATCCCGCAATGACCTCATCGGCTGCTTCGATGATGACAGCGGCGGTGCGGGCATCGAGCAGGCCCAAGTCGCGATTAACGCTTGCCGCTGCACGCTTGACCAGCGCAAGCGCGTGAATCAGCGCGGTTGGCATGCGTTCGCCCGAGATTTTAAAATTTTGTAAAGAACGCTGCGTCTGTGCACCCCATAGCGCATTGGCAGGCACTTGCACCACGCCCATAGTGTCGCGTTCGTCGCGGTAGTTCATCGAGTTCTTCGGCGAGTTTGGAAATAGCAGGTATGATGGATTACATCAAGCGGCGGCCCGGATTCTAACAAGCCGGAGCTGTAGGGGGTTGCTGTAAAGGCCTTACGAGCCAGGTTAATGTGGCTTCTGAATATGTGCAGCTGTATTACAAGTTGAGCTGTTCGTTTGGTCGCCTCAAATAGCCGGGATATTTTTTGGGTTTCCAGGGAGGTGGATCGCAATGCTGGCCAAACCTCGTCAATTCCGCGAAGCCGGGGTGCGGTTCCGTCCCCGGTCAAAGGCTGTGGCTTCGTAACCGAGCAATGCATCAGCAAAAGTACTGAATCCCCCAAGTCCTTTGGAAAAGGGCCGAATAACAGTTAACGGTGCACGATCAGGACTACTGATCAGTTTTCAAGACGAAACGATTCTTCACCCGGCTGACCGGTCTCCCGATCAATCCAGTCCGAAATGCCAATTTCTTCTTCAGCCTGCTCCAAGGTTTCCCCGGGTTCATAATCTGATTCAGCGTTATATTCCATATCCTGGATGGCTTCGAGCAACGTGGCAAAAGGGCCAAAAACCTTATCGCTCCCCTTTTCGTGCCAGTAAAAACCGTCTGGACGCTCGACAATACTGGTATTGTCATAATCACGAGATGCTTGTGGAATCGTACGAGCCATGGCTACCTCCACTACGGTTTGACAATCTCAATAACGTTAACGTTAATGTTAATCTCGTCAGTAGAATTTTACCAGCCAATTTTCGATATATGTAGAGGACAAATAAACTGTCCGGGTTTGTATAAGACGGCCAATGTGTTGAACAAGCTGCCCGAAAGCCAACAGCTCAAAGCAAAAGCGGCGCTGCAGGAATCTGGATGGCCGCCAACCGGGAAGAGGGGCAGCGTGCATTTGACCGTTTCATCGTCAACCACGAGGCGAAGTACTCAAGGCGGTGAACTGCCTTGTCAGGGATCGGGAGGCGCTGACTGCCTTCTAAGATTTTCCAGCCGAACACTGGCTGCATATCCGGACCACCAGCCCGATCGACTCGACCTTCGCCATTGTACGGCTGCGCACTGCAAAAACACGCGGCTGTGTGTGTCACGCGGCAGCATGCTGGCGATGGTCTTCACGCTTGCCAAAAGTGCTGAACGCGAGTGGCGCAGATTGAAAGGAGCACAACGTTTCGCGGAATTGCTAGCCGTGGTTCAGTTCAAAAACGGTGTGCCGGAAAAAAGCAAGGAAATCGCCGCCTGAACCGAATCATACACAACATTTGACAATAGCTCATAGGTGAATTAGCGAAGCGTAATCCGACACGCTCAATGACACAGCATTTCCCGGCGAGTGCCGTAAAGTTAACTTCCGCAATCCGTGCTGGTGTCGGCTGCATCGGTTGGCGGACCCGTCGGATTACGCTGCGCTAATTCGACCTATTTGAAGCGTAGCGATAAATCAGGCATGCATCCGGAACCGCCATAGGGTGCAATGCGCTTCGCTTATTGCACCTACATTTCTACGTTTCTACGTCTCGGCTATGCCGTGATGGGGTGTTGAATCTGCCAGAGCTTCCTGAAGCTTTTTCTCCTGCTCGGGAGACAGGGACGTTCGCAGGACCTTGCCTTTAACGCCGGAGAGCTCCGCCAGGACTCTTTCCGGTTGCGCCTTGCGCACGAGAATGAAAAGCGCGGACGAGTTGATTGGGATCGTTTCGCCCAACGACTTGATGAAATCGTCGTTGATGCCGTAGTCGGCGAGAGAGCCGGTCAGCGCCTCTGCCCCGACGCCCATTGCGCCGCCTAATACAAAGCCGGCAAACGGATGCAGGAACAGCAGTCCGACCAAGGCTCCCCATAAGCTGCCGGAAAGGAAAGCGAAACTGGTCGTCGCTCCCTCAATCGCAGGATTAATGCTCTGCTTGAGGTGGACCCTGCCAGCCTCGTCGCGGATGACGACAACGGCGTCCTCAAGATCTATCAGGTGTTCCTTTTTCAATTTGGCAAGTTTGAATAAAACACGATCGGCTTCTTCGGCATCTTTAAAACCCACTACAACCAGTTCAGACATGTTTTTCTCCTGTCATAAAGTTTTTGTTAGCCGGAATGCATGATCATCCCGGTTCACAATCCCGAAAAAAAGTTCATCGGGATCTTTTATATTCTTCCCTCCATTGGTGCAATGAGGTTCCCGAGATACAATTGCTTCCACCTGAACGAGGATTCGGACGATTCCTGGCCTGCAGCTGCAATGGAAATGGATTGCGGAGAATCAACCTAATAGAAACGCCAACATTGCTAAACGGCTCTGCCCCATAAACTATACATCGTTAAAAAGAATTTACAGCATGGTTGGTATTACGGCTTTGGGCTTGCTTGCATTATCGCTGCCCGTCTTCGCATCAACCGATACACCGGCCACCTCGTTTCAAACTGGCTGGATTCGCTTCCTGCTCACGCTGATCATCTTGATCATCTGGTTCGTTTGTGCGAGCCGCAGGAAAAAAGAAATTGGCGGTTGGCTGCTCTATTACTATATTCGACTCTATATAGGGGCAATTATAGTAATACTGGTGATAGTCGGCCGCCGTGATAGCTATCTATCTGAAGCATGGATAAACACACCCGACCTGTATCCATTTTTTCTTTTGACCACTGTTCCTGGTCTGTTGTTGTACTGTGCCGAAATTGTGGTGGCGGAAAAGCTCAGAAGGTCTAGAAACTATGCCTATGTTCCCATTCTGAGATACATACTCTTCGCAAATATAGTATCTTCGCTTATTGCTATTGCGATTAACGATAAATACTTTGAGGGGAGTTCTCCAGGTTTTTCTACTAATATAATGACCATGATCTGGCCAATCATTTGGATTCCTTATTTCTACTTCTCTAAAAGAGTGAAGAGTGTGTTTAAAAACCGGGATTGGCTGTCCGGATAGATCATCTTGGGTCATCCTGAAACGGGAAGGCGGCGGCTTTGGCCGCCACGGCGTGAACTGACCCCGCTAGAGCAAAAAATCACCTTGCTTATTCACCCTCATCTACAACCTTATCCAATCTTTCCTTCTCAGTACTGTAGTCGTTGTCAAGGGGGTCCCTCGTTTTCAGTACAATAAGTGACGGTACGCAAAGCCGGCAACGACGCGGGCGTGACTCAGTAAGATATTGATCTTACCGGTATTACTATTCATTCTGTAATTCGAGTTTTAGGGCGTGAATGCGTGGTCGATTTCAGCTAACGGGGTAGTTTTCGCGACGTTTTGTGACGGCGGAATCTGCTCGGCATAGCGCTCAATTGGGAAACGAAACACCCCGCGCAAAGTGATTCCCTCAAGCCGCGTGGCTGCGATCTTGCCGATCAACTTGGGCGGAACGACCCACCTGCGACTGACCCAGCGATCCAGGATTGTCTGCATCTGCGCTGTGTTCCAGGCCATCACGATGTTAGCCAGCAAGCTCGATTCGGTTGCCGCCCGGAAGCATTAAAAACAAGTTCAACATCTATTCCGTTAACCGGCATATCAAAGAGCTGTCTTTGACCATCACAATTTTTTGCAACGGAGCTCTTGCAAGATGCAATTATAGAACCAGGGCCTTTGTCAAATTATTGTTTTTGTTGTTTCCATCGCTATGATCCACCATATGGAACCAGAGGCTTTGTCAAATTACTGTTTTTGTTGTTCCTATCGCTCTGATCCACATTGGCGTCAATTGGAACAAGAGGCTTTGTCAAATTATTGTTTTTGTCGTTTCTATCGATGGGATCCGCATTGACGTCAATTCCTCCGGCTGGTGGTGGCTTATCAAGATCAGTATATTGGAGTGTACCAAAGGGTTGAATTTGATCGTCAGCGGGTAATTGCCCACGATCCCAGCCTCCTCCAAGCGCACGAATAAGCCCCACCGATGATATCAGCCGATTAGTCTTGATCTGTACGGAATTGATGCTTGTCGTCAGCGTGCCGATCTGGGAATAAATGAGTTCAAGGCTGGAGGCCAAACCGCCCTTATAGAGGTCCATGGTAAGGTTTTGTGTTGTACGTGCGGCTTCGACGGCAGCGTCCTGACGTTCGGCAGCAACAGTCATCCAATAAGTCTGGGTCAGGTTATTTTCAACTTCACGAAAGGCCTTCAACACGGTCGAACGATATAAGTTTTCTGTCTCGCGATAGACCGACCATGATTGTTGCAATTGAGCCCGACGATATCCGCCCTGGAAAAGCGGAATGGAAAAAGAGGAACCATAGGCCCAGAAACTGTTAGCCAGGCTGAGCAGATTGAGTCCGGAATCCTCCATTCCTCCTCCGACCCGGAAGGCAATATCTGGGAAAAAAGCGGCACGTGCAATTCCAATCTCCCGGTTGGCCTGCGCCATCCGGCGCTCCATTCCCGCAATATCGGGCCGACGTTCAAGCAACGTAGAGGGAATTGTCTTTGGAAGGCTGAAATTCACGGTAAGGAGGTTATCAATTGGGTCGAGCTTAAAGCTGGCTGGAGCGAGATTAAGGAGAATTGCAATGGCCTGCTCCGCCACCTTGCGGTCACCTCGCATCAGGGCCAATGTTGACTCGGTTGTGAACAGCAGCGACTTGGCCCGTGCTACATCGAGATTAGAGGCGATCTTGCCTTCAAACTGAGTCACTACAACCTCTAATGAGTACTTATAAAGATCAATCGATTGGGTGTAAATTGCAATTTGCGCATCCAGTCCACGCAGCATGAAATAATTTGATGCAATTTCTGCCTGAAGAATAAGGCGTGCGAGTCCATAATCGGCCGCACGTTCTTCAGCACGATAGATTGCGGCTTGCGCCGCATTTCGGTATTTCGACCAGAAATCCGGTTCCCAGGACGCAATTCCCTGGCCAGCAACTTGAACATCGGTGTTAGGTTCTCCAAGACCACGAAAGAGGCTGTGATCGGATTGTCTGTTATTACTGGCGCCGAAGTCAAAGCCGAGTTGGGGGAAATATCGAGACCGTGCCTTCATCATTGAATTGCGCGCCTGAACGAACCGTTCAGCTGCCGCGTGCAAGTCCGGATTGGCGGCCATCCCCTGTTCTACAAGACCGGTTAGAATTGGATCGTTATATAGTGTCCACCAGTCGGGGCGCAGTGCATCATCTGAGGGATTGGCCTTAACGAAAGGACCCGATCCCTCCCACGAATCCGGAACAACAAATTGAGGTTTTTGATAGGTGGGTGACAGATTGAATGCAGGAAAGGGAAGGTTGGCGCAAGCCGTGAGGCTGGCTGCAACAAATAAGAAACTCCCAAATCTTGCGCCGAGACGACAGAGGTTTGAAATATCGATTCCTTTTTTACACCGCAGGTCAATCATGGTCAAGTGAGTGTTAGGGTGCATGTGATGCCTTTAACGCTTGTTGTTTTAACTTCGGATCTTGCGTTTCTGCATGTGAGGCTGGCTTCGATGCACCCGAAACCTGCTCTTTTGGCTTATTGATCAGGTCATACCCCGGCGCAGGCTCTACAATGACTACTTTGTCACCTTCAAGTATGGCAGCGCTGGGATTGTTTATAATCCGGTCCTCTGTTGAGACACCCTCGGTTAATTCGACAGTAGCGTCGAGGATTCTGCTTATTTTGATCGGCTTGAAGTGAACGATGTTGTTGTCATCTACAACGGCCACTCGCGTCCCCATCTCGTCAAATACCAGTGAGCTGGATGGAATGGAGAGGTGCTTATTCTCAACATCCACGCTCAGGTTGACGGATGCATAGGAGCCCGGCCACAGATCCTTCTCTTCATTTTCAATCACGAACTGGGTGACCACCGTACGAGTGCTCACATCGAAGCCACGAGCAGTGGTCAGAAACTCGGCAGTGAATTGCCGATTGGGAAATTGCGGCACCGTCAGGTGAGCTTTCAGGCCGTCATGCATAAGGGCGCCGAACCGCTCAGGCACGCTTACAAACAAACGCAGCCGGCTGATGTCCGCGACAGTATAAAGATTGCGGACTTCACCTTGCGGCGTACTGATCGTGCCTTCCTTATTGATGAAGTCTCCCACATTGATGGCGCGGTTAATGACTACACCGTCATACGGTGCAATAATCGTTTTAAACCCGATCAATGCCTCGAAGTTACGAACATTCTGCATGGCGGCATTGACCTTTGCCTCCTGGGCTTTTGCCTCGGCCACCTTTACCGAAATCGCTTGCTCGGATACCGCCTGGTTTTTGCGCAAGGCTATATACCGGTCGGCAGTAAGTTCGGCGAGATCATAAAGGGCCACTTCCGACGCCAGATCCGCCTTGGCTTGCCGGTATTGGGCATCGAGCGCCGGCGCGTTGATTTCGGCAAGGACATCTCCTCTTTGGACTCTCGCCCCCCAATCCTTATGCCACATCTTGACGTAGCCGGATACCTGGGCATAGATCGGCGCCTGAAACCATGCCTCGATGGTACCTGGAAGCTGGATGGTTTCCTGGGCAGGCAATGGTTCGGCATGGACTATAGCCACCGTGGGAACGTCATTTTCCATCGCCTGTTTTGTTAAAGAAGCCGTATCCTTCCTGGATTCAACGACCCGGTAACCCAGATAGATGAGAAAACCAAGAAGAACGATCGCAATAATTACCGTATTTTTTTTGCGTAAGTTTTCCATATCAGGAATTTCCAAGTTGAGGAGCGATTTCCTTGTCGTCAGGAACGCTTTCCTTGTCTTCAGGAGTGCGTCGTGCGTAATACATGATGGCATACACACAGGGGACAAAAAACAGGGTATATATCGTTGCAAACGTCAAGCCGCCAATAACTGCACGGCCTAGCGGCGCGTTGGTGGATCCTCCCATGGCCATCGGAAGCATGCCCATGATCATGGCCGCTGCGGTCATGAGAACAGGACGGATCCGGGCTTTGCCGGCCTCAAGGGCGGCTCGCAGCGGGTCCCCATGCTGTTCGATTCGCTCCAGCGCATAGGACACGACAAGTATGGAATTTGCCGTGGCCGTTCCCATGGCCATGATGGCGCCTGTCAGGGCCGGAACGGAAATATTCGTCTGGGTCAGAAACAGGGCCCAGGCAATGCCTGCCAAAGCGCCGGGCAGGGCTGTAATGATGATGAAGGGTATCAGCCATGATTGAAAATTGATGACAAGCATGAGATAGATCAGCACCACAGCCGCTACGAGGCCGACAAGCAGTTCGCCATAGGTGGTGACCATATTCGCGGCCTGGCCGGCGATTTGGACTGCGGAGCCGCGGGGAACTTCTTCGTCCATCTCGTCGACGATTTTCTTGACGTCCTCCAGCACGCCGCCAAGCCCCCGCCCTTCGGCAGACACATACACTTCAATCAACGGCATGATGCCCCTGTGGGTGACTAGGCCGGGCGTGCCTACCGGCGATTTCTTCGTCAGATTGCCCAGGAGCTGATAATCCTGATCCAGGCCGGCATCTCCTATCGGCTTGACAGGAATCCTGTTCAACTCATTGATGCTTGAGACTTGAGGTTGAGGCTGATAGATGTTGATCTGGTATGACATGCCGGTCTTCAGATCCAGCCAGTATTTCTGGTCGATCTGCTGGGTTCCGTTAGTCGTTATCAGCATATTCAGGGCGATATCCGCTTCGCTCCTGTTAACGCCGAGTCCATATGTCCTTTGGCCTTCAATAAACATGGTGGGCGTGCGCATGGTTTGCTGGATCACCACATCGGAGGAACCGGGGATTTTACGAAGCTTGGCTTGCAATTTGCGCGCGTATTCGTAGTTTCCGTATATATCCATCCCGTTAACCTGAACAGTAATCGGAGAAGGGGCACCGAAATTCAGAATTTTCGCTATCAGATCGGCTGGCTGGAATGTGAATTCGCTCCCCGGATAGCGCTCCTTCAGACCGTCATGGAGAATTTTCCGGATATCCCACACCGCTGATTTATCGTTGAACAGGGTGATCGTCAGGTCGCAGTCCTGCGTTCCGATCGTGGGCGTCGGAATAAATGCCAGATTATGCGGCCCGACGGGTAAGCCGCAATTGCTGACGATGCCTTCAACCTGCCCGGGAAGCATTCGGTGGATATCATTCGAAACGAGAGTGGCGATGCGGTTTATGGATTCCATCCGTGTGCCAAGAGGTCCCCGCATATGCATTTGTATGGTCCCGGACCTGACCTCGGGGAAAAAATCGCGGCCGTTGAAGTAGAACAGAATTAGAGAGACGAGCGCGAAAGCCAGCATGATCGTCGCGAACCGGCGGCGATCTTCAATTGTTCGTTCGAGCAGGGTGCCATACCAGCCGCAGAATCGAAGAAAGCGAGCTTCGAATCCCTGCTGAAAACGGGAGAAAACCCCTATATGATGTTTTAACTTCTCCTTGAAACCGGGAGCCTGCCCCGCTGGCTGTTCCTCCCCATGGGGTTTTTCCTCGCCGTGGCCGCCTTCCTTTTCGTGTTCTTCCGCATGAGGATGCTTGATAAGATATTTCGCCATGGTCGGCACGAGCGTACGCGACAGGATGAAGGACGCCAGCATGGCAAATATCACCGCCAGCGCCATTGGCTTGAACAGATAGCCCGATACGCCGGAAAGCGTGAACAGCGGCAGCCAGACAATGCATATGCATAATGTCGCGAGCAGCGTTGGAATAACGATCTGGTTTGCCGCATCGATGATTGCCTCATCGAGTTCCTTGCCCATTTCCAGGTGAGTATCGATGTTCTCGATCATCACTGTCGCGTCGTCGACAAGAATCCCTACCGCGAGCGCCAATCCCCCCAGGGTCATGACGTTCATTGATTCGCCCAATGCGTGCAGGCAGATGAGGGAGGTTAAAATACACAACGGAATGGAAGTCGTAACGACTATCATGGGCCGCCACGAGCCGAGCATGAGCATGACGATGAAACCGACAAGCAGGCCGGCGATCAGCATTTCATGCATCACCTCGTCGATGGATTCCCGCACGAAGACCGACGCATCGGTGATGATTTTAACGTCCACATGGGGCGGCACGATCTCCTTGATGCGCGGAAGGGTTGCCCTGATGCCGTCGACCACGTCCAGGGTCGACGCCTCGCCGCTTTTCATGACGACAATAATGACGGCCTGTTTACCGTCCACCATAACGGAGTTTGTTTGCGGTGGCCCCGCGAGCTGAACATCGGCGACGTCACGCAAAAAAACGAACGAATTTCCTTCCCGCTTTATCGGGATATCGTTGAATTCCGGAATTTCCGGCGGCATCGCGTTTGTTTGGACCATCCAGTCGGTCTGCTTGATCTTCATGTCGCCCGCGGGCAGCACCATATTCTGTCGATCGAAAGCCGCATGGACATCGGTTGGCGATATATTGCGAGCCAGCATCTTGTTCTGATCGAGGGATACCAGAAGCTGTTTGGGCTTTCCACCGTAAGGATGCGGAACAATCGCTCCCGGGATCACGACAATCAGGGGCCTGAGTTGGTTATAAGAAAGATTATAGAGGTCTGCCGGCGTCATCTGGTCCGAGGTAACCTGCAGGCTGGCTACCGCTACCTGAGAGGCTTCCAGGCGCATGATCATGGGTGGGGAAATATCCGGGGGCAACTGCTTGACGATCGTCTGGGCTATGGCTGTAACTTCTGCTTCTGCGCCAGGGAGGTTGGTGTGGGGCTGAAGAAAAATATTCGTGATGCTGATGCCATAGTACGCCTGGCTGACGATATCCGCGATACCTTCCACCGTCGAGGTCAAGAAGCGTTCGAAGTAAAAAGTGATACGACCGGACACATCCAGCGGCAACATGCCGGCGTAAGCCCAGACTACGGAGATCACGGGAATCTTGATAGTGGGAAAGACGTCTGTTGGCGAGTGCCGTATCGCCCTGATTCCAAATATAACGATCAGGATTGAAAGAACCACGAAGGTGTAAGGCCTGCGTAACGCAATAAGCACTATTTGGTTCATACTATGTTTCCTCTTCTACCTTCGGTAAAAAATCCATTTACCTACACTGTTGCACGTAAGGAGGAGCCGATTCTTTTGTAAACAATTCCTTGTCCAAGCCGCATAAAGAAAGGAATTGCCATTGGTAATTATTACAACTTAAGCTTGGATGTTCGGCCTCCAGCCTTGCGCCTCCACACGGTCTGAACAGGGTTATTGCCGATCCCTTGCCAAACCCAGGAGTTGATCGCCCTGCAGAATATCCCCGCAGAATGGGGGGGAGCGGGAGTCGGACCGGCCCCGCTATTCGAAAGAATCTCGTCCCCTGGGGCCGGCCTCGTCCGGGTCCGGTTTACGCCAGCCACTGTCATCCGATTCGCTTTCGTTATGCATTGCCCGGTCGCCCCGTCGGCGTATATCTCGGCAGATTGTGATGGCCAAATTGGTTGCCCGATATCGATAAGATGGACGTTACAGTATCGGCCCCCGGTATCCATCCGGGGCTGATTAGGAAGTGTTTTGGCAATCAGGAGGAAGGTGGCGCCGAAGGCTGCAGTAGCCGGATTGTTTCCCGACGCGATGGCAATCGCCGCAGCGATCGAGGATATTTTTGCGATATTTTTGCCTCTCTCAGTTTCGCCGACATGAGGGGTGGGAAAGAGGATGGGAAAGCTCTGAAGCGTGTTGGTATGCTCCAGGGCATAGGTAAATCCAATCTCGGCGGCCTCGTCGTCTGTCTTCCCGGCAGCTCGGGGAAAAACAACTTGACACATTGTCAGGATTTGGTCAGCCTTCGGGCCATAAGCCCCAAGGATCGTTGCCGATGCCGCGACAGCTCCGCAGGCGATTTGCTGGGGGCGAGTGCCTGCTGTGGCCCATTGCGCCGCATCTGCGACCGCGTTCGAGATGGCCTCGCTTACGACTCGCATGTTGTCCGCATGCAGGACTCCTGTGACTCCCCCTGAGTGGTCCTTGTCGTAGTGGCTGACGAGAACGCGATCGAGGGGGTAACCGTAACCTCTGAGGATGGGATCAATAAAGTTGCGGACTGTCTCCGCATACCCGAATAGTCCGCCATCGATCAATATCGTCCGGTGTCGCCCGGCTGCCACGTCTGCTGCAACGACGAGCGCACTTTCTCTCTGCGCGACGTCAATCGTATGGATGGTGAGTTGCAGGGCCATGAGCTTCCAAGTTTTCCCTTCCAACATAAACAAGTAATTCTCACACCCGAGAGCGTGGCCAGGGTGAAATCACATTACCACAGCACTTGTGACGGTAATATCATATAAAAGTGGTTAAATTGTGAGACTCGACCTGAATCATTCAAGAAGCGTTGGCGGCTGTAGAGCTCCGTATGAGAGGGGAGAAGTGCTGACCGAAGCGCAGGTTTCTGCTCTGGAGAAGAAGCAGGGCGGTCTTTCCCCACTGGAAACATGCTTTATCACCGGTCCCAAGAGATGGGTATGAGAGACCTTGGTACTTTAGGCGGTATTACAGCGTAGCCCGAGATATCAACGATACGGGGCAGGTCGTGGGTTCGTCTGGCACAGGATTTAAGGAAAGATCGGCTGCTAAAAATACATCCTCTCGCTCGTACTCTCCTCGTCTAGCCCCTGGGGGCGACGGGGAGTGGGGAAAGCCGTTGCCCTCACGGGAAAGGGTCGGGGATGGGTGGGGTTGGAGGCAGGCAATTTTCAACGCCGAGTTCATGCAACTGACAAGGTTCGATGGCAATGCCTTCGTGTCCCGGATCGGTGGTGATCTTGATGACATCCTGTGCGAGCGCTTCGAGCGAACAGTCGGAAACGACAATTGTGTGAACTTTACCGGAATGAAATTACAAATTCCGGTAGACCGCTACCGCTGCCACTATGTCAAGGCCAAGGTTTCAGTGCTGCGCCGCATCAGTGGCCATCTTGCAGTCCTGCACGGGCCGCGCAAGCTGGCCGAGTATGACAGCGGCGGGCAATTACTAATACCGGAAATCAAGACCGTGCCGTAAGTCCGCCGCGACGATCATCGGAAAAAATCGCGAAACACCAGGCTTCCCACACCCGGCAAAAGCGGACAATTCTATTTGTTAACAGCCAATTTTTCGATATATCGCTTGAAAAGCGGAGATCCCATTCTAATAATCCTGGAATAAGAATGCCTTGAGATTCCTGGATCCTGATTCAAGGGTGTCAAGGACTGTTATGAAGGTTGGGAGGTTGCTGGGGTTGAGAGGATAGGTGCACATGGCCTGCCCTTTTCCTTTTGACGAACCGCCACAACCACAGGAAATAGCCGGAAAAGGCATAGACGAAAAAAAGGCAGAACAGAACGACAGGCGGATGGCTTGGAATTAACACAAAAAAGAACAATGCCAGCAGCAAAACCGTAATGAAAGGCACGCTCTTGCGCAGATTGATTTCCTTGCCGCTGTAATAGGGCAAATTGCTGACCATCGTCAGCCCGGCGAATAGCGTGACGCACCAGGCGAGCCATCGGATATCATGCCCGTTTATCTCGAAGTCATGCATGATCCAAATGAGTCCCGCAACCAACGCAGCCGCTGCTGGACTGGGCAGTCCCTGAAAAAAACGCTTATCCACCTTCTCTATGTTCGTATTGAACCGCGCCAGTCGTAGCGCGGCGCAAACACAATAAATAAACGCGGCAATCCAGCCTAATTTACCCATGCCCTTCAAAGCCCACTCATAGATGACCAGAGCGGGGGCGGCACCAAATGAAACCATGTCGGACAGACTATCGTACTCTGCGCCAAATTCGCTCTGGGTATGAGTCAGCCTCGCCACTCTTCCATCGAGTCCATCCAATACCATCGCAATAAAAATAGAAACCGCGGAATGTTCAAAGCGTCCATTCATTGCCTGCACAATGGCGTAAAATCCGGCGAACAGGGCGGCTGTGGTGAACAGGTTGGGAAGCAGATAAATGCCGCGCCGGCGCAGCTTGGACTTGAGCACGAGGCGGGGATGGGGATCATGCATCATTCTTGCGATCCATAAGGAGACCGATGCATGTTAAACCTAAATCCAGCAGTTGACCGCTCATTTTTCAGTTTCTCACCACAATCCGCATGGATTTTTTGCGATACCTGATCTTCACATTTTATGGTGAGTTCGCTAAGGGCGGATTGCACGTTTTTATGACATTGGCTGATTGCGCAACCCCTCCCCTCGAATTAGACGCGGGCAAAGCGATGCGAGAGGTTTCCGCGAAGAGGAATTGTGCAGAAAAGGGGATGCCCGACCGCGCCGTTCCGGGTCGTTTGCGCCTTTGCCTCGCTCCCTAAAACCGCACTCTACCCAGTCCAACTGTGGGACTTAGGTTCCGGTTACCGGTAAACAGCAGAGGGTGCTTCCTTGGAAAGGACCCCATTGAGGATCAAAATGCTTCGCAACTCATGCGCCGACCATGCCGCGCCCTAATTTTTAGCTTGATCAACGAGCTTATTCTTTCTGATCCAGGGCATCATTTCGCGCAGTTTTGCCCCGACAGTTTCGATCTGATGAGCGGCGGCAAGCCGGCGGCTGGCTTTGAGCATGGGCGCCCCAGCGCGATTTTCAAGAATAAACTCGCGGGCGTACTCGCCTATCTGAATCTCATGCAGAATCTTGCGCATTTCCGCACGGGTGGCATCGGTAACAATGCGGGGCCCCCGTGAAATATCGCCATACTCGGCGTTATTGGAAATTGAATAGCGCATGTTGGCGATGCCGCCCTCATAGATCAGGTCCACGATCAATTTCACTTCGTGCAAACATTCAAAGTAGGCCATTTCCGGCGCGTACCCAGCCTCTACCAGAGTTTCAAAACCGGCCTGGATCAAAGCAGTCAGGCCGCCGCACAGTACTACCTGCTCCCCAAACAGATCAGTTTCGGTTTCCTCGCGAAAATTCGTCTCAATGACTCCACCGCGAGTACCGCCATTGGCGGCGGCATACGACAGCGCAAGATCACGCGCCCTGCCGGACTTATTCTGATGCACGGCTATGAGCGAAGGCACGCCGCCGCCCTGTACGTAGGTTGACCGAACCAAATGGCCGGGTCCCTTGGGCGCGATCATGATGACGTCAAGATCCTCTCTCGGCGCGACTTGGCCATAGTGAATATTAAACCCATGGGCAAACGCAAGTGTGGCGCCCTGTTTGAGGTTAGGCTCAATTTCGGCTGCATAAACGGCCGCAATCTGCTCGTCGGGTAGCAGTACCATTACGACATCCGCTCCTTTTACAGCTTCCGCCACTTCCTTGACAGAAAGGCCGGCCTTTTCCGCCTTACTCCAGGAAGCGCCCTCTTTGCGCAGGCCGACAGTGACCGATACGCCCGAGTCCCTCAGGTTGTTGGCGTGGGCATGGCCCTGAGAGCCATAACCCACGATGGCGACCTTTTTGTCCTTGATGAGGGACAAATCGGCATCCTTATCATAAAAAACGTTCATAGTTTCCTTTTTGCTCAATGTAGAAAATAGCTGTGCTGGCTGGCCCATAACGCCGCTGCTTACCGGACGGACAGCCGTTATACCTTTAGTATCCGTTCGCCGCGACCAATACCGGAGGCGCCGGTACGCACGGTCTCCAGAATCGCGCTGTGTTCCATGGCCTCAATAAATGCATCGAGCTTGGATCCGGTACCGGTAAGTTCAATGGTGTAGGATTTATCGGTGACATCGATAATGCGCCCGCGAAAAATATCAGCTAAACGCTTGATCTCTTCGCGGTCCTTGCCGATGGCGCGGACTTTCATCAGCATCAGTTCGCGCTCAATATGATTGCCTTCGCTGAGATCAACCACTTTGACCACTTCTATCAATTTATTCAGTTGCTTGGTGATCTGCTCAATCACATCGTCAGAGCCCGCGGTAACCAGCGTCATACGGGACAGGGTGGGGTCCTCGGTGGCAGCTACGGTCAGTGACTCGATGTTATAGCCGCGCGACGAGAACAGGCCGGCTACGCGGGATAATGCTCCCGCTTCGTTTTCCATCAGCAGCGAAATGATGTGGCGCATTTTTTATACCAGAATCATTTCTGAAAGACCTTTCCCGCCGGGAACCATGGGGAAAACGTTCTCGGTCTGATCCGTAATAAAGTCCATGAATACCAGCCGGTCTTTGAGTTTAAAGGCTTCTCTCAGGGCGCCTTCTACATCTCCGGGCTGTTCTATTCTCATGCCAACATGACCATAGCTTTCCGCGAGCTTAACGAAATCAGGCAGCGCATCCATATAGGACTCAGCATACCGATTGCCATGGAAGAATTCCTGCCATTGCCGGACCATTCCCATGTAGCGATTGTTCAAATTGATAATCTTGATTGGCAGGTGATATTGCTTGCAGGTGGACAGTTCCTGGATGCACATCTGGATGCTGGCTTCACCCGTTACACAGGCTACCGTATTCTCGCGGTTAGCGAACTGAACACCCATCGCCGCAGGGAGCCCGAACCCCATGGTGCCCAAGCCGCCCGAATTGATCCATCGCCGCGGCGCATCAAACTTGTAGAACTGCGCCGCCCACATTTGGTGCTGGCCGACGTCCGACGTAACGAAAGCATTACCTTCAGTTACCTCGTAGAGCTTCTCGATCACCCCTTGCGGTTTAATGATTGAGCTGGTCCGATCGTATTTGAGGCAATCGCGCGCACGCCACAGATCAATTTGCGTCCACCATGCGTCCAGAACGGCCTGATCAGGTTTTTCCTTCCGGGCTTTAAGCTGTTTAAGAAGTTCGCCTAATACATCGGAAACACTGCCAACTATGGGTACGTCCACTTTCACGCGCTTCGAAATAGACGAGGGGTCGATGTCTATGTGAATAATCTTGCGGTCTTCATTATAAAAATGCTTGGGATTGCCAATAACACGATCATCGAAACGGGCGCCGACAGCCACAAGCACGTCGCAGTGCTGCATTGCCATATTGGCTTCGTACGTTCCGTGCATTCCCAGCATTCCGACAAATTGCCTGTCGGTTGCGGGATAGCCACCCAGCCCCATCAAGGTATTGGTACAGGGAAAACCCAGCGTCCGTACCAGTTCTGTCAGCTGCGCCGCGGCATCACTCAGGATGACACCACCGCCTGTATAAATCATCGGACGCTTGGCTTCCAGTATCAGTTGCACCGCCTTTTTGATTTGCCCGGCGTGTCCCTTCGAGATGGGGTTATAGGAGCGCATCGTGACACTTTCGGGATATGCAAAAGGCGCTTTCTGCTGGCTTACGTCCTTGGGAATATCCACCAGAACCGGGCCGGGGCGTCCCGTCGAGGCAATATAAAACGCTTTCTTGATAGTATTGGCCAGTTCAGCCACGTTTTTCACCAGGAAGTTATGCTTAACACAGGGGCGGGTGATACCCACCGTATCCACCTCCTGAAACGCATCCAGGCCAATGGCGTGCGTAGGCACCTGTCCACTGATCACCACCAGCGGAATCGAATCCATATAAGCAGTGGCGATTCCGGTTACCGCGTTGGTCACACCGGGCCCCGAGGTCACCAGCGCTACACCCACTTTGTTACTTGAACGGGCGTAACCATCAGCCGCATGTAGCGCTGCTTGCTCGTGCCGTACCAGAACATGCCTGACCTTATCCTGTTTGAACAGTTCGTCATAAAGGAACAGCACCGCACCGCCGGGATAACCAAAAATATAGTCCACCCCTTCTTTCTGCAAGCAGCGTACTGTGATTTCCGCGCCTGTTAATTCCATAGTCATGCTTTCTTCAATCCTGATATTGAGCGTCGGCAAAATGCTGAAGGGAACACTGAACAGTAATAGCTGGACAATAATTGGTCAAGCTGGAATTCCGCAAATTCACCGATTGCTACTGTAATCGACCATTATAAATCGATCGCTGCAAAAACGGTTCATTTCCTTGGCGGTAGGTGGCGGACGGGAACACCGGTACGCTCGAGAGGGGTTTGCAGGTATCCTCATAGTGAGCTATCGAACCGAGCTATCGAACGCTTCCGTAGCTTCATCGATTGTTCTGCTCGGGTCCCCTACAGGCCTCTTACAGGGCCCTTTATGCAGTCCGAATATCGAGCTCAGCGGAACTCCTTTCAGCGGCGGCGGAATTGGAGAGTTCTGCACTCAATATAATAGATGAGATCAACCCGCCTGGTGGATCGGCAGCCTGAACCATCGCTCATTCCCCAAAAAGAAATCTCCGGGTATTAGCTCTTTTCCTTGGCGCTCCTGTCCTCCGTTTTTCGGTAGGGGCAGGCCGGTTTTATGCAATCCACGTAGAGCGACAGTGAATGTTCATGGATGGCAAAACCGCGATCCTTAGCGATTTTGTTTTGACGCTTCTCGATTTCCGCATCATAGAATTCTTCCACGCGGCCGCATTGCAGGCACACCAGGTGGTCATGGTGAGCGTCGCTTGCAAGCTCAAACACCGCCTTGCCGCCTTCAAAATGATGACGCTCCAGCAGTCCCGCCTGTTCGAACTGCGTCAATACCCGGTAGACGGTGGCAAGTCCGATGTCCTCACCTTCCCCAATCAAGGTTCGGTAAACATCTTCCGCCGATAGATGCCGCACGGAGCTGCTTTCGAAAAGGCTGAGTATTCTGAGCCGCGGCAGAGTGGCCTTCAAGCCCGTAGTTTTGAGATTGTTTGGCGTGCCCATAGCGATATCCATCCGGTAAGTGATTTGCTGTATCATATAACGTTGGGTTTGCTTTGGAAACATACGTTCCGGGATGCGCGCGCGAATACTTACGCTGGTTGCTTTGCTGCTGCTCTCCGGATGTTCTTCTGTTCCATCTTTGCCATATAAAATCGAAGTCCAGCAGGGTAATATCATTACCCAGGAGATGGTGGACAAGCTAAAGCCGGGCATGACTCGTTCTCAGGTACGCTTTGCGCTGGGTTCGCCCATGATCAGCGATGCGTTCCACGATAACCGCTGGGATTATGTGTATCGCCTTGAGCAGGAAGGGAGGCTGGTCGAGCAGCGGAAGCTGACGGTTTTTTTTGAGAATGACAAACTGGTGCGGATCGGCGGGAGTTTTTCGCCGGTTGCCTTTAATCGGCCTCCTACGATGCAGCATATCGACCCATCGAGACCGGCAGGAGCAATGCCGCCCGAGCCTGCCGAATCCGCTTCCATGGTTCCCCTTCCCAAAGAGGGAAGTCCTCCTCCGGAGGGAAGTCCTGCTCCGGTTGCCGGTACTGCCTCGGCCGCGGCCCCGAGCACTATTTCGGCTTCCAGCAATACTTCAGGCAATACTTCAGGCCCATCTCGGCCGAAAAGGTCGAGTCCCAGGGAAGTCCCGTCGCCAGCAACGGACCTGGGCGACGAAGAGGCGGATCAACCAAAAGAATAGCAGTTACTCATAGCAGGCGAGCAGTTATCTCAGTTATCTTGCAAAGCTGGAACAATATCAATGACTGTACTGAATATCGCAATCGCGGGAAGCTCGGGGCGTATGGGTCGCGCTCTGCTGGAAGCTGTTGCCCGGGCGCCGGACATGCGATTAACCGCCGCTTTGGAGCGTGCCGGAAGCCCTTACCTCCAAAAGGACGCTGGTGAACTGATTGGCGCCCCATGCGGGATTCATATTACCGAAGATGTCGTTTCCGCGCTTTCGCAAAGCGACGTACTGATTGATTTTACCCGTCCGGAAGGGACGCTGGCGCATCTTGCCATCTGTCGCGCCGAGGGTGTGAAAATGGTAATCGGCACCACGGGCTTTTCGGCGGAACAGAAGGACGAGCTGAAGGCGGCGTCCAGGGACATTCCGATCATATCGGCGCCCAATATGAGCGTTGGAGTAAACGTCACTTTCAAGCTGCTGGAATTGGCTGCCACGGTCCTGAGCAAGGGTTATGATATCGAAATCATCGAAGCCCATCATCGCCATAAGGTCGATGCGCCTTCCGGCACGGCGCTACGCATGGGCGAAGTTGTAGCCGGGGCGCTCGGCAGAGATCTATCCGAGGTCGCGGTGTATGGACGTGAGGGTCATACGGGCGAGCGCGCAGACGCTACCATAGGCTTTTCCACGGTTCGTGGGGGTGATATTGTTGGCGAACACACTGTGATATTCGCAGGGACGGGCGAGCGCATCGAAATTTCCCATAAGGCGAGTAGCCGTGCCACCTTCGCTGAGGGCGCATTGCGCGCCGCCCGGTTTCTTGCGGACAAACACAGCGGAATGTTCGATATGCAGGATGTGCTGGGACTTCGAGAATAATTCCGGCGGCAGAATTGAGCTTCCACCGTACTGCCGGAGTTTGGGGTTCATTGAAGCATCCCCGGTTTAGACGTATAATTCCCTATTCATGAAAACGGGACAGGGTAACTTGTCCCGTTTTCCATATCTTGTCGGTATCCTTAGGAGTCTTCCCCGTGTCACAACGCCCGCATGCCGTGCTCGCGCTCGCTGACGGCACAATTTTTCGTGGCTCATCCATCGGCATGGAAGGCATCAGTACGGGCGAGGTAGTGTTCAATACTTCAATGACCGGTTACCAGGAAATCATCACCGATCCATCCTATTGCCGGCAGATCATCACTTTCACTTATCCGCATATCGGCAATACCGGCACTAACATGGAGGATGTCGAATCCGGCAATCTTGACCGGGTTTATGCCGCCGGGTTGGTGATCCGTGATCTACCTGTGCTTTCCAGCAGTTGGAGGCAGACCCGGACATTAACGGAATACCTTGATAGAGAGGGTGTTGTAGCGATCGCAGATATAGACACTCGCAAGCTCACGCGTATTTTGAGAGAAAAGGGGGCCCAGGCCGGCTGCATCATGGCAGGTTTTATCGATGAAACCGGGGCGCTGAGACGGGCCAGAGAATTCCCGGGACTGGTCGGAATGGATCTGGCTAAAGTGGTGAGCTGTACCCAGCCTTATGAATGGAACGAAGGTGAATGGTCCCTGGTGCAGAACGATCAAGCTCAGAGAGATCCTTTGTTTCATGTCGTTGCACTGGATTTTGGGATCAAACGCAACATACTTCGCAAATTGGCGCAGCGCAACTGCCGGGTCACAGTCTTTCCTGCACAGACGAGCGCTGACGAGATTCTGGCATTGAACCCCGATGGGGTGTTTCTTTCCAATGGACCCGGCGACCCCGAGCCTTGTGACTATGCCATCACCACCACTCGACGATTGCTCGAACAAGAGGTACCTATCTTCGGTGTTTGCATGGGGCATCAATTGCTGGGGCTGGCAATCGGCGGCAGAACCATCAAGATGAAATTCGGTCATCACGGGGCAAATCACCCGGTGCAGGATGTGGATAGCGGAAGGGTGCTGATTACCAGTCAGAACCACGGCTTTGCCGTGGATATCGATTCCTTGCCAAAAAATGCGAGGGTTACGCATCTGTCATTATTTGACGGTAGTTTGCAAGGATTCGAACTTTCCGGCCAGCGCGCATTCTGTTTTCAGGGACACCCCGAGGCAAGTCCGGGTCCCCACGATCTGGATTATCTATTCGACAAATTCGTTATGTCGATGGAGAAACGAGGGACAAAGAACTGAGATATAGGTGGAGTAGGTTTCCCGCTTTATATTCTGAATTCGACTGCATTCATGCCTAAACGTCACGATATAAAAACTATCCTCATCCTTGGCGCAGGGCCTATCGTCATAGGCCAGGCGTGCGAGTTCGATTATTCGGGCGCGCAGGCGTGCAAGGCGCTGCGTGAGGAAGGGTATCGCGTCGTACTGGTGAATTCCAATCCCGCGACCATTATGACCGATCCGGAAATGGCCGATGTAACGTATATCGAGCCGATTATCTGGCCCATGGTGGCAAAAATCATTGCGGTTGAGCGGCCCGAAGCGCTGTTGCCCACGATGGGCGGGCAGACGGCTTTGAATTGCGCCCTTGATCTGGCAAAGAATGGCGTACTGAGTAAATACGATGTGGAGTTGATCGGTGCTTCCCGAGAGGCCATCGACAAGGCCGAAGATCGGGAAAAATTCAAGCAGGCAATGAGCCGTATCGGATTGAGTTCGGCGCGCTCCGCCATTGCTCATAGCGTGGAAGAAGCGCTCCAGGTACAGGCCATGGTGGGCTATCCCGCTATTATCCGGCCATCGTTTACTCTGGGCGGGAGTGGCGGCGGAATTGCATACAATCGCGAGGAATTTCTCAATATTTGCGAGCGTGGACTGGAGGCGTCGCCCACCAAGGAATTACTGATTGAGGAATCGGTCATCGGATGGAAAGAATTCGAGATGGAGGTCATACGCGACAGGAAGGATAATTGCATTATCGTCTGCGCGATTGAAAACCTGGATCCTATGGGTGTACATACCGGCGATTCAATTACCGTCGCGCCGGCACAAACGTTGACCGACAAGGAATATCAGATCATGCGCGGCGCATCGGTCGCCGTATTGCGTGAAATTGGCGTTGAAACGGGCGGATCCAACGTTCAGTTTGCCATTAATCCCCGGGATGGACGCATGCTGGTCATTGAAATGAATCCCCGCGTATCCCGTTCCTCCGCCCTGGCATCAAAAGCGACCGGGTTTCCCATTGCCAAGGTGGCGGCCAAGCTCGCGGTGGGTTATACCCTGGATGAGCTCAGGAATGACATTACTGGCGGGGCCATGCCCGCTTCATTCGAGCCGGCAATAGATTATGTCGTCACCAAAGTACCCCGTTTTGCATTTGAGAAATTTCCCCAGGCCAACGATCGTCTTACCACACAGATGAAGTCGGTCGGCGAGGTGATGGCGATCGGACGTACATTTCAAGAATCCCTGCAAAAAGCCCTGCGGGGTTTGGAAATAGGGGCAGATGGCCTGGATGAAAAAACCGCGGATCTCGAAACGATTGCCGCGGAACTGGGTGATCCTGGACCGGAGCGCATCTGGTATGTTGCTGACGCGTTCCGCCGGGGCATGGCATTTAATGAAATTCAGGAACACACCCATATCGATCCCTGGTTCCTTGCGCAGATCGAAGATTTGGTTAAACTGGAGCAATCCATCAGTGGAAAGAGTTTGAATACGCTTGATACACAAGAGTTCCGTAAACTGAAACGCAGCGGTTTTTCCGATCAGCGCCTGGCGAAACTGATGAATACGACCCAGGCGGCGGTCCGCGCCCGGCGTCACGAACTTGGATTGCGTCCGGTATACAAGCGGGTAGACACGTGCGCAGCAGAATTTGCCACCCATACCGCTTACATGTATTCCACGTACGAGGAAGAGTGCGAGGCGCTACCCAGCGGAAAAAAGAAGATCATGGTGCTGGGTGGCGGGCCTAACCGCATCGGGCAAGGCATCGAATTTGATTACTGCTGTGTTCATGCAGCGCTGGCATTACGCGAGGATGGCTTCGAAACCATCATGGTCAATTGCAATCCCGAAACGGTCTCGACTGATTATGATACTTCCGACCGGCTTTATTTTGAACCGTTGACACTCGAGGATGTGCTTGAGATCGTCGCCGTAGAGAGGCCGGCCGGTGTAATTGTCCAATACGGCGGACAGACTCCACTGAAACTCGCGCGCGATCTCGAGGCAAACGGGGTGCCCATTATTGGCACCAGTCCCGATATGATTGATTGCGCAGAAGATCGCGAACGTTTTCAAAAAAAGCTACACCAGCTCGGACTGAAGCAGCCGCCAAATCGCACCGCTCGCAACGCTGAAGCGGCGCTCGCCGCCGCGAGGGAAATTGGTTATCCACTCGTCGTGCGCCCCAGCTACGTTCTGGGAGGGCGTGCCATGGAAATCATACATGAGCAGGCGCAACTCGAACGATATATGCACGAGGCGGTCAAGGTTTCCTACGATGCTCCCGTGCTGTTGGACCGTTTTGTCAACGATGCGGTCGAAGTGGATGTGGATGCGATTTGCGATGGCGAACGCGTCTTCATCGGCGGTATTATGGAACATATCGAGCAGGCCGGTGTGCACTCGGGTGATTCGGCCTGTTCATTGCCGCCCTTCAGTCTCTCCGCGCCGCTTCAGGATGAGTTGCGCCGGCAGACCTCGGCAATGGCGCGAGCACTCAATGTGGTGGGATTGATGAATGTGCAGTTTGCCATTCAGGGCGACACCGTCTACGTGCTGGAAGTCAATCCCAGGGCTTCACGCACCGTGCCTTTCGTGTCCAAGGCCACGGGATTGCAGCTGGCGAAAATTTCGGCGCGCTGCATGACGGGAATGTCGCTCGCCCGCCAGGGGGTAGTCGAAGAAGTGATCCCTTCCTATTATTCAGTCAAAGAGGCTGTCTTCCCGTTTATTAAATTTCCCGGGGTGGATACTATACTTGGGCCTGAAATGAAATCCACGGGCGAAGTGATGGGAGTGGGGCAAACTTTTGCGGAGGCATTCGTCAAATCACAGCTGGGCGCCGGCGTGAAGCTTCCCCAGGGAGGAAAGGTTTTTATAAGCGTGCGCCAATCGGATAAGCCGCGGGTGGTGGAGATCGCATGCAATCTTGCGCAACTGGGGTTCACGCTTTATGCTACTCGAGGAACCGCGGCCGTGTTGAGCGCGGCAGGTTTGACGGTGACTCCGGTGAACAAGGTGGCCGAAGGGCGTCCTCATATCGTGGATATGATCAAGAATGGCGAGATGGATTTGATCATCAACACCGTGGAAGATAAGAGGAGTGCGGTGCACGATTCATATTCCATTCGGCATGCTGTGTTGCAGGCACGCGTAACGTATTACACTACGCTTGCGGGCGCTCGCGCTGCCTGTATCGGGATGGCGAGCATGCGGGAATTGCATGCGTACAGCCTGCAGGAACTCCATGGATCGATAACGGCCGAGGCACATGTCGAGTCGTTACTTCAGGAATAACCGACTGACAAGATCAACTATAAATAGATGGCAGTAAAAGAATCATGGGCACAATTCCATTGACAGTAGTCGGCGCGGAAAAACTCCGCGCCGAATTGCATGAACTGAAAACCGTGCAGCGGCCGGGGGTAATCGCAGCGATCGCAGAAGCCCGTGCTCACGGCGATCTTTCGGAAAATGCCGAATACGAAGCCGCCAAGGACAGGCAGGGTTTTATAGAGGGACGTATTGCCGAATTGGAGAGCAAGCTTTCCAATGCTCAGATCATCGATCCGGCATTGCTGGACGCCGATGGCGCGTGCGTGTTTGGCGCCACCATCGATCTGGAAGATATGAGTAGCGCGACGATCGTAACCTACCAAATCGTGGGTGATGATGAAGCGGATATCAAGGAGGGAAAAATTTCCATCAGTTCGCCAATTTCGCGAGCCCTGATAGGCAAGTACCCCGGAGACGTCGCGGAAGTCCTGGCGCCGGGAGGCGTGAGGGAGTATGAAATTCTGGACGTGAAATACGTTTAGCCTGAGCAGATTAATCAACGAATAAATCGCTGAACACCGCATCGCAGAGGTTGTAAGCCTGATTTCCAAAGTGGCCGCCGGCTCAGCGGGTGCTCCTCAGTGGCTGCTAAGCGCTAATGGGGTTCCCAACATGATGCGGGTACGGCCTGGCGTATGGCCTGAATTATTGCTTTCAATTACTCCGGCGTGATTTTTTTCAGATGCGGTGGAGCAAGGCCGGGCACGAGCATTTTTACCTGTCCTTTTTACCTCGTCCTTTTTGCCTTGTCTTTTTTTGCCTTATCCGTCGTTTCTCCGCTTATTTCATCTTCTTTCGGACGGTAAACCACCAATATCCTCCCAATATGTCGCACCGGACTCGCTCCAAGCTTTTGACATATCTCCGCCAGCATCGCGTCTCTTGCTTCCCAATTACAATCGGCTACCCGGATTTTGATCAGCTCATGGCTTTTGAGTGCCTGATCCAGTTCATTCATAACGCTTTCGGACAAGCCTGCCGTACCTATCCAGACAACCGGCCTGATGCTATGGGCAAGTACTCTGAGATTTCGTCTAACAATCGATGTAAGTGCTAGCATAAGATTTTTCTCAAAATATTATTTTACGCAATGAAGCGCGCCAAGACCAGCAAAGCCTGGATGAAAGAGCATGTGAATGACTTTTTTGTCAAGCAGGCGAAAAAGGAAGGTTACCGTTCACGTGCGGCCTACAAGCTCATGGAAATTGCCGAGCGTGACGACCTGTTTGCGCCTGGCATGACTGTCGTGGACCTTGGCGCCGCGCCCGGCGGGTGGTCACAGGTGGCGGCGGAAAAGCTGGGCGGAAGGGGCAGAGTGATCGCGCTGGATCTGCTGGAAATGGCGGCCCTGCCAGGGGTTACGTTCATTCAGGGCGATTTCCGGGACACGCTGGTTTTGGCAGAACTGAAAAAGAATCTGGGAAAAAGTACGCTTGACCTTGTAATTTCTGACATGGCACCTAATATAAGCGGCATAAGTGTCGTTGATCAGGCGCGGGGCATGCATCTGGCCGAGCTTGCACTTGAATTCTCTGCCGACCAATTGAACTCTGGCGGAAATTTTCTCGTCAAAGTCTTTCAAGGTACCGGTTTCGAGGGATTTTTACGAACGATGCGTGCTTCATTCAGTCGGGTGATAACACGTAAACCTGAGGCATCTCGAGGCCGCAGCAGCGAAATATATTTGCTGGGGATGGGGAAACGGCAGTGACTCATGTTTTGTCATACTTGAAGCACTTAGAAAAGCACGGGTATGCGCGCTATTGCTATTATAAATCCAGAAATGGGTTTAGAATGAAACACTCAAGAATTTTGATGGCGCAAGCCAAGGAGCTATCTTGAACAATCTCATCAAAAACATGGCCATCTGGCTGGTGATTGCTTTAGTGCTCATGACGGTTTTCAACCAGTTCAGCACACGGCAATCGGCTCAAGCCCCAATGGAATATTCGCAGTTCATCGAAGAGGTGAAGCAGGGCAGGATCGCCAAAGTAACCATCGAAGGACGGACGATCAAGGGCACCAAGTCGGACGGTCGGCGTTTCACCACTTACACGCCTTCAGACCCGTGGATGGTGAGCGATCTGCTTAAGGCAGGCGTCATCATAGATGCCAAACCTGAAGAAGAACCTTCGTTGCTAATGAATATTTTCGTTTCCTGGTTCCCGATGCTGCTGCTGATCGGTGTATGGATTTTCTTTATGCGCCAAATGCAGGGGGGTGGCCGGGGTGGTGGCGCGTTCTCGTTCGGCAAGAGCAAGGCGCGGATGCTTGATGAATCTACCAATCAGGTGACTTTTGCTGATGTGGCGGGTTGCGAGGAAGCCAAAGAAGAGGTTTCCGAGTTGGTCGAATTCCTGCGCGATCCGAGTAAATTTCAGAAGCTGGGGGGGCGTATCCCACGTGGCGTATTGATGGTTGGCAATCCCGGCACCGGTAAAACTCTTTTGGCTCGCGCCATTGCCGGTGAAGCCAAGGTTCCGTTTTTCAGTATTTCCGGTTCGGATTTCGTGGAAATGTTCGTGGGTGTGGGAGCGGCGCGCGTGCGCGATATGTTTGAGCAAGCCAAGAAACATGCGCCCTGCATTATTTTCATTGACGAAATCGATGCGGTTGGCCGCCAGCGCGGTGCAGGTCTCGGTGGCGGCAACGATGAGCGCGAACAGACGTTGAATCAGTTGCTCGTGGAGATGGATGGTTTTGAAGGAACTGCTGGGGTGATCGTCATCGCGGCCACCAACCGGCCTGACGTACTTGACCCGGCACTGCTGCGGCCCGGCCGTTTCGATCGGCAGGTAACGGTCCCGCTACCCGATATCCGTGGCCGGGAGCAAATACTCCACGTTCATATGCGCAAGGTACCGATCGCGCCCGACGTGCATGCTGAAATTATCGCGCGAGGTACGCCCGGGATGTCAGGCGCCGATCTTGCTAATCTGGTGAACGAGGCAGCGCTGTTTGCGGCACGCAGCAACAAACGGCTTGTGGATATGGATGACTTCGAGCGCGCCAAGGATAAGATTTTCATGGGTGCGGAGCGTCGTTCCGTCGTGATGCCCGAGCGCGAACGGCGCAACACTGCTTATCATGAATCGGGACATGCGGTGGTTGCGCAACTGTTGCCCAAAACCGACCCTGTACATAAAGTCTCCATCATTCCGCGTGGACGCGCGCTGGGCGTAACGATGCAATTACCCACGGAAGACCGGTTCAGCATGGATCGCGAAGAAATTCTGCAGAGTATAGCGGTTCTGTTTGGCGGTCGTATTGCCGAGGAAGTTTTCATGGGCCAGATGACGACCGGCGCCTCGAACGATTTCGAGCGTGCGACGGAGATGGCCAGACGCATGGTTACGCAATGGGGTATGTCTGACACCCTCGGTCCGATGGTTTATGGAGAGAATGAGGGAGAGGTTTTCCTCGGCCGCTCTGTCACGACGCACAAGAACGTAAGCGAAGCCACCATGCAAACGGTGGATATAGAAATTCGTCGTATTATCGATGCACAGTACGGCTTGGCGCGTAAGCTGATCGAGGAAAACCGTGACAAAATCGAAGTCATGGCTAGAGCCTTGCTGGAGTGGGAAACCATAGACTCTGACCAAATCGGCGATATTATGGAAGGCCGTGCCCCACGGCCGCCCAAGCCTAACAAGGTAAGCCCCCCGCCTCCGAAGGACAACACGCCTCCCGGAGCGCCGGCGGCCACGGCCACACCGGCTCAGGAAGTGTAAGGGGAGCGCTCGCAAGCTTTCGAAATTAAGTAAACCTGAATAAGGTGGGGCTCGCCCCACTTTATTCATTATTCATCCCCTGCCTGATCCAGCCTCGTCTGTTCCCTTCCATGTCTCTGATGCAGCGGCTTAACAGTTTTCCCCCTGGCCGCGTTCTCATCATGGGGATCGTCAATGTAACACCAGATTCCTTTTCCGACGGTGGACTATGTGTTTCACCGGAGGACGCGCTCCGTCACGCCACTTGCCTCATCGAACAGGGAGCTGATCTGGTGGATGTCGGTGGTGAATCGACCCGCCCCGGCAGTCATCCGGTAACGGTGGAAGAGGAATTGCGTCGCATCATGCCCGTAGTGGAGGCACTGGCGGATAGAAACGTATTCGTCTCCATTGATACCTCCAAGCCGCAGGTGATGCGTGCTGCGATAGGCGCTGGTGCCGCTATGATCAACGATGTCAATGCACTAAGGGCGAAGGGCGCGCTTGAGGCGGTTGCGGCGGGTGGTGTGGCAGCGTGCCTTATGCATATGCAGGGCGAGCCCCGCAGCATGCAGGCCCAGCCGCATTACAATGATGTAGTGTCGGAAGTTAGGGAATTTTTGCGGCAGCGTGTGGATGCAGCGCTTGCTGTCGGAATTTCGCGCGAACAGTTGATGGTCGATCCTGGTTTTGGTTTCGGAAAGACACTGGAACATAATATTCAACTGCTGCGTCATCTCGACCAGTTTTTAGAACTGAATGTCGGGTTAATGGTCGGGCTATCGCGCAAATCCATGCTAGGGAAAATTACGGGTAGCGACGTGGATGATCGGATTCATGCCAGCGTTGCCGCCGCAATACTGGCGGCAGCCAAAGGCGCTGGAATCCTTCGCGTACACGACGTAAAAGCAACCAGGGATGCGCTAGCAGTTTATAATGCCGTGCAGAGCTAAGAATTCCTGATCTCCTTAAATTTGCCACCTCGGCGCCAATCTGACTATCTGTCAATTGCAGGTCTTGTTGCGATTGTGGCTGCCGGTTCATTTTATCCGTCCAGGATAAATTGCGGACTTCGTCGCTCCGGGCTTGACCGGGAAGCCAGCCCAAGGCAAAGGATGGCGTGCTTGCACGCCATCGGATTGGCATCCGCTGGCATGGCATTTGTACCTGATTTGTACTGGGTATGTACCATTGCGCAGGAGCTAAATTTACGCAGGAGCTAAATACTTGTAAATCAAGCGGAACCACTGTTTCTAACCATTTACGGACGTTAAAATGAATAGAAAATACTTTGGCACTGACGGGATTCGCGGCCGCGTGGGGGAAATGCCGATCACACCGGAGTTCGTCATGCACCTCGGCTATTCGGCCGGTAAAGTCTTGGCTTCCTCGGACTGGCATCTATCCAAGGGTGAGCGTCCGGCGGTACTGATCGGTAAAGATACCCGAATTTCCGGATATATGCTGGAATCGGCCTTACAGGCGGGATTATCTGCGGCTGGGGTGGACGTACTGCTATCCGGACCGACCCCTACCCCTGCGGTGGCGTACCTTACCCGCGCCTTGAGGCTGCAGGCGGGCATTGTCATTTCTGCTTCCCATAATCCATTTGAAGATAACGGTATCAAATTTTTTTCCGCGGCAGGTACAAAACTTCCCGATGCAGTTGAGCATGAGATAGAGGCCGGATTAAATGCGCCCATCAAATCGATGCCATCGGCGCAACTCGGCAAAGCGCGGCGAGTCAGCGATGCACGAGGGCGCTATATTGAATTTTGCAAGAGCACCTTTCCCAATCATCTCGATCTGCGCGGGTTACGCATCGTGGTTGACTGTGCGCATGGGGCGGCATATCAAATAGCGGGGCACGTGCTTCATGAGCTGGGCGCGGATGTTGTTACTATTGGAGCGCAACCCGATGGCCTGAATATCAACCACGAATGTGGCGCGACCCATAGCGCCGCGCTTGAGACCGCCGTACGGCAACATAACGCTGATATCGGCATTGCGCTGGATGGCGATGGTGATCGCGTGGTCATGGCTGATAATAACGGCGTGCTATACGATGGCGACCGGCTGATCTATATCATTGCTGCGCATCGCAAGCGGAACGATCTGCTCAAAGGCGGGGTGGTGGGTACATTAATGACCAATCTCGCGGTTGAGAATGGCCTGAAGAGGCTGGACGTTCCGTTTGCCCGCGCGAGCGTCGGCGATCGTTACGTACTGGAACTGTTGCAAAAAAATAGCTGGCAACTGGGCGGGGAGGGCTCTGGCCATATTATCTGTACCGATAAGCATACTACAGGAGATGGCATCATCTCTGCCCTGCAGGTACTGTATGCCCTACGCGATTCCGCCAGGACGCTGGCCGAGCTTGCTCGGGATGTTACGCTTTACCCGCAGCAACTCATCAACGTCAAAGTTCCGAAAGGCTTCGATTCCCGCATCAGCAGTGCCATCAAAACCATACAGGCCGAAGCCGAACGCGACCTGAACGGCAGTGGCCGCGTGCTGTTGCGCGCATCGGGCACTGAACCCCTGGTACGCGTAATGGTGGAGGGGGAATCCACGCAGAAGGTGAAACACTGGGCGGAAAAAATAGCGGATGTCGTCCGAAATGCTGCGGCAAGCCTGAACATAGCGGAAGAGCGCCCATAATTAAACGCCGGCCTCGGCAAGAAAGTCTGCCTTTCTTTTATCGCCCTAAATATTACATGTCACAAAACGGTAATACGAATAGCCTAGCATGACAATACTGCAATCTGATCAATAAATTGGGGAATGAAATGTCGAAATTGCCGAATAGCATAATGCTTGGAATATCAGCCGCGATAGGGCTGTTGATGACTACCGCCAGCATTGCTGCCCCTGACAAAATCGTAAAAATCGATGGTTCCAGCACCGTTTTTCCTATCACCGAAGCCGTGGCCGAGGATTTTCAGAAAGCCATGAAGGGCGCGGTCAAGGTGACAGTCGGAATTTCAGGTACTGGGGGGGGATTCAAAAAATTCTGCCGTGGTGAGATTGATATCGTGGATGCTTCACGGCCTATTCTGGAAAAGGAAATGGCTGACTGCAAGGCAGCCGGCATCCAGTATGTTGAAATGCCTGTTGCATTTGATGCGCTGACAGTGGTGGTCAATCCGAAAAACAACTGGAGCAACGTCATTACTGTCGCGGAGCTGAAAAAAATGTGGGAGCCCGCCGCACAGGGAAAAATCACCCGCTGGAACCAAGTGAATCCCGCATGGCCCGATGAACCGATTAAGCTCTATGGCCCCGGCGCGGATTCCGGTACGTTCGATTATTTCACCGAGGCCATTGTCGGCAAGGCCAAATCAAGCCGTGGAGACTTTACCGCGTCGGAGGATGACAACGTGTTGGTACAGGGCGTTGCCAGCGATAAGAACGGACTCGGGTTCTTCGGCTTTGCCTACTATATTGAAAATCAGAAAAAGCTCAAAGCGGTCGCCATTGACGCTGGCAAGGGTCCCGTCCTTCCATCCACGAAAACGGTGGAAGACGGAACCTATCAACCCCTATCCCGCCCCATCTTTATCTACGTGAACATCAAGTCGGCGGAGAAGCCCGAGGTCAGGGAATTTGTCGAGTTTTATATGAAAAATGCCGACGCGCTGGTGAAAGAAGTTAAATTCTTTTCGTTGCCGGCTCAGGCCTACACCAGCAATTTGGAACATCTCAGTAAAAAGAAAGTTGGAACAGTATTTGGCGGCAAACCGGGAGTCGGCCTCAGGATTGAAGAGGTGCTCAAGCGCGAGGCCAGCCTATAAACGCACAACCTTGGACTATCCGATTATGCTGATCCCAAGCGCCTATGGGTAATGGAAGTAAACTGTGCCCCTGGTTTTTTGCTGTTTACTGCTACAGGAAGAACGCACCAAGTGCGCGAACTGCTTTCAGGAGTCCTGAGGGGGAGTATCTGCGCAAGCTTTCCGTTTTTAGCTGAGCTGATAACACGTTGGCAACTGTGCCGCCCACGCAGTTGTCACAGTTGCTAACTCGGCGCCCATTCGGCACCAATTCAATAACAGCTCAATTGCCGACTTGGCTCTCAACCCGGCTGTAAAGATTAATATCAAGCGGTTTACCGGTCATTTATGGGTTCAGGGCTGAGTCAAACCCGACAAGCCCAGCTCATCTCCGCATCCCAGCGTTATAATAACGGCTGCGTCCACCCTCCTAATGCAGCCATGGTTCCAGCAGTTCAATTCAACTTTAGATCGCACTTTACTGAACTTCTCGGTCAGACCCTGAGTGAAATATTGTCACCGGGTTCACCGGGTTTTAACGTGGCTATCGAGTTTGCGCGGCCCAAGCAAGCGAGTCACGGCGACTACTCATGTAACCTGGCAATGCAATTGGCCAAGCCGCTGCGTCAGAATCCTCGCGATATTGCCAAAATGCTGATCGGTGGTCTCATCGCTTCACCTTATCTGGAAAAAGCCGAGATCGCGGGCGCGGGATTTATCAATCTATTTCTCAAGATCTCTGCGAAGCAGCAATTTCCCGGCTACGTGCTGGAAAGTGGCGAAGATTATGGCCATGGCAGTATAGGGGAGGGCAAAAAGGTTCAGGTGGAATTTGTTTCGGCCAACCCCACCGGTCCATTGCACGTGGGCCATGGCCGTGGCGCGGCATTTGGCGCGAGCCTCGCCAATGTGCTGGAAGCGGCGGGCTATTCCGTTACACGGGAATATTATGTCAACGACGCAGGCCGCCAAATGGATATTCTGGCACTTTCCACGTGGCTGCGCTATCTGGAGTTGAATGGGGTCACTTGCCCTTTTCCCGGCAATGCCTACCAAGGCGAATATGTACGGGATATGGCGCGCCTGATACACAAGGCCCACGCGGGCCGTTATGTGCATCGGCCCGAGTTGCTGTTTGAAGGGCTTGCCGCGGAGGCAGACTCCAATACCGAGACGCAGCTTGACGGACTCATTGCTAACGCGAAAAAATTGCTGGGGCAGGATTATGCATACATCCATAATTTTGTCCTTGCTGAGCAATTGGGCGACTGCCGCAATGACTTGGCGGAATTTGGCGCTGTTTTCGATGTCTGGTTTTCCGAGCAATCATTATTCGACAGCGGCAGTGTGGCACATGTGGTTCAACTGCTCGAACAAGGCAATTACGTTTATCAGCAGGACGGCGCCAAATGGTTTAAATCGACCGATTTTGGTGACAAGAAAGACCGTGTGATACAACGGGAAAACGGACAATTCACTTACTTTGCATCTGATATTGCCTACCACCTCAACAAGTTCGAGCGCGGTTTCAGCCATGTCATCGATGTGTGGGGAGCGGACCACCACGGCTATATCCCGCGAGTGAAGGGCGCGATGCAGGCGTTGTCGCTTGATCCTGCAAAGCTTGAAATCGCTCTGGTGCAATTTGCCGTCCTTTACCGTGAAGGCAAAAAGGCCCCCATGTCCACTCGTTCAGGAGAATTTGTCACACTACGTGAGTTGCGGCAGGAGGTGGGCAACGATGCGGCACGGTTCTTTTACGTGCTGCGCAAAAGCGATCAACATCTGGATTTTGATCTGGATCTGGCTAAATCGCAAAGTAATGACAACCCGGTCTATTATGTGCAGTATGCGCATGCAAGGGTTTGCAGCGTGCTGGAACAATGGGGGGAAAATACTGCGGTGCTTGCCACTACGGATATGTCTCCGCTCACTAATCCCGCTGAGTTGTCCCTATTGCAGAAGCTGATCGATTATCCCGAACTGGTGGAATCGGCGGCGAAGGAACTGTCCCCTCATCTGATCGCCTTCTATCTCAGGGAACTGGCGGGTGAGTTTCACAGTTACTATAATGCTACCCGGTTTCTTGTACCTGAAGTTCCCCTGCGCTTGGCGCGGCTGGGGCTGATTGCCGCAATACGCCAGGTGTTGAGCAATGGGTTGAAACTGCTGGGTGTGAGTGCTCCGGAAAAAATGTAAATGCCTATTTCACAAGATCTTCCATGAGTCGAGATTATAAAACCCATCCCAATTCTTCGGCATCTGCCAAAAGCAAAAATGCGCTCCTTGTGGGAATTTTTATCGGCTATGCGCTGGGCCTTCTTAGCGCAATCGGCACATGGATGTATATTAACAAGGGGCCCAGTCCATTCATTTCTTCGGATAAGCCGGATAGCGTGGCGTCGAAGAACGGCGGCAATCAGACTCAAAAAGGAGCCCAGGCGACAGGCGCCGAAGACAAGGCTAAATCCACGGATGGAAAGCCCCGCTTCGAGTTCTACAATATATTACCGAACGCTGAAGAGCCCGTCACAGAGCAGCAGCTTAAACAGGCAATCCAGCAACCGGCCTCCAAGGATAAATATTTTCTTCAGGCGGGATCTTTCCAGAATGCCAGCGACGCGGATAACCTGAAAGCGAAACTGGCGATGCTCGGGGTGGAGGCGACAGTCCAAGCTATTACTTTGCCGGAGAAAGGAGTGTGGCACAGAGTGCGCGTGGGACCCTTTACGAACATTGACGACATTAAGCAAGTGCGCGGCTCCCTGCAACAAAATGGCGTACAGAGCAGTCTTATAAAAGTTCATGAAGGGGTACAGTAGGAGCCGCATCTTTTTCTGCGGCAGTGAGAACAAACAATCCATCCGTTCAGAAAAAGGAGAAAAAATGAATCCAATGCGTTTACTTGCGGTGGTTCTGATATTTGCCGGCATAAGTTTCATGACCGTTTCCGCCGCTCGTGCCGAGCTTGTTGAAGGACGCGACTATACCGTTCTCTCCCATCCTCAGCCTACGCATAGCGATAACAACATCGAGGTGATCGAATTCTTCTGGTACGGTTGTCCGCACTGCTTTCAGTTACATCCTCACATCAAAGCCTGGCTGAAGCGTATGCCAAAAGATGTAAGCTTTCGCTATGTTCCCGCCATCTTTCGCCCGAACTGGATTCCGGGGGCAAAGATTTTTTACGCGCTGGAGGTGCTGGGTGCGAGGGATAGGCTGCATGACAAAGTTTATGACGCCATCCATCTTGACAAGATTGACCTGAACAAAGAGGACGTATTGTTCGATTGGGTGGCAAAGCAGGGGATAGACCGGCAGAAATTCATCGACGCCTACAACTCTTTCTCCGTTCAGAACCAGGATGTGCCCCGATCAACGAATATGTCGAAAAGTTATGGCCTGACCGGTGTTCCTGCTGTGGTGGTGGATGGTAAATATATGACTAGCGGACGAATGGGCGGCACACCCCAGGATACAATCAAGATAATGGATGAATTGATTGAAAAAGCGCGCAAGGAGGGCACCAAGAAATAGCAGGTGTCCTAAATGAGTCATAAACGCGGTCGAGGCATTCCTCCGCTGCCCGATTCCGCTTTGTGGCGCCCACGTCCTTACGCAAATTACGCGGTCAGATGTTTATTTTCCTCATACTGGACCCGACCTGATATGACTATGAAAAAGCGATTTTGGGAGCAGGCTGTTTCTGGGGCGTAGAAACCAGTTTCCGTGCAGTCAAGGGTGTGCATGAATCGATATGCGGATATTCAGGTGGCCACTTCGAGAACCACCCGCCCTACTGAGGCAGCGATGACAGCCGGTTCCTGATTTCAGCAATACGCAGTTCGCTCACCTTGGCATTGATCTCAGCCGGAAGCCGGCTGGGATCGGAAATGATTTTAGCCAGCTCAGCGGCAATGGCGCCTGCATCCACGGTTCGGGCCGCGGCGAGCGCTCCGCGCAACCGTTCGGCCTGCGGATAAGGTCTTTCGGCGTAGCCCGGCCGCCCATGAAAATCGCACGAGCACGCTTGCAGGAATTCTTCGAAGCGTTCGGGCTTGCGATACGCATCCACGGCTTGCAGCATGCTGGCAATGGTGGCGGGACGCAGTTCCAGTGCACGATGCACCTCACCATGGTAGCGCGCGACGAGCAACGCCAAATCACGCACCTCATTGGGAGATCTGATGCGCTCGCACAAATCCTGCACCAGTCTCATACCGCGGGCTTCGTGACCGATGTGGCGCGGCCATTCTTCAGGAGGAGTTGTGCCTTTGCCGAGATCGTGGGTAAGTGAAGCAAACCGCACTGGCAGGGAGTAATTTTTCGACGCAGCATGATCGATTACCATCATCACATGCACGCCGGTATCGATCTCAGGATGATGCTGGATCGGCTGGGGTACGCCGAAGAGCGAATCCACCTCGGGGAAGATACGGATGAGCGCATTGCACTCACGGAGCGCATAAAACATGCGTGAGGGCTTTTTTTCCATTAACCCCCGGGCAAACTCCTGCCAGACCCGTTCCGGCACCAGCGCGTCGACCTCACCGTTGTGCACCATCTCATTCATCAATGCGAGGGTTTCCGGTGCAACATGGAAGCCGAAGCGCGCGGCGAAGCGAGCCGTTCGCAGCACCCGCACCGGGTCTTCAGTAAATGCCGGACTTATATGACGCAGCACGCCTGCTTCAAGGTCGGCTATGCCACCAAACGGGTCGATAATATTGCCGTCCTGATCTTTGGCGAGGGCATTGATCGTAAGGTCGCGCCGTGCCAGATCTTCCCTCAGCGTGACTTCAGGGGAGGTATAGATTTCGAAACCCTTGTATCCGCGCGAAACCTTGCGCTCGGTACGGGCCAACGCATATTGTTCTTGACTCTGAGGGTGAAGGAAAACAGGAAAATCCTTTCCCACAGGACGATAACCAAGGCGCACCATCTCGTCCGGGGAAGCTCCCACAACCACATAATCATGATCGGTAACAGGCAGCCCCAGAATCTCGTCCCGTACGGAGCCACCAACAAGATACGTTTTCACTATAGTAAACCTCGCTAAATCCGCATCTCACAGCAATACTACGGGTGATCCCGCGTTACTCAAGAAATTTTTATTGCTTACGCATCAAAATCGGCACCCCAAATTTCTTCGCGGGCATCGCGTTGCGAATTGCCTGCTTACCCCACTTCACGGCTCGGTGGACAATTGAGCTCACTTAGAGCTTCGAATTATAGATGTGCTCTGCGGATATTCTTACCTCTCTTGAACCCTGAGCACCTTTACCGCCCTGCCCGTTGGCGGAAGTCATCGTATCGTACACGCGGCATACGATGAGCCAGGTAATAAGGCGCCACTTCTTCTATCGCGATGGACTGGATGCCCCAGACTTTCGTCAAATTGCCGGGGCCGTCACAATCGCATATATTGTCCACTTTCATCGAATAGTAATTATCACGCGTCATGAGTTTGCCTGGCAGGAATTCAAGCACCAACGCCTGCAGATAGGAGAGCGGTTCATTGAGACCGATGATCACCGGCTTGTGCCCAGCGACGTGCGCAGCATACTCAAACAGCTGGCGCAGGCTATAACACTTGGGACCGCATAAATTATAGCTGTGGCCAATAGTGTGGGGAGCATCCAGGCTGCCGGCGAATGCTTGCACCACATCTTCGACAAATACCGGCTGAAATTTCGCTTCGGGTGAAGCCAGCGGCAGTACCGGCAACCTTCCCAGCCTGGCGAACAGGCTTAGCGACGAATCTCCTGGCCCGAAAATAACGGATGGCTTGAAAACGGTTGCATCCAATCCGGATGACATTACGATGCGTTCACCCTCTCCCTTGGATCGCAAATAGGCACTGGGCTGGCCAGGGCCGGCATTCAAGGCGCTCATATGCAACAGACGCGCGATCCCGTTGCGTTGGCACGCTGCTACAATTTTGCGCGGCAATTCCACGTGTGCGGCGTTAAAGTCCCCTTTGATTGTGCCCACCAGATTAATGACCGCATCCACGCCCGACAGGACTCTGTCAAGCTCCGCATCATCATATACGTTGGCTTGCATGACATCCGCTGTCGGGAGAACCAGAAGCTCTTTAGCGCGCTCGCGCTGCCGTGTGGGAATACAAAGGTTGATGTCCTGAGCCGTCAGAAGGTTCGCAAGGTGCCCGCCAACAAATCCGCTTCCGCCAAAAATGCATACATTACGAATTGCCATGACTCATTTTTCCTCCTCCGGGAGTCTATCGCCATTCGATTTGGATGCCACGACGCCCAGCCGCTGCTTCAGCGCTGTGATACGGTGACCAAAGGTGCTGGCGTAATACATGGAGTTGCTCAAGACCTTTTTGACATAGTCCCGGGTTTCGCTGAAAGGGATCGTTTCCGCATAGATTGCGCCTTCCAGCGGCTTTTCGTCGCGCCATTGCCGCGCCCGGCTGGGACCGGCGTTATAAGCCGCGGAAGCCAGCAGAGGCTGGTTATCGAATAAGGTCAGAACGTGCTTGAGATAATAAGTCCCCAGCGTCAGGTTGGTATTCACCTCGGCGAGAGTGTGGGGGGATTTCCGCATTCCCAGTCTCTTGGCTACCCATTTTGCGGTACCTGGCATCAATTGCATCAGGCCCATCGCTCCGGCGCTGGATTTTGCGTCGCTTACGAAGCGGCTTTCCTGGCGGATGAGGCCATATACCCATGCTTCATCCAGCTCCTGTTGCTTCAAGAGCTCATGCAGCGCATCCCGATGCGGGGCGAGGAAACGTAAACCGAAATCATGATATTGAACGGTCTTGTCCGCGGTATGGATGGCGCGGTCGTAAAGCCCGTTACGGCGCGCAACTTCAGCGGCCGCTAACAGGCGCCGGTCATCGAAATCGCGTATTACCCAAGCCCATTCTCGTGTGCTCTCCGTACGAAGGTTGAGGCGATATAAGGCAAGCGCGCGCTGAATTCCGGGCAATCGTTCGGTTACGGCGATTTCTTCTGCGGTCGCTTTATGGGATTCGGTTGGAGCGCCAATCGTTACGCCCAGTTCCTCTTCCGCAAGTTGGCCATAAAAATTATGCTCGGTACTCAATGGTGCGAGGATGGCATTGGCTTCCACCGTTTTACCCCCCTCTTTGAGCGCTCTGGCTTTCCAGTAGCGCCATACTCCCGTCTGTTGTTCCGGAACAGACATCGCTTCAATAGTATCCAGCACAAGCTCCCAGTCGCCGGCGCGCAATGCGGCACGGGTTTTCCAGCCAAGCTGCGCATCGGATAGCCGAGCAGGTTTGACGCTGCCGGCCGCTTCCGTAAACCACCCCAGCGCGCGCGGATTCAGTCTGCGCGCCGCCTGATCCGCGAGCTGCACCATGAAATAGGAATGCTCCGCTTCGCTAAATCGCTCGCGTATTCTGGGCCAATAGGCATACGCTTGATCAGGGCCGCTGCGGGTCAACCGCAGCATCGCAAAAAGGGCGATTTCCCGCTCGGCGCGCGTCCTGATCTCATTTCGATGCTTTTCGAGATAACGCAAAGGATTCTCTGTGGCGGCGGTCAGCTTGCGTTCGTTGAGCGCCTGACTTTCCGGCAAGTATTGATTGATGCGTTTCGCGACGCCTACATTGCCCGCTTCCAATGCCAGGCGCAGCCGCGTCCATACCTCGTCCACCGTCAGCACTCCAGCGGCCACGAGCGCATCGAATACCGCCGTACAGCTTTCGGGCAGATCCCGCGCACTGAACCACAGCGGACGCGCATCATTAAACGCACTGGCATCGCTTGCAGACAGGCGTTGTTCCAGCGAATAACAATTGAGTTCGGTATCCCGGTTAACCATACCGGGATACGCTTCGGCAAAAAGGTCCCATTGCTGGGTCTTACCTAATGTTTTCAGCCATTCACCCTGCAGCCGGTCGGCGAGAGGCGTGTCCTGATAGCGCAACAGAAACTGTTTTACTGCATCCGCGCTCGCCACTGGGTTCTCAAGCTTGGGGCGCAACTGATAATAGGCCGCATAAGGTTCCAGTAGATGACCTTGCAGACGTTGGGCATATGCCGTTACCCTGGCAGAGTCTCCCACCTGGAATGCTTGCCGCATGGCCATAAAATCATCCTCGGCACCTGCCATCAGAGCTCCGGCAAACATCGCGAAAAACAACCCTGCAAAAAATCTCTTCATAACCTGCTATACATTAAACTTGTACTTAAAAAAGCAAGGCAACGCTTTCGCCTGTCCGTAACCTTGAGTCTCGTCAGTAAAGAATAGCACACCATGCCGTACATCAGTCTAAACCCCGCGACCAATAAAATGCTGAAAACCTACACCAGCTGGGACAGTCATCGTCTTGCGGCGGCTTTGGAGGAGGCTGACAATGCGCAACAAACCTGGAGGCGAAAAACGTTCGCCGAACGCGCGGAGCGCATGCACCGTGCCGCACTGCTGTTACACGAGCGGGCTAACGAATATGCGAGCCTGATGGCTGCCGAGATGGGAAAGCCGCTGCGCGAGGGGCGGGCCGAGGTGGAAAAATGCGCTCTGACCTGTGATTATTATGCCGTGCATGCCGAACATTTCATGCAAACCGAGCTGGTACAGACGGACGCCAGCAAGAGCTACGTATGCTACGACCCAATAGGTATAGTGTTGGGTGTAATGCCATGGAATTTTCCGTTCTTTCAGGTAATCCGTTTCAGCGCGCCGACGCTCATGGCGGGAAACGGGTGTGTGCTGAAACATGCTTCGAACGTGCCTCAGTGCGCACTTGCGCTGGAGCGACTGTTTCATGATGCGGAGTTTCCTCCACATCTCTTCGCCACGCTTATGATCGAAGCCGCTGATGTGGCTGAAGCGATCGCAAGCCACCATGTTCATGCCGTTACGCTCACCGGTTCAGAGGCGACCGGGCGCGATATCGCCTCCCATGCTGGGCAGCATTTGAAGAAATGTGTACTGGAATTGGGCGGTTCGGACGCATTCGTCATACTGAAGGATGCAGATATGGAACTCGCAGCCAGCTTTGCGGTGAGGTCCCGGTTCCAGAACTGCGGGCAGTCGTGCATCGCTGCCAAACGTTTTATTCCCGTGGCGGAAATAGCCGATGAATTTGTATCCCTGTTTACAAAGAAGGCGATGGACTTGAAAATGGGTGATCCAAAGAGCGAAGCAACCCAGCTTGGACCGATGGCGCGGCTGAATTTACGGGAAAATCTGCATCAGCAGGTAACCGACTCGATTGCACAAGGCGCGCAACCGATCCTGGGGTGCGAACCGAGACCAGGAGAGGGTGCATTTTATCCGCCATCGGTGCTCGATCGAGTCACGGCGAAAACCCGGGCTTATCATGAAGAACTGTTCGGGCCTGTCGCGGCCATCATACGCGCTGCGAATGAAGAAGAAGCCCTTCATATTGCCAACGATACACGTTTCGGCCTGGGCTCGAGCATCTGGACCGGTGATACCGAAAATGGGGAGAAACTTGCGCGGCAAATTCAGGCCGGTTGCTGCTTTATTAACGGCATGGTGAGATCCGATCCGCGTTTGCCCTTTGGCGGCACCAAGGCGTCCGGTTTTGGCAGAGAACTATCCTACCACGGCATTCGGGAGTTCGTTAATATCAAAACGGTTTGGGTTCGTTAATCCGGTTAACCCATTCGGTCCGTAATGCCGATCTAACCGATTGGTATGTATCCCTTGACAGCAAGTAAGAAATGTTGGGTATTGTATAGATACCTTGGCAAGGTACAATGACAATTCCTATATCAAGCCTCGAGGCTAATGTTAGCCAGCCACAACGTACGCCACAGGCGATGGAACGTATAATCGGACCGGATGGTGAGATTATTCTCCAGTGGATTGGATCGCCGTCGTGGGAGTCTTATGACTTCCTGGAGGATTATATTAAGTTACGCAAAAAAGTTTTGAAGCCAGGGGCGCAAGGTGGGAAACAGCAAGAATAAATCGAGTAAAACGCAGTCGCAGCCAAAGAAGAAAGTGCCTCCACATGAAGAGGCACCAAATAAGGGTCACAAGAGAGATTTTGACCAGCTGCTAGATGACGCTGTGCTGGGCGTTAAGAAGAAGTAGGCTGGCTGATCTGAGCCAGCATCCGCCCAAACATATCAGCGGGGGCTTGGCGGTTGTTGTAGCGGAAAGCGAACTCGTCGACATACTTCTGCAAATGCTTCTGCGACACTGAGGCGTGGGTGCTTTTGATGCCGCGTTTTAGGTGCGACCAGAAACCCTCGATAGTGTTCGTATGGTGAATTCCGCGCACCCACTCATCAATGTTATGGTTCACCTTGCCGTGCGTGTAGCCAAGTGTTTTTAAGGAAGTGTATAGGAGCGGTGTGTGTCGGTAGAGATCGTGGTCCCTGATACATACCAACCGATTAGATCACTCCCTGACCGATCATCGCGTCCGCCACTTTTACGAAGCCGGCCACATTTGCCCCATCGACGTAACTGATCGACCCATCCTTGCGCCTGCCATATTTCAGGCAGGAGTTGTGAATAGCCTGCATGATCTCAAGCAACCTGGCATCCACTTCTTCCCGAGGCCAGGAAAGGCGCATGGCGTTCTGGCTCATTTCGAGGCCGGAGGTAGCCACTCCGCCGGCATTGCTGGCTTTACCTGGAGCGAAAAGGACTCCGCTGTGCTCGAAACGTTTCACGGCCTCCGCTGTGGAAGGCATATTGGCGCCCTCTGCAACGCATATCACACCGTTCTTGATCAGGTTTGCCGCGTCCTCTTCATTGAGCTCATTCTGCGTCGCACAGGGTAATGCGACATCAACCGGTATGTGCCATGGACGCGCACCGGGAATAAAAACAGCCCTCACCCGGTCAGCATACTCGCTGATCCGAGCACGCTGGCGATTTTTGACATCCATCAACTCAGCCAATTTTTCGCTGGTGAATCCATTTTCATCCACCACTGTGCCGCTGGAGTCCGATACGGTTATGACTCTCGCGCCTAAGGCCATCGCTTTTTCCACAGCATATTGCGCAACGTTTCCCGAGCCCGAGACCGAGACGCGAAGACCGTCGAGCGAACGGCCCGACTGCTTGAGCATTTCTTCTGCGAAGTACACGGTGCCGTAGCCTGTCGCTTCCGGACGAATCAGAGATCCCCCAAAACTCAGACCCTTGCCGGTAAATACGCAATCCGCGCGGTTGGACAGCTTTTTCATCATACCTGCCATAAAGCCAACTTCCCGCCCGCCGACCCCGATGTCCCCCGCTGGCACATCAGTATCCGAACCGATATGACGAAATAATTCAGTCATATATGCCTGACAAAAACGCATCACCTCGCCCGCTGTCCGACCCTTGGGATCGAAGTCGGAGCCTCCTTTGCCACCTCCCATGGGTAGCGTAGTCAGAGCATTTTTAAACGTTTGCTCGAAGGCAAGAAACTTGAGAATGGAAAGATTTACCGAAGGATGAAAACGTGTGCCCCCTTTATAAGGTCCAATGGACGAGCTGTGCTGGATCCGGTAACCCCGGTTAACATTCACCTCCCCGCGATCGTCCACCCAGGCCACCCGGAAAATGATGACGCGTTCGGGTTCAATAAGGCGATCCAGAATGCCATGCTCGGCATATTGGCGATGTTCCGTGATAAAAGGCCAAAGGCTTTCGATCACTTCAGCAACAGCTTGCATATATTCGGACTGGCCAGGATTGCGCTCCTCTACGAAAGCGCAAAATTCCTGAAAACTTTTATACTTCATTATTGTCCCCTTGTGTTCCTCTTGTAACAAAACCATTTTTCCAAGATGTGTATTCTGCCAAATTATGTGCTGAATGGCACTGTTATTTAAATGGCGATAATGCGAAGTTCGTTACAAGGTTGTGCAGTCCGAGCGTTGGGTCTTGCTATGAGCGCTCCGCTGAACGCGATTGTTATTTTAGAAATGTCTTCAAAATGATGTCCTTGCGGTTAAGCATGAATACGGGCAGACTTCCTTATTCTTTTTTTTCCTCATCTTCGTGCTCTTCGTCATTTTTTTTTCGAGGCTTCGTCCACCAGACAATGAGGATCAGTAATGTCAGAGCGACAGCTGCTTCCAGCGCTATTACCCACATGTTTTCGAGCTTGCTATATAGTTGCCAGATGCAACTTTAACCAAATTGCGATGAAAAACCAATTAAGTTTTGCGGCGGCTGCCGCGTTACTGTGGCTTAACGCCTGTACTACGATTCCTCCTGGCACTCGTGTCGCGCCTGAAAAGGTGGCGGTGTCCCCAGCTCCGGCGGAACCGGCGTCTATTGTCGTGCTTAAGCCAGCCGCGTGGGATACGTTAACGGGCTGGGTTGAGGATGATATTCAGCCTGCGTGGGACGCATTTCTCCGAAGCTGCGCTGTACTGAAAAAGCAGCCGCTATGGCAGGAAACTTGTACCCACGCCGACTCCATGCGCGGGCGGGGCGGTGCCGCGTTGCGCCAATTCTTCGAGAGCCGTTTTATTCCTCACCAGGTGTTGAACCCGGACGGTAGCGGCGAGGGCCTGATTACCGGCTATTATGAACCACTGTTGAAGGGTAGCCGCACGCCTTCCCGGCGTTATCGGTATCCCATCTATACAATCCCCGACGAGCTTCTGGTGATTGACCTGAGCGAGGTTTACCCCGAGCTTAAAAACATGCGGCTGCGTGGGCGCTTGCAAGGGCGCAAGGTGATACCCTATTACAGCCGTGCCGAGCTGGCAGGCAACCCGGCACCGCTCCAGGGCAAGGAACTGTTATGGGTAGATGATGAGATCGACCTGTTCTTCCTGCAAATCCAGGGTTCAGGCCGGGTACAGCTCGAGAATGGCGAAATCGTAAGGGTCGGGTATTCCGAGCAAAATGGCCATCCTTACAAATCGGTGGGAAGAGTGCTGGTGGAGCGCGGTGAGCTGGCGCTGGAAAAAGCCTCGATGCAAGGTATCAGAGAGTGGGCGCGGAAAAATCCGGCCAAGTTAAGCGAACTGCTACAGCAGAATTCGAGCTATGTGTTTTTTCGTGAACTGCCGACCGACGTGCCGGGACCATTAGGTTCCCTCGGCGTACCTCTGACCGCCGGTAGAAGCCTCGCGATCGATCCACGCGCCGTTCCCCAGGGCGCACCGGTGTTCTTGTCCACGACTTGGCCCAATACTGATAAACAGCTTTATCGGCTGATGGTTGCGCAGGACACGGGAGGCGCCATCAAGGGCAACGTACGTGCCGATTTTTTCTGGGGCTTTGGCCCGGAGGCTGCGGATCAGGCAGGAAAGATGAAGCAGACAGGCAAGATGTGGGTATTAATGCCTGCCGGTTATGTACCGCAGGCTCCAGTTACGCGGAAAGCATGCTGCTGAAAAGTTAAATTCACCGCGATCGCTCTGGGCCGCCCGATAGTTAACCGTTTTTGATAAAGTCAATGGTCGGCGTCGCCCCCTCCATCCCACCTTTGACTCGTCATTTCGCCATTGGGGTTGCAGTGCTCAGCTTCTTTTCAATGATTTCGGCGGAGATCATTCCGGGCACCACCGAGCCGTCCGCAAAAATCAGCGTGGGCGTACCGTTTATGCCATTTTTCCGGCCTGCCTGAAGGAGAGTCTCGATCGGCGTTTCACAGCTCTTCCCTGCTGGCGCGATGCCCCTGAGCATAAAGTCATCCCAGGCTTTGAGCCGGTCGGGAGAGCACCATATGGCGGTCGCCGTCGGCATGGAACCATTGAGCACCGGATAGAGCAGGGTATAGATGGTTACATCGCTGATATTTACCAGTTCCTTCTCCAGGCGTTTGCAATAAGGGCAATTCGGGTCTGAAAACACCACCAGCTTGCGCTTGCCGTTACCTCTGACCGCTTTGATTGCGGACTCCAATGGCAGAGATGCGTGATTTATCCGTCTGGCATCCTTGATCTGCTGCAAACGCTCGCTGGTCAGGCTTTGCCGGGTTTGCGGGTCAACGACGTGGCCAAAAAACAAATAAGTTCCTTTATCGTCCGTATAAAATAATTCACCGCCTACCACGACTTCATATAGCCCAAGATAAGGAGTCTTTTTCAGGCTCTCGATTTTTTCGCCGGAAAATGTTGCCTCAAGCGCTTTTTTTAAGGAGGCCTCGTCAGCCAAAGCCGCCCCGCAAACAAAGCACAATAATAAAGAGGAAAAAACGAATTTTAAACGCATGGTCTTGGCCGCTCCGGTTGAAGTAATCTTTCAGTCTCGCTACTGTTGCAAAACAAGCTCTTATCTAACCCAACGCGTGACGCATCAACCGGTCTTTCAGAAGGGGCAGGCGATTGGTGAGTTCCAGCCCTACATTGCGCAAGCGAACAAGTGTCGGATGAGTATTGTTAAATAACTTTTGCAGACTATCGGTAACCAGCTCCATGGCCAGAATATCTTCCTTGCGTGCCCGCTCGTAGCGGCGCAGTAGCAGGTAATCGCCGCAATTCGGCTGCAACCCACGCCCCAGAACTATTGCAGCCAGCTCTTGGGCATCGCGTAAACCCAAATTCACGCCTTGCCCGGCAAGAGGGTGAATGCCATGGGCCGCATCACCGATAAGCGCCAGATGCGGCTGCACCAGCTTTTTTACATGCACGAAATTTAGGGGAAAAGCGGCCGGGCGTGTGACAAGCTGCATTTCCCCCAAGGCGCGGCAGGAAGCCTCCGCAACCTCGCGGCACAGCTCTGTTTCAGGTAAACCAAGCAACGCGGAAGCCCGTTCTTCATTTGCCGACCATACCATGGAGACCATGGCATCCGGCAACGGCAGTAACGCCAGTACCCCATCGCGGCGGAACCACTGATGAGCGACGTTGCGGTGCTGCCGCTCCGCCTTGAAATTAGCCACAACGCCTGTTTGCTGATATGAATGTCGCACGACCTCGATTCCCGCATGCTCCCGCACCCAGGAATTCAGACCATCCGCTCCAACGATCAGCGCTGCTTGAAGTATGCGACCGTCGTCCAGATATAAGTTGGCATCAGACTCGGTCCGCGTTATCGAAGCGCATTGAGCGGGACAGAATATTTTGACATGCTTTTTTTCGTGGTTTAGCCTATTCCAGGCGGCGGCTTGAAGCTGGCCGTTCTCCACGATGAAATTCAGCTCCGAGCAGCCGATATCATACGCGCTGAAATCGATGCGCGCAGCACTGTCATCGCCAAACACGGCCATATTATAGACCGGCGTAATCCGGGCCTGGTCGAGCGTCTGCCATACGCCCAGGCTTTGAAGGAATCCTGCGCTGCCTGGGCTGATGGCGTAAATCCTGCTGTCCCAGCTATCATCCCCGGGACGCGCGACTGGCGGGCGCGACTCCACCAACGCTATTTTTAAACCGCTGTCCTTGAGGGCAAGCGCCAGGCTTGCCCCAACCAGTCCTCCGCCGACAATGATGACATCGAATTTCATAAAAGCATTATCCTAAATCCAGCAGTTGCACGCGCACGAGGATGCGCCGATCGGGCTGTCCGGCTAGGCGCGGCGGGGACGCAGGGCCGTCCCCTGCCAGGAGGACCGACAATGACGGGCCCGGCCGGGCGATGTGCAACCGGGGGTGTAGCGTGGTCAGCAAAAGCATCAAAGGCGATAATCATGATCTCTTCATAACGGCGATGGTTGCCCGCTAATCCCCAGCGATTACATGCCGAATACAGGATTATACAGGCACGGGTGCTTTTATCATCCTTCAGATCGGAGCAGCACCTTGCCGCTTTTGAAATGGATAAAAACGCAGCAAATTTCCAATGGAAATTTATGAAGAATAACTAGAGTAAAGCTTTTCTCTTTGTAAGATCAGTCATTTGTTACGCGGAAAACTTTGTTAATCTTGACAGCGTCGACCCATAAAGGCACAATTCCATCTCTCCGTACATATGTGGCGAATTAGCTCAGTGGTTAGAGCAGCGGAATCATAATCCGTTGGTCCCCAGTTCGAATCTGGGATTCGCTACCATCGTTCAAAGATTAGCTAGGCAGCTAATCTTTTTTCTTTTGACCCTGGAGCCGCGCTTCAGCAATGGCTCGGTATGTGTTACTTCATCCGTCTTGTATCCATGCCAAGCTTGCGCTACTCGGATCGGCCGAGTCAGGCTAGGTTTCTGCTTATCATCAACAGTCTCGCTAGCCCCAGTCTCTCAAGCCCGGCCGCGGGATCCCACCCATGATGCTCACCGACTAGTCCTATTTCTGTGGGAAAGCGCACGGAAGCCATTCCGCGTTCGTGTAATAATAATGTAACGACCCGAAATATATTAACTCCTGTGTTGTCTAACTTTTCAGCTTCTGACTTCGGCACACTCCGGAACTGTAGCAAATCGGTTCTGCTGTTTGTCCGATCTTTTAACCACACATCATATGAAACGAGTAGATGATGAAATCAAATTTAATAGACATGTTCGGTTTAAGTGGGGATCCCACAAGTGATAACGAGCTGGATGCTTTACTTCTTCGCCTTGAATCGGATATCCGTGCACCCGGGAACCCGATAACTGTCCTGTTTGCGCCGGATGACTTACTGGAATGGTCGATGCTGCCGGAGGGGATCATTCTATCCTAAAGATCCCCTCCGGGATTTGATCCCTTTCCGAGGGCAACGGAACTAACCTTCAGATTCACTTTTTATTTCAGGTAGATACCAATCTGCGCCACCCCTGGCGGGATCGCAATTATCCGAAGGGTCATCCACGCATTTCTTGCCGTCAGGACAAGGAAATCCGGCAATTCCGCCACACATCTGTTTGGGTTCCTTTCCACCGTATGCAGAACTTACCTTGGGCGGGTAGTCAGTACGTTTCCACCCCCGGGCTTGGTGGGTTCCCCCGGCGCCAATTTTTACCGTCTCTCTCACATCGCTGCTAAGAAGACCTTTGCTAATACTTAGGCCGACCGTTTTCCGCTGGAGCGGTTGATCAGTCTTTTGAGGAGGTTGTCACTCTGCCTCCTTACGGATTCGAGCATGGTATGCAGTTCCAGAAGATTTACGCCGACATACCGTTTGCAGCGTGGGCAGGAAAGCTTCGGTTCATACTTTAGCCGCGAAACCGTTTCCTCGAATTGATTCGAACAGTGGGGGCACTTGATCTTGATCGTTTCCGGATCCAGATTGAGCGACAAGGGCGTCTCCTGTAACTAAAGCTGGCGTACCTCAAATTTTAACACGCGGGAAATCCACCACAAAATAGAGCTGATCAGCCCCGGCAATTGTAATGGAAATGGTGCGGTAATTTGTCCCATCCTGCGCTTATTGAGATGGATTACCGTCACGCTCCAGTTTATACGGGGAGACAGTTATACGGGTGTTCAACGTATTGCAGCCATTTTCCCATCTCTTCTCTTCGCAGCTTTGACCCTCGGCCATTTGTCTTGGCAGCCGATGAGCCGGAGCCGTCGGCAAAGATTCGACGACCTATAGCTCATCTAGCGGAACCGGAACCTATTTGAAGAAATGAACTGCTGGCATTCAAACACGGCTCACGATATCGGCATGTCGTAAGGCTCGGAAGTCCCTGACGCCTTGCAGGTGGTTTAACCCTACGGAAAGAATTAATGTTCCTCACCGGCCCAGGGTGAAGGGATCAGGCAACGCGGGGAGATACCCTGGCCTTGCCTCAGGCATGCGATGAAAGCGCTTACTTCCGGGCCCTACTCTTTATTTGGTCCAGCACGATTCGATCCAGAGCGTGAGAAGTGCTGACAGCAGTGCAGCTTCCGGTTCCGCTTTCAGCTTCGGCCGTTAGAAGATCCGCGGCGATGTGACATACGGTAGCGGCGACCTTGACAGGGACCTGCACACTCACGGGAATCTGGCTGACATCAGCTTTGATATTCTTCGCAATATCCTTCGCTACACTCCCTCCTAGATCTACCTTAACGAAACCTGACTGCTGAGAAAAGGCCGAGGGGGCCATGATGAACAGTACAATTGAACTGAGTCCTACCAATAAAGTTTTCATCTTCTTGATTTTGATGCTCCTTTAATCAACGGAAGGGCAGAACTATTGTTATAGTGTTTTTTCCACCTCAGCCAGGTTTCACTAGTTTCAGTTTTCTTGGTCGTGTTTTCTGTGCGCTCGCGCACTAAGATTTTTCTTGAATTTCGGTTCGCCAGTGCCGATCGAGCTGCGGATTCGCGGCAACGATCTCAAGGCGAATTTTGATTACGCCAACTTGCTGCTGCCGAAAATACGGGCGATCGCCGGCATCGCCGACGTGCGTATCCAGCAATCGCGCAGGCAACCGGTCTTTGATATCGACGTCGATCGTACGCGCGCGCAACAGGTCGCCGTGACCATGCGCGACGTTACGACAAGCCTGGTCGCCAACCTTGCCGGCAGCAGCCAGGTAGCTCCGCTCAAAACAATGATTCTTGGGAAACTGATTACTAGTGTCCGCTCGGTTGTTCCTCAGGGAATTTGATCGGCTTGCCCGCTCCATGAAACAGCTTATCGAAACAATTGAAACATTTCAGAACCAGGGGATAGGGCTAAAATCCTTGCAGGACCCCATCGATCCAGTTCGCCGAGCGGAAAACTGGTCTTCTACATCTTTGCCGCACTTGGCCGAATTCGAAAGCGGCGTCATCCGTGAGCGAACCAATGCCGGCTTGAGAGCCGCGCGGGACCATGTAAGGCAAAACTCAAGTAGAAGGGCCAGTATTCAAGAACATCTATGAGATATGTAACTTCTTTACCGACCGATGAAAACAATAAATTCGGTAAACGGATCCGTTTCTTGCTCGAAGGAATTGAAGATCAGATACAGTCTCATCTCAGACGCAATAATTAATATTTGCTAGGGTTATAACTTCTCCATCCCGCTTCCGCGGTTACTTTTCCCGCTTCGGCGGCTTTATTGGGCGTTCCTTAAGGTCTACTTCGGTCCCTGCGGGAGCACGGGCGAAGGCTGAACCTGAGACTGCATGGGTTGACTAGCGCTTGAACCCGTCGGTGCGTCCTTCCCCGTTGAGCTAGAGCCTTGCGTTCTGGAGCTTCCATTTTGTGAGCCTCTTTGGCCGGCCATGTCTAGGCCAGAATCAGGAACCGGGGGCCGACCGGCTACTGGGTCTCGTTGTCCAGGATATTCACCCGCAGGCGCCCCTTGCTGGCCCAGGCCGCCCACTTGGCCCGGGCCGCCAAGCTGCGCAAAAACAAGGCTAGGTACTCCGTAAATCAGACCAGCAAGCAAAATCAAGCGCGTGGAATTTCTCAACTTGGAGATTTGCGTTATCATACGCCCCCTTTTCTATCCGCCCAAATGGCTGTGACGCAATGTTACGCCGAACCTTAAGTTGTTCCGTACGGTCTCGCACGCAGTTACTTTCCAATGCAAGACTCCATCGATACGAGCTCACCAAGCGGAAAACTGGTCGTCCACATCTTTGCTGCACTTGGCGAATTCGAACGCGGCGTCGTCCGTGAGCGAACTACTGCGGGCTAGAGAGCCTCGCGGAAGAGGGGCCGTGTTGGGGGCAGGCCGTCTTGAAGAGAAAGCAGATGCATGACGTACTGATGAGCGACTGTTTCGAAAAAAGAAATAAGCAGGTGCTGCCCCAATGGCTAACGCAACCGCAGTCCAGTCAGAGCTCTGAAGTGCTGGTTTCTCAGTCTCATCCCCCGCTTTCGGCCAATATAGCGATACGCGCAGCAAATTAAGCCAAATATGCAGTAATAAAACACGTACCGCAAAATTCAAGTAGAAGGCCGGTATCAGGAATATCCATGAGGACAAGCCTGAGCATGTGTTCGAGGTTACGCGCCAGCCTGTCCATGGAATGGACGATGAGAGTATCCCCTGCACGGACATGATTGAGTGTGGCCTGGAGTTGCGGCCTGTTTGGATCCTTAGCTGATGCCTTGCCAGTAAATACTTATCTAGCGCAACACCGTCGAGCTGGCGCTCCGGATTTTGGTGCAGCGCGCTCGCCCGAATATATTCTATTCTTTGACTGGTCAGCAGCAACATACTCCCCACCAATACGACTCAAGATGTTTTCTTTGCTTTGAATCATGGGTTTCCCCCTTTTAGTGGAAGGATCGCTAAAAATTTCATTCCATGCTTGTCAGAAAGCAATTGCACAGCTAAATACGGGTCTCAGGGTGATCATCTTCTTTTAGCCGATTACCTGAATTTGACAAGCAGTCCTCTTAAAACTGTCTATATTGAAAAAGCGGCTATAAATCTCCGCCCGACATTTGGTTAGAAGAAGGAAATGGAGAAACGCAACGGGAAACAAGAGTCTGGAAGTATTGGCTTTCGGACTCGGCTGCATGGCAACCATATTACGCGTAACTCATCTCTGGAAAGCACAGTTTATGTTTAACTCTAACGCCTACGCCGCTGCCAGTGCGACCTCGCCACTTGCCAGCACCACAATTGCGCGCCGCGACCCGGCCGAACACGACGTGCAGATCCAAATCCTATTCTGCGGGATCTGCCACTCCGATCTTCATTCCGTCCGTAACGAGTGGAGCGAGTTCATGCCCACTGTCTACCCGATTGTTCCCGGCCATGAGATCGTGGGCCGTGTCACCACAACCGGCTCCGCCGTCACCAGATACAAGACCGGCGACCTCGTCGCGGTCGGATGTCTGGTCGACTCTGATCGCACCTGTCCCCGATGCAAAGCGGGCCTTGAGAATTTCTGCCCAAACCAGACGCTCACCTTTAACTCTCCGGACAAGTATCTCGGAGGAGTGACATACGGGGGCTACTCCGACAGCATCGTCGTCGATGAGCATTTCGTGCTGCGCGTCCCGTCCAACCTCGGTCTTGCCGGGGCAGCGCCGCTCCTATGCGCTGGGATCACGACATACTCGCCGATGCGCCACTGGGGCGTCACAAAGGGCAAAAAAGTTGGCGTCGTCGGCCTTGGCGGACTAGGTCACATGGCCGTGAAGATTGCACATGCCCTTGGCGCCCACGTCGTCGCCTTCACCACATCGCCCAGCAAGAAGGACGACGCCCTCCGGCTCGGGGCCGACGAAGTCGTTATTTCACGCAATACGGACGAGATGAAGAAGCACGCAGGCAGCTTCGACTTTATTCTCGACGCGGTCTCAGCAGAGCACGACATCAACGCCTATATCAACCTGCTCGGCATCGACGGCAACCTCACTATCGTTGGTGTCCCACCGAAGCCGCTCAGTGTCATCGCCTTCGGCCTCATCGCAGGCCGCCGCAGTCTCTCAGGCTCGAACATCGGTGGTATCCCGGAGACCCAGGAAATGCTGGACTTTTGCGGCACGCACAACATTACTGCCGATGTCGAAGTGATCCCTATCCAGAAGGTCAACGAAGCTTACGAAAGACTGGTGCAGTCGGATGTGAAGTTTCGGTTCTCCATCGACATGTCTTCACTCAGATCTGAGTAAAGCGAGCGAACCAGCACTTCCGCGTAAACACGCTTGCGAACCCATAACATAGCCGCCGCGCCTTAGCCAGCCCGCATCTTTTCGGTCTTTGTGGTCAAGGTCGAATGCTCCGATATTTGCCGCTGTTCTATGGAAGAATAATAAGCGGTCAGGTCAAATGGCTGGGCGACAAATGGGCTCCTCCTTATAACGTCGCCCTTGCGAAGGTCTGTGGATGGTCTGTTTCACAATGCGATAGGTGGCAATATCGCGCACGCCCACGATCGAACGCTGGAATACGCGGTCAAATGGCACAACGGCAAGTTGTTATCGCATTGCGTGGCCGTCCCGTTTAACATTGTTGCCAACTTTCTCTCATGCTCTACCTGATATTGATCTGCTTGGTGGCTCTGCTGATTATGGGACCTTCATGGTGGGTCAAACACACCATGGATAAATACAGCGAACCCGCAAACCGCTATTCATTCACTGGCGGGCAGCTCGCGCGCAATCTGTTGGATCAGGCCAGCCTGCAGCACGTAGGCGTAGAGGTAACCGAGCTGGGCGACCATTATGATCCATTGACAAAAACGGTCCGCCTGCTGCGGGATAAGTTCCATAGCCGCTCATTGACAGCGATAACGGTAGCCGCCCACGAAGTGGGCCATGCATTGCAGGATCAGGCCGGTTATGCGCCTCTTGCCTTGCGCACCCGGCTGGTGCAGTGGGCCGCGCCTGCGGAGAAGCTGGGTGCCGGCATCCTGATGCTGGCTCCGGTGATCATGGGGCTATCACGATCTCCTGCGGCCGGATTGCTGTTTGCCATGGGAGGGATGCTGACGCTGGGGAGCGCGGCGCTAGTGCACGCACTGACCTTGCCGATGGAGTTGAATGCCAGTTTTGCCCGCGCCTTGCCATGCTTGGAGCGGGGGTGCTACCTGATGGACGGAGATATGCCGCATGCCCGCCGCTTGCTCAGTGCTGCGGCGTGGACGTATGTTGCGGCTTCCTTGATGACACTTCTCAACATGGCACGCTGGTTGGCGATTCTGCGGCGCTGATGAGCTATTTCAGCTACAGAATCAGCTAACATTGGCACTTACAAACTTGATGATGAAGATTCTGTCACGAGGCCAAGTCTCGGATATACGTTAGCATTAAATATTCTTTTATCTTTTTTTGGGTGGAGGGTGCCAGGATGCGCTGCTTAATGGTAAGCCACTCTTCGGCCACGCATCTGAAAGTATTGGCAGCAGAAGCGGTTTTTCTAGCGTTCTGTACGCGCCTGTTCTGCACTGGGTCTACGCCATCAGCCATCAACTGACGCGCAGCCCTTCGCTGCTGTCCTGGCTTCGGCAAGTCGCATGACCGGGTAAATGCCGAGCTGAAGCATCTTTTCCTTGCCGTGTAGGGTGTAACGTAGCTGGAAGCATCTGGAGCCGTTGGGGTGCCCAGCAGGATCAGGCCGTTTCCATCACGCAACTTGCGCGGCTTGTCCCCTGGTTTGGCGTTGCCGACTTCAATTGCAGTAAGAGTTCGGCGGCCATGGCGGGTAAGAACTTTCCAAGTAAATAACATTCCCGTATTTTTACCCGTGTTTTACCCGGAAGCCAGCGGAAGCAAGCGCACGCCATTGGACGCTGTTAATCCTGATTGTGCCTGTATTTACAAAGGAGATTTGAATTTTTTTGGACTTCTGTGGACTACTTGGTGCCGGGAGGGGGAATCGAACCCCCATGATCTCGCGATCGCGGGATTTTGAGTCCCGTGCGTCTACCAATTCCGCCATCCCGGCAAAGCTTTTGCCCGTTTCTCTCAGCAGGGCGATTATTACCGAAAAGTTACGCCGCGGCAACCCGCGCAGCCACATCACCTCGCATCGTGTGCGCCCGGGCTACAGGTATAATACCCGCGGTGAAAATCCAGGATTTCGATTTCGACATTCCCCCTGAGCTCATCGCGCAGTTTCCTGCCGAACAGCGTGCCAGCAGCCGCATGCTGCATCTGGAGGGTTCGAGCGGCGTGCTGCGGGATGGGTGGTTTGCCGATCTGCCCAGCTATTTGCGCGCTGGCGACGTGGTGGTATTTAATGACACTCGCGTGATGAAGGCACGCCTGTACGGCGTAAGGGAAACTGGCGGCAGAGTGGAGGTAATGGTAGAGCGTATACTGGATGCGCAGTGCGCACAGGCGGTTATCCGCGCCAGCCACGCACCAAAGCCGGGCTCCAGGCTATTCCTCTGCGATGCTATCGAAGTAACGGTAGTGGACCGGGACCATGACCTTTATACGCTGCGGTTCGAGCATGAAAGCACGTTAATTGATTTGCTGGAACGTTACGGAACGCTGCCTCTGCCCCGCTATATTTTACGCTCAGCCACAAAAACAGACGAAGCGCGCTACCAGACCATTTATGCGAAACAGGCAGGTGCGGTGGCAGCCCCCACCGCTGGTCTCCATTTCGATGAAAACATGTTAATGACATTGAGGGAAATGGGCGTGGTGATTGCAAATGTAACGCTGCATGTGGGCTTGGGAACATTTCAACCGGTCCGGGTAGAGAACATTGCTGACCACAGCATGCACAGGGAAATTTTTGATGTACCGGCTGAAACGGTCGAGGCAATAAAATGCGCAAAAGCGATTGGGGGAAGGGTTCTGGCGGTCGGTACGACTTCGCTGCGCGCGCTGGAGGCGGCTGCGGCTGACGGGGAACTGAAACCCGGCCATGGCGAAACCGATATCTTCATCACGCCGGGCTACCGGTTCCGAGTCGTGGAACGCTTGCTGACCAATTTTCATTTGCCGCGCTCGACATTATTAATGCTTGTATCCGCATTTGGCGGAACGGAAAACATCCGCCGCGCTTATCAACACGCGATAAAAGGCCGCTACCGCTTTTTCAGCTATGGCGACGCCATGCTGATCGAGAGGGGCGCGGGCTGTGCTCAACCGGGCTGAGCTTCGTTATTTGGCAGCTAGCGGATGATGGGCAAGTCATACCCGGCGGAAGCCATATTGGTGCGTACAAAGCGTGCCTGGTTTATTTTATGGAATGTAATTCAAGCCGGGACGGCAGCTTGAGTCTGAATGACCTTGAGAGTGAACCAGTCAGGCGGGGATAATGCGTTGCTCATTTTCTAAAACTGCTATATCCGACGGACTTCATCGAATATGGAATTTAAGCTGCACCGTACTGACGGCGTTGCCCGGCGCGGTACCCTGACACTGGCGCATGGCACAGTTGAGACTCCAGCCTTCATGCCGGTCGGTACTTATGGCGCTGTAAAAACGATGTCACCCGCCGATTTGCGGGAAGTCGACGCTCATATTGTTCTGGGCAACACGTTTCATTTGTGGCTGCGGCCCGGCCTCGAGGTTATCGAGGCGCACGGCGGCTTGCATCGTTTCATGGCATGGGAGGGACCCATCCTGACGGATTCCGGCGGCTTCCAAGTGTTCAGCCTGGGAATTTTAAGAAAAATCAGCGAAGAAGGGGTCAAGTTCAGATCTCCGGTGAATGGCGATGCGTGTTTTCTTACGCCGGAGGAATCGATGCGTATTCAACGCGTACTCAATTCCGATATTGCGATGATATTCGACGAGTGCACGCCTTACCCGGCGGATGAGCCGGCGGCCGAAAAATCCATGGAATTGAGCATGCGTTGGGCGGAACGGTCCAAGCGTGCCCACCATGATGAGAATAATCCTAATGCGCTGTTTGGCATCGTTCAGGGGGGAATGTATGAAAATCTCAGAGACCGGTCGCTCGGCGGGCTGTTGAATATCGGTTTTGACGGATACGCCATCGGCGGCCTATCCGTGGGCGAGCCCAAGGATGACATGCAGCGCATTCTCAAGCATGTTGCGCCACAACTACCGGGCGACAAGCCGCGCTATCTCATGGGCGTCGGTACCCCGGCGGACATCGTCAACGCGGTCGCTCAAGGGGTGGATATGTTCGATTGCGTACTGCCGACGCGCAATGCACGCAACGGCTGGCTGTTCACCCGGCATGGGATCATCAAGTTGCGCAACAGTCAGTACCGCCTGGATACAGCATCCCCGGACGAGCAATGCCCCTGTTATACATGCCGTCACTTTACCCGTGCCTATCTGCATCATTTGCAACGGACTGGCGAAATCCTCGGTGCGCGCCTCAATACATTGCATAACCTGTATTATTACCAGCAGTTGATGGGCGAGATCCGTTCCGCCATAGAAACCGGGCGATTCGACGCGTACGCTCAGGCATATGCGCAAGAATTTCAAGCATGTGCCGCATCATGCTAAAATCGCTTTCCTTTTTGAAACTCTCACCGGAGAAAATGCCATGTTGATTAGTGAAGCGTTTGCCCAGGCTGCCGCTTCTGCCCAGCCGGGCGCGGATTTCATGAGCCTGCTGCCGCTGATCGGTATATTCGCCGTGTTCTACCTCCTGCTGATCCGACCGCAGGCAAAGCGCGCCAAGGAACAGAAATTAATGATAGAGGCACTGCAAAAGGGTGACGAGGTGACGACAACAGGTGGCGAGCTGGGGCGCGTGGTCAAGGTCAGCGGCAATTACATCATCCTGCAGATAGCCGAAAACGTGCAGGTAGTAATGCTGAAGTCGGCCGTTCAGACGCTGCTGCCCAAGGGAACGTTGAACAGTATCGAAAAGGAATAACCATCCTCTAAGCAAGCTCGAAGGGCGCAGCGTCCTCCACCCTTCTTTCCTTTCGTTCCCATCCCAAGACATGAACCGCTACCCCTCCTGGAAATACCTGATCATCGCGGTTTCAATACTGCTCGGACTACTCTACACGCTGCCGAATTTTTATGGAGAATCCCCGGCGGTACAGATTTCGCCGCTGAGAACCACAGCCAAGGCCGATACCGTTTTGCTGCAGCGCGTCGAGGATGCGTTGAAGAAAGCCGGCATTGCCTATAATGGAATGTTTCTCGACGCCGCTGGCATCAAGATCCGTTTTCCGGACACCGATACACAGATCAAAGCCAGGGATATGCTTCAGTCCATGCTGGGCAGTGGTTATATGGTTGCGCTGAATCTTCTTCCTAATTCTCCTCAATGGCTGACCAGCATAGGCGCGTTACCAATGTATCTGGGACTCGATCTGCGCGGCGGCGTCCATTTCATGCTGCAGGTGGATATGAAAGGTGCGCTTTCCAAAGCGCTTGACCGGTTCGGGGCGGATATACGCGGCAGCCTGCGGGAGAAGGGAATTCCTTATGCCGGGCTTGATAGGCAGGGGTCGCAGATTACGATCAAATTTCGAAATTCTGACTCGCGCGCCAAGGCAGAAGCCGAAATCAACAAGACCTATACCGATTTAAGCCTGCGGGAAGACAATGTGGGGGCCGATTTTCATCTGATTGCCACCCTCAGGCCGGAAGCTCAGAAGCGCATACAGGATTCTGCCGTACAGCAGAATATTACAACCCTGCGCAATCGCGTCAACGAACTGGGCGTCGCCGAGCCCATTATTCAGCAGGCCGGCGCCGACCGCGTGGTTGTGCAACTGCCGGGCGTGCAGGATACCGCCAAAGCAAAGGATATTTTGGGGCGCACCGCCACGCTGGAGGTTCGCATGGTGGACGAGGAGCGCGACGTGCAAGAGGCCATGCGCGGGAAAATCCCCTTTGGCTCCGAGCTGTACACCGAGCGCGGCGGCGGGCCAATACTGGTAAAAAAACAGGTCGTGCTGACCGGCGACCGCATCAACGACGCACAAGCAGGATTCGACAATAACAATCAGCCGGCCGTGCATCTCAACCTCGATAATAACGGCGCCCGCATATTTCGTCAGCTCACTCACGATAATGTCGGCAAGCGCATGGCCATTCTGCTCATCGAGAAGAACCAGGCGGAAGTGATTACCGCACCCGTGATCCGCGAAGAAATCGGCGGTGGTCGCGTGCAGATCAGCGGACGCATGACCACCGAAGAAGCGCGGGATGTCGCGCTTTTACTACGCGCCGGGGCACTGGCGGCGCCTATGGATATCATAGAAGAGCGCACGGTGGGCCCGAGCCTTGGGGCCGATAATATCGCACGCGGATTCAATTCCACATTATTCGGCTTTGCCGCAATTGCCGTTTTTATGACTGCATATTATTCGATGTTCGGGTTTATCTCAGTCGTGGCCCTGGGTGTTAACCTGCTATTGCTCGTAGGCCTTCTTTCGATTCTACAGGCGACTCTGACGCTTCCCGGCATGGCCGCTATTGCCCTTACCATAGGCATGGCGATCGATGCGAACGTGCTGATCAATGAGCGTATCCGGGACGAGCTGAGGCAGGGCATGCCTCCGCAAGCGGCAATCAACGCGGGATACGAGCGGGCGTTCGGCACCATACTTGATTCCAACATTACAACTCTGATTGCCGGCATTGCGTTATTCGCATTCGGTTCGGGTCCGATTAAAGGTTTTGCCGTGGTGTTGTGCCTGGGTATCCTCACCTCCATGTTCAGCGCGGTTATGGTGTCGCGCGGCCTGGTCAATTTAATATATGGCAGCCGCCGCAAGCTGGAGCGAGTCGCCATTGGTCAGGTTTGGAAGCCGGTGAGCACGAAACGTTAAAGAAGAACGAGCGCGTTTAATACCTTCTCGGAGAAGATAAGGGTAAGCATGGAATTTTTCAGAATCAAACGCGACATTCCCTTCATGAGCTGGGGAAAGTACACCACGACCATTTCACTGCTCACGTTCATCGCGGCGTTGTTTTTTCTCTATACCAAGGGCTTGAATCTGGGGGTGGATTTTACGGGCGGCACGGTAATGGAGGTCGGCTATCCACAGCCTGCTGATATCAACAGGATACGGAACACGCTTATCAAGCTTGGCATGTCCGATGTCAGCGTACAGAACTTCGGCACCTCCCGCGATGTGCTGATACGCCTGCCAGCAAGGCCGGCGATGTCCAGCGCCCGGTTGTCCGAAACTGTAATAAAGGCACTGCAGGAGGATGATAAGGGCGCGGAAATACGCCGGGTAGAGTTTGTGGGTCCCCAGGTCGGCCAGGAATTGGTCGAGAGCGGCGCCCTGGCGCTATTGATCGTTTCCCTTGGTATTATCGGATATCTGGCATTGCGCTTCGAATGGAAATTCGGCGTTGCCGGGGTCATCGCGAACTTGCATGACGTTGTGATCATTCTTGGATTTTTTGCTTTTTTTCAATGGGAATTTTCCCTCACCGTTCTCGCGGCTATCCTCGCAATTCTCGGTTATTCGGTGAATGAATCGGTTGTGGTGTTCGATCGCATACGGGAAAACTTCCGTAAAATGCGCAAGGCCACCGTGGCGCAAGTGATAGACAATGCCATTACACGCACCATGTCCCGCACCATCATCACCCATGGCTGCACGCAAATGGTCGTAACCTCCATGCTGTTCTTTGGGGGGGAGGCCCTGCATTACTTCGCGCTCGCGCTTACAATCGGTATTCTCTTCGGAATCTACTCTTCCGTGCTGGTGGCGAGCCCCCTCGTGATGCTGCTCGGTGTTTCGCGCGACGATCTCGTCAAACCGGAAAAAAAAGAGGGTGCAGAAGCACTGCCTTAATCTGGGCCCCATTTCAGCAGGGGACTTATGTTTCACCCTTTATGCTTCTCTCTCCATACGCACAAGGTTCATTTTGGAACTTCTCGCCACTTTTGCCGACATCATCCTGCATCTGGACAAACATCTTATCTGGCTGGTTCAGAACTATGGCGACCTGGTTTATGTCGTCCTGTTCCTGATTATCTTCTGTGAAACCGGATTAGTGGTGGCGCCGTTCCTGCCGGGCGATTCATTACTGTTTGTGGCGGGGGCGATTGCCGCCACCGGAGCAATGGAGGTTCAATTGCTAGCCGCACTGCTCATGCTTGCGGCATTTTTGGGGGATAACACCAATTATTGGATCGGACGCTATTTCGGTCCCAGAATATTCACTCGTGCGGACTCCCCTTTATTAAATCGGGCGCATCTGCAAAAGACGCATGAATTCTATGCCAAGCATGGCGGCAAGACCGTCATTTTTGCGCGTTTTCTTCCCATAGTCCGCACCTTTGCGCCTTTCGTCGCCGGCATCGGGCGCATGATCTATCCCCGATTCGTGGCGTACAGCGCGTTCGGCAGCATTTTCTGGATCAGTTTCTTTGTACTCGGCGGATTTTTTTTCGGCAATGTTCCAGTCGTTAAAAACAATTTAACCTTTTTCATTTTTGGCATCATCATCGTTTCTGCGCTGCCGGGGTTTATTCAATTCATACGCAACTGGGCTGGAAGCCGTGGAAATCCCGAGCGCCGATAACTGGTTTTAGAATATCAATTGCCGGCTCCCATCTTCAGTGCGCGCTGCCGCGATTGAGCCGCTTGTTCCGTTTGTTCTTCCGGATGTTGTGCATCCAACCATCCGTGTAAATTTGCGAGCGTGATATCGGCCAGCGCCTGTATCCAGTCGGCGCGCTCGTTGAGGCAGGGAATGTAATGAAACTCCTGTCCGCCCGCCTGCATGAAAGTGGTTTTGCCTTCCATGGCAATTTCTTCCAGAGTCTCCAGGCAATCCGAAACGAAACCGGGACAGATGACATCCACCCGCCGGGTACCTTGTCTGCCGAGCTGTTCCAGCGTAACAGCGGTATATGGGTTTAACCATTCCGCACGGCCAAAGCGGGATTGAAAACAGATCTGATACTTGTTTTCATCCAGCTCAAGCGCTTCAGCCAGCAGCCGCCCGGTTTTCTGGCATTCACAGTGGTAGGGGTCGCCCTTCTCCAGAGTGTATCGGGGTACGCCGTGGAAACTCATCACCAGTTTGTCGGGGGTACCGGCTTCCATCCAGTAATCGCGTACATTTTGCGCCAGCGCGGCTATATACCCGGAATGATCGTGGTAATGCTTCACAGTCCGCAAGGCGGGCGCGTTGCGCATTGTTCGCAATTGTGCAAATACTTCATCGAAGGCCGATGCAGTGCTGCTGGACGCATATTGGGGGTAGAGCGGCAACACCAGCATGCGCTCGCAGCGATGTTGGCGCATACGCTTCAGCACATCGCCAATGGAAGGGCTGCCTATACTCATTGCGTATTCCACCATTGGCGCGGGCTCGATACGCTCTGTCAGGGCATCACGCAATAGCTGGGTCTGGCGACCAGTATGTACCTTCAGTGGTGATCCTTCCGGCATCCAGATCTGGGCATATTTTTCAGCGGATTTTTTCGGCCGGGTGTTAAGTATGATACCGTTCAGAATCGGCCACCATGCCCAGCGTGGGAGTTCCACCACGCGCGGATTGCTAAGGAACTGCTTGAGATAAGGCCGCAGCGCCTGCGCGGTCGGAGCATCGGGTGTGCCGAGATTGATCAGTAATACGCCGGTCTGACTCGGTATGCCATGCTGATAAGCGGGTTCGGGAGAGATCAAGGTAGCGTGTTGAAGGGCGGGTCTGCCAAAACTATTACTGGGAAGACAAGGAATACCCCGACAGGTTTCGTATAGTGGCTGAAGACCTAGTGTTGCGATAGCGCACTGGAGAGCAGCCTGGCGGTAATATCCACAACTGGAATAACGCGTTCATAGGCCATGCGTGTGGGCCCGATCACAGCCACGGTACCGACAATTTTGCCGTCTACCTCATAAGGCGCGGTTACGACGCTGAATTCATCCAGCGTTACTACACCCGATTCATCACCGATGAATATCTGTACACCTTCCGCCTTGCGGCTGAATTCCAGCAACTGCAACAATGCCGTCTTACGCTCGAACAGGTCAAATAATTTTTTCAGGCAGGCCATATTGCTGGACAAATCATGCACATCCAGCAGCTTGCGTTCACCGGCCACCACCACCGTTCCGCTGTTTTCCCGGATTGCCTCGTCACCTGCCTCGATGGCTGCGGCCATGAGGGCCGTCACATCACGGCGCAATTGCTTCAATTCACTCTGAAGACGGGTACGAATTTCGTCGATCGCGCAACCTGCATAATTTTGATTGATGAAATTTGCCGCCTCAATCAACTCCCCCTGGCTGTAGGGTTTATCGGTGAAAAGCACGCGGTTCTGAACGTCGCCCTCCGGCGTTACGATAATTAGCAAAATCCGCTTTGCTGACAACGCCATGAATTCGATATAGCGGAATACGGCGCTGCTGCGCTTGGGTGCCACGACAACGCCGGCAAAGCGGGTCAATTCCGCCAACAACTGCGAGGCGGAGTTAATTAATCGGGAAGGATTATTAGGATGCAACTGGTCCTGAAGCTGATGGATTTCTATGATATCCAGAGGCTGGACCACTAGAAGCGTATCGATAAAAAAACGATAGCCCCGATGAGTCGGAATCCTTCCGGCAGAGGTATGTGGGCTGGTGACAAAACCCATCTCCTCAAGGTCAGCCATTACATTTCGAATGGTGGCAGGGCTGAGATCCAGGCCCGAGAATTTCGAGAGCGAGCGTGAACCCACCGGTTGACCTTCGGTGATATACCGTTCGACCAGCGTCTTAAGCAGGATTTTGGCGCGTTGGTTAAGCATTTGAGTATTGTACAACAGGATTTAACCTAAATCCGCCCCGTAGCGAACTCATCAAAAAGGTGAAGGTCAAGTACTGTAAAAGTATTGGTGGAACAGCCCCCTAAACTGAAAAAACGAGCGGTTGACTGCTGGATTTTAGGTTCAACCCCCGGTCCAGTTTTCCGGATTTGGGCAAACAGTTAAAATGGGTGAGCCACACCGGGAAATCTTGAAGCAATTCCCGGCCCCACATAGGGAGTAATCTGGAATACTTTGTCACCTATTGAGCGATATGGTTTAATCTTGAATGAATTTTTTTAAAACCAGGCGCCTCGCTTGCCTAAGCCTCAACAGATTTCATATCGATCACGCGGATGAGTACCCGATTTAAAACAATAGCCCTGATCGGAAAGTACAAGAATCCGGATATTCTCGCACCATTGCTGAGTTTGGCGCAGTTTTTGCGTAGCCGCAATGTGGAGGTGGTGCTGGATAGCCTTACCGCTTCCAATCTGGCAGAGAATGAATATCCTGCCATGACCATGGAAGAAATTGGCCTGCACGCTCATCTTGCCATAGTGCTGGGCGGGGACGGCACCATGCTCAATATTGCACGCAAACTCGCGCCATTCGGTGTGCCGCTGGTCGGCATCAACCAGGGCCGGCTCGGGTTTCTCACGGACCTTTCCATCGATACGATGGTGGAAACACTGGGCTCAATGCTCGATGGGCGGTACATTGCTGAGCGACGCATGCTGCTGTGTGTCGAAGTTTCGCGCGATGGCTCCGCCGTGTTTAGTGCATTGGCATTAAACGATGTGGCGGTGAGCCGGGGAATTGGCGGTAACATGATCGAATTCGAGGTACGCATCAATGGGGAATATGTCTACTCGCTGCGCTCCGATGGCTTGATAGTAGCCACACCTACCGGCTCCACGGCTTATGCTTTATCATCTGGAGGCCCGATCCTGCACCCAAGCCTGGATTTGATTGCCCTCGTGCCGGTCAGCCCGCATACGCTGAGTAATCGCCCCATTGTAGTCGGCCCGGATGCAGTGGTGGAAATCCTGATGCATCGCACCGTTGTCGCGCTTGTCCATTCCGACAGCCATTCACACTTCGATTTGCAGGAACACGACAGGGTTATCGTGCGGCGCTCACCGCATACGGTAACATTGCTGCATCCTTCCAACCACAGCTATTACCGTATGTTGCGCGAGAAGCTCGGCTGGAGTGGTTTACCTAGAAACGCGGCATGAGTGCGGAACCTCTGAGCAAATCCTATGTGAACATGATGGCGGCTCTGCGGGATGCGATGCGCGAGGGGGGAGGACGCGAATGGCCGACCCCCCCCTTCACGACGAGACTGGTAAAGCAGACTGCCCGCAAAGCTCCGTCTCGCTCGGGTTGCAGCAAAATGGGGCGCGACCGCGCAGGGCGGAGCAGTGCCTTCCAAAGGAAGGTGCGACCCCGCAGCGGGATGCAGGCGCCCATAAACGCGGTCGCGGCACCCGACGCTGCGCGACCCCGCTTCCCGCAGATCCCCGGGGGACGCTTTGGGCGCGACCGCGCAGGGCGGAGCAGTGCCTTCCAAAGGAAGGTGCGACCCCGCAGCGGGATGCAGGCGCCCACAAACGCGGTCGCGGCACCCGACGCTGCGCGATTCCGCTTCCCGCAGCTCCCCGGGAGACGCTTTGGGCGCGACCGCGCAGGGCGGAGCAGTGCCTTCCAAAGGAAGGTGCGACCCCGCAGCGGGATGCAGGCGCCCACAAACGCGGTCGCGGCACCCGACGCTACGCGATTCCGCTTCCCGCTTCGCGGGGATCCTCGAGCAACGCTTTGGGCGCCACTGTGCTGCACTCCTTGGCATCGTAGACCTCACTGCGGCCTTGGTCGTCCGCCTTATGACTATCCCAATGGTGCCCGCAACGCGCACACTGGGGATTTATTCAGAGGTTCCTTATGTTAAAGTTTTTGAGCATTCGGGATTTCGTCATTGTTGATCATATGGAGCTGGAGTTCACTTCCGGTTTTACGGTGCTTACCGGGGAAACCGGCGCAGGCAAATCCATCTTGATCGATGCGCTGTCACTTGTTCTGGGCGAGCGCGGCGATGCGGATGTTGTTCGCAATGGCTGCGAGCGGGCTGAAATCAGCGCAGAGTTCGATATCACAGGATTACCGGAGCTGGCGACCTGGCTGTGCGAGAATGGACTCGAAAGCGATGGCGCTGACGCGGGCGTTTGCCTGATGCGCCGCCTGGTGGATAATCGCGGGCGATCACGCAGCTTTATCAATGGCTGCTCGGCTACATTGCAGCAACTGCGCACTGTTGGAGAGAAACTGGTGGATATTCAGGGCCAGCATGCGCATCAGTCACTGTTGCGCATCGATATGCAACGTGACCTGCTTGATGGTTTTTCCGGCAACCGGGAGTTGGTGCAGCGCGTCGCGGAAGCCTATCGTCGCTGGCAGAATACGCGGCAGCGGCGCCTCGCCTGGGAGCAAAGTTCAGGGGCCATGATGCAAGAGCGTGAACACCTGGAATGGCAAGCAAGCGAGCTCTCCGCATTGAATTTCTCACTTGGAGAATGGGAAGCACTGCAGGCTGATCATAGCCGGCTTTCCCATGCCGCAAGTCTGCTTGAAGCCGCGCAGATGGGGTTGGAGACGCTATCTGAAGGAGAAACAGCCGCCCTCGTACAGGTCAACTCGGTAATCTCGCGCCTGAATCATTTGCTCGATTGCGACACTGGCCTTAAACCCTTGCTCGATCTGATGGAATCTGCCCAGATCCAGTTGCAGGAGGCGGTGTATGAGCTGACACATTATCAGCAGCGCCTCGATCTGGATCCGCAACATTTGCACGACGTGGAGGAACGGTTGGCAGCAATCCACGCGGCCGCCAGAAAATACCGGGTCATTCCGGCTGAGTTGCCGGATCTCTACCGAGGAATTACGCAAAGATTGGCTGAACTCGGTCACAAGGAAGACGGGGATGCGCTGGTAAAGGAAGAGACGGCATCCCTGGATGAATATCTCACGTTTGCACAGCAATTAAGCCTCGAGAGAGCCAAGGCGGCCAAAGCACTTGCGCAGCAGGTCACCGCCGCGATGCAAACGCTGGCTATGGCAGGGGGGGAATTTTCTGTCGCGCTAGTTCCGCTTGAGCACGGAAACGTGAACGGCATGGAGCATATCGAATTCCAGGTTTCCGCCCATCAGGGGCTGCCGCTGCGCCCTTTGGCCAAAGTTGCATCGGGCGGCGAATTGTCGCGCATCGGTTTGGCAATACACGTCATAACCAGCAAGCTGGGAGCGGCGCCCACGCTCATCTTTGATGAAGTTGACGCAGGTATTGGCGGGCGGGTTGCGGAAATCGTGGGTGATTTGCTTAAAAAGCTGGGCGCCGAACGCCAGGTTTTGTGCATCACGCACCTTGCGCAGGTCGCCTCGGCGGGAAACCATCAATGGCAAATCACTAAGTCGGCTGATCCAGCCAATGGTGGAAAAGTATCGAGTCGCATTACCGTGCTTGACAAGAAGGATCGTATTGAAGAAATTGCGCGTATGCTCGGAGGCGCAAAAATTACCGAAACGACGCGCAAGCATGCGGCCGAAATGCTAATGGCTGGCCAAAGATAACGGATCCTGGAACAGGACGGATACCGGACGGCACACACGCTTAAATCAGCTTGCCTGCCATATACTCGAGATCGCGATCCAGAAGGTTTTATATACCGTAGGGCTACAGGTTGCTCGCGCTTAGTCCGGGCGTTCCGCCAATGCCAGAAACTCGGCACGCTGGGCGGGATTCGTCTTTAGGTTGCCTAGCATCGCGGATGTGACCGTTTCCTCACCCGCGACTGCGATCCCTCGCGACTCCATGCACATGTGTCGGCAGCGGATAATCACCCCCACAGCCTTGGGTTGGAGATGCTCAAGCAGCGACTGGGCAATTTGTGCGGTCAAACGTTCCTGTACCTGTAACCGTGCCGCGAAGCAGTTGACCAGGCGCGTCAATTTGGACAGTCCGACAATGTGCCCGCTGGGAAGATAACCGACCGTCGCGTGGCCAAAAAAAGGAGCCAAATGATGCTCGCAGTGTGAGTAGACCGGTATTTGCCTGACCACGATCAGCTCATCGTAACTCTCACCGCCATCGGCAAACGTTTTCAGGATGGTGGCTGGGTCCTGCTTATAGCCGCGCGTCCAATGAGCCCAGGCGCGCGAGACACGGCCCGGCGTTTCTGCCAGTCCTTGACGTGAAGGATCCTCTCCAATTGAGCGCAGCAGCCGTTGCCAGTCGGCTATGCCAAATTCCGGGTCATTTGAAGCGTCCATGGTCACTATGCCCTTGTTTTGAGGAGCGTGTGAAGTACCAGGTCAGACATAGGCAAATCCTCCGAATCTTGCGGGAGCAATGGAAGTAGCATCGATCTGCGACAGTATGCGTTAACCATCATAGCACAACATAAATCGGCTCAGGTAGCTCCTCTTTGAAGAGCTGGGTCCATAAACCTGGGTCATAAACCTGAGTACCTATAAACTTGAGTTAGCTTATTCAAGAGACTCGGGATTTGGTAAAATGCGGCATGAAGCTCGCAACCTGGAATGTCAATTCCCTCAAAGTTCGCCTCCCGCATGTACTCGATTGGCTGGCGGCGAATCAGCCCGATGTGTTGTGTCTGCAGGAGACCAAGCTGCAGGACGAAAATTTTCCGATAGCCGAAATTGCAGCGAGCGGGTATCAGACGATTTATACTGGCCAGCGAACCTACAATGGCGTCGCGGTACTCAGCAAACAGCCAGGGATCGAACTCGTCACAGGCATACCCGCGTTGGACGACCCGCAAAAACGCGTTCTCTCGGCGATCTATGATGACATACGGATAATTTGTATCTATGTTCCCAATGGGGAAAAGGTCGGATCGGAAAAATATCAATACAAATTGAGATGGCTGGCCGCCCTTAAAGATTGGATACGGGATATGCTTGCCAGGCACGAGAAACTGGTGTTGCTGGGTGATTTCAACATTGCGCCGGACGAGCGCGATGTGCACGATCCGAAATTATGGGAGGGTCAGGTTCTGTTCAGTCTGCCCGAGCGTGAGGCGTTCCAGGAAGTGCTCGGTCTGGGTCTGCTGGACAGCTTTCGCCTGTTTGAACAACCGGAGAAGTCCTACACTTGGTGGGATTACCGTATGATGGGATTCCGCCGCAATATGGGTTTGAGAATCGATCACATCCTGTTAAGCAGAGAACTTGCCAAAATATGTACGGCATGCGTTATAGATAAAACGCCGCGCAAACTCGAGCGACCTTCCGATCATGCCCCGATAATGGTGGAGCTGGGGAAGCTGTAAATGGGGTAACCGGGGCCGTGGTCGCTCGCGCGAGCGCTACACAATAGCTTGAGGTTCGATAAGACCCAGGGACAGCGCGCGGGATATCGCCTGCTGCCGATTTACCACGCCTAATTTCTGGCCCGCGTTCTGAAGATGAAACGTCACCGTGCGTTCCGAAATCCTGATGATATTTGCTATTTCCCAACCCGTTTTTCCTTCGGCGGCCCAAAGCAAGCATTCTTTTTCGCGTTCGGTCAGATGGATTTTTTTCAAGGGGATAGGCCCTTTACTCAGGACAATACGCTGCACCGCCTCATGCAGGTAACAGGTTAATAACTGGGCTCTGCCCATCATCGCAACAATATCATCCTGCGCTTCGCGCGATTCCCGAGAAGTGGAGAGGCTCAACATCGCGGCTTCCCCGCGGCTGCCATGAATCGAAAAGCTGGCTCCGCTCACCAGGCCACAATCTTTCGCTTCGCTTCTGACTCGTGCCTCCTTACGCCCCTTGAAGATCTCATTCTTCCAAATGATGGGGATTGATGTTCTGGCGCAATGAGAAACTGTTGGATCGATATTGGCGTAACCCTCCGCATCGTAATGCTTGCGCCATTCCTCCGGGTAACAACTGAGAATGAATCGATAGGGTCGGGTTAGCGAAGTATTGACCTGTACTCCGTAGAGAAAATGCTCGAATCCCATCTGGTGGGCAATGGCTGCGGCATTGCCGTGGAGTTCTTCCACAGTGCGGCAATTCAGCAGCGATTCGAATAGGCTTAAATCACTCATATTTATCCTTTCATGATAAATAACTATTATTGCAAAATTATTACCCTACTCGTTATGCCGGTCCGGTAGAGCTCGATAGTGCAGACATTACTTATGGCAACCAGGTGGTTTTCGGTATTGTTTAAAGATCGTAGCTGAATAATACGGCGATTCACGGCAGCCATGCCATCGCCGGGCGTGGACGGCGTTTGTAATGTTATTTGAGTACCGACAGCAATTCTAGTGGCTGTACAAAAAAGTGTTATGTATATCATTATCTGTATATATCTGGATTATCCCTTTACTGAAAAAACAAAGCACAGCTCTTTCCCTTACAGACGCCTACTCAGCCGGCATAAGCTGAAACCGGTTTCGTTCTGCGCCAGAATTTCCGTAAATCGCCAGTTCGGGCGGTGAAATTTGTGGTTCTCGTTTCGCTTACAACCGTAAGGATCAATTTGTCGATGCGGCCATGCTTGAACACCGTTAATAAAGGCTCAAACCAGCTCAGTTCCAGTTTTTTTAAACTCTCGCGCCAGCCATAGGCATCCGCGTACTGGGCTTGTCCCCGCAATACATCAAGCACGACAAGATGATTGCCAGATCTGACTTGATGCCATGCCTTTGCGTCCGGTGGAAGTTGTGCATGATCTGTTCCACAGGCCCGCGCCAGGGAACAGGCTAACACATCATTACTCCACACATGTGTATAGGGGCTGACTAACGGTTTTGGCATGAACCCGCCGCCCCAGAACCAAACACTGTTAATAGCCGGTTCACCTCGCGCTTCCCGTAGCTGGTTAAGCGGATGGTCGTGTAGCAGCATCTGGCTCTCATTGAAGAGGCCGCGCCAGACCTCGCTATTCGCGCTGAATGGCAGCAGTTCGTTAATGCTTTTATTGGCAACCTGGCTTAATAGATGAGTTTTTGCTGGGGGTATTTTCGTTGCGCACACATACCAGCGATCGGGCTGTTGCGGAAAAAATTTTATTTCCAGCCCGCTGGTAGCGAAGTGGCGGTTTAGTAACACGGTAAACTGGTCCGCTTCCTGGGCTGAAATTTTAAAAATGCGACTGTCACCCAGAACAAGTTGATCGCCTTCGATTCGCAAATGCACCGGATCGGCGCGAATCCAGTAATCGTCACCTGCTTTTACCTCTTCGGTACCGTCGATCGCCAGGGTCACAGGCGCCACCGGCCAATCCTGCTGCTTTGTTACATTAAAAACTTTGCAAAGCCAAGCCTCAAATCCCTCAAATTCCGGAGCCTCATCCTCAGCAGATGATTTTGCCAGCAGATTCTCCAGGGAAGGCAACGATAAATCGCGATAAATTTCGGTTAACGTGGGGTCGGGCCAGAAGAGCGAGGGAAGCAGCAACTGTAAATTCATTATCGATGGCCGCTAGCTGAAAATTGAGGGCCCGAATCAGCCCCGATATAAGTGCCAGGCTGGCAACCCAATTAAACTGACTTATCGATTTTGTCGATCACTTTCGACCACTTGTTGATCACTTGGCGACCAGGCTGGGGACTTGAACCTGCTTTTCACTGGAACCGAGCTAATAACGGATTGGCTCCGGAGCGAGCAACCGAGCGTGACAGCACAGCAGGGAAATCGGCCACTTAAACGAGCAACTTCTTAACCGCCGGCGACAATCATCCGGTCTACGAGTATCGAACCGCATTGCTTGGAGCCGCGTACAATCACATCATTTCCCACCGCGGAAATGCCGAGCAGCATATCCTTCAGGTTGGCGGCTATGGTGATTTCCTCGACCGCATGGCGAATTTCGCCGTCTTCCACCCAGAATCCCGCCGCACCCCTCGAATAATCGCCCGTGACAGTATTTACGCCCTGACCGAGTAGCTCGGTTACCAGCAATCCTCTACCCATCTTCTTGAGCAACGCGGAGAATTCCAGCCCATTTCCATTATCAAGAACCAGATTGTGGTTACCCCCAGCGTTACCTGTGGTTCGTAACCCAAGCTTGCGGCCGGAGTAACTGCTGAGAAAATAGCCTTGTACCACTCCGTTCTCGACAATTTTGCGCTCACGCGTGGCGACCCCCTCGTCGTCGAACGGACTGCTTGCCAGGCCTTTTTTCAGATGAGGCAGTTCCCGGATCTGTATGTCCGGCGCAAAGACCTGCCGCCCCACGCTGTCCAGCAAAAATGATGACTTCCGGTAGAGGTTGCCCCCGCTCACCGCGCTGACGAAATGCCCTATCAGGCTGGCGGCAATCGGCGCTTCAAACAGAACGGGTACTTCGCAGGTATCGACTTTACGCGCTCCGAGGCGGCTGACGCTGCGTTTGCCTGTTATAATGCCGACGCTGCCAGCCTGCTCCAGGTCTGCGGCATCCCGGGCAGTGCTGTACCAGTAGTCGCGTTGCATTGTATCGTCCTGGCTTGCAATCACAGCACAACTGATACTGTGGCGCGACGCGGGATACCCGCCCATGAAACCCAGGCTGTTCGCGTACACGAACTGTGATTCGTTCAGCAGGACGCTTGCTCCTTCGGAGTTGGTAATCCGTTTGTCAACCGAAAACGCAGCCGCTTCGCACGTCTTGGCGAGATCTATCGCCCGCTCCACTGGCAAGTCCCAGGGAAAGTACAAATCAAGCTGGGGAAACTCTCGCGCCAGCAAATCCGCATCAGCAAGACCGGCGCAATTATCCTCCGCGGTGTGCCCAGCGATGGAAAGCGCCGCCGCCACCGTTTCACTTACAGCCTGGGGAGAAAAATCCGAAGTACTTGCATGGCCGCGTTTCTGGCCAATATAAACGGTAACGGAGAGCCCCTTATCGCGATTGTATTCAATGGTTTCCACTTCTCCGCGACGTACCGTAACATTCTGGCCGAAGCCATCCGTTACACCGGCCTCGCAGGCACTGGCGCCACCCTTTCTGGCGTGATCCAATACGTCCTGCGCGATTTGCTGGAGCACGGTGAAAGGATAGGAAAAACGTTGTGAAGGAGTAACAATATCGCTCATGAGTGGTTGCTTTAAGGAAGTTGCGTTGGGCCTGCTCCCGAATGGAGAGAGGCCGCATGAGGCCAATGGGGGCGAGAGGCGATGTGTGTAATCGCGGGACCTTTTGAAGGTATGCCTGCAAATGGCGTTATGATAGCAGATTCTTGACGCCGCATTAAGCCACCGTTAAGTCGCTCAGGCACCCAGGCACACAGGCACCCAGGGCACACTAAGACCACACTAAGACGTTATATAGCCCACTTTAGCCAACTTCAGCAGCCAATGGATGAGTCTCATATTTATCGTAACGCTCTGCGTGTTACAGAAGCCTTATAAAAATCATCATGCAAAAAAGACCGGAACACGATTTGGAGCAGTTTCCGCCCAGCAAGACCCGTCGAAAACATGAAATGCACGCGCTGCAGGATATGGGGGAGCAACTGGTTCAGCTCGATCTTAAACGCTTGTCGGAATTCAATCTTCCCGAAACGCTGGCGGACGCCATACTCGAAGCCAGGCGTATCCGGGCGCACGGAGCACGCCGCCGCCAAATGCAACTTATCGGCAAGTTGATGCGCGACATCGACGCGGCACCGATCCGTGAAAAACTGGACATGTTGAACCGGGTCACCCTGCAGCATGCCGCATGGCTGCATCTGCTCGAACGCTGGCGCGACCGGCTATTGGCGGATGAACAAGCCCTCACTGAGCTCGGACAAACGTATCCTGCCATTGATCTGCAGAGGCTCAGGACACTTATGCGCAACGCCCAAAGGGAGAAGCTTGCGAACAAGCCGCCCAGGAGTTTCCGTGCATTATTTCACGAATTGCAGAGAATCATTCCCGAAACCGTTGGAACCGGCGTACTTGCGGAAAACGACAGGGGAAAGGATGAGTAGACTGAGGGGGCGCGGGTAGAGTTGGAATGAAGGCATGGAATGAAGACAAGGCCGGGATGGGCGGAAATCACCCGTAAATTTCCCGCCTCTTCCGGGCTTTTCTGTTTTATCCGGGCATATCATTCCGGGCGGACCTTAAAATTCGGTCCAGCCAAGCCGATCATGTCAAATTAATACTCCTCCCTTCGCCGATTGCCTGTTTCTCTCCTCAGGGACACGCCTTCTCCAGGTTGTGCCATCCCGCGGCAACACGGGATTATGAAGGGACGGTAAACTTGACACCCGTGCCGACCAATTCCGATGAGATAATCTTGTAAGCAAACTCTTGCGGCTCCAGGCTGTCGCGCTTATGGCCGGCCACTTCCGCCTCGGGATACATAAAGAAGGGAAGTTCGCCCAAAATACTGTCTTTTGCCAACGTAACGTCCCTGGCATGGTTAAATGCCACCCAGTTCATTTCCCATGAGCCGAACAGCTTTTCGCGAAGCGCAACCACTCGCGCATGCCCGATGGGTAAATCTTCATCCAGCGCCAGTTGACGCACATCCGCCGGATCCACAGGCACCCAGCCCAGTCCGGCAAGGTAAAATTCGGGGCGGCAGTGCTGCGCAGTCGTGACATCGCCGGATTGGCCGAGCGTCTTATGCGTGGCGGACTCGTCGATACGAATACCATAATTGTCCCTGGCAGGAACGCCCGCAGCCCTTGCCAGCCCAACAAACAGAGCGTTGAGATCGGCACACTTGCCGCCCAGGTTGCCGCTTTCGAGCATGGACTTGATATCGCCACGGCCGCAACCCCGGGTTGCCGGGTCGCGATGGGAATTGTCCACCACCCAATTATATATGGCGTGCGCCTTTTGCAAGGGCGACTGGGCTTTGGCATCGTTCACGATCGACAATGCAGTCTTGCGCACGATACCATCCAGCGGCACATGTTTCGTCGGCTGCAGATACCGTTTCACCTCCGCGGGCACGGCGCCTGCAGCCCGCTCGGTATAGTGATTCAGATCGACCGAGCGATCCATGGTCTTGACAACACTGCTCACCGTGACATTACGCGGACCGGTGCCGCGCCATTCCGCATAAAACATGGGCGAAGCCGTGCCGGGAACCGTCTCGAATCTCGCAATGTCAGCGTTGCCTTTCCATACGCTGCCCTGAGAAAATTGATGGGGAGTGTCAGCGGTGTCAGGTAACGGTAGCCACAGACGTGCTTTTTTCCCTTCGGCGGGCAGATCGACCTTATAAGTCAGGCGATAACTATGCGGCCGCCGCGGAATGATCTGCTCGCAAAATACCGAAGGCGCAATGGGAAATAACGCCGTGCTGACTCCGGCTAGTTTTATGAAATCCCTGCGTTTCATAATCTTCTCCTACTGGATGGGCTAAACTGTAAAAATCGGAAGTGCGAAATCTAATCCCACGTTCCGGCTAAGTCAAGGAAACCTTGAACTCGGTTTCTCCCCAGGGATTGCCGCAATTTGACCGGCAGGCGGTTGCAAGCCGAGGTTGCCAGTCAAGCTGTAAAAAACTCCGGGAATTATTGATTGCTTTGCCTTATCGCCTCTCATTACTACAGATGACCACTGTCTCTCCCGCTCTGCTGCCTGCTATTGAAGTCGAAACGGGCCCACACCCAACCCATACCGTCCTGTGGTTGCATGGTCTAGGGGCCGACGGCGGCGATTTCGTTCCCATCGTGAACGAGCTTGAATTGCCTTCGGCCATGCACATCCGTTTTTTGTTTCCCCATGCGCCCATGCGGTCAGTAAGCATCAATCGCGGCATGGTAATGCGTGCATGGTACGACTACGACATGGTAGATCTGAATTTGGGCCTTCAGGAGAATATGGCAAGCCTGAACGAATCACAGCAGGCGATTGAAGCGCTGATAGCACGTGAAAAACAGCGTGGCATACAGCCCGAGCGTATTGTGCTCGCAGGTTTTTCTCAGGGTGGCGCCCTGGCGCTCCAGGCGGGTCTTCGCTATCCCGAAAAACTGGCGGGCATCCTGGTGTTGTCCGCTTACTTGCCAGCGCCGCGAACGCTTGCCTCCGATGCGAACCGCGCCAACCTCACCACATCAATTTTCATGGCCCATGGCAATAGTGACATGGTCATACCGATGATCGTTGCAGCGGCATCGAAGCAACAGCTTGCCGAATCAGGCTATGCGGTGGAATGGCATGAGTATCGGATGGCGCATACCGTTTGCAGGGAGGAACTGGCCGATATCGGTAAATGGCTTAAACAGATTTTGATATAGCCTCAGGAAGCATCCTCTTGGGCAAGCTGTAGACGAACCCCGAACGTAGCGTTCGCTTTTGAGCTGGTTTGCGGTTGAGTTGCGATGTTTCCAGCCTGGTCCGGTTTTAGTCCAGCACGCCGGCTCAAGTGCTTGTATCAAACCGGAACCAGCCTCTCCTCCACCCGTAGTGCTCTTTTTCACAAATTCTAAATACCTCCCTGACAATTCCTTCACACACGCTATATTACCCTGCTAACAACAGGGTATTTATGTGCTATATTTCCCTTATGTCAGCAGGGAAATTTATCAGCAGAGTAATTTTATAATTAGACAAAATCGGAGGAACAAAAATGCATACACCCGTTCAGCGCGTGGAATCCGCCCAAATGCCGGGTCAGATGCCGAATTCGATGCTTGAAAAGGAGGGTGGCACGACGCAGCGGATCGCACATATCGATGACGATCCCGATATTCGGGATACCGTCAAGCGAATACTGGATGCCAATGGGTATGCGGTCGACAGCTATCAGACAATGAATGATTTTATTGTTTCGCTGCGGAACTCATCAAGTCCGCCCGATCTGGCAATTCTCGATGTAATGGTGGAGACCATGGATGCAGGGTTGGAAGCGTATATGGGCCTTCGGGGGCAATTTCCTGGGCTCCATATGATCTTCATGACTTCTCTGGGTGAAGAGATCCGCCCTTATTTCACCGGCCTATCGGATGAGTGGATTCTGATTGTGGAAAAACCCGTCGAGCCCGTCAGCCTCTTATCCATTATCCGAAGCCGTCTGGATAGATCCGAAGCCTAAGGTACAGATGGCAACGGCTTCTCGCGTAATCTGACCATGGCTATTGCCGAATTTTCCTGGGACGCATCGAAGAACCGCTTCGCGTTCCCGGGGTTGACGGGCTCCAAGCTCAGCGACCAGGTGTTAATCGGCAATGCCCGGTGGTTTATTATTTTTCGCTGGGCAGTAATCGGCGCTCTCCTCCTGTTTCAAATCTTCGCGCTTGTTGCTTCCGATACGCTTACAAACATTGGCATCACTCATCAGCAAGGGTGGCCGGTTGCCGTAACGGCGCTGTTGTGCATCGCAAATATCATCTATATCTATGCCTTGGATTTTCGACCGCAAACCCGGTATAACTCGCCTTCAATAAATATCTGGGCTCAAATTATTGTCGATCTTCTGTGCCTGTCGGTTGTCGTGCATTTCGTTGGCAGCATCGCGACGCCTGCTCCGTTTTTTTACGTGCTGCACATCGCCTTGTCCTGTATCTTTTTCTCGACGATAGAAAGCCTCATCGTTACAGGGTTTGTTTGTTTAATGTATGGGATTGTGCTGCTTATCGAGAACCCATTGCTTTTTATGGCTCCTCAATCGATATCCATATCGCCTGACGGACCCACCCTTCACCCGCTTAAAATCGATATTCTCTTATGGATGTTCACTCTTGATTTATTATTTTTCGTCGTCTGGTATGTCGTCTCGCGTCTTTCGATTGTCGTGCGCGCCAATGAGCGCCACCTTCTGGATGCCTACGAGCAGATCAGCCGGGCGCAAGTGGAGAAAGACCGGTACGCCGTGTTGATGACACATCAGCTCAAGGCACCGCTCGATGCCATCCGCAGCAAGATCAATTTGATAAAAGGAAATTATTGTGGAGAAGTACCGCCTGAAATCAGGGATGTGCTTTTAAAAATCGATAGCCGCGCCTCGGGTATGGCGGGGCTGATCCTGGATGTGCTCAAGCTTGAACGGCTGAAAGCCGCGGCCCGGGATCCCGGTAATCTGGAGCAGGTCAATGTGGAATCGGTCATTCGAAAGTGTATCGATAAATTAAAACCCATCGCCAGTTCGCGGCACATCACGATCAAGGCGTCAACCCGGGATTTTGTCGTTGAAGGAATTCCGAGCCAGTTTGAGATACTTTTAGAGAACATCATTTCGAATGCGATCGCTTATTCATACGATGGCGCATTGGTGGAGATTTCGACCGCTTTCGACAAGCAGAGCTCATCCGCAGTAGTAACCGTTGTTGACCATGGGATTGGAATTGGAGACAAGGACCTGCCGCATATTTTTGACGAATATTTTTATACGCCTCGAGCCGCGCTGCACAACAGAACGTCGAGTGGAATAGGCTTGTCAATCGTCAAAACAGTTGCAGAGAATAACAAACTGAACATCAAGGTTTCAAGCGAACAAAACAGGGGAACAACCTTTTCGGTCATCTTCCAGCGCGCGAAAAACGTGCCTGTTCCGGAAAATGAAATTCCACAATCTGGAAGTCTGGTGGCAAACACGGTGAATCAGGCCGAACTTCCTGCTTAAGGCTTATCCTGAAGCCTTTATTGGTTGGGTTCCATCCCTGCCGGCAATTTTTTCCTCATGATTTTAAGCTGGCCCCTCTGCGTCTTGCTATCGAGACGCTTTCTCTGCGCGTCACGGGTCGGCTTGGTTGGTTTCCGTTCCGGGGGTAGCTTCGCTACGCTATTAACGAGTTCGTATAATCGTCTCAGCGCTTCCGCACGGTTTTTTTCCTGAGTGCGATACTGCTGCGCTTTGATAACGATAATACCTTCCCTGGTGATCCGGTGATCGTGCAGCTTCAATAAGCGCTGCTTATAGACATCGGGCAGCGAGGAAGCCCCGATATCAAAACGCAGATGAATCGCGCTTGAAACCTTATTGACATTTTGACCGCCGGCACCCTGAGCCCGAATTGCCCTTATCTCGATCTCGTTTTCGGCAACAGGTACCTGGTTGGAACTCTCCGCGGCTGGACCGGATGGATCATCATGGCTCATTTTTGCAGATCATCCCACTGGGTGAAAACCGGCAGGAACGGTCTCGGTGCGAACCCAAAATCCCTGGCCGCAGCAGCGTGGGAGAAACACAAATCGACATTCATCCGCGTTGCCATTTCAGGATTCACGCTCCGCTTGCCGGGAAGCAGCGTCAAAACTTCTATGCCCCGACGAAACATCCATGCGGGAATGGTGACTAAGCGCGCCGGTTTGCCCAGCGAGCCGAAAATCTTCTCGACCATTTGCCGATAAGTCAAAGTCTCGCCGCCACTCAAATTATAAGATTTGTTGAACGTGATTGGCTGGCTTAGTGCCATCACGCATGCTTGTGCCAGATCATCCGCATGAACCGGTTGACGGAGTCCCCTGGCATTGCCGAGCAGGGGAAAAAAACCATAACGATGGATGAACCGGGCAATCTGCGTAATATTTTTATCCCGGCCACAGTCATAAACCAGCGTTGGACGAAGCACCGTCCAGTCTATTTCCGAAGCGCCGCAGGCACTGCCAATAGCCTCTTCCACTAAGGCAAAGCGTGCCGCCAACTGCCGTTCGCCCGCATCGGCAGAATCAGCCTTGCTGAACAGACTGGTTGAGCCGAAGCCAATCAGACGTTTTACTCCAAGCGAATCCAGGATAGGCAGCAACGGTGGCAACAACCAAAGCGGTGCAAGATGAACAAGCACCGTCGCGTTAAGCTTGGGCAATTGCTCCGGACAACTGATATCGACCTGATGCCAAAGCAGCTTACCCGTTGTGCCCGGAGTTTCATTACGCTTGCGGCTGGCAGCATGAACCTCGTAACCGGCTTCCAGCAGACGCGGCAACAAAAAGCGCCCAACTATACTGGTCGCGCCCGTGACGATAATTTGATGGGAGGAGGCGAGGCTCGACATTTACTTTTATGCCGGGTTTAGTCAGGGAGTGTGCTGGATTGATGTCTCGGCGGTTGACCCGTTTATCCGGTCGCCTGCTCTGGTGCCTGTCCTCGTCCAACCCCGATCGCGCGCCCGGCGCGGCGTGCAGTGTAATAGAACGCGACTGCTATAAACCGCAACCATATTCCCACAGCGACCAGCCACATCACAACGCCAGGGTATTGGCGCCGGAAGAACTTGTGGTAGAACCGCATCATTCCCTTATGCTTGTGCCACTCCACAAAGATGGGTCGAGACCGGCTGCAGGCTCCCTTGTGATGCACAACCGGGGCGTCGGGTACAAATAAAATCTTCCAGCCTTTTTGGCGGAAGCGCATGCACCAATCCAGATCTTCGCAATGAAGAAAATAATCTTCATCCCACAGACCTACATTTTTCATCGCCTCGCGCCGCACCAGCATGAGTGCGCCGGAGATGGCCTCCACCTCAAGCGGGCCGTCCGGCAGGGGTTGCTTGTGCAGATGAAAATCGAAAAACAGGCGCGGCCAGTAATTGCTGAAACGGTACAGCCCAAACGCTCGAACGAATGAACGCCAGGGAGTAGGCACCGCGCGGCGGCCTCCGGCTTGTTCGGTGCCGTCCTGGTTGATCAGCAATCCGCCCACCATGCCCGCCTTAGCGTTCTTTTCCAGCACTTGAATCATGCGCTGCAACGAATCTTCACCGAGAATGCAATCAGGATTCAAAAACAAAACAAAAGGTTGCACAGCCTGCGCAGCACCTATATTACAGGCTGCGGCAAAACCGAGATTCGCAGTATTGTGGATGATTTTGAGTTTGTGTTCTCCGGAGAAACGCTGGGCGCAAAGTTCAAGACTGAAATCAGAAGATGCGTTGTCCACCACCAGTATTTCATTTACCTGGGGAAGTGTCGAATGGATACACTCCGCCAGCAATGGGCCGGCGTTGTAATTCACGATTACGACTGAGATGGGCTGGTGATCTGTGGATGATTTCGCGTCAGCAGGCATTTGGCTCAGCGATTTCCGTGCAGGAATTCTAACGTCTGAATAACCGCTACCTGAATTGGACAATCTAAACCAGATATCGGCATATCAGTGGGCATACCTGTGCGACAGACAGAAGCGGAGTAGTACAAACATAACAATGGTTGGTCGCGGGTGAATCACGCTCACAGGCATTTTATATCTACCTATTTTATATCTGCCTTATGTGCAAGGATTTTTTGTTTCAATCGCTGATTACTAGCAAGGATCAGATCGCGATAGTGGCTATTTTCAACGCCCCAGATGGTCGACTGCTGGGCTTCCTTGTGCCCGACGAGAAAAGGCTCGACAACCAGCACCCTGATGAAGTCAATCTTTTCAAGATAACGATCAATAGTATTGGTTGTCACGTCATGGTTGTCCTGATCCCAATTCGCAATAATATCGAATACACGTTGGTGATAAACGTTGAAAACCGTACTGATCACCTTATCAATTAAGGCAAACTGATTTCCTTGATAAGTATGCGTTTCGAGGATGCGAACGTCTCTTCTGAGGTCGGACATTAGTCCGGAGAAGATGTGCCAATTCAAATTGGGGTCATCCAAGCGATTTCGTATGTGTTCCCACCGGACGCCAAAATCCGACGGGAACTCGACATCGTCTTCACAGACGGTTAATTGCGGCAGACCTTGCTGGCGTGCCAACATGATCATCAACTTATAGCTCATCGCGCAGCCCAGCCAACTTTGACTGTGCCGCAAACCCGGAAAGCAGGAAAAGCCAAATTGATTATATTTGTTGAATTCGGCTGTACGTTCACCGTATTCCGGCAGAGTAAGACAGACCAAGTCACTGGATAATCGTGCTTTATGCCCCGCGTAGCGCCAAAAGTTCTGGAACGTAATGTTATCTGTTGCCAATAGAAATCTATAGAAAAAATAATCGAATCGATTGGAACGCTGTTGAAGTAAAAGATGATTTTCAGAAATACGTCGCCGACGCAAGCCGTCGTTTTGCAGCCAGTAGCGCACACGTTCCACCATGCCCGCTACGTCATCAATTTCCACAAAGTCCAACAATTGCGAAACGTCGCTATGTTGATCCAAGTCGCTTGAACGTTCCGATATGATCAGCTTATGTAACGACAGGCATTCCCAAATTCGGGTGGTTTCCAACAAGGCTCCGGCGTAATAGTGAATGTTGACCACCACGCGGGCGCGCGCCAACTCGGCATAGAGCGGTGCGCCAAAGAGGTTATTGATTATTTTTATATGGAAGTGTCTTTTCAGTTCACTGAGAAATCTCTGCCGGCGTTCGTTTTTCGCGTCGCCATAAAAAACCACGTCGTAATCTTCTATGGCACAGTCCCGCTCCGATTCATAATTCGCGATGTAATCGATCGGGACATAATAGATCTGGCGCAGACTCAGCCCTTTTATCTTGAGAAAATCAATATTGACCGTCGAATAGTCCAGTATAGCGGCTGAGTTTTGTAAGACGCGCAGATACTCGTCAGTGAACCACCGTGAACTGACGGATTGCTCCATTTGGAAGGCAATGTAAAAGTCGGGCAATTGCACAAACATGTGAGGACAAATAACAAAATGGAGCGCGTCATCGTAGCCCTGGGTGGGTCGCTCATGAATAATTTTCGACTCGATTCCAATCCGGGACAAAGCGGTCGAGATAGCTCGGGCAACATACAAACAATGCAGGGTAGCAAGAATGACTGTGGACTGCCCCAATGTCGGCCGCAACAGTAGTTTACGGGTTGATGCAGGTGCGGGCGACTGGCGCGGGCCACCCCGCTTGACAATTTCAACGGCGCGCCGCAAAGAATTTAACAACCCCAGATTTCGCGCATGCAATAGGTATCCACGCAAGACTTCAGGATGTTGCTTAAAATATTTCAGGGTTTTATGTATACGAGAGAATATGGTCCGCACTTTTTCCGCTGTTTTTTACGACGCTGAGTAATCTAATCTTGAAGTGACTCATTTCCGAGCTAGGTGAATATATTGTGATGGAAGGCCGAAAATCACTGTTAGCTCGGCAAATTGGGAATACGTATCAGCGTGTATTAGCCGTGATATTTTTGAGGTCGAGGCCTGCCCACGTCAACGACGTTGAAGCGGGAAAAGTTCATTAGTCGGCAAGTCCGATATTCCGCAGCCAATGACGGCGAGATCGCCGCTAGACATCCGTGCCTATTCACTGTTGGAGCGGAATTTAACAGTATTAATACGGGCAGCGGCTTTCTTGTACTGGTAATAAACTCTGCCAAGAATATTTGCGATTAGCCTAAACCAAATGAGCCTTTCTAATCTGAGAGATAACCTGTGGGCATAATTATGCATACCCGTCTGCGAATGAAAGCCGCCTGAGGGTGCAAGCGAATCTTGCATTTCGATACCTAACAGTCGAAAGAAAAAGAAAGCTATGCTTTTATTGGTTGCGATACGCTCATCAGTAGTCACCACGCCCCGGCTGCCCTCAAGAACTTGTCGATAGTACGTTTCCAGATCATCAATGGGTTGATCCCAAGACCAAGCGGCTGCTGTTTCTCTTCCATTTTTTATTAACCTATTTCTTAATTCAGGATCGAAGATAAGTTTTTGGACCGCCATCCGGGCAGCAGAAATATCACTTGGTTCGACGACCAGAGCATTTACTCCATCAACGATATATTCATCATATCCAGTCACTTTTCCTACTATAACCGCGCCTCCGCAAGCCATCATTTCCATTGGTGGACCAAAAAAACCCTCAACACGGCTTAATTTTAAGAGTATGTCGCAGCTCGAATAAATGCGAGGCATTTGCGCCATGGGTACTTGTTCGAAGAAACGATCACATTTCAAGCCAGGCTTTGGCCGGCCGAACGAGCTCACGCACCATACCTCAACATCCAGGTCTGCGACGGCTTCAAATGATTCAGCCATCCCCTTGTAGGCGAGTTCAATCGCGCCTTCCAGCAATATTCTCGGTTTAGGGCCCTTCGGTTGCAAAGGTTCTGCAGGGTGGAACAAATCTGGGTCTAGCCCATTGGGGATTAGTTGGGCTTCATGCCCGAAATTTTTTTGCAACCACGACTTGATCCAGCGCGCCTCAGTCAAATAGTTGAAGTTCATCAAGTATGATAAACGACATATATGTTGCCACTCGCTATCTGTCGGATGAAATCTGGTTTCATCAGATTGTACAAAATAGAATTTGTGTTTCGCTGGCAGTTTGGCCACCAGAAAAGCCGTTGACCAACCCGTTGCGACAAGAATGTCCAGTTCTGATGGATATTGTTTCAAACTGAGAACGGGCACTTTCTGGTTCGGAAACCAGCCAAGCCCGCCATCTATTGTTTCCGTGAGAATAACGACTTCATGACCTTTTAGCAGTAGGCGATTCGCATGTTGGCAGATAACCGCAACTCCACCAGAAACGCCACAGGAAGGGATTAAGTAAGCAATCTTCATTTCTTCGGTTTAAGCATCATTAAATCCGAGTATGAGTTGAATAAAAATTTGGGCAGGAAGGCGAAAAGTTACGAGACTGGAACTCAGGGATGGTTAAAGTAGCGCTTGTTCATGCTGTTCCTGACGAGCTAATCCAAGTTGAAGCTAAGACTTTAGTTGGGCTTTCACGGACACAGGTGGTCATCGGCTGGTGAGAGCTTATCTCATCTTTGCGTTTTAAATGAGGGTCATACGCTTTCGGGCAACCCTGAATATTTGCACCGCCTTATCTATTAGATGAATACTCATGCGCGGCTTTTTTGCGTCGAAGCGAGGGGAAGACTTGTTCAATATTCCGGTAATAAGCATCCTGAAACTGTGCTCAGCGTTAAGTAGCTCAACAATAGTGTCTCTGGCTGACTGAGCAATCCTCAGTCGCTCTTCTTCATGTTTTAAAAAATATTCTGAAGCTGTATACGCTTCTCGAGGGGAACCGACTTCGATGTAATCGACTCCCGGCCGCAAGAACTTGTTAGGAGTTATTTTTTCGCTGATAACGAAAGCGCCACACGAAAGCAACATCTGCATGCGTGGCTCCCACGAAATTTCTGCTTCTGCATGGATATTCAGGCATATTTTGCTTCGATTGATGTAATCGACGAGAGCCTTCCCTGCAATTCCATGACAGATGTGCAAAAAATGGAAGTGGTGTTTCAACGATCCAAAGTAGTCCTCGCGATGCGAGGTGCTTCGGCCGATAAAGAAAAAATCCCAGTTTGGTACGGCCGGTGTCGGTATATATGTTTTTGTGGCAACCGGAAAAACGAAAGCGCCGGACAAAAATAGACCGTCACTCTGAATGAAGTTTAATGACGATTCATCATAGTGGAAAACATAATCATAAGGCAGATACCTTATGGCTCTGAAGGACAGGTAGCGAAAAATAGAATCCTTCGTATAGTTGAGCTTACCATCAATATAACGCGGAAACGGCTCACTAGATAATGCGACTTTAATACCCCGTAGCCGATTTAACACATCTATAGAGATTAGCTCAGGACGAAAAAAAATATTTATGTCTGCATTAAAATTTATCAGGTTGGAATAGTCTGCGGCAGACATCCCACTGTGAAGAGGATACTCTCTCACATCCCCGAAGATATTTAATTCATCTTCATAACAGAAACGGAAGTATTCCGGCTGACTGATAATGGCGATTTTTAGCTTTTCATTGGAGCTAGAAGTCACAATCAACTGCCTTCACATGACCCGTTTTGCAAAAGATGCGAAGCCGGATAATGAACGTCAATAAATTTTTTCGGCACATGCATAAGTATCTTGTTAACTGAACACAAGAATCAAGCTCTCGGGCCGCTACACTATTCTTTATGTTGCCATGACACACCTCCTGACTCATTATCAGTCCATTTAGAGGTCCGTAAAATCGGAGTAGAACCGGTGCGCCCACGCTTACGCTATAGTTAGTTTGGAAAAGACCTTTGTAATACGCTTTCGCGACTGTCGGGGATAGTTTGTGAAGTAAAGCTGGAACGGAGAGCCGGCAGGTATTCGGTTGGAGAATACCCTGTTCTCCAGCTGGTAGATTATCTTGTTTGAATACTGATCACTTTCGGAGTTCGCGATCTACATTCGGTTTGTAAAGTGGAGATCGATTACTTAATAGAGAAGTAATCGCCATCTCCAACTCGGACGGGTCTATGGAATACTCTCTATGCATGGGGTGTCCATTCTTATTGATTTGACGCCCAAGGATATAGTAGAACTCATGCCCGAGCACTCCAGCCAGATTGGAGTAGTAATAGTAGCTTGCCTCTTCATAGTAAGGCGCGAGAGCTATAACTTTGCATCCTGCCGGTGAAAAAATCATGTTCGCGAGCGCCGCCCCTATTGGAGCAACAATAATTTCCGCTTGCTTGCACGCGACAACCTGCTCGAAAAACGTTAAGGAGGAGGGCTCAACAACCTGAAAGCCTTTTACCCGCACTAGACCCTCGATCACATCGGAATTTATGATTCCTCTTAAGTTGCCACTGCTTTTGCTCCGGCGTATATAGAGCTTTTTTGCTCCTGCTTGCCCACTCTTACCTGTCACTCGTGAGGCTGTATCTCTTAAAATATTCAAGGCGGGACTCGAAAAGGTATTTACAATCCCCGTCAACCCCTTGGCGGATAATCCGTGTGGGATATACGGTTCATAGCCCGGCTGGGAAATATAGAGCAGTCTGTCTACCCTAACAGGTTCCCAACGTCCTACCATAATAACGTTTCGGTGCTTGGTATTTAGGATACTGACAGATTCAAGGATATTTGGATGCAATCCATGATCAAGCAGCAGTGGCGCGTTGTCAAATTCGGCAAAGGCATCCAGAACAAGTAATTTGGGGAGAATTTCGGTTAGCCAGTGCGCGTAATTTGTAGCGCTTTGACCCAGCAGGGCTGCTGCAAAATTAACCTTTTTCGGCTGATGAGTCAGGTATAGCCTCATCAAAGCCTTATGGCGATCAATCGAGGCAACGCCGAAAACCTCAGCAGGACAGGTATCTCGTGAGGGAACGAATGCATCAGGAAAAATTGCTGTTTCGCCTGAAAGAGTGAAATCCGTTCCTCCCACAACAATCCCATCACGAACTTCAGTTACCTCAAGCTTGGGCATTTCGAGTTTGAGCGTATCAACTTCATCCAGCTTATCCGAGCGCCTCTTATTAACAAATCTGGGTCCCGGAATATCAATGAACTGAGCGGGGCTAAATGACATTCGGCTTAATAATTGTGTATCACGAAAAGCGCTCCACGGGATAAGCATGTAGCTGGAGGTATTGTCTGTCATCGACAGAACGCTCCAGAACCGATAAATGCCACGATATGTGGTGAGAGCTAAAGCTTTGACCCAACGGAAAAGCAAATACTTGGCGAGATAAGCCCGGTAGATTCTAAGAAGAACCGATAGCACGAGGCTGCCGCTATAATGGAAGGGGGGGGCGCAAATTACTCAACGCATCAAATAGTGCATCCGTGTCAACATAGTAATCCCTGTGTAAGGGATGGTCGCCCATGTCTTTCTGAGGTCCGAGGACATAAAGCAGCTCATGATCAAGCACACCCGCCATGTTGGAAAAATAATAGTAATTAGCATTTTTGTAATAAGGCGCCATGGCAATAATTCTAGAGCCTGGTGGCATGAAGATCATGTTGGCTAATGCTGCGCCCACAGCTGAAATAACGATCTCAGCGTTCATGAAAACCGATATCTGTTCAGAAAAGCTCATTTTCCCCGGATCAATTACTTCGAAACCGGATTTCATAATCAGACCCTCGACTTCGTCGATATTTGCAATCATGCGGGGATTCCCGCAGCTTTCCGGTGCACGGCGTAAATATAGCCGTCTTTTCACGCTTGGCTTGGCATTTAACGACACTGCCTTCCAGGCAGCATCCCTCAACATATCAAGTGCTCTGCGAGAGAAGGGAAACACATCATGACTTATTTTTACCACTTCCTTAGTTGCAAGGTAGGCTCGGTATTCAGCCGGGATGTAAGCAGGAGGCGACACGTCAATGACGCAAGAAAGTTCGCATGGTTGGAATCGCCCGATAGCAATGATTTGCCGTGGGTGTTTACCCAATAATTTAATAGAATTATAGAAGTTCGGATGAATCCACTCGTCGACCAGTAGAGGCAAGTCATCATATTCCGGACAAGCATCGACTATTACCAGCTTTGGTAGAGTTTCTGTTAGCCAGTGGGCATAGTTACCCGTGCACTGGCCTAGCAGCGAAATGGCGCGATCCACCTTTTTGGATTTTCGCGAGATGTAGAACTTTACTTGACAGATATCCGGATCAATAGAAGCACTTCCGTATAACTCTGCGGGGCTTGCGTCCCGAGACGGGACAAAAAGGTCGGGATAAATCGCAATTTTCTGACTCAGAATGAAGTTTGTGCCGCCCACAACTGTAGCTTTGGCTATTGCAACCACCTCAATTTTCGGCATTTCAAGAGACACGACCTCCATATTATTAGCTGGGCAATATCCTATAAACCTGGGCCCTAAAATTTGAACATGCATTCCCGGGTCGAGCGTGAACGCCGGGTAATCGCATCGTCTAGCCAGAAAATCACTCATTGAGACTAGGCTGAAGATACGCTCCCTAAATGGCCTGGTTATAACAAGGCAAAAGCGTCCATACCCTTCATAAACGCCACCAATAATTCTCCTCAGCGAACGAAAATGAGCGTATCGCGACAGATGATTTCTGTAAAACTCTCGCAGCTTGGATATAGGCCGTAAGATCGATATAGGCCGTAAGATCGACCTGCTTCGCCAGTATAACGGTAACGCAAACTGCTTAAGTGAGCGAAAAACGGCATATCGAGACAAATAGAATCGATAAATTCTGCGGAAGAGGGGATATTGTGTATCTGTTGTCACCGGCCGTTTTTCTACTAAGACTGGAAATAGCTCCTTACTGCGTCGATTACAACGTCCGCCTGGGATAACGTCATAGAATGGTATATGGGAAGGCTTAAGATTTGCCGTGACAATCGCTCAGTCACGGGGAGGCCTTGGTAGGTACTCGAAGTGTAGCATTCCTGCATATGAGGAGGGACCGGGTAGTGAATCATTGTTTCAATATCACGCTGGTGGAGAAAATTTTGTAATTCATCACGTTTCTCGGCCTGTACAACATACAGATGCCAGACTGGATTGGCCCACAGGGGAACGTAAGGTAATTTGATTCCGCAGCCCGCCAGTTTGTCAGCATAGTAATCGGCGATCTCCGCTCGACGTTCGTTCCACGCGTTCAGCCGGCGAAGCTTGATCGTTAAAAAAGCCGCTTGCAGCTCATCCAGCCTCGAATTGTATCCAAGCAAGTCATGCTGGTACTTGACCTTGGAGCCGTAATTTCTTAGCTGGCGAACCTTATCGGCAACAGCATTATCATTTGTAAGGACGGCGCCGCCATCACCAAGAGCTCCCAGGTTTTTTGCCGGATAGAAGCTGGTTGTCGCCGCGTTCCCCAGACTACAGGCAGAATGACCACGGTAACGTGCACCTTGCGCCTGCGCAGCGTCCTCGATGACTACCAATCCATGCTTCTGCGCAATAAGGTTGATGGCATCCATGTCAGCCGGTTGACCGTAAAGATGCACCGGGATAATGGCTGCGGTTCGCGCTGTAATGGCGGATTCTATCGCCAACGGATCAATGTTATATGTGGCGGAATCGGGTTCGACCGGGACGGGCGTTGCGCCACAGTAGGTAACCGCTAGCCAGGTGGCGATAAAAGTGTTCGCCGGAACGATTACTTCATCGCCTTGCCCGATGCCATACGCCAGGAGCAATAGGTGAATGGCATCCAGGCCATTTCCAATTCCAACACAATGGGCAACACTGCAATATTCGGCGAACTCTGCCTCGAAAGTTTCCACCTCCTTGCCAAGGATATACCAGCCCGAATTCAGAACACGCTTGAACGCAGCCTCAAGATCGGCTTCCAGCTCTTGATGAGGAGTTTTTAGGTCGAGGAAGGGAACCTTCACTTGTGGAGCTCCCGTGCAGTTTTTAGAAACCGGTGATAATCACGGAAATAGTCGTTTTCATCATAAAAATCGGAGGCAAGCACCATGCACACTGCCCCTGACGAGAAATTGTCGAGGTCGCGCCATGTCATCGGAGGAATGTAGAGCCCGTAATATGAACGGTTGAGATGAAAGAGCCGTTTTTCGAAACCATCATCCAGGGTGACGTCGAAACTACCGGACATCGCAATCATGAGCTGATGTAGTGCTTTGTGTCCATGTGCGGCACGGGATGCCCCTCCTGGCACATCGTAAAGATAATATGTACGCTTGATCTCGAACGGAATATGGCGTCCGGATTCGATGAAAGTCAAATTTCCCCTGTGGTCATTGATCCTTGGCAATTCGATAATTTTCGAATCTCTTAGCGGCATACTGCCTCCGGCAATCCTTGTTGGTCTGCTATTGTTGGTCTGCTATGTATTGCGCGGGAGCAACCCCAGGAATTACCTTATTACATCATTTTTTATTTAGGAATAAAGAACATAACCGTTTCATAGATTGATTCCGTGTAGTGGCGTACATAAATGGTGTAATCATCACGCATAGAGAGAACCACTTTGGGAATCTTCCAAAAATCGCCTACATTATGATAGATACAAAGGGCGAGCCGGGGATGATGAGTTTTAATGATGTTATTTGAGCCCTCGATCGCCGCGATTTCAGAACCTTCGATGTCCATTTTGATAAAGGTCGGAGTGTTCCGATCCGAAAGAACATCATCCAATCTACCGACTGTAATAATAGTGGAGCCGCAGTCAGATATCTTCGAGCCGGACCCTTGCGCAGCCAATTTCAGGACGCCTTCGCTGTTGGACAGGCCCATTTGATGACAATGGACATTAGCATACGAACCCACGCTTTCTAAACTGGCCCGATAATTGTCCGGCTCGGGTTCGAAGATATGGATTTCGTCATACCCCGGACATAACCTGATGAATTCAAGACTGTTGAAGCCATTGAACCCGCCCACATCGATGAAAGTTTCCCCTTGTGGACGAAGTTGCAGGAAGTCTTCAAAGTATTGACTGCTCTCTCTGGAGGTGAATCCGCTTAATAAGTCGAGCTCGTACTTGAGTCGAAAACTGACAAGCTTCTTAAAAATTGAGCGAGATGTTTCATCATGCAATAAGCTATAGATCCACTCGTACTCTGCTTCGTTGTCCTGGAACTCCTCCGCGAATCCCTCATTGAAAACCACCGAAGTCAGCGGGAGCCCTGAGAATTTGAAGAAAGCAAAATAATCGAGGGACTGAAGCCCAAGACCATCAAGGCGACGCTTGGCGGATAAGGGCTTACCGCCCGAGGAGATCAATACCAAGGCATTTTTAGGAACATCCTCTGTCTTGACGACAGGAAGGCCTAGAAACGCATCATCATCTGTATAGTCATCGATAAAACCGGATATTCCAACCTGATCTACGACGCTTTTTGCGTAAATATTACGCCCCAACACGAATTTTTGTCGACTGCTTGCGCCGCAGAATTCTTCGCAGAACTGCTTGGCTCGTGCTGTGTTGCTGTGTTCGTTCTGAGATGGCAGTATTAACGGGCTCATTTGACATTTACCCAGCATTTGTTAATGGACGAATCGACAATTGCTTCCAGCATGTGAATGCCTTCCAGGGTTTCATCAATACCAAAAACATATGGACTGGGACAAGGCTCATTTTTATCGAGATACATGCCTAGAGTATCGGCGGCATCATAGTAGTAGTTCGCAAAGGCTTCGATGAAGCCGGACGGGTGCCCGGCTTTAAAGCGCGTATATCTCGTTTGATTGGATACCTGAACTTCGCTGCTGGCCCTGTCCATAATTATCCTTCTCCCGTGGTTATCGGCGAATTGCAGATATTCGGGGTTTTCTTGTAGCCATTCTGCAGAACCGCTCTCGCCGAACAGTCTTAGCTTAAGCCCATTACGGTGCCCCAGTGCTGTTTTGCTGTACCAAATACTACAGTTCAGATTGTTGGTGTATCGTGCAATACAGGACACATTATCGATAATCTGGGGAAAATTACCATATGTATCGCTTATTGCGACTATTTCCGTGGGGTGTTCATTGGTGAGAAAGCGGACCATCATATGGAGATGGACGCCGAGATCGAGAGATATGGTGGGTATTTGTCCGTCATGCAGCCTCCAATCCTGAGGGGCGATGGGAACACCGTTATCACTAATTCGAGAAAAACCCTCCTGCGGCATTTCAATATGAATCTGCTGTATTTTTCCAAATCGACCTTGCTCGATCATGTGCTTGAGTTCCCGGATCATCGGATAACCGGTGTAGTTGTAGGTAACGGCAAGAAACCCACCGCGTTGCGATAGGAGTGCCTTGATATCGGCGGCTTCTTCGCTGGACGTTACCAAGGCTTTTTCACATATGACGGGGATTCCTGCTGCGAGACAACGCATAACCTGCAGCTTGTGTTGATTCGTGGGAGTCGGGATCAGGATTCCGTCAATTTGGCTGGACTCACACCCCAACAATTCGTCCAAATCGCTGTAGGTACGCGCAGGAACAACCCCGTATCGCAAAGCAGACTTCCGGTTGGTTTCAAGGTTGCGGCTAAAGCAACCGGCCACTAACTCAAACTTTTGATCCATCTCGACGGCAATCCGGTGGACCCTGCCCACAGCCGATTCATAAGCCCCGCCGAGGAATGCTACCCTCAATTTCCTGGAGTGAGAGGTAGAGGAGTCAAGTTGATAAGGGTGGCACTGGCTCAAGGTAGGTTTCCTCTAATGATCGGATGGTTATGAAGTCTGTCAGTTGTGGTGTGGCTTCGAGCATCGTTGATCGGCTCGAATACTCAGCAAAGAGAATCGCAAGCTTATCGAATGGTGCAATGCCAAGCCGCTCGCCGCTGCTTTTGAGTGGGACGACCCGGACGCTGGCGTCGGGAATATTGTATGAGAATGTATAGTTGACAAGCGATTGACTTGTTGAGATCGTATGACGGCCGAAATACCTGGATTCTCCGAGCTGTACATCTGCGGGAATTGTTTCGCCTAGGAATGGGCGAACATAGAGATCAACATATCCAACCCCTGTGGATAATTCGACAAGACTGCTGTATAGATCACCGGGGCATCGCCTCATGCATTCAATGATCCAGAATTTATCGCCATTCGCGATAAACTGAGTATGTAGCAACCCGTCCGCCATCCCGAGTATTCGTACCAATCGGGTGATCGATTCACGAACATTGATCCGGGTGGTTTCTGGCAGAAAAGACGGGTGGTTCGAGCAGTTCACCTGGTACGGGTAGACTGTGCAGTATTCGTCGACAAAAAAGTCTAAAACTACTTCATTCTTGCAAATAAACGCGGAATGACTATGTAAGCTCCCCTCGACAAATTCTTCCAACACAACCTCGTTCGATCGAGAAGATTGAAGCGCGGCCTGGACTGCCGAGGTCAGATCCGATCCGGACAGCACTTTCACAACGCCGCGACCGCTAAAGCTGTCAACTGGTTTCACCAAGAGCGGAAAATGCAACAGCCCGGCCTCAATTGCCTGCCCTGCCTCTTGTCGGCGGGATTTCGGAGCAGGAAGTGAGTGCTGCTCAGTCAGCATACGAAATTCATTTTTGGTATGAAGAATGGTGGCCACATCATATCGGTCATAGCCTGGGAATCCGAGTCGCTGCGCAACCCAGGCACAGGACATATACGCATAATCATTGCATGACGGCACTATGTAATCGAAGTTTTCCGTTTCGACCAGATGCAGTAATTCATCCCGATTTGAGTAATCTATATAGAACGAAGCATCTGCGTATTGATGGCAAGGGTCTGATTCCTGGTTTCCACATACTGAGACATGAATTCCGCGCTTCTTGAGAACGAAGAAAAGTGGCGCAGCACTGAAACTGCTTCCGACTAACAGAGCTTTCTTATCCATTGAATACTGCCAATAGTCCAAGATTGCCGCAATGATCGACGTTTGGAGTTTCGGTCGAGTATCGCAGGGGGTAATTTATATACTTATCCACGTAGAAAGCTGGGCGAGCGGGGCGAGCATAATGGCGAATCGGGTCGGGAGATGGTATGCAGTTGTATCCTGCCAGGGTTGGCAGCATATTTCTTCATGGTAAGGAATCAGGGCGGCGGTGTGGTTGATACGTATCGCTCCGCGCTGTACTGAGCCGTTACAAAATCAACTGCTCCGAACGCCTGAATTCGTCCGCGATTCATCCAGAGCGCTTTATTGCACATCTGCCGAATCACCTCTTCGCTGTGTGAGGCAAGCACGACAATCTTGGCGCGACTCTGCAAATTCAACATGCGTTCCTCAGCTTTTTTTAGAAAGGATGCGTCGCCAACGCCGATTACTTCGTCAAGCAACAGAATATCGGCATCTACCGATGTGGAAACCGCAAACGCCAGCCGCAGCCGCATGCCGCTGGAATAGGTTCGAAGGGGCAGATCCAGATGGTCCCCAAGCTCGGTAAACGCCGCGATGTCCTCCATTTTGCGTTGAATTTCGGCATTGCTCATGCCAAGCAGCAGGCCGCGCAGGCGAATATTCTGCCGGCCTGTGGAAAGCTCATCCATGCCCAAGCTGATATCAAGCAAGGGAACGATCCGGCCGCGTGTATATATCTGTCCCGATGTGGGTGGGTAAATGCCGGCTATCACCCGCAGCAGAGTGCTCTTGCCCGCGCCATTTTGCCCTATCAGGCCCACGCGATCGCCTTCTTGCAGGGAAAAACTCAGATCATCCAATGCTCGTACCACCACAACACCCTCATTATCCCTGGCAATGCGGTTGCTTCGTCCCAGCCCCGCAATTTTTTTTTTCAAGGAACGTTCGGCCATTTCAAACACAGGCAAATCTACACTCACATTTTGTAAGGTAATTACACTCATCCCGCTACACCCAGTAGGGGATGCGCTTAAGGTAGCGTTCGGTTAGTGCCAATGCCAGAAGCCAGCCGAGTATCGCCATGGCGCCCGTCACGCCCCATGTTAAAACGCTGGGAGCATGTCCGGTGAGCGGTCCGCGAACCAGTTCAAGCAGGTAAGCGAAGGGATTATATTCAACAATCCAGCGATGTTCATTAAGCATGCTGGGGGGGAATAAGATGGGAGTCACGTAGAAGGCCATCTGGAGCACAGCCGCAGTAATTTGTGGCAGGTCGCGGAATCTCGCGGAAATAATGCCAAGTACTTGCCCGATCCATAGGGCATTGAGGATAAAGAGTACCAGTCCTGGAAAAAATATTGGAAATATAGACCAGTTTGGTGTGCCGAAGATGATCAGCAATAATATCACTATAACGAAATTATGAACGAAAATCATGAAATTACGCCAACCAACCTGTAGCATGAACAGCAGCTTCGGCGTCGAGGTTTGCCGAATGTAGCCTGCCGAGTTGATGTAGGCCACGCAACTTTCATTAATGATACTGGTGAGCAGGACCCAAAAGACCAGCCCGATTCCCATCATTGGCAAATAGTCGGCAATATTTTGATTGAAAAGGGTGCCGTACACCACACCAATCGAACCGATTATTACACCCATGCTAATCGTAAGCCAAAACGGCCCCAGCCTGGACCGCGCATAGCGCTGCCGAATCTCCAGCCAACCCAGAAGGGACCAGAGCCGCCACGCATTAAGGCTGGCGCTCAGATCCTGTATTGCGGTTGAGAACATTTTGAGAATATCTAAGAGGTCCTCTCATAGATTGGGTTGCGGATAGGACGGAAATAATAATGACGCGCCGATTGAGAATGTGAGAATGCCTGCGTCACGAGTTTAACACAGTAAATAGGCAATTTTTTCCGTGTCCCGCAGGGCGGGGACTTAATTGCCCTCGGCCTTGCTCGACCCGCTACCACGGGATTCTAATGCTTGCGTTTTGATTTGCCTAACCCGTCGGAAAATCCCTAATTCATTGCTGCGTCAAAGAATTGTTTATGTAAGGCCTCGGATATAAGCGTTGCCCAATCTAAATGCCAACCAGCCTGATGCGGTTATCGCGCATCCGCAGCGCTTGAGAGTGAGCGGCGGGTGATGATATCAGACAAAGTGATTCACCGTGTTCCCCTCAGGCCGGTTGAACCGCTTTGAGGCACGGACGAAGGCATTGTTCCGGCACTGTTCCGGTTGCTGGCTTCTTGTCGTTAACTCTTCAAAGAGTTTTTTGTCACAGCTCTTGCATTTCCCCTAAAGTTGAATATAATTACGAATCATTCTCATTAATAATTGCGGGACGGCCCAAATGGATAAGTTACTCACAATTCCGGAAGCCAATGCCGAGAAGGAGAAGTTCGTCATGCTGGATCGGAACAGGCGCCTCTACAGCGATTCCTTGTTTTCGCATGGTGACGAAGTATTTATTCAGCATCAGGGCGAGCAATATAGATTGCGGCGTACCCGCAACGGTAAGTTGATTTTGACTAAATAATAGACTTAAGGCGCTCATCATGTATATTTGTGTCTGCAAAGGTGTAACCGATACCGCCATTCGTGAAGCCGTCCACCGAGGCGCCGACCGGATGCGGGATTTAAAGACCTGCCTGGGCGTGAGCGAGCAGTGTGGAATATGTGCCTGCCATGCAAAGGAGGTTCTGGAACAAGCGCTGATGCAAAGAACCCCGACGCAACATCGTCCCGCATAAACCCACTCGCTTACACGAGATCTCGCCTGAGGAGGCACAATATGAAAAGCAGCGCAGACATCATCCAGTGGCTGAACCGCCAATTGCAACATGAGTTGACAGCCATCAATCAGTATTTTCTCCATGCGCGCATGTATGAAAACTGGGGATTCAACAGCCTGAACAAGCGCGAATATGAAGAATCCATAGAGGAAATGAAGCATGCCGATGCCTTGATCAGGCGCATCCTTTTTCTGGAAGGATTGCCCAATCTGCAGGAACTCGGCAAGCTCCTGATTGGTGAAAAGGCGGAAGAATGCGTTGCGTGCGACCTCAGGCTTGAAATGACTTCCCGTGAGACTTTACTTGCCGCCATTGGCGCGAGCGAAGCAGCCAAGGATTATGTTTCGAGAGAGCTTTTCAAGGAAATTCTGGAGGATACCGAGAAACATATTGACTGGCTGGAAACGCAGCTGGATGTCATGCAGAAAGTCGGTATACAGAACTGGTTACAGAGTCAGATGTAAATATTATCCGTGGCCGCTGGGTTTCTCCTACCCAGCGGTCTTTAGCCAGCCAGCCCATGCAGGCAAGCCAGCCCTTTTTTCCGATCTGCTACAGATTATGTTTGTGAAACAGCTTGAGGCGGCACGTTCAATCGCCTTTTGCCTCGGCTCATCCCTTTCGGAGCGCCAAGCTCGGTGCATCCCTCAGCGCATCCGTTTCCAGCGGTGTTACACGCATCTCGTCAGCCAAAATTCAGCGACGCAAACCACCAATCCATAAATAAGTATGAATCTTGCGCTGCCCGAATCCTCCCGATTGAGGGAAACGATGGAGTCCCTTGGGACTGAAAGTTTTTAAATTCGCTAATAATTTATGGCTGCGATCACGCGGCCAGCCTGGAGAAGACATGGATTTTCGTTACGCCGGCCGAACCGCCGCCCTGATAATTTTCGCCTGCTGGATGGCATTGCCGATACAGGCTGCACAGGCGGCGGTGCGGGAATACTGGATAGCGGCGGAAAAAACTTCCTGGAATTATGCGCCACTGGGAAAAAACCTGATCAAGCCGGATGCCGGGCTTGGAGTATGGGGAGAAACACTGACTTACCCCAAGTACCGTTATATCGGTTATACGGATGGGAGCTATGTCAAAACAACGTCCCAGCCGGCATGGATGGGAATTTTAGGACCCCAGATTCGGGCTGTAGTGGGCGACACGATCAAGGTTCATTTCCTGAACAAAACAGACCGACCGCTTTCGATGCACCCGCACGGAGTATTTTACGATAAACACAATGAGGGTGCGGACGGACCCGGGGAGGGCGCAGCCGTAACACCGGGTAAATCATATACATACACCTGGGGTGCCGATGAAGCCGCAGGCCCCGGTCCGGCAGACCCTTCTTCCATCGTCTGGCTCTACCATTCGCATGTAATGGAAGACGAAGAAGCCAATCTCGGCTTGGTCGGTACGATTATTATCACGCGAAAGGGCATGGCTCGCTCCGCCTCCAACCCGGCGCCGCGCGACGTGGACCATGAATTCACTTCTCTGTTCATGATTTTTAATGAAGAAGACGGGAAGGAAAGCGGGATGAAGCACACTATCAATGGCCGCATTTTCGGCAACCTGGAAGGCTACGAGACCAGCTTGGGAAAGCAGGTTCGATGGCATGTCGTCGCGCTGGGTAACGAGACGGACAATCACACCGTGCATTGGCACGGGCAAACCGTGCTTGAGCGTGGACGCCGGACCGATGTGGTTGAAGTGCTACCGGCGAGCATGACCTCCGTTGACATGGTTCCTCGGTCAGCCGGCGACTGGCTGTTTCACTGCCATGTGGATGACCACATGATGGCGGGCATGTCTGCGCGCTGGCGCGTCATCCCATAGAACGACCAGGCTATTCAGAAGAACCAAATCGACAATCGAAACAAACCCGGAGAAACGCTTGATGAAGCTCACACACGTCGCCTTTACCGCTGCCGCCATTATGAGCAGTTGCCTCAGTTTTAATGTTGCGGCTCATGCGCTCTGGTTGGAGGGTAACTTCGGCAACGCTACCGCTACGAAGCTCTATTTTGGTGAATACGCCGAAAACCTGCGCGAGCCGTCGCCCGGCAGACTCGACAGTATTATCGATCCTGCGGTGGCCGTGGTCGATGCTGCGGGCCGGGGGAAACCTGTTGACGCTTACCGCGAGAATAATCATTTTGCGATAACCGGCGGCGGTACGGTAATCGTGCAGGCGCTCAAGCAACCCGTGCGCGAACCGCAGGGAGAAACTCCCGCCCCTGCGCAAAGGCGTTTTCTGTATGCGCGCCTGGGTAAAGGCGGCAGCTTGCCGCTCGATATCGATAATAACGGCAACCTGCTGCGCTTGAGCTTCATGGGTAAGCCTGTAGCCAAGGCTGAGATTATCGTTATCGCGCCGAACGGCTGGGAAAAACATTTACGCACCGACGAGAAGGGTGAAACTGCCTTTTCACTGCCCGAACCCGGCCTTTATATCATCGAGGCGACGCACGAACTGAGTAAGCCTGGCGAATTTGAGGGTAAGGCATACGCCGTCGAGGTCCACAGGACCACGCTCAGCCTCTACAAATAAGCCTTTATTTAATCATGAGCACTTTGCAATCCGGGGCGAGCGCGTCCGAACCTCACGCCGCTTCCCAGCCGCCTTCGCCCCACGTCGCCCGGCAAGCCGCTGCAGAACCGCGCGGCTACCTGTTTTTGTCGCAAAGCATGAAGCGCGGCCGTTTTCTTGTCTGGCTGCGTCGAACGCACGCCTGGATCGGGTTATGGGGCGCGGCACTGGGTCTAGTGTTTGGTGCGTCCGGAATTTTGCTCAATCATCGCACCGAGATGAAAATCCCATTGGCCAAACAGCACGAGTCCCGGCAGACGCTCACTCCGCCCGCATCCAGCCTCCAGTCGCCGGAGACGCTGGAGACATGGTTGCGTACGGAATTCAAGCTGCCCAATGCGAAATCCCGCGTTCAGAAAAAGCCGGGCGGCCCGGTGCCCTGGGGAGGGGGCAAAGTGGAACAGCCGGAAAACTGGCGTATCACGCTCACAACGCCCAATCTCAGCATCAATGCTGAGTACTGGAAGGGTGATGCAGAGACCCATATTGAACAAAAAGAAGCCAATGCCTGGGCAACGCTCGCCAATTTCCACAAGGGAAGCGGGATGTCCAACGTTTGGATATTGCTCACCGACACGCTCGCTGGCGGCCTGCTGGTTCTGGCCATCACCGGCACGCTGCTGTGGAGCAGGTTGCACGGACCACGGCTCATGGCCGCAGGTTTGATCGGCACAACGCTCACCACGGCTCTCGTTCTGATGCTCACCACGCTATCGCTATCATGATCTCATCTGAGTCAGGTTGGGCTAGGACCGGAACGCGGAATCCAAATCCGAGGCGGAAAAACATGTAACGGTTACTTTCAGCCTCGCTCCCGCTCCAATACGGAAAATCATATTTAGCCAGCCAACAAGCCATCGCCGCTCCTTAGCTCACATCGCTTGTAGCCAGCCAATAATTAAAACAATAGAGACGCTGCCAGTGAAACATTTTGCCAAGCACAAACCGAAATTCGCCTCCATGGCCCTGCTCGCTGCGGGGTGTTTTATGCCTGTTCATGCATCAGCCGATGATAAGGACAGCCTTGAAACAAAAAACGCCTTACCCGAAGTGAAGGTCACCACGGGGCGTGTGCGACCAGGAACGCTGGAGGACGTGGCGCGCACCGGCAGCAAGACTGACACGCCTTTACGCGACATTCCCGCCAGCGTCGCAGTTGTTCCGGCGACTCTCCTGCGCGAGCAGGGCGTCATCAACATGAACGATGCGATGCGTAACGTCAGCAGCGTTCAACCGCTTATGGGCGGCGGCTACGGGTTCGCGAATAACTTTACCTCGCGCGGCCTGCCGTTGAGCTTTTTTCGCGATGACATGCCCGACGGGACATCGCCGCAAAATGGCTATTACCGCACCATGTACGATGTCGAACGCATAGAAGTGCTGAAAGGTCCCGGCTCCGCATTATTCGGGGTCGCCGGCCCCGGCGGCAGCATCAACATGATTACCAGACAACCCAGGAGCGCTTTTGCAGCATCCGCAGGAACCATGCTCGGCAGTTTCGGTACCCGCATAGGATATCTTGACGCCACAGGTCCGATCGGACAGAGCTTTGCAGGGCGCTTCATTACGGATCTGGAGCATGCAGATGGTTTCCGCGGACTCAAGCGCGACATTTTCGAGATCTCCCCAAGCCTGATGTGGCGCCTTGCCGACGATAAAACCCTGCTGATCGATTTCGACCATCGTGAAATAAAAATCAAGCCAGATAACTATGGAACGCTTTTCAATTTTAATTCTCAACTGGTCGTGCCCCGTGAAAACCGTTATTACAGTCCCTTCAATAACACAAGCAATACGATTAACCGTGTCACCGCCGTTCATAACTGGGCGATCTCGGCCGACCTGAATATGCGTACCGCATTTACCTATGATGGGCGATCGCTCGATCTGGTACGGAATGGAGGCGGCAACCAGGCTAATGCGGCGGGCATCATTACCGGGCGCGATGCGCGTCATCAAACTGACCATCAGGCGTTCGCGACTTTTCAAAACGAGTTCATCTGGAAAACGAACACCGGTCCGGTCAAACACACATTCCTGGGAGGTTTTGAGTATAAAAATACGGATATCACGACCGTGCGGGCGGATTACACGCTGCCTAATGCGGTCAGTCTTTTTAACCCGAACAATCTGGAAACGTCACTGGATGGAATCACACGCAGGCCCATATTCGATCGCAGAATCAGCAGCGACCAGACCTCGTTTTACGCCCAGGATCAGCTGGATTTGAGCGAACAGTTCAAACTCCGCCTGGGAATTCGGAATGATCTCGTCCAGTGGAGCGATAAAGGTTTCCAGTCCGGCGTCGGATTTCGTGAGATTGTGCGTAGCAGGTCCTTGACCACTTACTCGACAGGTGGGGTTTACCAACCTACAAAATTTCTTGCTTTTTATGCCGGCTATAGCACGGGCGCATTCGTTAATTTGTCTACAGAACCCACGGCGGTGGCGGCCGCACCGGAGACATCGAATCAGATAGAGGTTGGGGCAAAAACAACATTACTGGATGGCAAGGCTGATTTCAACGTGGCGCTGTTTCAAACCAGCCGCAACAATTATTTCATTACCTTGAATCCGGGTTTGAACAATAATCAAACTCAGGATGGAAATGATCGTTCCCGTGGGGTGGAAGTGAATCTCGCTTATCGCCCCATTGCCGGCCTGAGCATCTTAGGAAACGGCGTATGGATGGATCCCGAGACAATATCACGGGCAAATGCCATCAATAATGTCCTCGGCATAAACAGGAGTATTTTCGGCAACCGCCCGGTCGGCGTAGCTACAAATATGGGCAATTTGTGGACTACTTACCAGATACAAACCGGGCTGGCGCAGGGCTTGACATTCGGTTTTGGCGTCACTTACAAAGGCGACAGTTTTGCCGATACGCTGAATCTGCTGAGAGTGCCGTCATACGTGGTGTATGACGCAGCCATTTCATACCGAATCAAGAAGCTGGAAGTTGCGGTTAATGTCAAAAACCTGACGGATAAAACTTACTATACCAATCCCACTTTTGCCGGCGCGCTGCCGGGCGACTCCCGCAGCGCTTTTGGTTCCATCCGTTTTTATTTTAATTAAATCCGGGCTTTGACCAATGCGCCGAGGCGGAATTCAGTTGCCGGCTCGGGGGCAGAGCTGGGTTGCGTCATTGTCCCATTCCCTTAAATGCCCTTCAATTCCCCTCATCGCTCTTAAATTCCCCTTATCGCCTTAAATTCCTCCTTGACTCCCGCCTTGATCACTCCTGAGGTGGGCTATTGAATATGCTCTTTTGTTGCCCATCGGCGGGATCGGCTGCCGTTTGGCTCCTATGCGGTTCGCAATTGGATGGGTTTGTCCAATTGGATAGATAGCCGGTTATGCCTGCCTCATAAGCAAATTTCACAAGCCTGAAAGATTTCCCGGCCATTCAGCGGATATCTCGGCCACATCCTCCCTGTTTTTATAGCTTGATCGCTACAGCGAATCGCTTGAGCGCTTGCAGCGCAAGTCGAAACATGCTCGGATGATCTTACTCAATCATCTCATTTACATCTTTTTTTACTTAAATTCCCTTAAAAAACCGCCTCAGGCACGTACTCGTGCTAATCCCTGAAACCCGCAAGAGATAAGGCTTTCGGCGGATAACCACCGCTTCGTCCTGTAAGATTTTACAGCTATTCTGAGTTTTGGTTCCGTTGTTTCATAACGTCGTCATCAACAAACGACGGGTGCAGAACAATGGGACAAATCATGCTAGCGCAACACGGGAACGGTTCTCTGGATCAGCGGGCAGCGATGGGAATGTACCGGCTAAGGCACGAAGTTTTCCACGATCGGCTGGGTTGGGAAGTCACTACGGATAATGGGATGGAGCATGACGAATTCGATCATGCTGATCCGGTATACGTTCTGGCGACCGGGGATGAGGATGAGGTATTGGGCTGCTGGCGGTTGCTTCCGACTACCGGGCCGAATATGCTGAAGGATACTTTTCCGCAACTCTTGCACGGACAGCCAGCGCCCCAGCAGACCGATGTGTGGGAGTTGAGCCGGTTCGCCGTGACAGTTCCCAAATATGAAAGCGCGGGATTCGGTTTCAGCGAAATCCCCGTGAAAATGATGCAGACACTGTTTCTCTTCGCACAGCACAACGGCATCAAGCGTTACGTAACCGTAACAACGGTTGCGGTGGAGCGATTGATACGCAGGCTCGGCGTCAATGTTTCCAGGATCGGTGCGCCCATAAAGATCGGCCGCGTTTTAACCGTGGCCTGCTATATTGAAATTGACGCGATTACGGAATTTTCCCTGTTCGGCACACTTCCCGAAAACGCGCAAAGGAAGGCGGCATGAATATTTTGCTGGTCGGAGAAAGGCAGGATACCCGTAGAATCGTGCAGCTGCTGCTTGAGAAATCAAAACACAGGCTGGAACGCAAATCCCTCGAAAGTTTCCCGGAACCCGACCTGGAAGCCTACGACATGGTCCTTGTCGACGGGGCCGTGCATGATTGCACTCAACAGATAAATCTCGTGCAGTGGATTCAAAAGGCCAGACGGCGCTACCCGCATGTTCCCGTAGCGGTGATGAACAACGTGGGGCCTCAGCCAACTTCGGAAGCCGCGGAAGGTCAAGAATTTTCCGGTAGTACGTTGCATACCTGCGGAGTTTTTGAATCCGGCAATGGCGTATTGAATATGCGCTGCCGCTTGCAAGAAATTGCTCTGGGAGAAACCGCCGCACTAGTGCGGGGTGAGTGTGAACGACCCTTACTGGAGCCGATCACATTTGAATATTCAGGCAGGAATGATATTGATAATTCCTGTGGTTGAGGGTAATCTTTGGCCGCCGTGGGGATATCGATTGAGTGGCCGTCCCTCTTGGCCGTCTCCCTTCCCGGATAGTCCTCTCGACCGTCGCTGAGTAGTCCAGTTGAGCTAAGGAACCGCTGGCCGGCTCGCCGTCTTAATGTTGCTTCGGAGGTTCGTACACACCTGTTTTGCCCGTTCGGCGTAGCATCTTGTTGACGTCGTCGGCGTGCATTTCTTCCTGAACGATGAGGCTGCGCGCATAATCTTCCAATAGTACCGATTTGCCTTGTGTCAGTTCGAGCAGCTGATAATAGGCGGCGAGTGCCTCACTTTCATTCGCCAGAGATTCCCTGAGAATATCGCCAAGGTCGTGCAGATGCGTTTCCAGCAGGGGCCCAATTGAAAGCGAGGGATACCCCCCCAGCAATGTGACCATCTCACCGGCCTTATGGGCGTGCAGTAAGCCTTCTTCGGCCTGCGTCTTGAGCCATTCCACGACCGGAATCCGGCTGTAGCCGTAAACCATCAAAGAATAGTGCGTGTAACGCACGACGCCGGCAAGTTCCAATTCCATGATCTTGTTTAACAACGAGATGGCCTTGTGTTTATCTAAATCCATCATTTCTCCTTTAAGGTTGAGGGTTATGGAGGAACGCCAGCTTCATGAGGGGCAGTGCTGGCGCCAGCCGTATGGTTATTACTCCGGTGATCGCAGCGCGCTACGCGGTATTCAGAGCGCGGCGGCATGTTCTCCCAGGTATTCGGCTACACCTTCCGGGCTCGGCTTCATGCCCGCTTGTCCCGGTTTCCAGCCGGCCGGACAGACCTCTCCGTGACTTTCGTGGAATTGCAGCGCATCCACCATGCGCAACATCTCGTCCACATCGCGCCCGAGCGGCAGGTCATTGACTACTTCGTGGCGCACGATGCCACTTTTGTCTATAAGAAAGGAAGCCCTAAGGGCAACATGATCAGGATGGGCGATGCCATATGCATTCATGATTTCCCCCCCCACGTCGGACACGAGCGTGATGCCTACGGGGCCGATGCCGCCTTTGTCTATAGGCGTGTTCCGCCAGGCGTAGTGGGTAAACTGGGAATCTACCGACACGCCCACCACCTCTACGTTACGTTTATGGAAGTCTTCCACTCGGTGGGAATGGGCGAGAATTTCAGACGGGCAGACGAAGGTGAAATCCAGTGGATAAAAAAACAGTACAGCATATTTGCCTGAAATCGCAGTACGGAAGTTATAAGCCTCGCTAATGCTGCCATCGGGTAGAACGGCAGGCTTGGTAAAGTCGGGGGCGAAATGGGTGACGAGCACGGTCATCGGTTTTCTCCTAGGTGATTGATAAGGTCGCGATTATTAACAGGATCGCTTGCGCTGGCCCAGACAGCCTGGTGGCTCGCCCGGCATATTTCAGTAACTGCTGCATTTCATTTGTTGATGATCTGCCGAGCCTGAGCCTGGTTTATATCTTTTGTATCTGATCTGGAGTATTTATCCGGAGTAATATTATCTAACCAGTTTTTATAACGCGTGCACGACGCGTACATCTGTGCGGTATGCCGCATAAGAAGGCGTTTAGTGAAATTTTCCCGAAGGTGCCAGCGGAAAGCATCTTATACAGCCTGTGGAGCCTCATCACATAGCGGGGTCGGCGGCTGAGTCGGCAGATTCGGAGATATGGTATATCCAGTTATTCAGCAGGCTTCGAGCCGCATCAATAATTTCCGACGCGGTCATTCCCACCGGGCCGCCAAGCTGATCGAGCAGTGCATCGGCCGCGGCGCCGTGGAGGTAAACCGCCAGCAATAGCGCGTCTTGCGGATCTATATCCTGTGCCAGCAAGGCGCCGGTGATGCCAGACAATATATCTCCGGTTCCCGCACTGCTTAAGCCTGAATTGCCGCTGGTGTTGATGTAGCGCCTGCCATCGGGCATAGCGCAAATGCTGCCCGCGCCCTTTAACACCACGCAGCAGTTGAATTTTGCCGCCAGTTCCGCTGCGGCACCCATGCGGTCATTTTGAACCGTTGAGGTATCGGCGCCTAGCAGCCGTGCGGCTTCGGCCGGATGGGGTGTGAGAATGGAAGGGGCTGCGCGGTCCGCCAGTATGCTGGAGACTCTGGAATGGCTGGCAATGATATTCAAGGCATCAGCATCCAGTACCAGCGGGAGCTTTGATTCCAGCGCGCAACCAAGCCAAAGACGCGCGTTGGGCTCAGTTCCCAGTCCAGGGCCGACGACCAGGCAGTTTAAGTTTGCGAGCTTAAAAAGCTCCTCGATCGGGCGGAGCATCAATTCAGGCTGCGCCGTATCCACCTGGAGCGCATCGCCGACAATCGAGCCGAGATAAATGCGTCCTGCGCCGAGCTTCAGTGCCGCGCTCCCGGCGAGAATCGCCGCGCCGATCATTCCGGCAGCTCCGCCGACTATGCCAACGCTGCCGAACATGCCTTTGTGGCTGTTGGCAGGCCGGCACGGGGGCAGCAATTTTTGTGCGCCAGCCCGATCCATCATCCAGGCCCGGGCAGTTTTCAGGGCGGCCACATCCAGATCCAGGGTCCGCAAAAAAATGATCCCGCAATAGTCGGGGCCGTGCCCGGTAAGAAGCCCGGGTTTGAGGCCGATGAAGGTAACGGTCATCGCCGCTCGAATCGCCGCGCCGTGCACATTGCCGGTGTCGCTACCCAGGCCGCTGGGAATGTCGATCGCGAGTACGGGCAGATTCATGCGATTAATTGCGTTAACAAGCGCCAGATAGTTGCCCGTCAGGTCGCGCCCATCACGACGGTCCAGGCCGATACCGAACAGCCCGTCTATCACCGCATCCCACGCTTTATTTTTCGGTAGTTCAGAATGGATCTCACCGCCCGCTTGGAGCCAGGCATCCAGCGCTCGCTGCGCATCGGCGGAAAGCCCTGCGCGCTCGCCAGTAAATACCAGCGTGACCTTGAACCACCACGCGCGCAAATGACGTGCCGCCACGAACGCATCGCCGCCATTGTTGCCTGGCCCCGCCAGCACCAGCACGCTGACTCTGTCATGTGTGAGCAGCTTGTCGCGCGCGATTTCAGCCGCAGCCAGGCCAGCTTTTTCCATGAGAGCGGGCGGGCTGGGCAAACTGGCCGCGAGCTGCTCGATTTCACGGATCTCGGCGGTGGTGTAAATGGCGCTGGAGTGACTGGGGATGGATTTGCTCATGCCGTTCATTGATTAGGGAGAGCTTGCCTTCTCGTGTAAAATTGAGGTTTCAATCTTATCGAATATTTTGCCGATGCTTCTCCGGTTCCGCGGCGGCAACGCTCTTTCCCCGTTCCGCCTGGAAAAACTGGCGGACGCCCTTGCAACTGCCGTCCCACAAGTTTCCCATATTTACGCTGAATATTGGTATTTTTGCGCAGTAGCGGGAAATCTGCGGCAAGACGAAATTGCTATTCTTGAAGACCTGCTTGAGTGTAACCGCAGAGAAGATACCCCAGGCAGGGCGGCGAACCCAACAACAGGGTACTCGACCGACGGCGAATTGCTGTTGGTTCTGCCTCGACCCGGCACCATATCTCCGTGGTCAACCAAAGCTACGGATATCGCGCATCATTGCGGGCTGGGAGCAGTGGAGCGACTGGAGCGAGGCGTGGCATTTCATGTTCGGACGACAGATGGGATTCCCGCAGAATTACTTCCTGATGCCCGAGGTGCGCTCCTTGCACTGATACACGACCGTATGACCGAAGCGGTCTTTGGATCGTTCGACGATGCGGAACGGTTGTTTAGGCATTTCGCGCCTGTGCCGTTCAATACCATAGATGTGCTGGCTGGCGGGAGCGATGCGCTGCAAAAAGCCAACAGCGAAATGGGGCTTGCATTGTCGCCTGACGAAATCCACTATTTCGCGGCTTATTTTGTCCGTATCGGGCGCAACCCCACGGACGTGGAATTGATGATGTTTGCCCAGGCTAATTCTGAGCATTGTCGCCACAAGATTTTCAATGCCGGCTGGATTATTGATGGCGAGCCGCGCGCGACATCGCTGTTTTCGATGATACGCAATACCCACCAGCAGCATCCGCATGGCACCGTGGTTGCGTATGCCGATAATTCCGCCGTTATCGAGGGAGCGCGCATCTCCAGATTCTATCCCGGCGAGGGCAACGCATATGGTTATGCGGAGGAGCAAACGCACATCCTGATGAAAGTGGAAACCCACAATCATCCCACCGCGATTTCACCTTATCCGGGCGCCGCCACCGGGGTAGGAGGGGAAATTCGTGACGAGGGCGCCACCGGGCGGGGCGCGAAACCGAGGGCCGGACTCAGCGGATTCTCGGTTTCCAATTTGAACATTCCTGAATTTGCTCAGCCATGGGAAGCACATCCGAATTCCGGCACAGGCCGTTCCTATGGCAAACCGGAACGCATCGCATCACCGCTGCAAATCATGCTGGAAGGCCCCATAGGGGGTGCCGCATTCAGCAACGAGTTCGGGCGGCCCAACCTTGCGGGTTATTTTCGTACTTTCGAGGAGTTTGTCGCGGGTGAGATGCGCGGGTACCACAAACCCATCATGTTGGCGGGTGGCATCGGACACATTGCGGAGCAGCATGCGCTCAAGGAGATGTTTTCGGCCGGTGCGCTGCTGATTCACCTGGGTGGGCCGGGCATGCTGATCGGTCTCGGCGGCGGTGCCGCGTCCAGCATGGACACTGGCATAAACGCGGCGAATCTGGATTTTGATTCGGTACAGCGCGGCAATGCCGAAATGGAACGGCGCGCGCAGGAAGTTATCGACTTCTGCTGGCAAATGGAGAGGCGCGGCGAGCCCAACCCGATTCTTTCGATTCACGACGTCGGCGCCGGTGGGTTATCCAATGCGCTACCTGAATTGCTGCATGGCTCGGAACGCGGGGGCTGCATTAATTTGCGCGATATTCCATCCGAAGAGCCGGGCATGTCGCCCATGCAGATCTGGAGCAACGAGGCGCAGGAGCGCTACGTTCTTGCGATCAGATCTGATTCGCTGGAATTGTTCCGCGCAATTTGCGAGCGCGAACGCTGCCCTTTCGCCGTGGTTGGGCACGCTACGGCTCAAGAACAGCTAACCGTGGTTGACCCGGTATTCGAGAACCGGCCGGTCGATATGGATCTTTCGATACTTTTGGGCAAGCCGCCAAAAATGATCCGCGAGGCCACGCACATCGATAAGGCCAAGGCACTGAGGCCGTTCGAGATAACGGAACTGAGTCTGCGCGAGGCGGCTTACCGCGTGCTGCGGTTACCGGCGGTGGCAGACAAGACATTTCTCATCAGCATCGGTGATCGCAGCATTGGCGGGATGACAGCGCGCGACCAGATGGTGGGGCCATGGCAGGTTCCCGTTGCCGATGTGGCCGTCACGCTGATGGGTTATCGGACTTATTTGGGCGAAGCGTTTGCCGTGGGTGAACGCACCCCGGTGGCGCTGATTGACGCCGCCGCTTCGGCGCGCATGGCGGTGGCCGAGGCCGTTACCAATATCGCCGCTGCACTGATTGAGGATATTGGAGAAATAAAGCTTTCCGCCAATTGGATGGCCGCAGCGGGCCATCCGGGCGAAGACGCTGCCCTGTTTGATGCGGTGCATGCGGTTGGAATGGAATTATGCCCGCGGCTGGGAATCAGCATTCCAGTGGGAAAAGACTCGATGTCGATGAAAACCGTCTGGGAGGTGGAGCACGGCCAAAACGGCGAGAAAGAGAAAAAAGAGGTGATCGCGCCGTTGTCGCTGATTGTTTCTGCCTTTGCAAGGGTAGTGGATGCGCGCAAAACCCTTACACCTCAGTTGCACACGGATTGCGGCGAAACCGAGCTTATACTGATCGATTTGGGGATGGGCAGAAATCGGCTGGGCGGATCGGCGCTGGCCCAGGTTTACAAGCAGGTGGGTAACGAAGCGCCGGATTTGACAGGGCTGGAAGGTCCGGAAAAACTCAAAGGCTTTTTCGCTGCAATCCAGCGGTTGAATCGTGAAAACAAGGTTCTCGCTTATCACGACCGCTCCGATGGAGGCGTGTTTACGACATTATGCGAAATGGCTTTTGCAGGCCGCGTTGGCATAACGGCCAACCTCGATCAGTTGTGTTTTGATGCGTTGGCCAGCGATACCGATGGCAGCGAGTTGCGGCCGGAAGCGCTCGGCGGGAGATTTTTGAAACGTCTTCTCGCCGTCCTGTTCAATGAGGAATTGGGGGCGGTCATCCAGGTAAGGACAGATGATCATCATGACGTACTGAAAATCTTGTCCGACGAAGGCTTGCGCGACCTGAGCTTTGTCGTCGGTGGTCTTAATGACAAGGATGAAATCCGGTTTTTACGCAACAATAAGGCAATATTCGCCGAGAAGCGGGTTGACTTGCATCGCGCCTGGTCCGAAACCACCTATTGGATGCAAAAGCTGCGCGACAACCCAGAATGTGCACAACAGGAATACGAACGTCTGCTCGATACCGGAGATCCCGGCCTGCACGCCCGGCTGAGTTTCGACATGGATGCCGATGTCTGCGCGCCTTACATCAGTAAAGGTGCCAGGCCGCGTATCGCCATTTTGCGCGAACAGGGCGTGAACGGTCATGTGGAAATGGCTGCGGCATTCGATCGGGCGGGATTCACGGCAGCGGATGTGCACATGAGCGATATAATCGCCGGACGGGTTTCTCTGGGAGATTACAAGGGTTTCGCCGCTTGCGGCGGCTTTTCCTACGGTGACGTGCTCGGGGCGGGCAGAGGCTGGGCCAAATCAATTCTGTTTAACCGTCGGGCGCGCGACGAGTTTGAGGTTTTTTTCCAGCGGGCGGATACCTTCGCGCTGGGTGTCTGCAATGGTTGCCAGATGATGAGTAATTTGCATGAAATCATTCCAGGGGCTGAACACTGGCCCCGTTTCACGCGAAATAAATCGGAGCAGTTCGAGGCACGTTTTGTCATGGTAGAGGTTCCGCAAAGCCCATCACTATTTTTTGACGGCATGGCCGGAAGCCGAATGCCTGTTGCCGTTGCGCATGGGGAGGGTTATGCTCGGTTTGCTGATGAGTCACAGGTTGCGGCCATTTCTTCGCTGGTTGCGCTGCGCTTTGTAGATAACAGGGGCAAGCCCACCGAAACATACCCACTCAATCCCAGCGGTTCACCGCAAGGCATTGCCGGCGTGACCTCCCCGGATGGCCGCTTCAGCATACTTATGCCTCACCCCGAGCGGGGGTTTCGTGCGGTCCAGCATTCGTGGCACCCAGGCTGGCATGACGACGCGCCCTGGATGCGGATGTTCAGGAATGCGCGCAAATGGGTGGGCTGAGGTATGAACACCTGAGGTATGAATACAAAATGGAGGAGATTACGCTTGAGAGTTTTTCGGAGTTTCTTTGTCCCTGCAAACCTGCTTTTGATCCTTGTCCTTGTCTTGGATGCTTCCCTGAATATTGCCTCGGCGCAGGTAAAAGCCGATGGCAAGGAAAAGACAGCAATGGACTGTGTTCCAGTCGGTAACTGGGTCATACCCGGCGGGGGGCGCATAACCGACACCGATGTCATCGCTCGGGCCGCAAGGCGCTCCGTGGTGCTGCTGGGGGAAATGCATGACAACCCCGATCACCACCGCTGGCAATTGCAAATTCTGGCCGCGCTGCATGCAATGCACCCGAACATGGTCCTCGGTTTCGAGATGTTTCCTCGCCGTGTGCAGAAAGCACTCGATCAGTGGGTAGCAGGCGAACTTTCCGAGTCTCAGTTTCTGGCCGCATCGGACTGGAACGCTGTCTGGAGCACGGATGCAAATCTCTACCTGCCTTTATTCCATTTTGCACGCATGAACCGGATTCCCATGGTAGCGCTCAACATCGATACGCGTTTACGGCGGGCGGTTTCCGCGAAGGGCCTCGGCGGCATTCCGGAGAATGAACGGGAAGGCGTAACAGCCCCCGCTGCACCGAGCACAGCTTATCTTGATTACTTGTTGCCGATTTACGCCGAACACGAACGCGACGGTAGAAAAAAAGGCGATGCGGCCAAGGATGATCCGGATTTCCGCCGGTTCGTAGAAAGTCAGCAACTTTGGGACCGGGCAATGGCTCAGGCCATACAATCGGCGCTGGATCGGCCGGATCGGCCAAGTAAGCCTCTTGTGGTGGGAATCATGGGGTCGGGGCATATCAAACATGGTTATGGAGTTCCCCATCAATTGAAGGACCTGCGTATAACCGACGTCGGCACATTATTGCCCTGGAATAGTGGCAATTCATGTGGAACGCTCATTCCGGGGATAGCCGACTCGGTATTTGGTATTGCACCGGCGCTGGCTACCTCGCCTGAACCGCCACGGCAGCGTCTGGGTATCCGCTTCGAAATGGCTCAGGATGGCGGCGCTCGCGTGTTACAAGTGGAGAAAGGCAGTATTGCCGACGCTGCGGGCATCCGCGACAGTGACCTGATCACCGAAGCAGCAGGTGTGCCGATCAAGCGGCTGGATGATATCGTGAACATCGTCAAACGCCAGGCGCCCGGTACCTGGCTGCCGCTCAAGCTGAAACGCGGCGGCGAGACCATCGAGATTATCGCCAAGTTCCCGGCGGTGCCGAAATGATTTCCATGATGAAGCAGACAACGGGGTTACACGCCTTTTTTCCGAGGGTCTTCAGGGAAATGGGCGCCATGTTGTTTTTCATTCTTGCGAATCTCATCGCGACAAGTGTATCCGCGGCGTCTGGCGGGACGCCAGACGCCAGTGATGTACACGCCGAGGTCCAATATGACATCACCGTGCAGATTGATCCTGTGGGGCGGAAAATTGAAGGGCGCACCGTCATTACAGCCAACACGCCGGATGAGCTGACGCTGATGCTGGGCCGTCGGTTCGAAGTGATGCATGCACGGATCGATGGTTCGTCGTTGGGTCCGGCTGCAACCAGCGGAAATATGCGCGGGTGGCGAATCCACGGTGAACAGCAGATACCGCGCCGTATCGAAATGCATTGGCGCGGAGAGTTGGCACCGCTGGACGCTTCCCTTGATCACCAGCAGACGCTGGGCAGAAATGAACCGGCAAGCAGTGAAGCCGGTACGTTCCTGCCGGATTCCAGCGGCTGGTATCCGTATATCGCGGGCAAGCTTGCGAGCTACCGTGTAGCCATCGAGCTTCCAGCCGGGCAGCGGGGTATTGTTGCAGGCCGGCTTATCGAGGAATCCGAATCGGGCGAGCGATACCGGGCACGTTTTGAGTTTCCGTCCCCGACCGGCGGTATCGATCTGATGGCGGGGCCCTATACTGTCGAATCACGCGGGATGCGCGGGACTGGAGGTAAACCGATCCAGTTGCGCACTTATTTCCACCGGCAGATAGCGGATCTGGCACCGGCTTACCTTGATGCGGTGAAAGGCTATATCGAGCTCTACGAGTCATGGGTCGGCGAGTATCCCTTTACGGAATTCAGCGTGGTGTCGAGCCCGACCCCAACGGGTTTCGGCATGCCGACGCTCACTTATCTCGGGATCGAGGTATTGCGGCTGCCGTTCATCCGCGCCACGTCTCTGGGTCATGAGGTGCTCCACAACTGGTGGGGAAATGGGGTGTATCCCGATTATGCGCGTGGCAACTGGTCTGAGGGGCTTACCACGTTCATGGCCGACTATGCCTACAAGGAGCGCGAAAGCCCCGAAGCTGCCAGGGAAATGCGACGCGGATGGCTGCGCGACTTTGCCGCGCTGGCCCCCGGACAGGATGCTCCCCTGACCACCTTTACCTCGCGCACGCATGGGGCGACGCAAATTGTCGGCTACAATAAAGCGGCCATGGTGTTCCTGATGCTGCGCGACCTGCTCGGGCGCGATACCTTCGACCGGGCGCTCCATGCATTCTGGCGGGAGCAGCGTTTCCGCATTGCGTCCTGGGCGGATTTGCAGCGCGCGTTCGAAACAGTGTCGGGCCGGGATCTTCGCAGCTTCTTCGATCAGTGGCTCTCACGCCCCGGCGCACCTGCCCTGGTGCTCGCGGAAGCGAAACGTGCAAGATCAGACTCAGGCCATGTTATTACCGTCGCGCTTGAGCAAGGAACGCCCGCATACCGTTTGCGCGTGCCGGTGGCTATCCGCACAGAGGGAGGCGAGGAATTTCGCACGCTTGACCTGGAAAGCGCACGCCAGGTATTTACATTCGACGTCCATAATAAACCCCTTGAAGTGATCCTTGACCCCGATCTGCGATTATTCCGCCGTTTGAAATCTGACGAGGCGCCACCGATTCTGCGCCAGATCATGGTAGACCGGACCACAGTAACCGTTCTGCTTCCGGAAAGCGGCGAGGCGCGCAATGCCGCGGAGACACTTGCCACGAAGCTTCAGAACCGTGCGCCGAAATTGGTTGCGTCAGACAAGCTGCCGGCTGCACCGTCAGTAGTGATCGGATTGCGGGATCAGGTTGACGCATGGCTGGCAAAAAATAAATTGCCAGAGCGGCCTGAGATCGTTGCAGGCAAGGGTTCGGCCGAGGCCTGGACGTTGAGCCGCTCCGATGGTGTGACGCTTGCGGTGGTATCTGCGCGGGATGCCGCCTCGCTTGCGGCCCTGACGCGGCCTCTGCCACATTACGGGCGCCAGAGCTACGTCGTCTTCGAGGACGCAAAAATGATTGGCCGCGGCGCCTGGCCCACCCGGGCGCAAGCGGTGAAGATCGATTAGCGAATCTGAAACGGCTTGCGAAGCCGTCGCGAGGTACCTTGGCAATTCGCTCTATAACACAACCTAAACCGCGAGCATGGCAGGGCAGCGTTGAAGGAACTAATCAGCCCGCCGCATATCACAGAGAAGCCCGGTCAGTCGCCGGGCTTTCTTTTTTTCCCGACTTGAGAATGGGTTTTTTGTTAAAATGCTCCTAATTTCTTAATTTTTTGTTTCTTTTTGGAGTATTGAATGCCTGTCGAGAGAACGTTGTCCATCATAAAACCCGACGCGGTGGCAAAAAACATAATTGGTAAGATTTATTCCCGTTTTGAGGATAACGGCTTGAAAATAATTGCGGCACGCATGCTGCATCTTTCGCAGGCGGATGCGGAAGGTTTTTATGCTGTGCATCGCAGCCGGCCATTTTTTAATGATCTGGTGAAGTTCATGATTTCCGGACCGGTGGTGGTGCAGGTACTCGAGGGTGAAGACGCAATTAAAAAGAACCGCGATCTGATGGGTGCGACTGATCCCAAAAAGGCCGAGAAAGGAACGATTCGGGCTGATTTTGCCGACAGCATCGATGCCAACGCGGTACATGGGTCCGACGCTATAGAAACGGCGGCGGTCGAGATTGCCTATTTTTTCCCGTCGCTTAACATTTATTCCCGGTAAAGCGGATAATCGGCTCAACACCATGAGCGTCAATCTCCTCGATTTCGATGCGAAAGCACTCGTCGGTTTCTGTGCGGAAATCGGCGAAAAGCCGTTCCGTGCCCGACAGTTGCTGCGCTGGATACACCGGTTGGGCGAGGCGGATTTTGCCGGGATGAGTGATTTGGCCAAAGGACTGCGCGACAAGCTTTCGGTGACCGCCGTGATTGAGCCACCCCGGCTTATCGGAGCTCATACTGCCGCGGATGGCACACGGAAATGGCTACTGTCGGTAGGGGCTGGTAACGGCATAGAGACTGTCTTCATACCTGAAACCAGCCGCGGCACACTATGTGTTTCCAGTCAGGTCGGTTGTGCGCTGGCATGTACTTTCTGTTCCACCGGCCGGCAGGGATTCAACCGAAACCTGACGGTCGCGGAAATTATTGGCCAGCTGTGGTGGGCTAATAAAACGCTGGCGGAAGAGTTCGAGGGAGAGCCTGCCCGAGACCGTGCGGTCACCAACGTAGTCATGATGGGCATGGGCGAGCCACTGGCCAATTTTGAAAATGTCGTGACGGCGCTCGATCTGATGCTGGATGACAATGCCTATGGGCTTTCGCGGCGGCGTGTAACGGTGAGTACTTCCGGCCTGGTACCGGCAATGGATCGTCTGCGCGAGCGCTGCCCGGTGGCGCTGGCGGTATCTTTGCATGCTCCCAATGATGCTTTGCGCGATCAGCTGGTTCCCATTAACCGGAAATATCCGATCAAGGAGCTTCTGGCGGCCTGCAACCGTTATCTTCAAGCTGCGCCGCGGGATTTCATCACCTTTGAATATGTCATGCTGGATGGCGTCAATGACAGTATGGCGCATGCGCACGAATTGGTGAAGCTGGCGGCAGACGTACCCTGCAAGTTCAATCTGATTCCGTTCAATGCTTTTCCCGATTCCGGCTATAAACGTTCGTCACCCGACGCAGTGTGCCGCTTCAGGGATGTCCTCATGCGGGCCGGGCTGGTGACAACGGTGCGCAAAACTCGTGGTGATGATATTGACGCAGCTTGCGGTCAGCTTGCCGGAAAAGTGCTTGATAAGACCCGGCGGACAAGCCGCGCATTGATGAATGCTGCACGATGAGGCGGATCATATGAACCTCGCTTCAGCATTATTGCTGTTTTACGCATCTTACCTTTTGAGATCGATTTCCGGAACTTTGTCAAGCAGTACCTGTGCCATGCAATGAGGGGTTCAAGTCATGGATTCTTCTGATCACAACGGGGCCATTCATTCAGCGGGAGCAGGAGCGGCCCCGGCGGAAGAGGGTCCGGGCCAATTATTGCGTGCTGCGCGCTTGGAGCGCGGCTTGAGTATCGAGGATGTTGCACGGCAATTACGGCTATCCGTGCGACAGGTTACCGCGCTGGAGGAGGATGATTACAGCAAGCTTTCAAGCGCCACATTTTTGCGCGGATTCATCCGCAATTATGCCAAGCTGTTGCAGATGGACGCAAAGCCCTTGTTACAACGAATACAGGAGTCGCTTCCGCCGCCTCAAACGCAAACCATCTCGTATCAGAATGAAGGAATTCCATTTCCTTCCGGTCGAAATCGGGGGAAGCGCAACCTGATCATCGGTGCGGTGATCTTTATGGCGCTGTTACTGCTGATTTATGAAATTTACCGGGGCAATGAAGTCAATATGGAAAAGCGGCAAACGGATGTGAGAGCTGAAACCGGAACCCGGACTGAGCCATCTGACATAGCGGCGCCACAGTTTCAATCGTCGCCCGCAACCGCTACGAACCGCGTAGTCGAGGCTGACGTTCCGCCAGCGGCCAAAGCGGACGTGCCGCCTGCTAAGTGGGCCGAAGCTCCGGTAATTGAAAAAAAACCTGCTACCCCGCCTTCGGCGCAGCAAATCTCCCCATCTGCAACCGCTCCTAAACCAGCAATTGCCCTTCCGCCGAAATTAGCGAGTTCTGAACCGGAAAATGCAGCCATTGTACGGGAATTGGCGGATAACGGGGAGAATGTCATGCGTTTGTCATTTGAAGGCGATGCGTGGGTTGAAATCAAGGATAGCAGGGGCAAACTGCTTCTCTCGCGGATAAACCCTCGTGGTACCCAGCAAGTGGTGCACGGCAAGCCGCCATTCTCTCTAACGGTCGGCAACGCGGCCGAAGTGAAGCTGGTCTACAATAACAAGCCGGTTGACCTTGCGCCGTACACCAATGCGTATGGCGGAACGGCGCGTTTATCGCTCGAGTAATACTCCGAATAGTATTTCCACCTTTATACAACTCTCATACTTATTATGACTATGTCACAGAATGGTTTTCCGTCACGCAGGAACAGTGTCGGCGTGCGGGTAGGCAAGATCACTATTGGCGGCAGCGCGCCCGTGGTGGTGCAATCCATGACCAATACGGATACGGAAAATGAAGTTGCCACCGCGGTGCAGGTGGCGCAACTGGCGCGCGCGGGATCGGAGCTGGTGCGAATTACCGTCAATACCGCCGCAGCCGCCCAGGCGGTGCCAGCAATCCGCTCGCGCCTCGACGACATGGGCTGTGATGTGCCGCTGATCGGCGATTTTCATTTCAACGGTCACAAATTGGTCACCGAGTACCCCGATTGTGCGAAAGCCCTGGCTAAATACCGCATCAATCCGGGCAACGTGGGGCATGGCAAAAAACGCGACGAGCAATTTTCCATTCTGATTGATACCGCCTGCAAATATGACAAACCGGTGCGTATCGGGGTCAACTGGGGCAGTCTTGACCCCGAGCTTCTGGTGCGCATGATGGACGAGAATGCACGTTCCAGCGATCCCAAGGATGCATCGGTTGTGATGCGCGAGGCACTGATTACCTCTGCGCTGCAAAGCGCAGCCAGGGCGGAAGAGATCGGATTGGGGCGCGATAAGATCATATTGTCCTGCAAGATGAGCGGCGTAAGAGACCTGATCTCTGTTTATCGTGACCTCGCGGCGCAGTGTGATTATGCACTGCATCTCGGACTGACCGAAGCAGGCATGGGATCCAAGGGAATCGTTGCTTCTACCGCCGCATTATCTGTGCTGCTTCTTCAAGGCATAGGGGATACCATCCGTATATCACTGACTCCTGAACCTGGCGGGGATCGTGCACGCGAGGTGATCGTGGCGCAGGAGATCCTGCAAACCACGGGGTTGCGCGCCTTTGTACCGCTGGTGGCGGCATGCCCGGGCTGCGGGCGCACCACCAGCACATATTTCCAGGAGCTTGCGGAAAGTATTCAGGGCTACGTTCGCGATCAGATGCTGGTATGGCGTGAACAATACGATGGCGTGGAAAACATGACTTTGGCGGTGATGGGATGTGTGGTCAATGGTCCAGGCGAAAGCAAGCATGCCAACATCGGCATCAGTCTGCCCGGATCGGGAGAGAGGCCGGTGGCGCCTGTATTCGTGGATGGGCAAAAATCCGTAACCTTGAAAGGCGATAACATCGCAGGGGAGTTTCGCCAGATTGTAGATGAATATGTGCAGATGAAATACCCGAAGAAATCAGTGCAATGACCACCCGCACCATACAGGCCATTCGCGGGATGAACGACATCCTGCCTGATCAGATACACCTTTGGGAGTTTTTCGAGCAGACTGTGCGTGACTGGATGGCCGCCTATGGTTACCGCAACATACGCATGCCGATTGTCGAGCAGACCGATTTATTCGTGCGCTCGATCGGTGCGGTGACCGATATTGTCGAGAAAGAGATGTATTCCTTTCTGGATAGTCTCAATGGCGACAGTTTGACACTACGTCCGGAAGGAACCGCGTCGTGTGTGCGCGCAGTATTGGAACACAATCTGCTCTATGCGGGACCACAAAGGCTGTACTATTCCGGTCCGATGTTTCGCCACGAGCGTCCGCAAAAAGGCCGATACCGGCAGTTCAGTCAGGTCGGCGTCGAAGCGCTGGGATTTGCCGGCCCGGACATCGATGCCGAGCTCATTGTCATGTGCGCCGAATTATGGAAAAAGTTGGGTATTTTCGATGTACGTCTGGAAATAGGCACGCTTGGCAGTGCTGCATCACGCTCCTTGCACCGGACGCGCTTGATTGCATACCTGGAGCAGCACCTGGGAAAACTGGATGACGATGCCGGTAGAAGGCTGCACAGTAATCCATTACGAATACTCGACAGCAAAAACCCCGAAATGAGGGAAATCATCGAGGGCGCTCCACGGTTGCTGGATGACCTGGATGAGGATTCACTGGCGCATTTCGAGGAATTGCAGCGGATTCTTCGTGATCAGGAAATAGACTTTGATATCAATCCGAGACTCGTGAGAGGATTGGATTATTATAATCGCACGGTATTCGAATGGGTGACGGGCAAGCTCGGTGCCCAAGGCACGGTATGTGCGGGCGGCCGTTATGACGGATTGGTGGAACAAATAGGCGGTAAACCCTCGCCCGCATGCGGCTTTGCCATGGGGGTGGAGCGTGTGCTGGCACTGATGGTGGAATGCGGCGGCGAGATTGCGCATCCAGTGCCCGATGCTTATGTTATCCATCAGGGTGAGCTTGCGGATGGGTTCGCGTGGAAGACAGCCAGGCATTTACGGGACGGAGGGTTGAAAACGATTCTGCATTGCGGTAACGGTGGCTTCAAGGCTCAAATGAAAAAAGCCGATGCCAGTGGAGCACGCTTTGCCGTCATTATCGGTGATGATGAAGCCCAAGCCGGTGAGATCAGCATCAAGCCGTTGCGTGAAGCGGCCGCGCAGGTAAGGGTCGGGTTGGCGGAAGCCGCGGATTTGCTCAAGAGAGCATAACTGAATTTTTAGGAACTGAAATGGCCGTATACGATCTGGAAGAGCAGGAAAAAATAGATACGCTGAAATCCTGGTGGAATACCTATGGCACCCTGGTGACCGTGTTGGTGGCGGCTTTTGCCGCAGGTATAGCGGGCGTCCAGGCTTGGAATTACTATCAGAAGCAGAAGACCGAACAGGCTGCGGAACTGTATGATTCAGTGCTTCAGGTCCAGGGAAGCGGAGATCCCAAGAAGATCGGCGATGCGGCTCGGCTGCTTATGGAGGGTTTTCCCTCCAGCGGATACGCGGCGCGTGCAGCGCTCATCTCGGCCCGCGCGAATTTCGATAATGGTGACCTGCAAAATGCCAAAAGCCGCCTGCAATGGATTCTAGATAACAGCAAGGAAGATGAGTTGAAAGATCTTGTACGGTTGCGGCTGGCAGGCGTTTTGCTGGATGAGAAAAAATACCCTGAAGCGCTGAGCCTGCTGGAAACCCGGCATGGCGAATCTTTCGACAGCCTCTATGCTGATCTCAAAGGCGACATCCTCAGCGCGACGGGCAAGATTGCCGAAGCCCGCGCTGCCTACCAGACTGCACTCGACAAAATGGGCGTAAAAGGCACCTATCACAATATCGTTCAAATGAAGCTCGATGCCCTCCAAACTGCCGGATAGGCGGCTGCTTTCCCAGCTCAGTTGACAACTACATTGCTCCCGAAGACGCCGGCCAGAGTGTTCCTGAAGATTATACGTCCTATCCGTCGCCATCTTCTGCTGCTTGCTTCATCATTCATGCTTTCCGCGTGTGCGGGTACAGTTGAAATGGTGCGGGATGTGGCAAGAACGCTGGCGGATATCGATCTGGGGGGAGTTGCTGACGTCTTCGGTTGGCAAACTGTCGAGATGAGTCCGGAACAAGCCGCCCAACTGAGCATAATCCCGGGCGCACGCCCATTGTGGCAGAACCTCATCGATGAAAGTCAGGCGGGGGCATTCTCGCCGGTATTCGACAATGGGGCGGTATATGGTACCGGGGTGAACGGTCGCGTTGTGCGGTTCGATGCGGCGTCTGGCCGCGAAACTGCCAGTGTCGATACCCAGCGGGTGCTTTCGGGAGGCATAGGCGCTGGGGACGGGATGCTGCTCGTGGCGACATTCAAGGGTGAAGTTCTAGCATTTGATGAGAAGACTGGGAAGGCCCTATGGACGGCACAGGTGTCCAGCGAGGTGCTCAGTCCGCCGCGGGCCGAAGGTGGCATGGTAGTGGTTCGCGCCGGGGATGGAAGAATTTTTAGCCTGGATGCTGCGACCGGTAAGCGCAAATGGGTATATCAGGGCGCTACGCCGTCACTGACGGTGCGGAATTTCGGCGGAGTCCTGATCTCGCGCGGAATGGTATTTGCCGGATTTGCCGGGGGAAAGCTGATAGCCATCAATTTGAGCAATGGCAGCGTAACCTGGGAGGCTGTCGTTTCGCGACCGCGCGGCGCCACGGAATTGGAGCGAATCACCGATGTTACCAGTTTGCCGGTCATGGATGAGCACCAGATATGCGCTGTAGCGTATCAGGGACGCGTCGCCTGCTTTGATATTGCGACCGGCAACCAGATTTGGGCGCGGGACGTATCCAGCAATGCCGGTCTGGCGATGGATAATCACTATGTTTATGTCAGCGAAGAGCGTGGCGCGATCGTGGCTTACGACAAAAATGACGGTACCAGCGTCTGGAGACAGGAAATGCTCAGCGGGGTTAAACTGTCTCCGCCGCTTGTTCGAGATAATCGTATCGTCGTGGCCGATTCTCAAGGGTACGTGAATCTCATCAGAAACAGCGATGGCGTTATCGTTGGCCGATCAGCCACCGACGGCAGCGCAATCATCACCCGTCCGGTCCCTCTGCCCGATGGTTTTGTGGTACAAACCCGGAAAGGCGGACTTTACGCGCTCAGCACAGAAACAACGGGAGTATTGCCGCCGCCCGGTGTGCTACCGGCCGCAGCGCAATCCCCACAGCTCCAGTATCTCTGCTCGTTGGTTCCATTCTGCAAGCCATGAAAAGCGGATTGTACCCATTCAGCATATAGCCGAGACCTGGAAAAGATCCATTCACAGCGAGAATGTGGAATGGGATGATCCCGCTGGGGATGCACGGCCTCGGCAATGCGGTCGGTGCAACCCCGCCGTTGCCCGATCTCCGCTTAGCGGCCCGTCGGCCAACGGTTCGGGCGCCGCTGCGTCGCACTCTTTCGCATCGTAGACCTGGCTACGACCTGCATCGGGCGCCTTATGGTGTTCCTGATCTTACCAGCAACGCCCTCTGCGGAGGACTCTGTTCCGAGGTTCCCTAAATCATGAAACCCGCTCTTGTACTGGTCGGCCGCCCCAATGTTGGCAAATCCACACTTTTTAACCGGCTGACCCGCAGCCGGGACGCCATTGTCGCGGATATACCGGGTTTGACGCGAGACCGGCATTACGGACAAGGCAGATTGGGCGACAAGCCTTACCTGGTGGTCGATACCGGGGGCTTCGAGCCAATGGTTACCGAGGGCATTCTGCATAAAATGGCCGAGCAGACACGACAGGCCATCGATGAGGCAGACATGGTGCTCTTCATTGTCGATGGTAGAACAGGATTAACGCCCCACGATAAAATCATCGCCGGTCAGTTGCGTAAAACAGGGCGAAAAATTATTCTGGTGGTAAACAAGACGGAGGGAATGACATCCTCTGCCGTGACTGCCGAATTTCACGAACTGGGCCTGGGTGACCCCTGTGCGATTTCCGCCGCGCATGGCGACAATGTCAATGACCTGGTGGAATTGGCGCTAGCGAATTTTACCTTGCCGCATGAAAACGAGGAAATAGAGAATCATCCGAAAATTGCTATCGTGGGCCGCCCCAACGTTGGCAAATCAACATTGGTAAATACGCTGCTGGGAGAGGAACGCGTCATTGCGTTTGATCAGCCTGGCACCACCCGTGACAGTATTTATATTGACTTCGATCGTAATGGTCGCCATTACACGCTCATTGACACTGCAGGCCTGCGCCGCCAAGGGAAAGTGATTGAAACCGCCGAGAAGTTCTCGGTGATAAAAACCCTCCAGGCAATAGAGGATGCTAACGTGGTCGTACTGGTGCTGGACGCCAAAAACGAAATTTCTGACCAGGATGCGCACATTGCCGGTTTCATTCTGGAGGCCGGGCGGGCATTGGTTCTGGCAGTCAACAAATGGGACGGGTTAGAGGATTACCAGCGGGACACCATCAAAAGCGCTATCGCCCGAAAGCTATCCTTCCTGCTGAATTTCGCGAAGGTCCATTACATTTCGGCGCTGTATGGCACTGGTATGAAGGGAATATTGCCATCTATCAATGCCGCTTATGCTGCTGCGATGGCGCGCCTGCCGACCCCGAAGCTCACCCGGGCGTTGCTGGCAGCGGTAGAGAAGCAGCAGCCGCCACGTGCCGGGGTATCGCGCCCCAAGCTGCGCTATGCGCATCAGGGTGGCTCCAACCCGCCGTTGATCATAATTCATGGGAACGGCCTCGATCGAGTACCGCAAACGTATCAGCGCTATCTCGAAAATATGTTCCGGGAAAGCTTCCAGCTCGAGGGAACTCCCTTAAGGGTTGAGTTCAGGACGGGGAGCAATCCCTATGCGGAAAAGCGCCCGGCGCCACTCAGTGAAGCTGAAGCGGAACGCGCCCACCGTCGCCGCAGGTATGGGCGGAAAAAATACGGTTGAGGAACTTCCGAACAGGCCCCACGGGTGGGTTTCTTTACGCGACTGGCGAAGCCCTGCCGAAATCCAGCTCCACTGAGCTGCAGGTGGAAACTGTTCAGGTACCAAGGGGTTACGTCCTGTCGGGGGTATGTCCTATTGGGGCACCTGTTTATCGGGAAGAATGTATGAATTGGTCATTTCGAGGGCTTGGTTCGGACTCCATCTCTACCAAAAGTGAATGAGCGCCTTGTGCACCAGATTCTTAAAGAATGCCTGACTGCCTTACAAATAGTAGAAGCGGTGGCTAGTGCAATACCCTCGGCACACTCAGGATAAATTCGGGAATGGGCGCATCAAAGCGCAAACCATCTTCAGCCACCATCTGGTAGCTTCCTTTCATCGATCCAACAGGCGTGGAAATGGCAGTGCCACTTGTATACTCGAAGCTGTCGCCAGGTTTTAGCAGCGGCTGCTCACCGACCACCCCTAGTCCTCGGACTTCCTGTATGCCGCCGCTTCCATCCGCAATTATCCAGTGGCGGCTGATAAGCTGTGCCGGAACTGTGCCAATGTTAACAATTACGATCGTGTAGGCGAACACATAACGATCCAGCGCCTCATCCGATTGCTCAGGCAGATAGATAGTTTGGACCTTTACAGCGATTTCATATTTTTTTGTTTCAGCCATAATCGCATTGCACACTATTTTTTGAATCACGGCAAGCGCGGCGTCTACAAAAATGGAATCCACGCAGGCCGGCACAACCTGGCAAGGTTGTAGACGTGCTTTTGTTATGGGCCGCTGTCGAGGTTAACGCATGCTGTGAAATAAGAACAATCATTGGCATTGTTCTCTGAGAGCGACGAACGCGAAGCCACCCTTTGCAATGAACGGATTAAAAAATCCAGCCAGTCAAAGACCTTGTTTCTGAGGAGGCTTGTATTTTTTTGGAGCTTCTGCTAGGTTTGAATGGAAATTCAGCACGACGCACGACATTGCCAGCGGTCCGCGCGGCAGCACATGCGATGAGCAAACAATAGGACCGAATTAAAGGGCTAAGCAAGGAGAAATCGCCATGTCATCGCAAGACGGTATTGCCGTGGTTCGTCGCAACACGGAGGAGGTTCAGGGCGGCGGGAACTTCGAGCTGTTCGACGAGCTTTTCGCCCCGGATTTCATCGATCATACGCCCCAGCCGGGCGGCTTTACCCCGGATCGCGACGGCGCCCGAAATTTATATCGCACGCTGCGCGCCGCATTTCCTGATTTTGGCGCGGAGATCCATTGGCAAATTTCCGACGGTGACCGTGTCACAACGTAGAAAACATACCACGGCACGCACAAGGGCGTGTTCTGGGGATTGGCACCGACCGGGCGGAAAATTCACTTTGAGACGGTAGACGTCATGCGCGTTCGCAACGGTAAAATCACCGACCACTGGGGAGTCGCGAATCTCTTTTCCCTCCTGCAGCAACTCGGGCTGGCCCCCGCCATGCTGACCCCTGCAAGAAACGATGCTGAAGGCAATAACGCCTGACCAAACACGATCCAAACTGCTTGTGGACGAAATGGGCCCTGTTTACCGGCGGTTCGCGCAGTATAGGTGCCAGCCATCCCGAAGTGACCCGCGGCCGATGTGCTGCGTTAGCGTTCATCTATGGCGCATCGCCGGGCAACGCCGATGAAGTCGTCCGTGCCGTCGAGGCTGCAGGTGGGGAAGCGCTGGCGGTGCGTGCTGATTCGGGCGACCCGCCTGCTGTAAACGCGGCCGTAACCGAGACCGAGCGGTCTTCGGCCGCCTTGACATCCTTGTGAACAGCGCCCCAGTGGCCATTATCAAGCCCGTGGCTGATGTTTCTCACGAAGACCTCGATCGCATCATTGCGGTCAACATCAGGGCGTATTCGCCGCTACGCAAGAGGCTCCGCACCATACGGGGAAGGCGGGCGCATCATCAACCCCAACAGATACTGACATGAACCCGGACTCTGGAGCATGTGCCCATGCTTCTCTGTCATCGTGAGTTCGGCACCGTCATTTACGACGCCGCAGCAAAACCCGGAGGTTCTTAACGCGACGCGTCCATTTGCGGTTAAAATAGAGGTTTTTGATAATTTCGAAAAATAAGGAAGTCTTTCATGGTCAAATATCGCATCGCGCCGAGCATTCTTTCCGCAAACTTTGCCAAGCTGGGCGAGGAAATCACTGCTGTGATCGATTCTGGGGCGGATTTTATCCATTTTGATGTGATGGATAATCACTACGTGCCGAATCTAACCATCGGACCGCTTGTCTGCGAGGCCATTCGCCCCCTGACCGACGCGATTATCGATGTACACCTGATGGTGGAACCTGTGGACCGCATTGTTCCCGACTTCGCCAAGGCCGGGGCCAACATCATCTCCTTCCACCCGGAAGCAACCCGGCATATCGATCGTACTATCGGGCTCATCAAGGAGCAGGGGTGCAAGGCTGGTCTGGTATTCAATCCGGCTACGCCCCTTAATTATCTCGATCATGTGCTGGATAAGCTGGACCTGGTGCTGATCATGTCGGTCAACCCCGGGTTCGGCGGGCAAAAATTCATCCCTGAAGCGTTGCCAAAACTCAAAGCGGTGCGCAAACGCATTGACGAAATAGGCAAGGATATCTTGCTGGAAATTGACGGTGGGGTGAAAGTCGATAACATCGCCGAAATTGCTCGGGCGGGAGCCGACACCTTTGTTGCGGGTTCAGCTATTTACGGCGCGGGCAGAGATAGCGATCCCCATCGTTATGACAGTATCGTGGCGGCCTTGCGGGCGGAACTGGCCAAGGTTTAATCAAGTCTTCTTAAGAATTGGAACCAGTGTGAACAAGAGCGTTTCTCACCCCGATGCGGCTGTGGTTGAAATAGACTTTCCTCTATCGGTTAAGGCCGTTATGATCGACCTGGACGGCACGCTCCTCGATACGGCCAGAGATCTTGCCGAGGCGGCCAACATGATGCTGCGGGAACTGGGCAAAGCCGAGCTGCCGCTCGAAACCATACAGTCTTATATCGGCAAGGGCATACAGAAACTGGTCAAGCGCACACTCAGTGGTGCTCTTGACGGGGAGCCCGAGGCGGAATTATTCCGAAGAGCAATGCCGATATACGAACGGGACTATGCGAAAACGCTGTGCATCAACACCCAACCTTATCCGGGCGTATTGGAGGGGCTGGTTGCTTTGCGGGAAAACGGTTTTCGCCTAGCCTGCGTGACCAATAAGGCGGAGGCCTTTACTCTGCCTTTGCTTCGCCACACCGGTCTGCTGGGTTACTTCGACATCGTTCTTTCAGGCGATAGCCTGCCCAAAAAGAAACCCGACCCGATGCCCTTGCTTCATGCCTGTGGACACTTCGGCATCGCACCGCATGAAATGCTGCTGATTGGCGATTCTCTCAACGATGCCCAGGCGGCACGTGCGGCCGGTTGCCGTATTTTCTGCGTACCCTATGGTTACAATGAAGGTCGGGATGTGCGTGAACTCGACTGCGACGCTATCGTTTCCTCCCTCTATCAGGCAACAAAGCTGATCCAGAAATCCTCATGACAACAGTCATAGCTTCAGGAAATCCGGAAATGAAGAGATACATGATCGAAGCCCTGCGCACTTGGCGCTGGGGGCCCGATCGATGGTGTGCGTGACACGACGCTGCCGTATTTTTTCTATTTCCGTTTTTTGGAGTTGAATCATGACCGAAGCCGAATTCAAGGCTCTTGCGGCGCAGGGATACAACCGTATCCCCATGGTGCTGGAGACATTTGCAGATCTCGACACCCCGCTGTCCGTTTATCTCAAGCTTGCCAACAGGGCTTTTTCTTATCTGCTTGAATCCGTGCAGGGCGGTGAGCGCTTCGGGCGCTACTCGTTTATCGGCTTGCCCGCCGTGACTCGTATTGAGGTACGGGGTAAGCACATTAACCTTGTCAAAGGCATAGACCGGCAAGACATCGAGGCAGGCGATCCGCTCGCTTTCATAGAATCCTATTTATCGCGTTTCAAGGCTTCGCCATATCCCGGCTTGCCGCGCTTCTGCGGCGGCCTCGTGGGTTATTTTGGTTACGACGTGGTTCGGTACATCGAAAGCAGGCTTGCTGGTCAAGCCGGTCCTGATACGCTGGCTACGCCCGACATACTATTGCTGCTATCCGAAGAACTGGCGGTGGTGGATAACCTGTCCGGCAAGCTCTATCTTGTTGTTTATGCCGACCCAGGCATGGACGATGCATACCTTGCTGCAAAAAAGCGCCTGAAAGAACTGCTGGCGAGCCTGCGCAAGCCCGTGGAAATCCCCGTTGAAGGGCCGTGCAAGCCGGGTGAGGCTATCACCGAATTCCACGAAAGCGATTTCATCGCGGCGGTGGAGCGCGCCAAGCGCTATATCTTCGATGGGGATATCATGCAGGTCGTGCTTTCGCAACGGACCAGCAAGCCTTATGGCGCTTCTCCATTAGCTCTATACCGCGCGCTGCGCAGCCTTAACCCTTCGCCATACATGTTTTATTACCACTTTGGCGATTTCCACGTCGTGGGTGCCTCGCCGGAGATTCTGGTGCGCCTGGAAGGCGAGACGGTGACCGTGCGCCCTATTGCGGGCACTCGGCCCCGCGGAAAAACCGTATCGGAAGACGCGTCACTGGCGGCCGACCTGCTGGCCGATCCAAAAGAACGCGCCGAGCACCTCATGTTGATGGATCTGGGGCGCAATGATGTGGGCCGCGTGGCGCAGACCGGTACAGTGGCGGTTACGGAGAATATGCAGATCGAACATTATTCCCACGTGATGCACATCGTATCCAACGTGGACGGCAAGCTCAAACCCGGCCTGAAAGCAATGGACGTACTGCGCGCCACTTTTCCTGCAGGCACCGTCAGTGGCGCTCCCAAGGTAAGGGCAATGGAAATCATTGATGAACTGGAAGTATCCAAGCGCGGTATCTATGCCGGCGCCGTCGGATATCTTGGATTCAACGGCGACATGGATCTGGCAATCGCTATCCGTACCGGTATCGTCAAAGAAAATAGGCTGCACGTGCAGGCCGGCGCTGGCATCGTTGCCGATTCCATACCGCACAATGAATGGATCGAAACCCGTAACAAGGCCAGGGCCTTGTTACGGGCCGCCGAAATCGCCGAGAGCGGGCTGGACAGTAGAGTGGAGTAAGGAATTGTCGGTTTGTGAATACAATTCGCTCATGGAATATATAGGGGATATATGATCAGCGAAGTCGCCGGCCAGGTTGCCCTGGAAGCCAACCGGGGGGGACGTCAAGGACGCCAACTGGGCTGCAACCAGGTTATCAGTCAGACGCTTCCTTATACGCACAGCTATTTTATACTTGCTAATCAGGTAAAATTTGCCGTAAAATCACACCCTTTTCGGTTTCGGACCTCTCCATAGGCACATACATGGTCATTATTCGACTGGCGCGAGGCGGTGCCAAGAAACGCCCGTTTTTCAATATGGTAGTAGCGGATTCGCGCAACGCCCGCGATGGCAAATTCATAGAACGCATCGGCTTTTATAATCCCCGGGCGGCTGAAGGCGAAGAAGGACTGCGCATACAATTGGATCGTATTACATTTTGGCAATCACGAGGCGCGCAGTTATCAGAAACTGTGACGAGGCTGGTCAGGCAGTTTGGTGCGAAACAAAGAGCCGCGGGAAGCTGAAGAAGCTGAGCTAGGCAAAGTAACTGAACCAATGGTGGTGATGGGGCATGTTGCAGGCCCCTACGGTATATCGGGCTGGATCAAGGTTTTTCCCTATACCGAATATGTAGACGGACTGGCGGATTATCCGGCATGGTGGCTGGGCCGGGGCGATGGGAAATGGCGCGAAGTCAAAGTGAACGAATGCGCCATTCACGGAAGCATATTGACCGCTTTACTCGAGCATTACTCCGACCGTACCGCGGCGGCGCAGTTGAAAGGTCTTCAGGTTGCGATTCCTCGTAGTCAGTTGCCCGTTTTGTCAAAGAGCGGCGAAGATGGCTACTACTGGTCGGATCTGATCGGCCTTGAAGTCGTTAACCTGCAGGGTGAATCGCTGGGAAAAGTGACCGGGCTGCTTGAGACAGGCGCCAATGATGTGCTTCAAGTGCGAAGCCTGGAGGAAAGCGGAGGGGAAAGACTAATCCCTTTCATCAGTCAGGTTATTGTCAAGGTTGACTTGAGCACATCCCGAATTACGGCGGATTGGGGTCTGGACTATTAGTCATGACTTGTGAGATCGACGTCGTTACGCTATTCCCGGAAATGTTCGACGCGATCACGAAGTACGGGATAACAGGCCGGGCGAATGAAAACGCAATTTACCAGCTGCATACCTGGAATCCGCGCGACTTTACCACGGACAATTACCGGACAATAGACGATCGTCCGTACGGCGGAGGGCCGGGCATGGTGATGCTGGCGCAACCACTGGAAAAAGCCATTACGGCGGCCAGGACCAGGCAGGCAGCCAGCGGTGCGGCCAGGACAAGGGTGATTTATCTTTCACCGCAAGGGCGGCTTCTGAATCATGGCCTGGTAATGGAACTGCGCAAGGAACCGGCGTTGGTGTTACTTGCCGGGCGTTATGAAGGCGTGGATGAGCGCTTGATCGCGCGGCAGGTGGACGATGAAATTTCCATCGGCGATTATGTGCTTTCAGGCGGCGAACTGGCAGCGATGGTGCTGATAGATTGTCTGGTGCGACAAATGCCGGGCGCTCTGGGCGACGCGGAATCAGCCAATCAGGATTCCTTTGTAGAAGGATTGCTGGATTGTCCGCATTACACCCGGCCGGAAATATACGAAGGAAGCGTGGTGCCGGAGATTTTAACGTCGGGTAATCACGCCAGAATCAAACGCTGGCGTTTGCAGCAGTCCTTGGGCAGGACATGGTTGAGGCGCCCTGATCTGCTGGCGTTGAAAATTGAGAGCGGCCTGACAAGCGAAGAAGAGATGTTGCTGGAAGAATTCAAGCATGGCTATGAAGCTGATCCGAATTCAATCAAGAGCAACCGAAACCTGAGAAAATACAGCAAGGAGTCACAATGAACCTGATCGAACAACTCGAAAGCGAAGAAATCAGCCGCCTTGGCAAAACAATTCCCGACTTCGCTCCGGGAGATACCGTAGTCGTTAATGTCAAAGTGGTGGAAGGCGACCGCAAACGTATCCAGGCATACGAAGGCATCGTCATTGCCAAGCGCAACCGTGGTCTCAACTCGGCTTTCACCGTGCGTAAAGTTTCCAGTGGGGAAGGCGTGGAACGAACTTTTCAAACTTATTCGCCGCTGATTGCCAGTATAGAAATCAAACGTCGGGGCGATGTACGCCGCGCCAAGCTTTATTACTTGCGCGATCGTTCCGGTAAATCCGCACGTATTCGCGAAAAACTTCCCGCCCGTGCAGTAAAGAAAGAGGTTTGATGAAGAGAGACGGTAGGAGATGATCCAGCTCTATCTGACTCTCTATAATCACCTCCTACGTCTTATAACCCATACTTCTGGCAACGCGATCTAAATTCAAGTAAACGTTAGTAGCCCCTCAGTAGCCCCTCAGTAGTCCTTTGCCAGGCCGTAGCCATTCATTTCTGTTTTGGTTCCGGTTTATGCTCAATTTCGTTATACCAGACCTCATAAACATCGTCTGGCCACAGCGATTTGATCCAGACGATCACATCATCGATTTCCTGATTCGTTAGTTTGCCATCCCAGGCCGGCATACCTCCGACCCCGCCCGGGCTGCCTTTCCGGATCATTTCTTCAAGCGTTTCGGTTGAATGATGCCATGCATGGGCACTGCCATCCAGCGGTGGGGGGGGGTATTTGCCGTCGGCTCCCGGATTGCGCCAACCGGGGGTAGCCTCACCGTTTGGCCCATGGCAGCTCGCACAATTCTTCCTATAAACGGCCTCGCCACGCTTGATCTTTTCAGGGCTCAACTTGCGCGCCGCCAGGTTCTTTGGCGGTTCCACCGGAGCGGCCGCAGCCGGGGCCGGCTCCGCAGCCGGCTTGGCCGGTTCAGCCGCAGGAGTGGATTCCTTGACAGCGGGTGGTGCGGGCGCGGCAGCAGGTGGCGTCAGTGTTGCGGCGGGCGGTTTGGATTTGCCGCAACCGGAGATAAATCCCAACACGAGGCTTATCAGAAAGAAATAACGGATGCTCACAGCCACTCGCCTTTTTCGGAGAGCGGCACATGTAGATAAGTAAATATGGTTGAAGTCGGCACGGTTGAAGTCAGTTTGTTTTTCATATGCATATAGGTTCGATACGGAATTTCATGCTCTTCACTTCAGCTTCATTACGGATGCTTTCGGGTCGGAGGGGAGATGGCGGCTATATACTGTCGTATCGCCTTGCTTGTTGATTAAAAGCACGTCATAAGGATCGCTGCGTGCGCCCTCCATGCCGGGAGAGCCATGCGGCATGCCCGGTGCGGTCAGGCCTATAGCCCGGGGGCGCTCCTTGAGGAACCGCTTGATGTCTTCCGCTGGCACGTGACCCTCAATGGCATAGCCATCCACCAGAGCGGTATGGCATGAGCCAAGGTTGGTGGATATACCCGCGCGCTCACGCGCTTCCTTGTTACCCACATCGTGGGTGTTTACGGTAAAGCCGTTTGCGCGCATATGGTCGACCCATTTGGCGCAGCATTTACAGGTCGAGCTTTTGTAGACTTCGACGGTTGTCGTGGCATAGGCGGTCGCCGCACCGGACAACGCGCTGAAGAGAATGGATCCAGCTAATAACGTGCGAATAGGTGTTTTCATTTGGCCTCTACTTCGATTGTTCCTTTCATACCGGGGAAATTCATGCCTTTGAAGTGGCCTGGCAGCGGGCAGGCGAAGTCAACCATTCCGGCTTTGGTGAAATGCCACGTCAATTCTCCGGTCTTGCCCGGCTCGACGCTGACCTTGTTGGGTTCGTCCGGATGTTCCGTATCGGGAAATTTTTTCATCATTTTGCCATGTTTATCAATTTCTTCCGGAGTAGCGATCAGCATTTCATGCTTTTTCTTGCCGGCATTCTTAAGCATAAACTTTATCGTCTCGCCCTGTTTAACCTTTATTTCAGAGGGCTTATAGCGATTATCCACCATCGTTATCTCGATAGTGCGTGATATTTGGCCTGGGTCTCCCGGAGCGCCGATAGATTCGGCATCCTCATCGGCAAAGACAGCAGTCGAGATCAGGCTTAAGGTTAAAGCAGATACGAAAAAAATCCTTTTCATACGGTTCTCCTCTGATTCGCCGCCTTCCGATTTCCCCCCTTTGATTTTTCTCCTGATTCTCTCTCTTGTGACAGATGCCGAGCTCCCGCTTAGCACCTTATTCACCACCATGTATCGCGCCCGCCAATATAGCAAAAAAAGCCCAGCCGCCCAATACATAGTAGACAGTTATATTACACAGGCCTTCCGTTGCCGGGTTCTCATAGTCGGCATTCCAGGAAGGAGCGCGGTGATATGAGTACTAGAGCGCAGCAGCTTGCAGTTTTTATTGCCCCTTCGTCAGCGATTATTTGCCCTTGACCGCTGTAAATGATTACATATAGTGTCTAGCCAGAGATAGACTTGGAAAGCGGCCTTAGGTTCCTATTCATCCCGGTTAGAAAATACGATGAATTTGTATTTCTGGCTTGACCGGGAATCCGGCCCAACCAACAATGGATGACGAGATAATATATGGCTCAGGAACCTTCGAAAGCTCAGCAAAGGAATTGTAGAGATTACCTACATTGAAAAATAACTCCGCTTGCTCTGTTCTTCCGTCCACATGAAAACCCGTCCAAATACTCGCGTGCTTCGTTTATTTTATGCCCTGCCATGGATAATATCGGCATTCACGCTCTCCGGCTGTGTATCGCCCATCGCGCTTAACCGGGCCGTTGGCAGCTATGACGAGGCCATTGTCGATGCTGCATCGAAGCAGCTCCTGATGAATATCGCGCGCGCGCACCATCGCCAGCCCATACATTTCACGGGCGTTTCCAACATTGCGGCCACCTTCGATTTCCGCTTCAGTGCGGGCGGCACGCCCGCCTTGACCGGAAACGCTGGCGGCCTGCTTATGCCGGTATTCGGCGGCAGCGTCGCGGAGAATCCCACTATCAGCATTGTGCCAATTGAAGGGGAGGAATTCACCAAACGGCTGCTCACGCCGTTTCAGCAAAGCAAGCTCACTCTTCTGCTCCGCCAGCGCTACGATATCGACCTCTTGCTGAGACTGATGGCCCAGGAAGTACGCGTCCAGGGTCCAACGCAGGAGATTATTTATCGCAATACGCCCCCGGATTCGATCGGCTATGAGACGTTTCGCCGCATTGTTTTACATCTCTCTGCCATCCAGGATCAGAACCAGCTTTATGCTGAACCGTTGACTCTGGAACGCACCTGGACCGTTCCCGCCGGCTCGGTTTCAGCAGAAGGCTTTCAGGCTCTACAGAAAGAATTCTTCATACTCTATAACCAGCAGGACAATACTTACACACTTCGCAAGCAATTGGTGGGGCCGATCCTCATCACCAACTATGATCCAAGCACGTTGCCCGCGAACGAACGCGCGCAACTGAACGAGCGGGCAGGGGACTGGATCACTCATGATCTGGCGTTCGACATACGCGCCAATCATCCGGGAGGGGAATGGCCGATGAAAGGAGTTTTCCGGCTTAGAAGCTTCCACTCCATCCTCTATTTCCTCGGCCACTCGTTCGGTGATGAGCCGGAGTACCATGTCGGGCCGGATCCTCGGACCCCAGCGATTTCGAAAAACGAAAATCCGATCTCCACAATGGAGTTGATCGTTTCAGACTCGGCTCCGTCCCAAGGCGAACTTTTTATTCACTCACATGGCAAGTATTTCGTTGTCAATACAGGAGGTCCGCTCGCCCGATGGAACCGGGACTCCTTTCAGATGCTGTACCTCTTGTTTCAAATGACCATCACTGATTTGCCGCGCGTAGGCGTACCGAGTATTACCATCGCAAAATAGTTCATCTCAGAATAATTCATCTATTGGTAGCTTATCTATTGGGACGTGACGAATGGGGCGTGAAGCGGCTGTCGCCGGGAAGGTGTACAAAATCCGTTTTCATGATTTTCATAAACACGGTGTCTGTGCGCTTATCCCAAGTCGTTAATTGCCGGATCTGGATTTTAACAGCGCATCGGGCCCCCGGGTTGCCGCTCTGATCTCAACGATTTTGCGCCGCGAGTTAAGCCCGTGCTTGAGCGTCACCTGGCGCTGTGGCACACCAAACACGTTTGCAAGAAACTCCAGCAGCGCAGAGTTGGCGGCGCCCTCCACCGGCAAGGCAGCCAACCTGATTTTCAGCGCATCCCCATGCAATCCCGCAGCCTCGGTGTGCTTTGCGCAGGACTGAATGTGTAGGGTGAGGATAAGACGATGGCCACTGTCATCCTCTTCGCGTCGGCACCATGTATGGGACATTACGGGGAATGTTAAAACAGGCGGGAAATTTCCTTCTCCACGCCTGTTACCAAGAACAATAGCAACTGGATTCCTATCAGCACAAACAGGGGCGATAAATCAACATTGCCGATGGGTGGGAGCCGCTTGCGGATGATCCCCAGGAATGGACCGGTAAAGCTGTCGAGTGTCGGGGCCAGCGGGCTGTGTGGATTGAACCACGAAAGTACGGCCTGCATGATTACGGCTACCAGTACAATGTAAAGCGTCATCTTGATGATTTCTACCAGAGCGAGCAGACCTAGTCCGCCGAGCGCGATGCCGATGGTCGAGCTGAAGTCATAACCCTGAAGCATGTGTACACCTGCCAGCAGCATCAGTTGTGCAAGCCATGCCAGCAGCAAAGTGGGAAGATCCATGCCCCGGAAGCTGGGGATTATCCGCCGCGCGGGCCGTACCATAAAATCCGTGACCTTGATCAGAAATTGCGACAGCGGGTTGCGGTAGGGCGCGCGTAGCAGCTGCATATAAAAACGCAGCAGCAGCGCCAAGGAAAACAGTCCGAGAAAGGTGTCGAGCAGAAATATCAGCATCTGGTTGAGCATAACGGTTCCTGGGGATCGGTGACTGCTGAAACGTTATCCTGACGTTATCCTGTGCCAAGCTGGTCGCCCAACTCGCGTGATCGCTGGTAGGCTTCATTAACCGCCCTGATGATTGCATCCGCGACTCCATCCCTTTCGAGGGATGCTATTGCGCGTTCCGTGGTACCCCCTGGGGACGTTACCCGCGCGCGCAGCACGGCGGCGTCTTCGCTGCTCTGGATAGCAAGTTTTGCTGCACCTATAACTGTCTCAATGCTCAACTGTCGTGTCTGGGCCGCGTTCAACCCTAATTCACGCCCGGCCTTTTGAACCGCCTCGATGAAATAAAACACATAAGCCGGACCGCTGCCTGCAACCGCGGTCACCGCGTCCAGCAGCTCCTCCCGTTCGCACCATAGCACGGAGCCTACCGCGCAGAGTATGGACTCCGCATGGAGCCTACCTTCCCCATCCACCCCAGGTAAAGCATATAGGCCTGTCACAGCCGCGCGAACGAAAGCGGGAGTATTGGGCATGGCGCGAACTACCCTTCCGTAGCCACCCATCCAGCGAGATATATCCTTGGCGCGAATGCCGGCGGCAATGGAGATGACAAGATGATCAGAGAGCAGTGGCGCAAGCTCGCGCGCCACCGTTGAGAGCTGCTGAGGCTTTACCGCGAGCACTACCACGCTGGCACGGCTCACGCCTTCGGCGAGCTCTCCGGTCGCGGTCAAGTTGAATTCATGCTTTATTTTGTCGCGTTGTCCGGCGCTAATTTCCACCACACCTATTTGCGCAGGCGAATAACCCTGCTGCAATAGGCCGCCTAGCAACGCCCCAGCCATGTTGCCGCCGCCGATGAAGCAAATATTCATGGTGATCTTGTAGCTACAGCTACGCGATGGAAAACCGGATGATATACCAACCTCAGGATTTTATTTGAACCGGATCATGAAACGCATCTAAAACTCGGCATGGATCCTCATCCCGTAAATATTTACCGGGCCGCGATCAGCATTAAAGCCCGGGTTGGCAATATGCTGATAGTCGGCGGTCACCCACAGCGAACTCAACACATTGACGCTATAGAAGATATCCACCACGTGTTCTGCTCCCCTCTTGATCCGGCCGTCGCCGATAAAGCCGTCGACGCCCCCCATATTCAGGTATTTGGCATGTTGGCTCGAAATCCAGCCTGCAGCAAATCCAACTCCAAGCAAATCTCTTTTTCGGCCCCACCGGGAGCCATTGACCAAAGCCCCCAATGAGATCGATCTATCAGTCGAGGTATAGGAAAACACCTCAGTTTTGCCGTCGCTATACATCCCGCGCAAGAATATACCGATACCGTCCAGCACCTGCTGTTCAAGGTTGATACCTATGCCCATCTTGTCATTGGGTTTGCGGGCCCAGCATAAATCCGGGGCTGATGCGTTTCCTGATCCATAATTGAAGCCGGTACAGGTTGTGGCATTTTTATTGTGGTCCGATTGGAAGGCGGCAATGGCATCGCTGAATTTCCCCATGTTTTCATGGTTCCTATAAGCCAGTACTCTTATAGCACCTGGATGTCCGTACAAAAGATGCCTGCGCTCAAATTCAATCTGTTGTCCGTAATACTTGAATATCCTCGTGTCGAGAGGGAGTTGATTTGGATCGATGGAAGTGGCGACATGGCCGAAGCGCATCGTCCAGTTATCGTGAAAGTATTCGCCTACCGCACCCCAGGTATATCCTCTCGCATCGGCGGCGAAATCAAAGGCTGCATACGTCATGAAGGCCATGTTCAAAAATTGCCTGCGGAGATCGCCGGAGTATGAATTCCTATCGAAGAAATCGATTACGCTGAAATTGCCCACCCTGACAACGAGGCGCCTGCTATCCACGGTCGTGCCGAGCTGCATCGGATCAGAATCGAGTTGTATGCGTTCTCCTCCAAACCCCCAAGTCTGTTTGAAAAATAATCGAGATCGATAATAGATGGGGGTCTCGGAGCCACCTTTTTGCAGCTCGAAGTTTTGTATGGCTCCACCCAGCCCTTTCAAATCCGATAGAGGCCGCATGGATATCATTTCCGGCACGAAATAGACCTCGCCGCCATTCCATGTCTTGAGCCCGAGGTACAGGGTCGCGGTTCCGGTGAAGCTTCTTTCACTTCCCGGCAATAATGAATTAGTACTACCGTTGAGGTTGGTATATAAAGCGGGAAATCCGCTTTTCCAACTGGAAATATAAGTGAACTGTCCGTAGGCATTCCAGCGTTCGTTCTTCAGGTCGTGTAGCCCCTTTTTCGCCAGTACATTCATGAAATCGAATGCGTCCTGTGCTCGCGGGTCCGGTTCGGTAACGCCGGCTTGCGCTGGACCTAAGAAGAACACCATGTAGCAGAGAAGAAGTACTTCGAAGAGAAGCTCCGCTGTTCCCGTTGTTCGCCGTTTCTGAAGCGGGGAGTGTGGCGCCGTTCCTTTATTGGCATTCACTCGGCGGCTCTTACGAAAACTCTTGGCAGGATATCATCGGTTTCTGGCGCGTCCGACGCGGAATCGGAATCTGGTATTCTGGGAGAATGCAGCGACCAAACGGATCGATTCTGGACCGATTCTGGGTCGATTCGTCGATGAAACATCCCATGAGCGGGGCTCCTGAGAATCACTAGAAGCTGGGTACGAGATAGGAATTTGGCGGTACAAATTTTTCGATAAAGCCGCTGTCATAAACTTTATCTCCGCTTTGCTGCTTCTGGCTTATTTTCAGCTTATTTTTGGCAATACGGGCAATAAAAACTCGAACGCTGCCCCTGCCTGATATGGGAGACGGGTATGCCACATTTTCGGCAGGGCCGCCCGGTTCGCCCGTACACCCAGTATTGCTGCTGGAAATAGCCGGGATTACCCTCGCTGTTTACAAAATCGCGCAGGCTGCTGCCGCCGGCTTCAATCGCGAGATTGAGTATTTCCTTTATCGCCTGCGCCAGGGTTTCATATCTCCTTGCGCCAATCCGCCCCGCTGCGGTCACAGGATGAATGGCGGCGCGAAAGAGCGCTTCATTTGCATAAATATTGCCAACGCCCACAACGATACGGCTGTTCATCAGAACTTGTTTAATGCCAGCGCTACGCCCCCGTGTTTGTTGATATAGCAGATCTCCATTGAAAGCTTCGGTAAGCGGCTCGGGCCCCAGTTGAGCCAACAGCGGATGGCGCATGACATCGCCTGTTTCCCAAAGCAGGGCGCCAAAACGGCGCGGATCCCTGAAGCGAAGGACCATACCGCTATCAAAGACCAAATCAACATGGTCATGCTTTTCCGGCGGTGCCAACGCTGCCGGAGACAATAGCCTCAGGCTGCCCGACATGCCGAGATGCAAGATGAGTGTGCCCTCGCTCGAGTCAAACAAGAGGTATTTAGCGCGTCGTGTCACCTTGCCAATAGTCAGGCCGCCAAGCTTCTGCCCCAGATCGAGCGGCACTGGCCAGCGCAGCGCAGGATTTCTTACCGTTGCGTCGATAATGCGTTGCCCCTCGACATGCGGCCCGATACCACGGCGGATGACCTCGACCTCGGGCAGTTCAGGCATGCGATTCAGGCATGAGGGCCCCCATTAATTGGAGAATTCATCTGCTTTTTCGCTTCCACCATATGACGCAGCCGCTTGCGAAGAAGATCAGCGGCAAAATGATGAGGAAACCGGCAGTGATCACGATTTGCGATCTTTCACTCAAGATCAGACTGCTATCGGGCGTGACGCGAGGTGGGATAGAAATAAGATTTTCATCGCCCGCCAGCCAATTGACGAGATTAATGCCGAAATCCAGATTTTTTCCGTAGCCCAGGTAACTGTTAGCCAGAAAATAGCCGCTACCGATGACGGCCGCGCGCTGTTCCCGATCCTGCACGGTTCGGCTCAGCGCCACTGCGATACTTACAGGGCCCAACACATCATACATTTCATCGAAGGCAATTCCCGTATCGAGCTTGCCGGATTCAACCCATCCACCCTGTGCCGTTTCCACGAGCGGCACGCTGCGCCATTCCTGATTTTCGTTGAACGTTAGCTGGCGGGCGAAAGGAAATACCGTAATATAGTCGAAGTCCTGCGTGACGGGATGATGACCATAACTGGCGCCCAGCGCAAAGGTAATAGGCGCCTTTAACTGCTGGGCTTGAGGGTCAACCACCACCCCCGGGGTAAGCGTCAGGTCCAATTTTTCGGCCAGCGGTTGGAGCCCATGCAACGGCTCCTGATCCACTAGCCACAACAGGCTGCCGCCGCGTGCGATATACGCGAGCAGCTTTTCCATTTCTCCCTCTGTCAGATCAGCTTGTGGGGAGGAAATGATGAGCACACTGGTATCATGCGGTACACCCGGGGCCGTGGCGAGATTGAGAGAGCCGATTTTAAAACCCTTGGTCACCAGGTTTTTGCCAAACTCACCCAAATCGCGATTGGCGATGCCATCGAGCTTGCGTTCGCCGTGCCCCGCCAGAGCCATCACGCGCCTTTCGCCGGGCCGCGCCATTCGCATCAACAAATTGGTTAGCGCCTGCTCGTCGAATGTTCTAAGATGCTCGCGCCTACCCTTGAACTCGACGATCATTTCCCCATTAGCCTGGACATCCGCTTCCTGCGCAAGTTTGGGCTGTTCCGAGGGGTCGACGAACATGACCTCGAAATCGGGTTTCGCCCGCTGATAGCGAGATAGGAACTCCTCGATTATTTTGCGCACATTCCCCAGTTGGGCATCCTGAGCTGTGGCGTACACGGTGACCCTAAGCGGGCCATCAAGTTTTTTCAGCACTTCCACGCTTGCCTTGCTCAAACTGTTCCGTCCGCCTTGGCTGATGTCCCACGCAACCCGCGTTTGCAACGCCAGATAACCCAGCAGCCCGGCCAGCGAGATCAACAACGCCGTAAACAGGCCATTTTGCGCCAGCCGGCGCGTGCGCAGCCTATTATCTGCCGCAGCCATTATTCACCATTTGCACAGCTTCAACCGCTTATCCGCTCCCTATCCAGTCGGCGAACGGATAGCGTGAGAAAAATAACGATAAATAAAGCAAAATATACGAGGTCAAACGTGTCGATCACGCCGCGATTGAAACCTTCGTAATGGGCGAGCAAGGAAAAGTTGCGCATGATACTGTCCTTGTTATCATCTGCTACGTTGTCGATCACCCATAACCCCAGCAATATCCCGAGCGTGCCGGCGCCCGCGGTGGCGGGCTGAGCACTTAGCGTCGAAATATAAAGACCCAGAGCGGCGAAGCAAGCGCAGAGCAGGACCAGGCCCGCGACATTGCCCAGTAACAAGCCTACATCCATGGAACCGCCCGCCAGCAGGGAAATCGACAGCGCGACGACCAGAGCAATTATCACGGAGAAAAAAAACATCAGGCCGAGAAATTTTCCCAACACGATGTCCGCCATCGAAATGGGGGCGGAAACAAGGAAGGTCAGGGTATGGCTGCGGCGCTCACCGGCGATAAGCCGCGCGGTCAAGAGAGGAGAAATCATCAGCAGTACTACCGCAGCCATGGCGAATAACGGCGCGATAATGAATTCGGTCGCTCCAGGCGGATTGGCGATTTTTACCAGTTGTGGCTGAATTTTCAGAAATATATCGAGATGAGCCAGAAAAATCCAGGTCAGCACGCATTGCATCAGCGCAAGGATTACCCAGGCAAGCGGCGAGCTAAACAATATTTTTAGTTCCTTTCGCGCAATCGCGATCATGGCGTCAAAGAGGTACCGGGACATTCAATGTTCATGGTATACCGCATAAATATCTCTTCCAGGCTCGCTCCCTTCTGTTTCAGCTCGTTTACTGAATCTGAGAATACCGTGCGACCCCCGTGCAAGATGTGCACCCGGTCGCATACCGCCTCAACCTCAGACAGGATATGGGTCGATAAAATGACGCTGTGTTTCGCGCCAAGTTCGCGAATCAGAGATCGGATATCGCGCATCTGGTTAGGGTCGAGCCCCACCGTTGGCTCATCGAGGATGATAACATCGGGACCATGGATAAGCGCCTGGGCAATCCCGACCCGCTGCTGATAGCCTTTCGAGAGCAAGCCGATCAAACGCTCCCTTGTGTTGCCAAGCCCACAGCGTTGCACAACCTCGTCCAATGCGGCCTCAATTTTTGCCTTTGCCACATGATGCAGCCTGGCGGCGAGCCTCAAGTATTCGCCCACTGTCAATTGGCGGTAGAGAGGGGGTATTTCAGGCAGATATCCGATATGTGACTTGGCTTCGCGCGGCTTATCCAGCAGATCGACCCCACAGATTTTGATTACGCCAGCGCTTGGGGCAAGGTTGCCGGTCAGCATGCGCATGATTGTGGTTTTGCCGGCGCCATTGGGGCCAAGGAGGCCCAGCACCTCGCCACGCCTCAGTTCGAGGTTGACGTCGTGCGCGGCAGCGCGAGTGCCGAAATAGCGGCACAGGCCCTTAACTGATAAGGTCGGGGAAACAATTTGTTCGGTCATTAAAACGGGAAAGCAATTTGGGCTGCATGAAAGCTTTTACGTAATTCTTGCCGGATGCCAAAAGCCCGGTACTCATTCGGAACCTTCGATTTGTCGCGGATCATCTGTTAACGCATTTGCAAATCCACTTCGCTGCTCTTGCATTCACTTGTTCAGCTGTCCACTTGTGATAAGCGCAAAATATACCTAATATGTGGCCTGTGCCGAAAGACTTAGCCCCCGCCTTTGCCTTATTTTCAAAATCTTGCCTGGACTTCCCACATGAGCCTAAAAATTCCCGGCGCATTGTTGCTGCTGACCTTTTTCGCCGCCTGTACGCAGATGCCAGCCAAGACGGATGTAAAGGCCAACGCTGGCAAGCCTGCAGAGAAGAGCCAAGCAGGACAGCAAAAATTACCCAGTCAGAATTTGACCGAGCCGATACTGTTCGACTTTTTGCTGGCAGAAACGGCTCTGCAGCGCGGCGATCAGGATCTGGCCATCCGTACTTATCTCAAACTCGCGAGAACCACCCGCGATCCGCGCGTCGCGCAGCGCGCCACTGAAATTGCCCTTCATTCACGCCAAGCCATGCCCGCGCTCGAAGCAGCGCGGATATGGGTTGAGCTTGAGCCGGATTCGGTAAACGCCCGCCAGACAGTGGCGGCACTGCTGGTGAATATTGATCGGCTGGACGAAGCCCGGCCCCATCTGGAGAAATTGCTGGCCTCGGAAGGAGGAAATGTCGGAGAGGCTTTCATGCAACTCAACGGCGTGCTGATACGCAACTCGAACAAGAACGCCATATTTGAATTGGTGAAGCAGCTTGCTCAACCTTATCCCGATCTGCCGGAAGCCCATTTTGCCGTCTCCCAGGCGGCATGGTTCGCCAATCAGTTCGATATCGCGGAGGCAGAGATGAAGAAGGCCCTTGCACTCCGGCCTGAATGGGAGATTGCGGCAATATATCAGGGGCGGATACTGGCGCGTACCTCCAATGCCAGCGCTATTGAATTTTTCGAAGATTATCTCAAGCGTTATCCCAAAGCCAACGATACACGTATCACCTATGCACGGCTATTGTTGGCGGAAAAAAGTTATGTCAAGGCACGCGAACAGTTCCAGCAACTGCTGGCGGAAAATCCGGGCAATGCAGATGTCGCCGTCGCGGTCGGTTTGCTCTCCCTGGAATTGCGCGATTACGACGTGGCCGAGTTGAATTTCAAAAAAGCGCTGGAACTCGATTACAGAGATCCCGGTATGGTGCGCTTCTATCTCGGAGGTATTTACGAAAAAACCCAGCATCCTGATAGAGCGATGGAAGCCTATCGCTCCGTGACGAGCGGCAATCAATATATACCCGCGCAAGTCCGGTATGCGCTGCTGTTGAGCAAAACGGGAAAAATAAACGAGGCTCTTCAGCACTTGCAACAGGTGCCGGTTGCAAACGATCAGCAGCGCGCGCAGTTGGTTATCGCTGAGGCGCAATTATTGAGGGAATCGGGCGCCTATCAAAAAGCTTTCCGTTTACTCAGTAATGGTTTGGATAAGCTTCCAGACTCGCCGGAGCTTCTCTATGATCACGCCCTCGCAGCAGAAAAAATCGGTAAGACCGATATCATGGAAAAGGACTTACGCAAGCTGATCCAATTACGACCCGATCATGCCCACGCGTATAACGCTCTTGGGTACGGGCTTGCGGAACATAGCAATCGCCTTGGGGAAGCGCTTGAACTCATTGAGAAAGCGATTCAACTCTCTCCTAACGATCCCTATATCATGGATAGCCTGGGTTGGGTGCATTACCGTATGGGAAACATCAACCAAGGGCTCAGTTTCCTCAGGCAGGCGTTCGGAATGAACCCTGATCCTGAAATTGCAGCCCATCTGGGTGAGGTCCTCTGGGTGCAGGGAACAAAGGAAGAGGCAAAGGAAATCTGGCAATCGGCGCTCAAAAACCACCCCGGCAATGAGGCATTACTCAGTACCATGAAGAAATTCATGAAATAGCAGATAGCAGAGCGCGCCGTAAAGCTGTAGAGATGCCAAAATGATAAATCGTGCCGGTGTAGCACCGGTTCAGTTCATGCGCTTTGTTCTTCCGTGGTGGAGCCTGTTTTTATGCGCGCCGCCTTTTTTTGCCGGTTGCGCGCTAACTCCTCCCACCCATAAAAATAACGTAGTCAGAACGATCTTCACCGAGCCGGTGGCCGGTACCGTGGACACGAAGTCCGCAAACTTCTTGCTAAGCGGCAGGGTAGCGGCGAAAGGAGGCAGGGAGAATTTTTCCGGCGGAGTGCAATGGCGTCATGCTGAAAGCGAGGATGAAATTCTTCTGCTTTCTCCGTTGGGGCAGGCCCTGGCACAGATCCAGCTCAATCCTGGCGGGGCATATCTGATCACGTCCGACCAGCAGAATTATTCTGCAGCCGATGTCGAAGGTCTGACTGAGCAAGTGCTGGGATGGCATTTGCCGCTCATGGGTTTGCAATATTGGGTTCAGGGTATAAATTCGCCCATCACGGCGTCTGAAATCGATCTGGATATTGAGGGTCGGGTCGTAGGTATCCGGCAGGACGGATGGAGCATTGACTATTCGAGTTATTTTCCCGTGTCAGCGGTACATATTGCCCAGACTCAGGCTGCGCGACCCAGATTACTGCTGCTCAAACGCGGCGATCTGCAGATAAAACTCATAATAGACACCTGGAATTCCGATGGCAACTAAAGCATCCGTACATACAGGGGTATATACAAGACCTCTTTCGAGGCTCTTTCGCGGATGAATAAGCTCGTTTGCGCTGCCCCGGCAAAACTTAACCTGTTCCTTCACGTGGTGGGGCGCAGGGAGGATGGCTATCACCTCTTGCAAACAGTTTTTCGTTTACTGGATTTTTCGGATCAACTGCAATTCGCTTTGCGGGACGACGGAGTGATCAAATTGCACACGCCCATCCCCGGCGTGCCGGAGGAAAAGGATTTATGCGTACGCGCCGCTAAGTTGCTGCAAGAGGAAAGCGGGATTTCGCTGGGCGCGGATATCTTCCTCGATAAACGTATTCCTATGGGCGGAGGCCTGGGCGGAGGCAGTTCCGATGCCGCCACAACATTGCTTGCGCTTAACCGCTTGTGGGGGTTAGGCTGGAAAAGAGACCCCTTGTTGAAGCTGGGGCTGAGTTTGGGTGCGGATGTGCCGGTGTTCATTTTCGGTGAAAATGCTTTTGCGCAAGGCGTAGGCGAAAAACTCTCGGCTATCGCGCTGCCGCCGGCCTGGTATCTCGTGCTGACGCCGCCCGTACACGTACCGACCGCGCAGGTTTTTGGCAGTAAGGAATTGACACGAAACACGATTCCCATCAAAATACCGCCCTTTTCCGTCGAGCGCGGACATAATGACCTTGAGCCTGTGGTATGCCGCTCTTATCCGGAGGTGGCACGCCATCTGGAATGGCTCAAACAGCTCGACAATGCCAGGATGACGGCAATGACCGGCTCCGGTGCATGCGTATTTTCCGAATTCGCCACGGAGGCAGCGGCAAGAACGGCGCTGGCGCAGGTCCCGGCCGATATGAAAGGTTTTGTGACCCAGGGATTGGATCGTCATCCTATGCATGATTTTGTGGAACAGTAATTCTGGGGAGTCGCCAAGCGGTAAGGCACCGGATTTTGATTCCGGCATTCGTAGGTTCGATCCCTACCTCCCCAGCCAGTTTTCAGTCTTATCTAGGATCAGCCAGACAAGCAGATGTTGAGGACAATCTCCTCAATTCCCCGTTTTCGAATCTTCAACCCTTCAACCCATAACTTTCGTTCATGGCCTACGATAGCTTGATGGTCTTTACCGGCAACGCCAATCCCAAGCTGGCGCAGGACGTGGTCCGCCACCTCAATATCCGCGTGGGCCGCGCAACCGTAGGCCGCTTCAGCGACGGCGAAATAATGGTGGAAATACTGGAGAATGTCCGCGGCAAGGATGTCTTCGTGCTGCAATCTACCTGCATGCCGACCAACGACACTTTGATGGAGTTGCTGGTGCTCGTAGACGCGCTGAAGCGTGCTTCCGCCGGGCGGATTACAGCGGCGATGCCTTATTTCGGTTACGCTCGCCAGGACAGAAGGCCGCGCTCGGTGCGGGTGCCGATCACCGCCAAAGTTGTGGCGAATATGCTGACGACGGTCGGGATAGACCGGTTGTTGACCATGGATCTGCATTCGGACCAGATTCAGGGGTTTTTCGATATCCCCGTGGATAACATCTATAGCATGCCCATCCTGCTAGGCGATTTATGGAAAAACAATCACCAGAATCTGGTGGTGGTTTCACCGGATGTGGGCGGGGTGGTGCGGGCCAGGCAGATGGCCAAACGCCTGGAATGCGACCTGGCCATCATCGACAAGCGGCGGCCCAAAGCCAATGTTGCCAAGGTGATGAACATAATCGGGGAAGTGGAAGGTCGCACCTGCGTCATCATGGACGACATGGTGGATACCGCCAACACCTTGTGTGAAGCAGCCCGTGCCCTGAAAGAGCATGGGGCGGAGAACGTGCTGGCTTATTGCACCCATCCGGTATTGTCCGGCAATGCGGTGGAGCGAATCGAGAATTCCGCCCTCGACAAGCTGGTAGTTACCGATACCATCCCCCTGCGCGAGGATGCCAAAGCCTGTGCTCGCATTCATCAGTTGAGCGTGGCAAGTTTGCTTGCAGAGACTGTGCTGAGGATCAGTAACGAGGATTCCGTAAGTTCGCTGTTCATGGAATAGCACACCGCTCCCCGAAGTTACGACAGTATTCGCTAACACACTGGTATCAGTAACATACATAGCAGTACTTAAGGTTTATTAATCGGATCATCTGGTCGCGGATGATCCATATTTTTGGAGAAAACGATGCAGATTGAAATCAGCGCGCAAAAGCGCACGTTGCAGGGCAAAGGTGCGAGCCGCCGCCTGCGTGGCTCCGGCAAAGTGCCGGGAGTCGTTTACGGCGGAGAAAACCCGGCCCAGGCCATCGAGCTGGACCATAACAACCTATACCATCAGCTCAAGCTGGAAGCCTTCCATGCGTCCATCCTGACTATGGATGTGGAAGGGCAGAAAGAACCTGTACTGCTGCGCGACATACAGATGCACCCCTTCAAATTGCAGGTGCTGCATATCGATTTTCAACGGGTCGATCCAAACAAGAAAATACACATGAAAGTGCCCCTGCACTTCATCAATGCGGAAATTTCGCCGGGGGTAAAACTTTCCGGTGGAATCGTCAGCCATGTGCTTACCGAGCTGGATGTTTCCTGTCTGCCTAAGGATCTGCCGGAATTCATTACGGTGGATCTGGCTGATCTGGCCGCTGGTCATACCCTACATTTGAGCGACCTTAAAATGCCGGAAGGGGTGGAAATTCCCGCGCTTCTGAAAGGCGAGAATTTACCCGTGGCGACTATCGTCATCCCGCGCTCGGTGGCTGCCGAGGAAGCGGCTGCCGTCGTGTCCGCGGCGGAGATTCCGACAACTGTACAGAAGAAAGAGGGTGTCGCAAAAGAGGGCGAAAAGAAGGATGCCGGGAAGAAAGAAGCTGGGAAGAAGAAATAACACACCGTGCTTTTCCATATCGCCCGCTGGAGTCATGTCGGTTCCGGCGGGCTTTTCATTTTGTAAGCTGGAACAGATTTTTATTTCTGATATTCGATGAAGCTGGTCGTCGGTCTTGGCAATCCGGGTAAGCAATATGCGGCTACGCGCCACAATGCGGGCACATGGTGGATATCACGGCTGGCCGATGTGCTGCATATCACCTTAAAGGCCGAGCCCAGGTTTCATGGATTGTGCGCGCGCATAGGCCAAGGCGATTCAGAGGTGTGGTTCCTCAATCCGCAGACCTACATGAACGCCAGCGGCAAAGCGGTGGCGGCCTTGTGCCACTACTATAAAATCCAGCCTGAAAGCATTCTGGTGGTGCACGACGAGCTGGATTTGCCGCCGGGCACTTCCCGGCTGAAACTGGATGGCGGGCTGGGCGGACACAATGGGTTGAAGGACATCGCCGCGCATCTCTCCACCAAGAATTTTTGGCGCCTGCGCATCGGCATCGGTCATCCCGGCGATAAAAATGCCGTGATAAATTATGTATTGCAGCCCCCCCGCAAGGAAGAAGCGGCGCTCATAGACGACTCGATTCAGCGTAGCCTCGAGGTCTGGCCGCTCATCGCGGAAGGCCATTATCAGGCAGCAATGATGAAGCTGCACACCACGGCCTAGGCACTGAAAAATATGCAAGGCAAAGCCTGAACAGAGCGGTTATGGCCTATTTTCGATTTTCTATAACTCGGGCTCGCGCTTGACACAGTATTAATAAACTATGAGCCTGAAATGCGGTATCGTCGGGTTGCCCAATGTGGGCAAATCCACTTTATTTAATGCCCTGACAAAGGCGGGGATCGCGGCGGAGAACTACCCGTTCTGCACCATCGAGCCCAATATCGGCATCGTCGAGGTCCCCGACAAGCGGCTGGCCGAACTGACCGCTATCGTCAAGCCGCAAAAGGTGCAGCCCGCCATCGTCGAGTTTGTGGACATTGCCGGACTCGTTGCCGGGGCATCCAAAGGCGAAGGGTTGGGGAACAAGTTTCTCGCCACCATTCGCGAAACCGATGGCATCATCAATATGGTGCGCTGCTTCGTCAATGACAACGTCGTGCACGTTGCCGGCAATGTGGACCCGGTTTCGGACATCGAAACCATACAGACCGAACTGGCGCTGGCCGATCTGGCAACGGTGGAAAAAGCGTCGCAACGCGAAACCAAGCTCGCCAAATCAGGCAATAAGGATGCGATCAAGTTTGTGGCATTGCTGGAGGCCGTGCGCGCGCACCTCGATCAGGGCAAACCTGTGAGGAGCCTGGGGCTGGACCAGGAGCAGCGACAACTGTTGAAGCCGCTTTGCCTGCTGACCGCCAAACCGGCGATCTATATTGCCAATGTCGACGAGAAAGGGTTTAACGATAATCCGCTGCTGACCCGTGTGCAGGAATATGCCGCGCGCGAGGACGCCCCGGTGGTGCCGATCTGCGCCGCGCTCGAATCTGAAATTGCCGAGATGCCGGACGAGGACAAGCAGATCTTTCTGGCCGATATGAACCTGGATGAGCCGGGGCTGAACCGGCTCATCCGTGCCGCCTACCAACTGCTCGGACTGCAAACCTACTTTACCGCGGGCGTGAAAGAGGTGCGCGCCTGGACCATTTCAAAAGGCGATACCGCTCCTCAAGCCGCTGCCGTGATTCATACCGATTTCGAGAAAGGCTTCATCCGCGCCGAAGTTATCGGTTATGACGACTTCATCGCCTGCAAAGGGGAGCAGGGCGCGAAGGAGGCGGGGAAAATGCGGCTGGAGGGGAAGGAATACGTAGTCAAGGATGGCGATGTGATGCACTTCCGGTTTAACGTCTAATCCAGAACGGCGGTCAAGAAATGATACTTCATTCCGACGCTCGATATATTTTGGATTACAGTTTTATTGATAAAAGCTCATCGTTTAAGTTGACACATCTATAGCCTGCGCTGCACGAAGAAGCTGCTCGATCGTATCAATAAGCCAATAGCAGCACCGGTGTTACCACCAGCTACTGGGCTTGGCAACTGGTACGCCACGGCTCTGTTCTGGAGGTAATCAGCAGTGGTGGGGCGCAATAAGCGGAGAGCGCATTGCGCCGTATGTTAATCTTGAGCCGTGTTTTCGTCAGCAGTGGTAGGGCGCAATAAGCGGAGAGTGCATTGCGCCGTATGTTAATCTTGAAGCGTGTTTTCGTCAGCCTGCCACCACCACCACCTTGCGAATCAGGTCTACCTAGCGAATCAGAAAGTCACTGGCCGGTCGTTGCAGCGGGTGGACGTGAAATAAACGCTGAGCAGAAACCAGGCTCCGTGGTGGATCGAGAATATCGCCTCACCCCTTGATGAACGCAAGCAGCTCTTCGTTGACCTGGTCCTTAAGCCTCGTGCACATGCCGTGCGGGGCGCCTTGGTAGACTTTGAGCGTCGCGTTCTTGATGATCTTCGAGGAAAGCAGCGCAGAATCTGCAATCGGGACGATCTGGTCGTCGTCCCCATGAAGGACCAATGTCGGCACGTCAAATTTCTTGAGGTCCTCGGTGAGATCGGTTTCGGAAAAGGCCTTGATACAGAAATACGAGGCAGGAAAGCTCGCCATCATCCGTGGTATTCGCCTGCTCGGAAGATGCAATGGCTGGTGTCGGTGCATGTATTATTAGTACTGAATCGCGCGTGGATGGCTGCCGTTCTTCAACGCTTGAATGGCCTCTTTCTCATTTCTTACAATAATATTAGCCGGGCAGAAGAAATATCTGGAAAGCGCCCGTTGCGCGTAATGCTGGGATATATCTTCGACTTCTTCCCATTTTGATTCCCGTGCCCGCACCCAGGTCTTGTCGTCACGGTCAATGGCGTAGAGCCTTTTTTCGGTGACATAAAATTTAAGTATTAATATTTTCAGTCTTGCACGTTCTCTTTCGCCATCCGTCGCACACCGCATACCCTCATAGCGTATGTTCATCGCTCCGGCGGGTGATTTGATTACCAAAGTGTAGCGCACTATGCCATCCCCACCCACTACGATGGAGGGGGCATCAATATAATGAAGGTTATTGCTGGCAGGGCCGGGATCAAATGGCAGTAGATTCGCCGCTTTGGGGTAGGCGGGCAACTGTGCCTGCAGTTCAGCCCACGTTTTGTCGCCATCAAATTCGCTATCGAATCCTTTCAACGCCTTCGGGGTGCCGCACGCTGCGAGCGTTAGTAAGCATAGCAACAACAGAATTTTTTTCATGATAAAAATCAGTTGTGTCCGGTTAACTTCCGGGTTCATGGGCGCAAAACTCAGCATTGACGCAGATTGCACAGCAATTTATTTTGATCCGACCTGAAGTGTGTTAGTCAGTTTATTCAAATTTGAAGTCAGTTTGTTCATATTCCGGTTCGAGTAACTTCCGGGGACCAATACCTCTGGAGAGGTACGCGATGGAGCGTTGTCCATTGTTTGCCGGATCAAATCCGAACTAATACGCGTCAAGGATGCTGATGCTGAAGGGTTGCTTCCGTTCTTCCTGCCCAATGTTTTGTTGATCGATTGAAATGATGGAGGGATCTCCAGGCTTTCCGGCCTTCTATTTCTGTTCTATTCTTACTAAGGCCGGCAACAAATAGCATGACGTAATTATAAAAAGGAGGTCGCAGTGATTTACAAGGTTCTAATCGCACCGGTTGAGCCGTCAATAAATGATATGCCCAACTACAGTGGTGTTCTCGCAACTTACGATATCGAGGCCAGTTCGGAAGTTGTAGCTGGAGATCTGGCATTTACTCGTTTTTGCGAGGAAAATCCTTATCGCTCTCTCAACCGTGACGATTACATCATAAGTGTTCACTGAATAATTTTTATATGTAGCGCACCAGCTCAACAGGCCGATCGATATTTCCAGATGAGCTGATTTCTTCTTTGGCAAATTTCAGGCTCCCCATATTTCAAATCACGAGTTCGGCAGAATCCATGTAATTCGCAACCACATTCTCTTGTAATCCTATGCTGCGCCCATATTTTCCGGTTAACCGAATGGAATCTGAATGGAATCTTCGAGAACCTCTGAATAAGTTTGCGCGGCCGCGCCGGCGCTCCGCGGGATAGGATGCACAAAAGGTGAGGACGCGATGTCGACCGCGCAGGGCCAAGCGGAGCCTTCCACGCGAAGGTGCGATTCCGTGGAATGCAGACGTCCTGATAATCCATAAGCATGGTCGCGCTTATGGATTATCGTTTCAGACGCTGCCGGGTCCCGGCTTCGCGGAAACCTCCGACGACACCTTGAGCGCCACCGTGTCGCATTCCTTTGTCATCGGAGCCCAGCTACGATCTGCGTTGCGCGCCGCGTGATGATCCCAATTTTGCATCGACGCTTTCTGCGGAGACTTATTCAGAGGTTCGTTAAGGTATAATTTCTTTTTCAATTTCTGCTTAGCTGGAGGCTTGTTATGCCAATTTACGAGTACCGTTGCGGGTCTTGTGGTTACGAAAAGGAATATCTGCAAAAGGTAAACGATGCACCGGTTGCAGTTTGTCCTGCATGCGGCAGCGATGCGTATGCCAAATTGATTTCAGCGGCCGGTTTTCAGCTGAAGGGCAGCGGTTGGTACGCTACCGACTTCAAGAATGGTTCCAAACCGAAATCCAAACCTGAAACGGAAGCAGCGGGTGAGTCTGCTTGCGCAGCCGGATCGCCCACCGAGTCAGCCTGTCCCGCCTGCACCCCCGACTAACAGCGATTAGCTGCCGGTACCGCTCAATATGAAACGTTATTTCATCACCGGCCTCCTGATCTGGGTGCCTCTGGGTATTACCGCCTGGGCATTGAAATTCCTGATCGGTACCATGGACCAATCGCTGCTGCTGTTACCAGCGAGATTTCAACCCGAGACCCTGGTGGGCTTTTATATTCCCGGCATCGGTACCGTATTGATTGTGCTGGTGGTGTTCCTGACAGGGATACTGACGACCAATATCATCGGGCAGCGACTAGTCGTATTTTGGGAAGGGGTGTTATGGCGCATCCCGGTAGTAAAATCGATTTACTACGGCGTCAAGCAGGTCAGCGATACCTTGTTTTCCAGTCAGGGCGAGGCTTTTCGCAAGGCGCTGCTGGTGCAATATCCGCGCGAGGGATCGTGGACCATTGCGTTCATGACCGGCTATCCGGGTGGCGATGTGGTCAATCATCTCGAGGGAGAGTATGTGAGTGTCTATGTACCGACCACACCCAATCCCACCTCCGGATTTTTCCTGATGATGCCGAAAAGTGATGTGATCGAACTCGACATGAGCGTCGATGCCGCGCTGAAATACATTATTTCCATGGGGGTGGTCACGCCCGCTAACGGCAAAAAACATCCAGCCCCGCACGAAGCGGTATTGTTGAATACCACTCGCGCCGCCAGCTCCCCTTCGAGCGAAAAAACCTGACTTTGTCTTTTTCTAGTTCTTCCTTTCTCAGGATTCACTACTCTTCATGCGCACTGACTACTGCGGCTTCATCGATGCCAAATATCTGAACCAGACGGTAACCCTTTACGGCTGGGTGCACCGTCGCCGCGATCATGGTGGCGTCATTTTCATCGATTTACGCGATCGCGAAGGTATAGTTCAGGTAGTATGCGACCCCGACAATGGGGTTGCTTTTGAAATCGCCGAGAGTATTCGCAATGAGTTTGTGCTTGAAGTTATCGGGCTGGTAAGGCACCGGCCGCCCGGCACAGTGAATCCCAATCTTGTCAGTGGTGAAGTCGAGGTGCTGGTACAGTCTATCGAAATTCTCAATAGTTCGTTGACCCCGCCGTTTCTGATGGATGACGAAAACTTGAGTGAGGCGGTGCGGCTGGAGCACCGCTATCTCGATCTGCGGCGTCCGGAAATGCAGGCAAACTTGCGGTTGCGCTACAGGGTGGCCATGGCGGTTCGCACCTTTCTCGATCAGCGTGGTTTCATCGATGTGGAGACGCCGACGCTGACCAAGTCCACGCCCGAGGGCGCGCGCGATTATCTCGTGCCGTCGCGGGTCAATATCGGCCATTTTTTCGCACTGCCGCAGTCACCGCAGTTGTTCAAGCAACTGCTGATGGTTGCCGGGTTCGACCGTTATTACCAGATTACCAAATGCTTTCGCGATGAGGATTTGCGTGCCGATCGCCAGCCCGAATTCACCCAAATCGATATCGAAACATCGTTCCTGAATGAAACCCAGATCATGGCGATGATGGAAGAGATGATTTGCCAGGTATTCAAGAGCGCTGTAAACGTTGATCTTCCTTGTCCTTTCCCGCGTTTGACGCATGCTGATGCAATGTCGCTATACGGCTCGGACAAGCCCGATTTGCGCGTTCCCCTGGTTTTGACCGAGCTTACCGATGTAATGAAGGACGTGGAATTCAAGGTTTTTCGTGAGGCCGCACATTGGCCGGGCGGACGGGTGGCAGCGCTCCGGGTGTCTGGAGGCGGGACGCTGTCACGCAAGGAAATTGACGATTACACCAGTTTTGTTGCGATATACGGCGCAAAAGGGCTTGCGTATATCAAGGTCAACGTCCTGGAAAAGGGACTTGAAGGTTTGCAGTCTCCGATACTGAAATTCCTGCCTGAGACGGCGGTGAAAGTTATTCTCGAGCGCACCGGCGCAAAAGATGGCGATCTCATATTCTTCGGCGCGGACAAGGCGCGGGTGGTGAACGAGGCCTTGGGTGCCCTGCGCGCTAAAGTCGGGCATGATCGCGGGCTTGCGGAGCCGGGTTGGAAGCCTCTGTGGGTTATCGACTTTCCCATGTTCGAGCGTGACGAGGAAGAAAATCGCTGGAAAGCCTTGCATCATCCATTTACTTCACCCGCCGATGGCCATGAAGATTTACTGGAGACCGATCCTGAAAAAGCGTTATCCAAAGCCTATGACATGGTGCTGAATGGCTCCGAAATCGGCGGCGGTTCGGTGCGTATTCATCGCACGGAAGTCCAATCAAAAGTGTTTCGCGCCTTGAATATTGGACCCGATGAGGCACAGGAAAAATTTGGCTTTTTGCTCGAAGCGCTGCAATACGGCGCGCCGCCTCACGGCGGCATCGCGTTTGGCCTGGATCGCGTCGTGGCCATGATGGCCGGCACGGAATCGATTCGGGATGTCATTGCGTTTCCCAAGACCCAGCGCGCTCAATGTCTGCTGACCCATGCGCCCAGCGCCGTGGGCGAAAAACAGTTGCGGGAGCTGCACATCAGGCTCCGACACGCGCAAACGGCAAAAGCCTGATCCTGTTTGTCGGGCAAGAATGAGTTTAGTCATTCCTGCCCGACCCCGAATCTAGCCCAACCAACAATATGGGTATGGCCTCGCGCGTACACTTGGTAATGACTTCCGCCAGTCTGGTATTTGTATTGTATGCGCGCCGGTTTAATAGGAAACTCTGAGCAGAACAGGTTCTCCGTGACACGTTTCTCGGGCGGGAAGATGTATAAAATTCCGGTTTCGGTTCTGGTTGTCATCCATACACCCGATATGCAAGTTCTGTTGCTGGAACGGGCCGATCATCCCGGCTATTGGCAGTCGGTAACGGGGAGCCAGAATGAGGGCGAAACACTGGTGCAAACCGCCGTCCGTGAAGTGGCTGAAGAGACGGGGCTGGATGCCAGCGGTTATCCGTTGATCGATTGCGGGATTCAGAACGAATACGAGATTTACGAAGAATGGCGCTGGCGCTACGCGCCGGAAGTAACGCACAACACCGAGCATGTCTTCGGCCTGCTCGTGCCTGAGCCGGTTCCGGTCAAGCTTGCCGCGCGGGAGCATCTCGACTTTGTCTGGCTGCCATGGCGGGAAGCAATGGAAAAAGTATTTTCCCCGAGTAACGCGGAAGCAATACGACGGCTGGCCTTGAGTAGCGAATGCTCTCCAACGAATCAACCTGAACCTGGAACACAGGAGAACTGATAATTCATATTTTTGTCCTATATGTTTGAGCTCAATCCGACTTAGCAAACTCACCATGAAGGTAAAAGCTCAAGTTTTACCGGAAGTCTTTGTGGATCACAGCAGTAAACTGAGAATGAGCGGTCGACTCCGGATTTAAGTTTAATTTTCTGACGGAATAATGGAGCAGCCATGCAAGCAGAAGCTATTGCATTTGAACGTTTCGATACTTTGCAGGATGAGGATTGCGAACGGCGCATCATCGCGGCCAAAGCCGCGCTGGGAAAGCGCGCAGTCATACTCGCACACCATTACCAGCGGGCGGACGTATACAAACATGCCGACCTTACCGGCGATTCGTTGAAGCTCTCGCGTCTTGCCTCTGCGACAGATGCGGAGTATCTGGTGTTTTGCGGCGTACATTTCATGGCTGAGGTCGCGGATATACTCTCCAAGCCGGAGCAGATCGCTATCCTGCCGGACCTCGCAGCGGGCTGCTCGATGGCGGATATGGCGAACCTGTCCAAGGTGGAACGGGCCTGGCGCGAGTTGGCGGAGGTGCTGGACCCCGATGAAATGGTCACACCTGTAACCTATATCAACTCCGCCGCCGACCTGAAAGCCTTCTGCGGCGAGCACGGCGGCATCGTCTGCACCTCCAGCAATGCCGTAAAAATCTTGCAATGCGCTTTTTCCCGCCGCGAAAAAGCGTTATTTTTTCCGGATCAGCATCTGGGACGCTGGAGCGGCTACAAGCTTGGGCTTTCCCCGGATGAAATGCCAGTATGGGATTTTGATGAGCCCATGGGCGGATTGACCCCGGAACAGATCAGGAAAGCAAAAATTCTGTTATGGAAAGGACACTGTTCCGTCCACCAGATGTTCCAGCCGCAGCACATATTGCGCTTTCGCAACCAGTATCCCGAAGGGAAGGTGATTTCGCATCCCGAATGCAATTTCGAAGTTTGCAAGAATTCGGATTACGTGGGCTCCACCGAGTACATCATCAAAACCATCCGCGAGGCCGAGCCGGGGACTCGCTGGCTGGTGGGCACGGAGCTGAATCTGGTCAGCCGGATCGCGGAAGAATTCAAACCCGAAGGGAAAATAATACAGTTCATGGCGTCGACAATATGCATGTGCTCCACCATGGCCCGCATCGATCCTCAGCATTTGGCCTGGACGCTGGAAAACCTGGTGGCAGGCAAAGTGGTGAACCGGATCACGGTGCCGGAAGCGGAGGCCCAACTGGCAAAGCTTGCGCTGGAGCGAATGCTGGAGGTTTCAATTTGATGAAAACGTGCTTCAGCGCAAAGCAATGGCGTAACCGGACCTTTCGGGCGGATATGGGGGTGGCGGACGCGAGAGTGGTTCTCTCAAGTGAATTTTTGCCTCGGCCGTTGGTCCTTGCGTGTGGTTTTTCGCTATATGCTTAACACGCTCCATATCGCGACCTATAACATCCACAAGGGTTTTTCTCATTTCAAGCGGCGCATGGTGGTGCATCAGTTACGCGACAATTTGCGGACACTTAATGCTGACATTATTTTTTTGCAGGAGGTGGTCGGGCATCATAAAGGACATGCCGCCCGATTCGAAAACTGGCCAGGCCGTCCTCAGCACGAGTTTTTAGCCGATTCGGTCTGGACCGATTTTGCCTATGGAAAAAATGCGGTCTATGACGAAGGGCATCACGGCAATGCAATCCTGAGCCGTTATCCCATTACACGCTGGGACAATGTGGATGTTTCAGCGCATCGCTTCGAGAGCCGGGGGATGCTCCATTGCGAAATGGCTATCCCGGGGTGGAAGGAAAAGCTGCATTGCATATGTGTTCACCTGGGGTTGTTCAAGCGCGGGCAATCGCAGCAATTGCAAGCGCTTGAACAGCATATCGAGCGGCTGGTGCCGCAACATGCGCCGCTCGTCATTGCCGGAGATTTTAACGATTGGCGCGAAATGGCGAGCCGCATACTGGTTGAACAGCTTAAGCTGATGGAAGTTTTCGAGTTGACCGAGGGTAGGGCCGCGCGCAGCTTCCCCGCGGCATTGCCGCTGTTCCGTCTCGATCGTATTTACATGCGCGGCTTTCAGGTGGAAAAGACGCAGGTGCACCAAGGCAAGCCCTGGTCGACAATTTCCGATCACGCCGCGTTGTCGGCCAGGATGGTCCGTTCATGATCCCGCCGGCAAGGCATAGCGAGATCGCTGCGGCTGCAGGCCTGCTAAAGAAGGGCGGAGTAGTGGCCTTTCCGACGGAAACGGTTTATGGGCTTGGGGCGGAGGTCTCCAACCCGTATGCTATTCAGCGCATATTTGAAATCAAGCGACGCCCCTTCGATCATCCGCTCATTATTCATATCGCGGATTCATCGAAGCTGCAATACTGGGCCGAAGACGTACCGGAACAAGCCTGGCAGTTAGCCGAGCATTTCTGGCCGGGTCCGCTCACATTGATATTGCCGCGTAACCGCCGCATCCCAACAAACGTAACAGGAGGGCAGGATACGGTTGGCCTGCGGGTACCGGCTCATCCAGTCGCGCTCGCCTTGCTGGGCGCGCTCGGCCCGGAAGGAGCGCTTGCTGCTCCATCGGCCAACCGGTTCGGCCATGTGAGTCCCACAACGGCGGATCATGTACGCGATGAGCTGGGCGATAGCGTGGACATGATCCTGGATGGAGGGCCATGCGAGGTCGGACTGGAAAGCACGATTGTAGGTTTTGAAGGTCGGGGCAGCAGCAAGGACGGGACTGCTATGATATTGAGGCCGGGTGGTATACCGCTGGCAGCGCTGGCTGAAGTGCTGCATGGGAATATTTCCTTGGCTGAAAGGTCGGATCGCACGCCGCGCGTGCCGGGCGCCCTTGCTTCCCATTACGCCCCGGCGACGCCGCTGGAGCTCTGGCCTTCGGCAGATCTGCCGCGCCGCGCTCTCGAACTGGAGGCGAAGGGATTGCATTTGGTAATCGTAACGTGGTCGCCCCACTATCCAAAACACATGAATTATCGGAAAAACAAAAACACAGCATTTTTTTCGATGCCATCCGAAGCTGAAAATTACGGTCGAATGTTGTACGCGACCTTGCGCCGGTTCGATAATGAGGACTTTGATTGTCTATTGGTGGAGGCGCCCCCTGATGCGCCGGAATGGATGGCCGTTGTAGACCGGCTGCGGCGTGCGAGCTGCGCCGATGCTCTGAAGAATCCTAACATTGAGGCCGTACATGGGTAATGGAAATAAATCGCTTCGTGCCGTGCTGTTCGACGTTGATGGCACGTTGGCTGATACGGAACGCGACGGTCATCGTGTGGCCTTCAATGCCGCGTTCGGGGAACTCGGCCTTGACTGGAATTGGGATATTGACTTATATGGGGAGCTGCTGAAGATCACTGGCGGAAAGGAGCGTATCCATTACTACATGAAAAACTATGCTCCACCCGGAACGGACCGCTTGGACCGGGATGGCCTGGATAGCTGGATTGCCAGCCTGCATAAAGTTAAAACGAAGCATTATGTAAGCCTGCTCGAACAAGGGGGGATTCCGTTACGTCCCGGTGTGGCGCGCGTCATTCAGGACTTGCGCGATGCAAATATAAAAATTGCCATCGCAACCACGACGACGGAGGAAAATGTAACCGCTTTGTTGAAGTCCACATTAGGGGAAGACTCTCTCGGCTGGTTTGATGTTATCGGAGCTGGCGATATCGTGCCCGGAAAGAAACCCGAACCGGATATCTACCACTGGGCGCTCGAACAGCTGGGGTTGTCGGCACAACAATGCATCGCGGTGGAAGATTCTGAAAATGGGCTGAGGTCATCGCTCGCCGCGGGGCTTGACACCGTGGTGACGGTCAACGATTACACGCGGGTGCAAAACTTTAATGGCGCGGCACTCGTGCTGTCTGATCTGGGTGAACCCACCCAACCATTCGCTGTGCTTGAGGGTCATGCATTTGATAACGGATGGGTGGACGCGGAACTGCTGTTAAAATTGAAAGGTTGAGGATTGGAAATTTACAAGGAAATTCCGAGGAACTCTTTAACAGGATTGTCAGGTTTCAGTGTACTTGCTGCCGAACCTCAACCGAAATCAAGCTGTAATACGGAAGAAGTGAAGCTGTCATGCGGAAGAACTAAAATAGGATTAGTTAATCATTTCTGACAAGAAAAACAAAGTGCTGCATCCCCTTGCCGCAAATTACTCCCGTCGTATCCTGTATGTCTTTGAAGGCGCCGGGCTTATCGTTATTGCCATTGCGACGATATTTGCCGGATACCAGGAAACCATGTCCATGATCAACGCGGCCAGAGTCACATTGGCGGACTTGCTGCTGATGTTTCTCTACCTGGAGATTCTGACCATGGTTGGACTCTATTTCGAGTCTGGCAAACTCCCCGTACGGTTCCCTCTTTACATCGCAATGGTGGCCATGGCGCGCTACGTGATTGTGGATATCAAGGAAATGGATAATCTCCGGTTGCTCGGCGTATCCGCCTCGATCGTGCTTATTGCAGTGGCCGTATTGGTCATCCGCTATGGACACGTGCGTTATCCTTATCTGGAAGATCTGGAGGAACTGGAGGAAGCCGCACCTCATAAGAATCATTCTCCGTGATTGCAGCGCTTTCGCTACTGAGGCTGGAGGTCTTTAGAGATATCGGTTCATTGAAGGACAGCTCCAGGCGAAACAAGGTATGGAGAAATTTCTGTACCATTGTATACAGTGCATAATATGCGATGGCTTCCGGAGTAGTATTCAGAACCATGTATTACGGCGAAACATTGGAATAGAGGTGGGGAATGGAAAAACCCGTGGTTGGCGTTGTGATGGGTAGCAGCAGCGACTGGGAAATAATGAAGCATGCAGCGGTTGTATTAAAGGATTTTAATGTGCCCTATGAAGCCGAGGTGATTTCCGCCCACCGCACGCCTGACCACATGTTTGAATATGCCGAAACCGCCGTCGAGCGCGGACTCAAATGTATTATCGCCGGCGCGGGTGGGGCGGCGCATCTCCCCGGAATGATCGCCGCAAAAACTATCCTGCCGGTGCTGGGCGTGCCAGTTACCTCCCGGCAGCTTCAAGGTCTTGATTCGCTTCTTTCCATTGTTCAAATGCCCAAGGGCGTCCCCGTCGCTACGTTTGCCATAGGCGAAGCGGGCGCATCCAACGCCGGACTGTTTGCGATCGCCTTGCTGGCGTTGGAGAATGCCGGGCTCGCCCGGCGTATTGCCGAATTTCGCAACACCCAGCGGGCAAAGGTTGCGGCAATGACACTGCCTGAATTATGAGCATCGCACCGGGAGCAATGCTGGGGCTCCTTGGTGGGGGCCAGCTTGGCCGCATGTTCACAATGGCAGCGCAAAGCATGGGTTACCGCGTTACGGTGTTGGACCCGGCGGACAACAGCCCGTCAAGCAGCATAGCCGACCGGCATTTGCGTGCCGATTACCTCGATAGGGATGCATTGCGTGAGCTTGGGCTCAGCTGCGCCGGTGTGACCACCGAATTCGAAAATGTACCGGCCGAAGCCCTCAGGACACTGGCGGAATACTGCGTAGTGAGCCCTGCCTCAAGCAGCGTCGCGGTCGCCCAAAACCGCATTCAGGAAAAAAAATTCTTGACGGCCAACGGGTTCGAGGTCGCGCCCTACATAGTGATTCACAATCCGGGTAACTCTCATAGCGTAAATGGTTCAGCGCTACAAGCGCATCCAGAAACATATTCACACTTGTTTCCGGGGATTCTCAAGCTGAGCCATCTTGGCTATGACGGCAGGGGTCAAGTGCCTGTGAACAATGCGGCGGAGCTGGAGAGTGCGTTCGCCGGCATGAACCGGGAGCCCTGCGTTCTGGAAAAGCTGATGCCATTGGAGAGTGAAATATCGGTCATTGTTGGGCGTGGCTTCGATGGCGAGGCCGTCACGTTTCCTGTACCAGAGAATCAGCATCGGCGCGGTATTCTCGACGTCAGCATCGTCCCGGCCAGAGTATCACCTGACATTATTCGGAAAGCGCAGGAAATTGCCTCGGATATCGCCGGGAAGCTGGGTTACCATGGCGTATTATGCGTCGAGTTTTTTGTGCTCGCCGCCGGCAAGCTAGTTGTCAATGAGGTTGCACCTCGTCCTCATAACAGCGGTCATTACACGATTGATGCCTGTATCACTTCTCAATTCGAACAGCAGGTACGCATACTCTGCGGCATGCCGCTCGGAAGTATCGAAATGCGCGGCGCGGCCGTGATGGTAAACCTGTTAGGCGATCTGTGGCGTCAAGAAGAGCCGGATTGGAAACGGGTTCTGCGGTATCCCAACGTCAAACTGCATCTGTACGGCAAGGTCGCCGCGCGTCCGGGACGTAAAATGGGACACTATACTGTGCTCGACGAAACCGCTGAAGCTGCGTTGCAGCTTGCGCTGGAAATCAAGCAGTCGCTTGAGCGCTAGCGCAGTACCATACATACAAACACGACAATGAGAGACGAGGCTGCATTGTTTGAAACGACCCTGCAAAGCTTGCCGCTTCTGCATCGGGGCAAGGTGCGCGATATCTACGAAGTAGATGCCGGCAAGTTGCTGATCGTCCAGACGGACCGGCTTTCCGCATTCGACGTCATTCTGCCGACGCCGGTGCCGGGCAAGGGCAAATTGCTGACGTCCCTGTCCAGTTTCTGGTTCGAAAAACTCGCGCACATTGTTCCCAATCACCTCACCGGCATACCTCCCGAATCGGTCGTGGCGGAGAGCGAGCGCGAACAAGTGGCTGGCCGCGCATTCGTGGTAAAGCGGTTGAAGCCGTTGCCAATAGAAGCCATCGTGCGTGGTTATGTCGTGGGGTCCGGATGGAAAGACTACGAGAGCACTGGCACGATCTGCGGCATTACGCTTCCGAGGGGCTTGCGCGAAGCCGCGAAACTGCCGGGCGGGGCGATTTTCACACCTTCAACCAAAGCTGCGCAGGGCGCGCACGACGAGAATATCCCGTTCTCGGAAGTGGACCGTCTGCTCGGCAAGGATCTGGCCATGCAAGTACGGGACAAGGCAATCGCCCTGTATACGGAAGCAGCCGATTACGCCATCACCAAGGGCATTATCATTGCGGACACCAAGTTTGAATTCGGGCAGGATAATGCCGGGAGGCTTTATCTCATCGACGAGGCCCTTACACCGGATTCATCCCGCTTTTGGCCAGCCGACCGGTATGCGCCGGGAAAAAACCCTCCGAGTTACGACAAGCAGTTCGTACGCGACTGGTTGGAAACCCAGGATTGGAATAAAAAAGCACCCGCTCCCGAATTGCCACCCTATGTGCTCGCCGAGACCACGGCAAAGTATCAGGAAGCCCTGCGGCGCCTGGTAGGGTAGCGTGGCAGGTAGCGTCAGATTATGCACCAGCGGTAGGGCGGTAGGCGCCACCAAGCGAAGCGCGACCGCGGAGGGCGGAGCAGTGTCTTTCGAAGGAAGATGCGACCCCGTAGCGGGATGCAGACGCCCCGCGGTACATCATGATGCGGTCGGGGCATCCCCTTCGCGCCCGTTCCCCGCTTCGCGAGGCCCCTCTTGCAACGCTTCGGGGCGCATTGCACCGAACGGATGGTGCCATAACGAAGTGATGCGTCGATAAGTGGGGGTAGGGCGCCAATAAGCGAAGCGCGACCGCGGAGGGCGGAGCAGTAACTTCCGGAGGGAGATGCGACCCCGTAGCGGGATGCAGGCGCCCCGCGGTACATCATGATGCGGTCGGGGCATCCCTTCGCTGCCCGATCCCCGCTTCGCGAGGCCCCTCTTGCAACGCTTCGGGGCGCATTGCACCGTATCAATCTTCATATTCAAGCTTACCTTCCTCGCTTCCTGCCCAATCCGCCGGATAGACACCTTTTTCTACCAATCGGTGAAAAGTCGAATACGGCCATTCGCTCACCTGTTTAACCAACCCATGCTTGAGCGGATTAATATGAACATAATCCATATGAGCATGAAAATCTGCCTCATCTCGAACCAAGTGCTCCCAATAGCGGCGCTGCCATATCCCACGTTCACCACGCGCTATTCGAACCTCTGAGCGTCGCTCAGTCATGGCTAGCCCCTTCGAAAATACACTTTTAATTAGTCGCCATCGGACCGCGAAATCAGCTTCATCTTTTGGCAATTCGATAACGCAATGAAGGTGATCTGGCAACACCACCCAGCCATCGATCAGGAAAGGATGACGTTGTCGCACCGAGCGCACGGCATTTCTCAGCAAAGCTATGTGCCGAGTTAGTAGATCGTTACCCTGCCGTTGCAGCAGGTTAATAGTGAAGAAATAGGTGCCGCCTGAATGCCAGGCACGGCGATAATCAGGCATGGCGCCGTAAAACATTATCAGTCATCAGCCCGAAAACAGCCCGATCAGCATCTTCGTTCCCAGCAAATAAAGCAGCACCACGAAAATTTTCTTCAGTGTGGCGGTCGGCATGATATGGGTAGTTCTCGCGCCCAATGGTGCTGTCAGCATACTCCCCAGCACTACCCATGCTAACGCCGGTAAATAAACATAACCCAGACTATATTTCGGCAGTGGTTGGGATTGCGCCATTCCATTGGCAATATAGCCAATGGCTCCTGCCACGGCGATGGGAAAACCGACCGCGGCGGCGGTGCCGATCGCATGCTGCAATCTGACGTTGCAAAAGGAGAGAAACGGAACTGTCAGCAAACCCCCACCAATGGCCACGAAGCTGGAAATCAAGCCGATGGCGCTCCCGGCCTCAAACATGCCTATTTTGCCGGGTAGCTTGCGGCTGGGCTTGGGAGTGATCCTGAGCAGCATCTGAGTCGCTGCATAATAAATGAACACAACAAAAATAATGCTGAGAAACCGGCTGGGCAGCCTGCTTGCCAGCGTGGCGCCTCCTAGAGTACCCACCACAATTCCTGGCGTAATATATTTCACCACCTGCCAGTTGACTGCACCATGAGCGTGATGAGCACGCAGGCTGGCTGCGGAAGAAAATATGATAGCCGCCATGGTGGTGCCCAAGGCGAGGTGCAGGATGCGATCGGGGGGGAAATCCTGCGCAGAAAAAATAAAAGTGAGAACCGGCACCAGGATCAAGCCGCCGCCGATACCCAACAGACCAGCAAAGAACCCCACGACCACGCCGAGTAGCAGATAAGCCGGCCACCACTCCACGTCAAGCTTTGCGGTAAGTTGACCAGCAGATCACTTCAGAATCCCAACGACGAAGTTCCACTCCGCCGGATCCACCGGCGTGATGGACAAGCGGTTGCCTGTTTGCAGGGTGCGCATGCTCGCCAGCTCGGGGTGGCCGCGCAATTCCTTGATGCCAACCAGGCGGGTTTTCTTGACCAGCCGCACATCCACGTTAAACCAGCGCGGATTCTCAGGCGTGGCCTTCGGATCGAAATACTTGCTGCCAGGATCGAATTGGGTAGCGTCTGGGTAGGCGAGCTTGCTAACCTCGGCAATCCCCACGATTCCCGGCTGTTCACAACTTGAGTGGTAGAAGAAAACCTGGTCCCCGACTCGCATCTGGTCGCGCATGAAGTTGCGTGCCTGATAGTTCCGGATGCCATACCATGCGACCGTTTGATCAGGCATTGATGCAAGGTCGTCGATACTTACATCGGAAGGTTCCGATTTCATCAGCCAGTAACGCATCTCTGTTCCTTGTTTTTCCCAGTAATTCCAAGACGTTGTTTCCAGAGAGTATACCCGAATCTATCGGCTTGATTGTTCCTAAGAAGGGCTGCAAAAATCTCGCTTGCCCAGCCTGAGGCGCCGGACGCAAAGAAGGGGAGGTCATCTTTTTTTGTAATAACCACACTGATTCCCCGGTGTACCTCAGTACAGTGGCAAATACTGCTGAGTTCGCTAAAATTCAGTCGCAGGCTTTGTGTGCCTAATGTGATCATTGCCAGCGCTTGACACACTCACATCTATAACATGTTCTTGTGACAGACATAACTGCAAAAAATCTGAAATCAATCTTGCACTCCAAGCGTGCCAACATCTACTACTTGGAGCACTGCCGGGTACTCGTCAACGGTGGACGGGTCGAGTACGTAACCGACGAAGGCAAGCGGTCCCTTTACTGGAACATACCTATCGCCAACACCACAACTGTTCTTTTGGGAACGGGCACGTCGATCACCCAGGCTGCCATGCGTGAACTGGCTAAAGCTGGCGTACTGGTCGGATTTTGTGGGGGTGGTGGAACGCCGTTGTTCAGTGCGAACGAAATTGACATCGAGATTGCCTGGTTTTCCCCCCAGAGCGAATACCGTCCCACGGAATATTTGCAGCATTGGGTCCAGTTCTGGTTTGACGATGGCTTACGCCTAGCCGCGGCCCGGGAGTTCCAGCAAATCCGCTTGGAGCGAATCAGCCAGAGCTGGATCAAATTGAGCCGGTTAAAGAATAATCCAAGCCCGGTTGATATACGCATGCTGGAGCAGTTGTTGAAGCAATCGGCGCAAGGCATCAAGTTAGCCTCGAATCAAACGGAATTGTTGACCGAGGAGGGACGGCTCACCAAGCAGCTTTATCGCCTGATGGCGGAGGCAACGCGGCACGGAGATTTTGTTCGTAGCCAACGAGGCGACAGCGCCGATACCGCGAACCAGTTTCTCGATCACGGCAATTACCTCGCATATGGCCTGGCGGCCACGGCCACCTGGGTGCTCGGTCTGCCACACGGTTTGGCGGTGCTGCACGGAAAAACCCGCCGCGGCGGACTCGTGTTCGACGTGGCCGACCTGGTGAAGGATGCGGTCATCCTGCCCCAGGCGTTCATTTCGACGATGCGGGGCGATGCCGAGCAGGAGTTCCGGCAGGCATGCATAGAAAGCCTGACGAGCAGCGAGTCGCTGGACTTCATGATCGACACCCTCAAGGCGATAGCGCTCAAGATTGGCAGGCTCGTCCAAGTCCAGCCCCACGTGCGCGTATGAACATCCTGCTCATCTCGCAGTGCGACAAGCGGGCGCTGACGGAAACCCGGCGCATCCTCGACCAGTTCGGCGAGAGGCGCGGTGAGCGAACCTGGCAGACGCCGATTACCCAGGATGGACTCGACACGCTACGCCAGTTGCTGCGCAAAACCGCGCGCAAGAACACCGCTGTTGCCTGTCACTGGATACGTGGGCTCGACCATAGCGAACTGTTGTGGATAGTGGGGGACGCCAGCCGTTTCAACAGCCAGGGGGCAGTACCCACCAACACTACCACGCGCAACATCCTGCGCCGTGAGGACGAAAACGATTGGCACACCGGCGAAGATATTCACCTGTTGACCGCGCTGGCAGCGCTGCTGCACGATCTCGGCAAAGCCTGCCGCGCCTTCCAGATGCGACTGGAAGGAAAACTCGAGGAGCGCAACCAGTACCGGCATGAGTGGGTGTCGCTACGCTTGTTCGAAGCATTCGTCGGCGCCGACGACGACGCCAGGTGGCTGGCGCGGCTCGCGGCCCCCACCCCGCGGGATGACGATACCTGGCTGGATCCAAACCGGTTGCAGCGCGATGGATTGGATGAGGGCGTATCAAGCCCGTTTGCCCGTCTATCGCACGCACCCCTGGCTCAGGCCATTGGTTGGCTCGTGATCACGCACCATCGCCTTCCAACCTTGCCATGCAACAGCGATGGCAGCCGCGGCACATTTCAGCTCGGGTTGCTGAATAAGATACTGGAACGTATCGACGCCGGCTGGAATGAGCGGATAGATGAGGGCAATCGCCGCACCCTGCCGTACTATTGGCAATTTCCCCATGGCTTGCCCGTCGCCACGGACCTGTGGCGCAAGCTTGCAGCCCGGCTCGCACAACGCCTTCTCGCCCTTTGCGCCAAGCCCGGCAAGGGCAACTGGCTGAGCAATCCATATGTGATGCACATATCCAGGCTGAGCTTGATGCTGGCAGACCATCATTATTCCAGCCTGAAGGGGAAGGACCCAGGACGCGTGGAGGTGCCAAAGGGCTACCCGCTGTATGCCAACACCAATGACGGCGATTTCAATCAGACGCTGGATGAGCACCTGCTTGGCGTCGCTCAGCACAGTGCGGAAGTAACCCATGCGCTGCCGCGATTCGACGAGCAACTGCCGCGTCTCGCCCGCCACAAAGGACTGCGCAGACGATCGCTGGACGAGCGGTTCCGCTGGCAGGACAAAGCCGTGGAAACAGCGGCGGCGATGCGCGCGCGCTCCAGCCACCATGGCGCCTTCATCGTTAACATGGCGTCCACTGGCTGCGGCAAGACGCTGGCCAATGCGCGCATTATGTACGCCTTGGCCGATGCCGAGCACGGCATGCGCTGCGCTTTCGCCATGGGATTGCGAACACTGACGCTGCAGACGGGCCGGGCGTTCCGGGATTTGCTGGGCCTGGGCGACGATGAACTGGCCATTCATGTCGGAGGCTCGGCCAGCCGTGCACTGTTCGAGCACTACGAGCAACGAGAGGAAGCCACGGGCTCGGCGTCGCGGCAGGATCTCCTCGATGAAGGTTCTTATGTCACGTTTGAAGGCAACCAGGATGCGCATCCGTTGTTGCGCCGTGTCATGCATGATTCGCAGGTGCATTCGCTTCTGGCGGCACCGCTGCTGGTGTGCACCATCGATCACCTGACGCCAGCCACCGAGAGCGAGCGCGGCGGCCGCCAGATCGCCCCGATGCTGCGGTTGTTGAGCGGCGATCTAGTGCTCGACGAACCGGACGATTTCGATATCGACGATCTCCCCGCGCTTACCCGCCTGGTCCACTGGGCAGGCCTGCTGAGCGCCCGCGTCCTGTTGTCATCGGCCACCTTGCCGCCAGCACTGGTGCAGGGGCTGTTCGAGGCTTACCGCAACGGGCGCCAGCACTTCCAGCACAATCGGGGCGGACGGCCGGGCGCTACCAGCTCCGCGCCGGAAATCTGCTGCGCCTGGTTCGATGAGTTCAACCAATCGCAGGCGGATTGCGCGGACGCATCGGTGTTCGCCATGGCCCACCAATCCTTTGCCGCCAAGCGCCATGATCGGCTGTCCAAGGCGGAGGTGCGCCGGCGCTGCCATCTGTTACCGCTAGACCTTGGCGCACTGAAACAGGATCATCATGCCGCGCATTTTGCCGAGCTGGTGCAAGCTGCTGCAATGAACTTGCATACGCGGCACCACAGTGTCGATCCCCGCAGCGGCAAGCGCGTCAGCTTCGGGCTGGTGCGCATGGCCAACATCGAGCCACTGGTGGAAGTTGCCCTGGCGCTGTACCGGCTGGGTGCGCCGGAAGGGGCGCGCATTCACCTGTGCACCTACCATTCGCAGTTTCCGCTGTTGATTCGCTCGCACATCGAGCGCCAGCTCGACCAGGCGCTGAATCGCCGCCAACCTGAGGCGGTATTCGGCCTGCTGGATATCCGCCAGCGGCTGGATGCAAACGACGAACCCGATCATCTTTTTATCGTGCTCGGATCACCCGTCACCGAGGTCGGGCGTGACCACGACTACGATTGGGCCGTGGTCGAGCCTTCGTCCATGCGGTCGCTGATTCAACTGGCGGGGCGTATTCGCCGCCACCGCGATGGCGAGTGCAAAACGCCGAACCTGCGTGTCTTCGATACCAATTTGCGGCACTTCCGGGAGCCGGGCAAAGAGGCGTTTTGCAAGCCGGGCTTTGAAACCGCGGTGTTTCGGTTGACGACCCACTCCATGACCGAACTGCTGTCCACCGCTGAGCGGGAAGTGATCGACGCCCGGCCCCGGATCATGTCAAGTCCACCAGAGGAATTGCAGCCAAAGATGCGGCTGGCCGACCTGGAGCACGCCAGGATGCACCGGACCATGCTGGTCCAAATTGCCAGCACGGTTCCCGCTCCTTCCGGCCTGCGTCAGCGCGGGTCGGCCAGAACGGGTCTGCCCTCAGAGCTCAACGCCACGTGCTGGTGGCAAATGCCACCAGCCGATGCGCTGCTCACCGCCGTATTGCCGCAGCAGCAGCGTTTCCGCCGGGATGACATCAAGCGCGTGGATTTATTGTTGCGTCCAACGGGCGATGGGGATGACTACGAGCTGGTTCAACTGATGGACAAGTCGAATGGCCGGTGTGGTGAAAAAGAGTTTGCAGTGGTGGAAACATCGCACAACCATCGAATTTCAGACATGGATGTGCAGGGTGCTGGCATCGAGCCCTGGGGCCAGACCGATTATTTGCAGGCATTGATCGAGCTGGCGGACGAGATGGACATGCCGCTGGTCAATTGTGCTGAGCGCTTTGGCATTTTGGCTTTGCCGCACAGCGACAACGGTTGGCGCTTTCATCCGGTGCTGGGATTTGCGAAAGCAAGGGTATAAAAAACCGGCCGACTTGTAAATCGGCCCTGCCTATGCGGCAGTAAAAAACGAATTGAAAAATAGAATACACAGTTTTCTAAGCTGCTTTTCAGCAGTTTGGAGAGTTTACATTAAATAAGAGCCTGTAATTTCCTTTTAATAGAATGAAAATAGAAAATACAGTGGTTAACAGACAGTGCTACTATTGCCCATCATAAAGGAGAATAAAATGGACAATATCGATGCGCAACGCGTCGGCGAATTACGGGTACTCATTGCCGGGTTTCTTAAGAAGCGGCTCGATGACAAGCTCGACAAACTCAAGGACGACGACCCCAAGCGCGGCGAACTCCATGCGCAGTTCACCCCTGCAAACTGGCTCGAAAATGCGGCTTGCCGTGTCAGCCAGATTCAGGCAGTGACACATTCGCTCAAGCCAATTCATCCCGACGCGAAAGGCACCAGCTTATACAGCCCGCCGCATGTTCAGCCAATACTGACGGTTGTAGGTAGCCACTGCCTGGGGGATGGGTTTACAAGCGATGTGGTCGGCAACGCCGCCGCGCTCGATGTGTACAAATTCCTCAAACTGGAACATAGAGGGCGCAGCCTGCTGGCCTTTTCCCTGGCGCGCGATGCCGATCTGGCGGCGGCGTTGAGTAGCGACCCAGCACAAGCGCAAGCATGGATGGCCGCATTTGCCGGCTTGACCGAACGACGCGGCCGGGTGGTCTCGCACACACTTGCCAAGCAACTTTATTGGCTGACAGGCGAAGATCCGCATGACGACGCCAACTTTCACCTGCTCGCGCCGCTGTATGCCACCTCATTGGCGCATCACGTCTATCAGGCGGTGCAGGACGATCGCTTCAGCGAAGAAGCCATGGCGGCACGCAAAGCCAAAAAAGAAGGCGAATACAGCGCGCGCCCGGTGCGGCAATATCCTGATCTGGTCATTCAAAAACTTGGCGGAACCAAACCACAGAATATCAGCCAGCTCAACAGCGAGCGGCGCGGCGATAACCTTTTGTTGGCCTCCCTGCCGCCTGCCTGGCGCTCAATTGACGTGAAGCCACTGCTGGTCTCCAATTCGATGTTCCCGCGCTTCAGCCGACGCGCGGAGGTGCGGCAATTGGTCAAGGCTCTGCTTGCGTTCCTGAAAGCCGATCCGATACAAAACCTCAAGACCCGGAAACGCCGCATGGAATTAGTCAACGGCATCATCGATGAGTTCTTGCAATTTTCCGCCGAGCTGCGCTTCCTCCCGTCGGGCTGGAGCCAAACACCGGCGTGCCGTCTCTCCAGCCCGGAAAAATACTGGCTAGACCGCGATGGCGTCGAATGGGCTCTGACGTCGGAGGGTATGCCGCTGCCCACCGATAATGCCGAGCGCGTCAGCGCGCTGTTTGCCAACTGGCTTAACGCGCAACTGCGTGACCCGCTGCCCATGGGTGATCCAGAATTTCTGGAATGGCGCAACCGGATGTGCGAAGAGATCAAAGCCGAAGAACGGGAGAGCCGTCATGACAACTGAGCAAACACGGAACAAAGCGCTGCTGGTGCTGCCGCGCCTGCGCGTGCAAAATGCCAACGCCATTTCCAGCCCCATGACCTGGGGATTTCCGGCCATCACGGCATTCACCGGCTTGATGACCGCCCTGACAAGGCTCTTGGGACCTGATGCGGGGATCGCGTTCTACAGTGTCGGTATAGTCTGCCACAGCTTTGAGCCCCAGGTGACCCAAGGCGGCTATACCCGAAGTTTTCACCTGACGCGCAACCCGGTGCTGCAAGACGGCAGCACCGCCGCCATCGTTGAAGAAGGCCGAGCCCATCTCGACATCACCCTGGTATTCGAGGTTGAACTGGCGGCGGCACTGCTGAGCGAGGCCGAACGCGCGCAACTGGCCGCGCACATCGGCGACGTGCTTGCAGGCATGCGTATCGCGGGCGGCAGCGTCGTGCCGCCACTGCCGGGAAAGTTTCGCAATCCTCCTCGGCCGTCATTAAAATTGGTGTCTGACGACCCTGAGGAACGCCGCAAAGAATTCCGCAAGCTCAGCCGCCGCTTGCTTCCCGGCTTTGCGTTGGTATCGCGCGACGACCTGCTGCAAACACGGCTGGCCGAACTGCAAAAGACGACCCTTGGTGCGACCTTGCTGGATGCCTGGCTTGACCTCTCGCGCCTGAACCACCGTGCCGTTCGCCAGAAAACGGTGGATGAGAAAACCGGGGACACCATTGAGACCGTTGAATGGGTGACCGACAGCCGCCCCGGCTGGATCGTGCCCATGCCGGTAGGATTTGCGGCGCTCTCTGAGCTGCACGATCCCGGCACCGTGGCTGGCGCGCGCGACCCCAATTTGCCGTTCCAGTTTGTTGAAAGTGTCTATTCGATGGGGCAGTGGATCAACCCCCTGCGCCTCACCGATATCAGCGATCTGCTTTGGGAACCCTTCCATGACAGCGGTCTCTACCGTTGCTTCAATGCGTACCAGGCCCCGTCGCCCTTACCTGTTTCCCCAACCACTTAAATCAAGGAGTTTTCAGCATGGCAACTACCGCTCTCAAAACCGCGTCTGTGCTTGCATTCGAGCGCAAACTGGACCCTTCCGATGCCTTGTTTTTCTCCGGATCTTGGGGTCAACGCACCGCCAGCCAGGAATGGCCCGCCGTGAGCGTGCGGGAAAAATCAGTGCGGGGCACCATCTCCAACCGGCTGAAGACCAAAGACCAGGATCCCGCCAAACTCGATGCCGCGATTGAGAACCCCAATCTGCAAACCGTGGACGTGGCCGCCCTCCCCGCCGATGCCGATACCCTCAAGGTTGGCTTCACGCTGCGCGTACTGGGCGGTGCGGGCACGCCCTCGGCCTGCAACAACGCTGACTACCAGCGCAAACTGCAAAGCACGGTAAAAGGCTACGTCGATACGCACGGCTTTGCCGAGCTGGCCCGGCGCTACGCCTGCAACCTGGCCAATGGCCGCTTCCTCTGGCGCAACCGCCTGGGCGCTGAGCAAATTTCGGTGCGGGTAGCTCAACTGGTCAATGGCCAGCCCGCGCAGGCTTGGACTTTTGACGCCCTGGCGTTGTCGCTGCGACACTTCGATGCGCCATCTGAAGCTGCGGCGGCATTGGCACAATTGAGCGCGCTTATTGCCGAGGGCTTGGCCGGCAACCGCCATGTTCTGCTGCAAGTCACCGCTTTTGTAGGCATGGGTGCAGGACAGGAAGTGTTTCCTTCGCAAGAACTCATTCTCGATAAGGCAAAGACCACCAAAAGTAAAACGCTATACACCGTCAGCGGTATCGCCGGCATTCACTCGCAGAAGATAGGCAATGCCCTGCGCTCCATTGACGACTGGTATGCCGGGGCGGAGGAGAATGGCCCTATTCCGGTGGAACCTTACGGTTCGGTCACCACGCAGGGCAAGGCTTACCGCAAGCCCACCGACAAAGCGGACTTCTATTCGCTTTTTGACAACTGGCTGCTCAAAGACCGGACCCCTGCGGCGGAGCAACAGCATTTTGTGTTGGCCACGCTGATTCGCGGCGGGGTATTCGGCGATGCGGACAAGGAATGAGCCATGGATCACCACATAGATATCGATGTACGGCCGGATCCGGAGTTTCCAGCCCATCAACTCATGGGTGCGCTTTACGCCAAGCTGCACCGGGCCTTGGTAGCAAGAAACAGCAACTGCATCGGCGTGAGTTTTCCGGGTTTTAATTCACGAGCGCCGCATTTGGGCACGCGGCTGCGCCTGCATGGGAATCTTGCGACGCTTTCGGCTTTGATGGCGAGCGACTGGATAACCGGAATGCGTGATCACGTTACACTGATACCGCCAACCCGCGCGCCTGAAAATGCCAAGCATTGCGTCGTGAGACGCGTCCAGGTCAAAAGCAGCCCGGAACGGTTGCGCCGGAGGTTGATGCGACGCCACGACCTGGACGTCGAGGAGGCCCATCGGCGTATTTCGGACGAGGTTGCCCGGCTGGCGGACCTGCCTTACGTGCAATTGCGCAGCACCAGCAGCGGCCAGTCCTTCAGGCTGTTTATCGAGCATGGTCCAGCCCAGTCCCACGCTGTTGCAGGCAACTTCAATGCCTATGGGTTGAGCCAGGTGGCCACAATTCCATGGTTTTGACCATTTTTTAATGGGTCTGAATTTGTTCTTTAAAAATCTATAACTTATGTTCTGCCTGAATTTTTAAGTGGGTACGCTATTTTCTGTTTAATCTTGTTAGGGAATAGGCATTTGCATGATTTTTGATCCAGTTCACTGCCGCGTAGGCAGCTCAGAAAAGACCCCGACCCCGGCCCCGCCGAGTTGTTGAGTTCACTGCCGCGTAGGCAGCTCAGAAACGCTACAGACAAAGCAGCGATACCGCCAAATCGTTCACTGCCGCGTAGGCAGCTCAGAAATTTTGGGGGTCCGCTGGCAGTGCCTTTTAACAGTTCACTGCCGCGTAGGCAGCTCAGAAATGTTGACATTGGCGTTGATTTGCGCTTGCGACGTTCACTGCCGCGTAGGCAGCTCAGAAACCAAGGCGCGAACCATAACCCCCCGATTTAAGGTTCACTGCCGCGTAGGCAGCTCAGAAATTATCGAGAATAGAGTTTGCATAGGAGCTACCGTTCACTGCCGCGTAGGCAGCTCAGAAAGTTGATGGGCTTTGAACCTCGCCCGTTACCGAGTTCACTGCCGCGTAGGCAGCTCAGAAAATTGATCCTCGGGGTCATATGCAATAATCCGGGTTCACTGCCGCGTAGGCAGCTCAGAAACGAGTGAAGCGGCTAAGCTAACGGACGGAATGAGTTCACTGCCGCGTAGGCAGCTCAGAAACTCAAGCAAACCCTCCTCGCCCTCTTCCATTCTGTTCACTGCCGCGTAGGCAGCTCAGAAATTAAAGCGGAGTTCGATTTTTGGTCCGGCTGCGTTCACTGCCGCGTAGGCAGCTCAGAAAGTCCGGGAGTTGCACATCGCGCACATCATTTGGTTCACTGCCGCGTAGGCAGCTCAGAAATTTAAGCCGATACAGAGACTTTCCCGCTTTTCGTTCACTGCCGCGTAGGCAGCTCAGAAAAACCCAGCCGACCATCTGCCGCATTCTGAGCGGTTCACTGCCGCGTAGGCAGCTCAGAAAACCCGGTGACCGTATCCATCCAATTATCAGGCGTTCACTGCCGCGTAGGCAGCTCAGAAATATCACTGAGGCGGCTTTATGCCGTTGGGGAAGTTCACTGCCGCGTAGGCAGCTCAGAAATCTTTCGGCTTGGTTTTTATCAACGGCATTACGTTCACTGCCGCGTAGGCAGCTCAGAAATTGACGCGATAAAGAAAGCCCGGCACGTTTCCGTTCACTGCCGCGTAGGCAGCTCAGAAAATTTTAAAAAGCCGAGTTCACCTTTAAGCGATGTTCACTGCCGCGTAGGCAGCTCAGAAATCTGTGCTTGCTGGGTCAAAGATCACTATTGAGTTCACTGCCGCGTAGGCAGCTCAGAAACTACAGCATTGTTATCAAGTGGCTTTATGGAAAGTTCACTGCCGCGTAGGCAGCTCAGAAACGGAACTTGTTTAGGTTGTTAATCTCGGTGCCGTTCACTGCCGCGTAGGCAGCTCAGAAAGTCTCAGCCCGGCTATGCGTGGCGCTATTTCAGTTCACTGCCGCGTAGGCAGCTCAGAAATACTGAAACCTTTATTACGAACAATAAAGGGGGTTCACTGCCGCGTAGGCAGCTCAGAAAGGTCGGAAAGCTCGGTAGCTACAACGTCAGAAGTTCACTGCCGCGTAGGCAGCTCAGAAACATGCGCCGCAGTTCCAGCGTGACCGCATAAGGTTCACTGCCGCGTAGGCAGCTCAGAAATTTAAAAATGTTTGAGAAGTTTGAGAAAAATTGTTCACTGCCGCGTAGGCAGCTCAGAAATAATCCGGGGTAGCTCATTTCTCGTTCGCCAAGTTCACTGCCGCGTAGGCAGCTCAGAAAATCCAGGTCCGCATAGATGCAAGATGCGCCACGTTCACTGCCGCGTAGGCAGCTCAGAAAAGCTCAAGCGGGACCGAGTATCACTATCTGGCGTTCACTGCCGCGTAGGCAGCTCAGAAAAATCCAAATTCGTGCCGTAGTGATAGCGGAAAGTTCACTGCCGCGTAGGCAGCTCAGAAAATCACGACTACCAGGACACACCAGAGCAACCCGTTCACTGCCGCGTAGGCAGCTCAGAAAAGCCAGAATAAAATAAGCGCAGCGCCCCATTTGTTCACTGCCGCGTAGGCAGCTCAGAAACTGTTGCCGGACGCGGTTTAAACGCACTCACAGTTCACTGCCGCGTAGGCAGCTCAGAAATCTGGCATTTTTCCCCCGCTTGCAACCGACAAGTTCACTGCCGCGTAGGCAGCTCAGAAAGTTTGGAACATGCTGAAAAGTCTGCCGAAGAGGTTCACTGCCGCGTAGGCAGCTCAGAAAATTAATAACGGAAATTTCGGATACATACCCGAGTTCACTGCCGCGTAGGCAGCTCAGAAATTGCCCATGATCGTCACAGGTCCGTACGGCAGGTTCACTGCCGCGTAGGCAGCTCAGAAAATGTTTTGACCGCCGAACATAGGGAAACCAAAGTTCACTGCCGCGTAGGCAGCTCAGAAATCGATAACTACAATAGGGCGAATGGCGCGGTCGTTCACTGCCGCGTAGGCAGCTCAGAAATGAGGTTAATTTTCAAAAGTTCTTCAGTAATAGTTCACTGCCGCGTAGGCAGCTCAGAAACATAGGAATCGCTGAAAGCAGCATGATATAAAGTTCACTGCCGCGTAGGCAGCTCAGAAATGAGACCGCGTGCTGTTCCACGTGCGCGACTGGTTCACTGCCGCGTAGGCAGCTCAGAAAATTGCGCGTACCTCGACGCGCCGCTTGAAACGGTTCACTGCCGCGTAGGCAGCTCAGAAATGGTTGAGTCGGCTGCGCAAAAAGAATCCGCTGTTCACTGCCGCGTAGGCAGCTCAGAAATAGTATGAGACTTGAGGTGTACTAATAGTGTAGTTCACTGCCGCGTAGGCAGCTCAGAAATCAGATCACCCCCGTGACCATGCGAAGCATTTGTTCACTGCCGCGTAGGCAGCTCAGAAAGTCAGGCAGTTGCACATCGCGCACATCATTTGGTTCACTGCCGCGTAGGCAGCTCAGAAAGATTGAAAGGGACCGCAAACCCTTCACGTAGTGTTCACTGCCGCGTAGGCAGCTCAGAAAAATATAGAAAACCAGCGCACACAAGCGGCGGCGTTCACTGCCGCGTAGGCAGCTCAGAAAGATAGGCGGCGCTCTGTTGCTGGCGTTCGTGCGTTCACTGCCGCGTAGGCAGCTCAGAAAACGTAGTACCGATACAGGAGGGCGGGTCAAATGGTTCACTGCCGCGTAGGCAGCTCAGAAATATTCCGGGCGGGTTGAGGCGCTCGCTTGGCAGTTCACTGCCGCGTAGGCAGCTCAGAAATTGCCATCATTGGAGAGCCTTTATTCGTATCGAGTTCACTGCCGCGTAGGCAGCTCAGAAATTTCCCGCCGCGCCGAATCTTTCAGGGATTTTGTTCACTGCCGCGTAGGCAGCTCAGAAACCGATCAGCCCCCGCCAACCTTGCGAAGCATTGTTCACTGCCGCGTAGGCAGCTCAGAAAAAGACAACGGCAGGAGTTGTAGCCTCGGGATAGTTCACTGCCGCGTAGGCAGCTCAGAAAAAGTGCTGCGGCTGTGATCAGCGCCATACTTGGTTCACTGCCGTGTAGGCAGCTCAGAAAATCAGGCCCCAACACAGACCGATTGAGCGATCGTTCACTGCCGCGTAGGCAGCTCAGAAAAAGTAGTGTGGAGGATAGGAAACCCCGATCCGAAGCGCGACCGCCTTTTGCGTTGAGGAAGGTATGTATTCTGCAAATTCGACCGAACGGAGCGAAACATGGGTTACAGAATATGAGTTGCAGCGAGCCTCACATTATCTTCACCCAGCCTAAAGCGAACGATGCTTAGCCTCGACAGTGCGCCTCAGGTTGAACGCCAGAAGTTTTCCTAGCCGCTCGTTCCCCACTGGGCCGCTACCGATCCGCTGAATCATGTCGAAATCCGGTGCTTTGTTAATTGCGATCATGCACGGTCCACTGTCGAGCAGGGCGACGTCCCAGCCGATCACCACCTGGTCGGAGAACGCGCTGCCATGGGCATAGCGGACCAGATCGATCAGCTCAGGCCAGCATGGGAGCTTGCGGTGCAGAATCTGCGCACCGTTTTCGTAATACTGCTCATACCATCCATCCACGGTCGACCCCCAAGCCCCACAGGTGGCCCTCCCTAACTCGCCGGTATGAATATCGACGTTGGCGGCGATTCCCCCTGTGTGAAAGTTGTCGACAACGACGGTACCGTTTTGCGCCATGCGAAAAACCGCATTGGTCACTTCGAATTCGCCTTGCTCATCACGGCAGCTCATCACCCGAATCGTTGCAAGAGTGCCATTGCCTAGGTCGGCGATCTCCCTGTGATTCACGAGTCGTGGCTGCACCAGGAAAGCCCTGCGCTGTGACGCTTGGCGCAAGTCTTCCAACACCTCGTCTGCAGTCGCACGTTTACCGTCGTTGCGTCGATATTGCCCCGAACCCAGATAATCCCAGCGCGTGGCATTTTTTCCATTCTGGCCATGCAACGGCTTTACGAAGAGATCGATCTCGGGGAGGCCCGGTCCGCTCCAATCAAGCGCCTTAACCTCCCCCTTCGCGACGCTCAGAAGGGCAGGCGCAGTGGCAATGCCAAATTTACGGCAGCGGGACATGAAGCACAATTTGTCCTTGATGCACGCCGTGCTGCGCTCCGCAGGAATGGGAAGTCCGCCATTGTGGTCGCGCAGGATGCGGTAGAGTCCGCTTTTCATCTCAAACCGGTTCACATATTCGCAGGCGCGCTGGCGCTTGTCGTCGTCATGCAGCTCGAAAATGTAGTACCAGGGAGGCAAGATCGCGTGCCGCAGCGAGACTCCGAGCTGCTCGCGGACTTGCCGGATTATCCCCTTCCCGGTCCGTTTCTTTATCGCCTGCCCGTTGATCGAGGTGAAAATTGCTGCCAGCACCACAACTACCAATGGGACGAGCGGCAGAGCCGCCCAAATTGCGATCCGCTCGCGGAGCTTGACCTCGTGCCAAATCTCGCGTTGGAAGCACCGGTGGACAAAAGTTGCTGCCGAGCTGTCATCAGGCAAGCGGGAAAACGTCCACATTGCACCGCTCAATTCCCTCGTGATTCTGTCAAAGCTCCAGTCACTCACGATCTTCAGCACCGCTCTTTAAAATTTGCGACGTAAGTGTATTCCTCTATCAATTTAATACTTATTTCTGCCGCAATAATCCATGCTTGAGTAAATGAGCGAGGGCTTGGGTTAGCTGGGTTCACTTCCAGCATTACCCCGGAGGGAAGGCAGGCAAAGCTCAGCCGCCGAGGTAATCGAGGGCCCGGGCGCGAGCCGGGCATCTTCATCTTGCCCGCCAGACAGGACGACTCTGACGTCCTGCGATTACCGCCCGCGCTCAAACCAGGGCTTCGCCGGTCATCCTCTCCAGGATACGCAATGAAGAGCGCGACGGATCGCTCATTGCCTCCACCGGCAGGTAAAACGTCCGATCGAGGCTGTGCTGCCCCGATATCGCGCCGTGCAGCACCAGATCCGTGATTGCGATCCAGCTTGCGCCAACCGGAAATTCCATGATCTTGCGAGGTGCCGTCCGCTGGTACTCCTTGTCGCGTATGCCCAGGGCGCGCACCGCCGCCACGTACTGATCGTATTTGGTCTTGGCTCCGTCGACGATGCCGAGGCGCGCCAGAATGGCGGAAATCCAGGATGGTTTGCTGAGGCGCACAGAAGGCAGGAAACGGCTCACGAAGGGTTCAAACGGTTCGCCGAGCTGCCAGATACGCAATCGATTGACGGGATTGATGTTGGTGAAAATGCGCAGCATGCCGCGCCCCTGAGTAGGGTACCCATAGCTCGAGTCGATGTGCAGCGACTGGGTGCTGTTGCGGGCAAAAGGCCGATAGGTGACCCGTTTTCGGTCCAGTGCTTCCTGGTAGATGGGGAACAATTGGTTGATCACATCCTCGGACCACTTGCCGTAGCGCACCATGATCGCCTCGATATCGGGGCGCGCCGTGTCTCTGACCTGGGCTCGCATCAACTTCCCGCGCACTTGCGCGTAGTGGTACTTCTTGATGCGGCCGTGCGCCGGATCGAAGATGATCGTCGGGCGGCCATCCTGGACATCGGGCTCCCGAGTCAGGATCTTCGCCGTGTCCGAGATCAGCTCTCGCTCCCGTTCGGACAGCTCAAAGCCGCTTTTTGGCAGGTAGATTAACCCTCCCCCTTCCAGTGTCTCGATGGCCGTACGTCGCACCTCCGGCGCCGATAGGTCGGCTCCCGGCTCGATCGTCAGCATCTTCACGGTTCCTGCTTCTTCGCTCACAGAAATACAACCTTGATCTACCATGATATTCCTTGATTTGTGTAAGAAGTCCATATTCGCCGGAGTTGCACTAGCCATGCGAAGTGAGGACGCACTCTTTTTAGTACTGCCGCCAATTCATCAATTTTGCGCCTGGCATTCTCTAAAGACAAGACCCAAATAAGCCTAAGGCGCTCCAAGCTGCAAACGCATTGAGGCTTTTCCCGCTGGCATTATCGGTTGGGTGTCCGCAATGGCTGAAGTCCATTTCGATGCCATGCTCATAGGCCCATTTATCCTGTCTCGCCAATGAATGGTCTCGGAAGGAATTTGTCTTGGAAGCCTGCCGCTGATGGAGACAAGTTGACTCCGGTCACCCTCTTGAACGACGCTCAAGAGGGTGGCTGCCGGGCGCTGGGGATTTCACTTTTTCCCACTCTCTGATGCTGCCGGGGACAATACGAAATAATGGATGAGGCTCGGGAATAATGATGCTTCGAAACTGCCGATGAAGATCTGGCGTCCGCCTGTGCAGTTTTGCCCTGAGATGAGCCCACTCGTACAATAGCTGCCCTTCTGTTTCCTCGATTTGCTCAGTAGCCCCTTGATCCATAGCCCCGTGCTCCAGGATCTTGTTTATATCGAAGTTATAGCCGCGTCGTGCGGCCTCCTTCGCAAGGTCTGCCAGAAACGCTCCGATTGCTTGAATTGGGGCGGGATGCGCGCGAAACCGGATAAGCTGGGGATGATGTCGGTAGCCGCAGGTTACCGCGGCCAGCACTTTTTGGGCCAATAATGCCTCTCGCCACGTTGCGACGAGACCTTTGGCATCGAGATAACGCGGATGAACAGTCCAGAGACGCATAGTAAGCTGCACCATTCCTGTCGATATGGTCTAGGATGAAAGCATACCGGCCCTCGAGTGCTATTTTAATGAAGAATCTCGAGAATGCAAAACATGTGAATCACCAACCGAAACGGCGCAGATTCATTGTGTCCACGCTTTCGGCGGGGTTTGCCGTGGCGGTTTACCCGCTTTATGCGCAGTCCATTACAAACAGTGACAAGGCTGGGGGCATAAAAAGCGAACAGGGCAATTCGGAATCGCTATTGCACGACTCGGGTATCAGCGTCATCAAATTGTTCCTCTGTGGTGACGTCATGACGGGCAGGGGAATCGACCAGATATTGCCGCATCCCGGCAACCCCACTCTCTACGAGGGGTATATGAAAAGCGCGGCGGGATATGTGGAGCTTGCCGAACAGGCGAACGGCCCCATTCCGAGACCAGTGGATTTTTCATACATCTGGGGAGATGCTCTTGCTGAACTCAAGCTTCGGAAGCCCGATCTGCGAATCATCAATTTGGAAACCGCCGTTACCGGCAGCAACGACGTGCAGGAAAAGGCGGTCAACTATCGGATGAATCCGGATAATATTCCCTGCATTACGGCGGCGAATATCCATTGTTGCGCCCTGGCGAACAATCATATCCTGGATTGGGGTTATTCCGGTCTTGCTGAGACGCTGGATACCTTGAAAAAAGCCGGTATCAAAACGACGGGCGCAGGCATGAATATCCAGGAGGCTCAGGCGCCGGCGATAATGCCTGTCTCTGGAAAGGGGCGCGTGCTTGTTTTTTCTTTCGGTTCTGAAACAAGCGGCGTGCCCTGGAGCTGGGCTGCCACAGCGGGCAAGCCCGGCGTAAACTTTTTGCCCGACTTCTCCGTGAAAACCATACGGGATATTCGGCATTACATCAGTGGACTAAAACGCACAGGTGATGTTGTTATTGCCTCGATTCATTGGGGGGGCAACTGGGGATATGAGGTGCCACGCGAGCAGCAGGAATTTGCCTATTGGCTGATCGATGACGCAGGCGTCGATATCATTCATGGCCACTCCTCCCACCATGCAAAAGGGATCGAGGTTTATCAAGGAAAGCTCATTCTTTACGGCTGCGGTGACTTTCTGAATGACTATGAAGGGATTTCCGGGCATGAGGCCTATCGAGGTGATCTTTCGCTGATGTATTTTGCAAGCGTGGAGCCAGCAGACGGGAAGCTGATCAAACTGGATATGGTCCCCATGCAGACGAGACGCTTCAGGCTGAATCATGCGTCCAGGAGCGATGCGCTCTGGCTGAAGGACGTTCTGAACAGGGAAGGTAGAAAGTTCAAAACCGAGGTGGAGCTGGTTGCCGATACATTGATACTGCGTTGGACAGATTAATCTGCTGAGTAGCTAAAGGGGCAAAGGCTTGAGCAGGGCCTGAGGAAAGGCCCTGCTGGTCCGTTGTCGGTCTTTTTTATCAAACCGATTTTGTCTCATGTTTGGATTCCTTTCTCACGCAGTTCCGCTTGCGCCTGTTCGCTCTTGTCCAGCTCCAGCCCCATGAATTTCAGCACGGCATCGGTCTTCATAAATTGAAGATCGCGATATTCGACTACCTGAATCCGGTTGCCCCACGGGTCGAGAAAGTCGAGGAAGGTCCCCTTTAACAGGGTTGCCCCTGCCGCTTCGGCAAGTTCGCGCACGTGCGAACGGTCGTCAACGACCAACCAAAATGCCTGTGGTCGTCGGCGGCCTGAGATCGCCCTTCCATCAGCGCGATGAATTGATCGCCCATATCGATGAAGGCGGCGCCTCGGCCGCGGCCCCGCAACTCAAAAGTAAAGATGCGAGCGTAGAAGGCCACCGCTTCATCGATATTCCCAACCTCGAGCGCGATGTGATTGATGCCTACCAGATGCGGTTTCGCTTTCTCATCCATATACTTACCTTGAGGTATTTAGCCCAATATGTGATGGCTTGCATATGTGCCTTTGTACTTTTTTGTTTACTTAATGATAGGCCAGTCAGGCTACGAATTCCGTTCAGAGATGTGGGTGATCAAAATTGCCCGGCCGCGGCTAATCGAAGAAACTCCCTTCGGGTTTTCGGGCCATAGGTGAGGAAATGCGGTTCAGGATGTTCGAGATAAGCCTGCCGCTCGCGGGCGATACGGTCGCGTCCCGTGTATTTTTTCACCTCGTCCGCGCTGATAGAGTACACCTTCGCCGCATTGAGGCCAAAAATTCTGGCGCGGAGCTGTGGCGTGATCTCAGGGTATCCGTATCTCGCCCGCAATTCGGGGGCAATCTGAAACGTGCGAAACGCCTGGATCTGATCCTGCGGCGACCCGTACCAGAGGGAATCGGTGCCCCAGAGGACGTTGTTCTCACCGCAATATTTCAAGAGCTTTCCCAACGCATGGGCGGCGGCTTCAGGATCGCGCATCAGGAAGCGCCAGGTGCTGCCCAGCTCGGCGTACACGTTACTGTTCGGCTCTACGCCGTTTTCGATGACCGAACGGATCAGGGTATCGATGCCGTCGCCCGCGCCCCTTCCTTCGAACGGACGTTCGGGAACCGTGGTGACAAAGCCCGAGTGATACACGAGGAAGTTAACATCGGGAAAGCGTTTGGCAACAACCCCGATGTCGCTACACTGGCTGTGCTCGTAGGATTGTTTGCCGAAAGGCAGACCCTTGTGTATGCAGATAACCTTGACGTCGAGCCCGCGCGCCTTCTCGATGAACTGGGTGCCGATGTCGTCCGATAGAAAATAGCCTTTGCCGCCAGGACCGAACTGCGTGTAAGTTTTCCACGCGGATACACCCCAGCGCTCCTTTAGCTCATCCATTGATTCTAGATCCCTCTTCTGGTTGGGATTGACCCGTCCATGCACCAGCAGACGGTGCGTGCCTTCCATGCGATCGACAATCCTGCGAACCGCATCCGCCGTCTGGATGGTAAGCGGCTCGGCATCGGGCGCGGAAGGAACGAAGGAGAGCACCATCATATCGGTATCAGAGTCGAGGAATACGTCCTTGATGAACTCGTCAGGTCCGAGGCAGCGCAAATAACTGCGCGAGCCGGGTTCGGAGGCGAGCGCGCAGCCTGCCTTGGGCATTTGACTTAGGGGATTGGAGCCGGGGGGAAGCTTTTTGACCCACGCACCATTCGGATCGACAAAGTGCCCCTGTACGTCGAAGATGAATTCACCCTGGCCGCCAACCGTCGCTTGCGCAAGCTCCGGCTCGAGCGCGGCCTCCTTCGGTAAATCGAAGAAGCCGCCAGTCTTGCCGGCTGCCGCGTTTGCAGTGTTGAATGCGAGAAGCGTGGAGGCCGCGCCGCAAGCGGAGATGAGGAAATCTCTTCGGGAAACGGCCAGACGCTCTGCATTTTCATCGGCCGCTTCATGCGCGAGGTGATTCGCCGCGCGGTTGACGGGCGTTAACGGAACCGGCTCAAACTCTCCGTTCGACGTCGTATCGAGCTTGATCGGGAGGCGAGCGCCACCGGAGTCGATGGGATGGGTCTTGGAAATCATGCCGGCACATCCTCTTAAAACGAAGATAAATGCGGAGCTCGGGAAGAGCTATTTGTTCGGCGAGCCGCTCATACTGGCACGGTACACCGGCCTGGGGCCATTGACTGAAGCAATCCGGTTGTCCAAAAAGCTAGGCTATCCAAAAAGTTACTTCACTGCTTTTTGGGCTTGAAACAAAGTCCCCGCAAATGCCGTCAGGCCATTATCTTGAACCTTAAGGTCCAAGGCGGTCACTTACCGGATGCATCAGGCGCTTCCGTATAGGACGCGCACAACAGCATCGCTATGGTTCGTAACCAGTTCTCAAAAAGTTGGTTCAAAGAATATAGGCCTAAAACGAACACCGCAGGGAACAACTTTTATCCATTTTCGCCGCCTTCCGGATCTGATGGCACGCGCAAAGGGGAAATTGTTGGGGCAACTTGAAATTACGTGAGCCGGATCAGAACAGCTTGTCTTGTTCCGGCAATACCGCATCAAGGGCTGCCTGCATGCGATCGATTCTACGCCTAAATTCTTCGGTGTCAAACCCTTCCCTATGCCTCTCGGTCAGTAACTCATGCGTAATGTTGAGCGCAGCCATAACCGCGATACGCTCGGATCCGATCACTTTTCCGCTGTCCCTGATTTCGCGCATCTTTTTATCGAGATAAATCACCGCTCTCTGTAATTCTTCACGTTCGTCGTCAGGACACGTGATGCGGAAGTCACGTCCCATAATGCTGACATCCATGGCGTTACTGTTTTTCATTCTTGGCTATTCATTACCTTTGGGGAACTGTGCAAGGAGCGCTTCCAGGCGGCCAGTTGCGGCGTTTATCTTTTCCGCAAGATGCTTATTTTCGCTGGTGGCAGTTGCCAGTTGCTGACGCAAATGAATATTTTCTGATCGCAGTTGTTGACACAACCGTACGAATTGATGAATTTTATCTTCAAGCGCCTTCAGTTCTGATTCCATTGTTTTATATTTATATGGATCTTGTCAGCTCACTATAGTGCGGAAATCCTTGGTGAGTCAACTGCTAAGGTAATTATCTAAAAGTAGTTTCCAGCATTCGTGTCGATCCGTAGCGCGTATTCAGTCCGCCGGGGCCACGACTGTCCCTGGTTTCATCCCTTTGGCAGAGGCGGGGGCCGGCCGCTCCCACTCTGCTGTCGTGGAGCCGGAATAAAAACGCTTTCATTTTTACAACTAGCTTCTGAAATAATATTCTCAACCGATACCATGACAATGCATTTCCATGGGAGCAAAGCATGGCGCGACTGAATCGGCATTACCCGGCAACCCGGCGTGATGGGCGGCAGCGCTTCCATTCGTGGGATTCGAGTCACCGTCGGCATGGTTGTCCGCCAGGGCAGGGCTGAGGCTGCAGGCGATCCACCGCCAGCAGGCGACCCAACCGCCCAGTCCATCACTCCTCTTGGCACAACTTGCTCCACCCGCTGCGCTATTTCCGTTGCGTTATCCTCTTAAACCATTATTGCCCGGTTCTGGTAGAATTGCGGCCACGTTTGAGGTGCCCGGCTGCGTATCAGCCGGGTTAAACGGGAACCAGGTTGGTAAGCTCTGAACGTATCTCCTCCATGGAGATTGGTTTTGAATTTCCTAAAGATGCCTGGGCTGCCCCCGCAACGGTAAGCAGGTGTGGACGTATCAACAATGCCATTTCTTATGGCATGAAGCCACTGTGAATTCTTCAATTCATGGGAAGGCGTTACGTCAAGTCCTGCGAGCCCGGATACCGGCCTTGAATGCGTTTGGAAATACCGCGTGGGGCGGTCTCTGATCGATATCCTTTCGATATCTCTGCGCTCGTCGATTCCTCAGAGGCTCCTTAACGAGCTCCTTAGCGCTCCTTGGCGCCACTTAGCGGCGTTGCCGGGTGCCACGTATTTCCTTTGTCATCGTGCTGGACCGCGGGTCCGCCGGATAAAACAATCCTGTATGCCTGTTTCTTGGAATAAGCCGGCAGCTTACTGTCGTCTTCTGCATATCTGAGACTTTTATCCATCGGTAAAGATCTATGGCGATCCATGGCGGGTAACCCATGCATCTCGCGCCGACGCCGAGATGAAGCTCAACTGTGAAGGAATTACGAATGAGATTAGGCAAAATGCTGGCTTTGGGGTTGATATTGAACCCGTTGGGATTGGCTCTCGCAAACGATGTGCCTGAAACAGCGCTACCGGAACTGACTATTTACGGCGGGAACCGTATCCCTCAAGGCAAGGAGTTGACTAATCTTCGAATTAATTCCATCAAGCTGAAGGTCGAGGATAATGACTGGAAGACTGTGTTGCAGGAGCAGGTGCAGATCAATGAACTCGGGCCGGGCGGGCCGGTATCACTTTTTATGCGGGGCTCCAACTCAAACCAGACGGTGTTCCTGATAGACGGCGTGAAAATGTCATCCGCGACAGTCGGTTCGCCGAATTTCGCCGCTATCGCGCCGGGCCTCCTGTCATCGGTCGATGTAATTCAAGGCGGGACGTCGGCAGCTTTCGGTTCTAATGCGGTCGGGGGGGTTATACGCGGAAACATCGATATCCCGAAAGGGATGCTGGTCTCGGCCGGCGGCGGCTCAAGATTTTCGGAGCGCGCCGCGGGAAGTGTTGGGATACGGGGAGAATCCTATTACGCGGGAGTCCGGATCGTGCAGGACATTATCCAGCAGGGGTCGGCAACCAACAGAAATAACATCTTCGCCTTCAATCCGGACAAGGACCCCAGAAGCCGCTTGGGGATCGTAGCCAAGGCGGGAGGATGGATAACACCGGATTTCCAGGTGGAGGCGACTGCATTAGGCTCGCAAGTCAGGACATCGTTTGATGCGTCGCTAACTACCGACGATGTGAATCTGCAATCGATTTCCATGGCGAACCTCAGGGCAATCTATTCTCTGCCCCGCGATATCAGCATTATGGCGACATATGGCGGTTCCCTTGATCGATCCAATGTGCGAGGAGCTTTCCCGGCGATTTTCAATAGCCATTCCCTGCAGGGATCGCTCCAGCTGGAAAAGAAGCTGAATTCGGGCCGTATTTTTGCGGGGATGGATCATGAGATCCAGGGAGTAGAGAGCACGACAGTTTTTACCAAGGCAAGCAGGACTAACGTTGCAGGGTTTATCGGAACGCAACTGGGTTCAGAGCATCTCGTGGCGGAAGGCATGTTTCGCCACGACGAGAACAGTCAGTTCGGAGGGTTTAATACCTACTCCCTTTCCCTGGCGCGTAAGCTGGGTGAGTCCTGGCGGGTGGGAGCGCTGACTTCATTGTCATTCAAGGCGCCGACTTTCAATGACCTCTATTTCCCTCCCACCTTCGGCTTCGCGGGGAATCCGAACCTTAAGCCCGAACGCGGCCGCATGCATGAAGCCTTTGTATCGTACGATGGTGCGGATGGTGCAAGCTATCGCCTGGGGTATTTCATCAATACCATCAGTGATGCAATCGTCATTAACAATGTGTTTTCCCAGGTGGAGAACATATCGCGGGCCCGAATTGACGGGTTTGAGCTGACGGGAATCCAGCCGATAGGTAAAGGATGGTCAACACGAGCCAACTTGACTATACAGGACCCGCGCAATGTGCAGCTCGACACTATCCTGCCGCGCAGATCCAGGATCTTCGGAACGGCGGTCCTGAGATATGCCGTCGGCAACTTTTCAGCAGAGGGCATAGCGCGGGGTGAAGGAGAACGGTACGACGACGGCGAAAACCTTCACAAACTGCCTTCCATGATAATCGTCGGGTTCAGCGCGTCATACAGGATCCGGCAGGGCTCCACTCTTCGTATTCAGATCGACAATCTTCTCGATAAAAAATATCAGCCCGCCATCGGGTTTAACGGAATTCCGCGGACTGTGTGGGCGAGTATTTCCCATACGTTCTGATTGACTTTGAGCCTGATAAGTCTCGTGTGGCTGCGTATTCGGGCGGTATTTCAGGAAAATGCACGCTCGGCGTGGGATGCACGATAATCGCAACAGCTACAGTCCGCGTAATATTTTGTCGCCGTAGTGCTGCAACAGTATAGTATCCGCATCCTTCTCTTCGACCTGTTGAGTCGCCAACGGGATCAGCAGTACATCACACGCTTTGACGTCGTGTTACTCAGGCAGCATCCGCTAGCTGCCACTGCTTGATTGCAGACTTGATTGCAGACCTCGCCAAAACGTGGATTCTGAGCTCAGGGCTGTTTCGACACGGACATATAAGCATTTTGGCATGCCACAGCCTGGCTTTACACCGATCAATGACCATAGTCCGTCCAGCCCCATTTGACGGATCATCAAGATAGCATATATGCAATATTGAAACGCTATGTTGATCGTCGACATGCAGGTTAAAGCTTTGCACGTTAACTTCGAATATGTCTTGCAATATCGCCCATCCCAACTTTTTGAGAGGTAATCAATGTTACGCATGACGCAGATCACTTTGGCGGTTGCGGCCGCCCTCACCGCCGAAGCCGGACTCGCCTCGGCTGCCCAAGGCCCCAGCAGTTCCGCAGACGCATACCTGCAAGCAGTTGCTCCTGGGGTCAGCTTTAAATCCATATTGACCACTGGCGACAGCGTCGGTGGTTATCGGATGGCGGGCATTCCGGATGGTCTGGGGGCGTACGACAATGATAACGGCACCTTCACGGTGCTGATGAACCATGAACTCGGCAATACTGCTGGGGTTGCCCATGGCCCCTTGTCCAAGGGTGCCTTCGTTTCTGATTGGGTCATCGACAAAAGCACGCTACAAGTTGTTTCCGGCGGCGATCTGATCCAGAACGTCTACGGCTGGAATACCAGCACCCAATCTTCCGACGCCAGCGCCACGACCGGCTGGTCGTTCAATCGCTTCTGTTCCGCGGACATGGCTCAGGTAAGCGCATTCTATAATCCTGCTAGTGGCTTGGGTACACAGTCCCGCCTGTTCCTGAACGGTGAGGAAGGGGGCGCCACCGGTTATGCTGTCGCTACCGTCGCTACCGGGGCCAATACCGGCAACGCCTATATTCTTGGCAAAATGAATCCCTCCACCAACGGCTCCGGCGGCAGTGCGGTCGGTGCCTGGGAAAACCTCCTGGCCAATCCTTACACCCAGGACAAGACCATAGTCATCGGCAACAACGATGGTGGTACCGGCGTACTGAATAACGCGCTGGCCGTATATGTGGGAACCAAGACCAACACGGGTTCTGAAATCGACCGCGCCGGCCTGACCAATGGCGTGACCAAATTCGTCAATGTCGCTGGTCATGCCGACGGTACCACTGCCAATGATGAGCTGAACAACACTACCAGCCGCACTACCGGCATAGCCAACGGCACTCACTTCACGTTGAGCGACACCGCTTCCACCACCTTCTCCCGGCCGGAAGACGGTGCCTGGAGCGCTGACGGCACAAAGTTTTACTTTGTGACCACCGATCAGCTTGACACAACAGATACCGCAGGCGGCACCCAGCATGGCGGCACGCGTCTGTGGAGTCTTACGTTCGACGACATCACCCACCCGGAAGCCGGTGGCAGGATCGACGTGGTGTTCGACAGCACTACTATCGCTAACGGTCTTGGCAACGCTCGTCCCAACATGTTCGATAATATTTCCGTGAACAAAGACGGCACGATCACCTTGCTGGAAGATGTCGGCAATGCAAATCACAACGGCAAAGTATGGCAATTCGATCCGGAGAGCAACACGATGACCATGCTGGGCAAGTTCGATCCGGCGCTGTTCGGCGATGTTTCCTCGACCGGGGTGTTTACCGCCGGCTCGCATACCAAGGATGAAGAAACGTCCGGCGTGATCGACATCACTTCCATTCTCGGCAAGCATGATGACCACACTTATCATCTGCTTGTGGCTCAAGATCATGCCTCGGCATCATCCCTCGGTCTGGTCGACCCGACCGCCATGGTTGAAGGCGGCCAACTGATGTTGATGGCCACGCCGGTACCGGAACCCGAAACTTACGCAATGTTCATGGCGGGTTTAGGCTTGATGGGTTTCTTGGCGCGTCGTCGCAAGAACGGACACGCCTGATTAAGGTAATAACTCCGAACTATTAACGGGGGCTTGGCCCCCGTTTTTTTTGAGGGGGATTTTTGCAACATGAGTCATTTAAGCGCAAATTCTTTAATATCCGCTAATTCCTGATTTGCGTTTTTAGGCCGGTCAAAGTCCGGGATATACTCGCTTATAAGCGTATCAATTTGGATAAGATGACAAAAGGTCCCAATAGGTGCTAATAAGGGATGCCACTGGTGCCAATAACGAAAGACACCGTCAGCTGTGCGCGGATCAAGTAATCCGAATTCGTTCTGGCTAAGCTTGACATGTTCAAACGAAGGCAATTCTGCAGCGCGGTTATTATTGGTAACATATTTTATCAACGGTAAATACCAAAACCAAATCATCACTGCGCATTGCCTGGTCGCGTTCGCACTGCTAAAGTCCGATGATTTTCGGATATCCAACTCAGCCAACCCAATGTGCAAATCATGAGCAGCCGCCAGTTATGCCGGCGTCTGATGAGATATATCGCGCCCAATTGGGAAGTGCTTGCGTTTGCGCTGGCAGGCATGATCGTGATGGCGGCGACGGTGCCGATGCTGGCTGCGTTGCTGCGGCCGCTGCTGGACGAGGCTATTACGGGCAAGAACCGGGAACTGATGCAATTAGTGCTGATGGGAATCATCGCGCTCTTCGCAGTCCGGGGCGCGGCGGGACATATCAGTACCTATGCCATCAATTGGCTAGGCAGCAAACTGACTGCAGACTTGCGGGTGGACATGTTCGAGAAATTATTGAGCTTGCCGGGTCGCTATTATGCCAGCCATTCTGCGGGCAGCCTCATCTCCAGGATCACATCCGATAGTGACCAGGTCGCTCGAACCTTTATCGCCGTGGCCACCATTTTGGTGAAGGATACATTTACGATTATTGGCCTGTTGGGATGGGCGTTTTATCTCGATTGGCAGCTCTCGCTGCTGGCATTATCCATGACATGCCTGATCCTGCTGATCGTGCGCTTGATCGCTGTCAAGCTGCAACGAATGGAGTCCGATGTGGGGCAATCAGTGGACGGCATCACTTCGGTGGTGCAGGAATCCATTGAAAACTACGCGGCGGTCAAGCTTTACGGCGGTCAGCAGTATGAAAGCCGCCGTGTGCGCGAGCAGACAGCCGGAATGCACCGTTTCATCATGAAACGGACAGCCGTCGCGGCCCTTGGTATTCCAGTGATACAAATGGCCACTGCTGCTGCACTGGCCGCCACTATCTATTTTGCTGTTCAGCAATCCTTTGTCGATGAGATCACGGCGGGGGGATTTGCTTCACTTATAGCGGCTCTGGCAATGCTGGTCGTTCCTGTAAAGCGCATCGCCGGCATAAAGGCAACTTTACAGCCGGGGCTGATCGCGGGCGACAGCATATTCTCGTTATTGGACGAGCCGCCTGAACCGGAGACCGGAACAGTTGCCATTGAGCGCACACGCGGAGAGCTGCGTTTCGAACAAGTCAGCTTCTGCCCTGCAGTAGGAGATGGTTTTGAAGCGGGTCCCGAATCAGGTTTCGAAGCATGCTCAGTGCTGCGGGACATTAATCTGATGGTGCATCCAGGCGAGATGGTAGCCCTGGTCAGTTTTCAGACAAGCAGTGCGGCCGCGCTTGCGAATCTCGTGCCGCTTTTTTTTCGTCCTGTAAGCGGAAGAATTTTGCTTGACGGCAGGGATCTGCAAAGCATCAGTTTAGCCAGCCTGCGCGCCAATATAGCGCTGATATCCGCGGACGCGGAGCTGTTCAACGACACCATTGCGGCCAACATCGCCTATGGTGACATGAGTTGTGCAACCGAAGCCAGGATCATGTCGGCGGCGTATGCCGCCCGTGTGTCGGAGTTTGTGCGGGAGCTGCCGGAGGGATTGCAAACGCCAGTCGGAACACAGGGTTTAAAACTGTCTGCAGGACAGCGGTTCCGTATCGCTATTGCGCGGGCATTATTGAAAAATTCCCCTGTCCTTATCGTGAACGAGATAAGTAAAGCGCTCGACGCCGAAACCACGCATCATATGGATGCGTTGGAAGCCGTAACGCGGGGACGCACTACGCTGGTCATCACGCACCGTTTAGCCACTCTGAGTAAAACCGATCGCGTTGTCCTGCTGCATAAAGGCAGCATTACGGCAATTGGCAGCCACAGCGAACTGTTGGCGAAGCATGGAACTTACGCCAGACTTGCACGGACATTTATCTGAACCGGGATATGCTGACTGGCCCTGTCGCCATCCAATGCCTATCCGTACTTATGCTTATCCGTATGGCACACTCAGAACATCACTACGAAGATCGCCGTCGATCCTTTCAGTGAACTCGTGCGTCGCCCGCCGTTCCTGTTGGCTTGATTCCCCGGACGAATATCCGGGTACCCATTTTGCCAATTCATGTTTGGCTTCGGCATCACTGAGTACCGGATGCCCGTTTAGCCATGCCAACAGCTCTGCCAGCCATTTTTCGTCCACCCGGCGTGCCTGGGCAATGCGTAATTTGGGGTGAGGTGTCGGCAATGTGTTTTCGTCATCCGCCAACAATTCTTCGTAGAGTTTCTCTCCAGGCCGCAATCCGTTGTAGACAATCTTTATGTCGTCCTCGCTCAGACCCGAGAGACGGATCATGTCTCTCGCAAGATCAACGATTTTTACCGGCTCACCCATATCCAGTACAAAGATTTCACCGCTGTCCCTCCTCCCGCCCATCAATCCCGCTTGCAGAACCAGTTGCGCGGCCTCGGGTATGGACATGAAATAACGAGTGATTTCGGCATGTGTAACGGTAATTGGGCCGCCCCTTGCAATCTGTTCGCGGAATTTTGGAATGACGCTCCCTGCGCTCCCCAGTACGTTACCGAAACGTACGATCACAAAGCCCGCCTCTCGCGTCGCATTTACCGAATTCTCCCTGCCAGGGAGAGGAACGGGCTGTTGTAATGCCTGGCATATCATTTCCGCCAGACGCTTGCTCGCGCCCATTACGTTCGTGGGATTGACCGCTTTATCGGTCGAGATCAATACGAACTTCTCCGCCCCATGCTCAATGGCAGTTTGTGCCAGGACGTAAGTGCCAAGGACATTGTTCAACACCGCCTGCCAGGCATTATCCTGTTCCATGAGCGGCACATGCTTATAGGCGGCGGCGTGAAATACAACTGTCGGACTATATTGTGAAAAAACCTGAGCCAGACGCGGCTTATCCTTGACATCGCCTATAGCAAAGGCCATTGATATTTCGGGGAAACTGGCCTGGAATTCCTGTTCAACGCTGTATAGCGCGAATTCATTCAGTTCGAACAGCACCAGGCGGCCCGGTCTGAACCTGGCGATCTGCCGACATAATTCCGATCCGATTGAGCCGCCGGCGCCGGTGACCAGCACGGTTTTTCCTGCCAGGAGGTGATGCAACCCTTCGTTATCCAATACCACAGGATCTCTGCCCAGCAGGTCTTCGGGCTCGACGCTGCGGATTTGCGATACCGTGATTTTGCCGCTGATCAAATCGTCATATGAAGGGACGGTCAGCGCCTTCACCCCGGCGGCAGCACACATCTCCAGCGCTCGGCGGCGGTCACGGTGAAGACGATTTGACCTGCGCCGGTCGGGCTCGGCGCGGTAGGATTGGCGGCGGTCGTATCCGGATGAGGTCATGGCGATAATGGCATGGCCGACCCCGAGTTTTTTAGCTATCCTCGGCAAATCACTGATGCGGCCCAGGATCTTGAAATCGTGCAGTGTCAAGCCGCGCTTTGCAGGATCGTCATCAAGTAATCCCGCTACTCTCCATTGCGTGCTGCGAGAGAGTTCCTTCACCAGGCTGACAGAAGCATCTCCAGCGCCGAGAACCAGTACAAGGGTTCCCTCCAGTTTCTTCTGCCCGTAGAGCCGGTGTTCCTTCCAAAACCGGTAGGAGATTCGGCTGCTTCCCATAATGAACAGAAGCAGAATGGGAGCAAGCAGCAGCACTGAGCGCGGTACCCCTGAGTGAACTTGCAACATGAACAAGGCCAGAGGCACCGCGAACGCCGACATCAATACGGCAAACAGGATACGCCGCAAATCGGGCAAGCTGGCGTAGTGCCAGAGCCCGCGATACAGGCCGAATCCCACGAACGCTGCCGCATGTATTGGTATCACCCAGGGCAGGATGTGTTTCAATGATGAAAAATAAAGAGGAGGTATTTCAAAATTGAAACGAAAAGAATAAGCCAGCCACCACGCGATGACCGCCGCCACAACGTCATGAATGAACGCGATTAGAGACCGTATGTTAGGTTTGTGCAAGAGCATGATATTGGCATGTTATCGGGCATGCTAGGAGCCGCTGGGGCGGCGTTTCCAGTAGCGATCGGAGACAAGCATCATCACTGCATAAATTCCGCTCCAGGCGATGCAGACTCCCAGTTGAACAGAAGTATTCTGTGTCATTGCCCACATTGCGCTGGCGCCCGTTGCCAGCATAAGAACATAAGCGAGCAGCGCCGTATTACGGTGGCCTAACCCGCTTTGCACCATGCGCTGATAGTAATGCTCACGATGCGCCTGCCAAACCTTCGCGCCGCGGAGACCGCGTTTTACAAGCGTGATGGAAGCGTCCGCAATGAAAGGTGAAAATACCAGCGCAGGCAACCATAACGGCCAATCACCGTTTATCCAGCCCGTCAATCCCAGCGCTGCGGCCAAAAATCCCAACGGGATCGATCCCGCGTCTCCCATGAAAATACGCGCCGGATGGAAATTGAACAGGAGGAAAGCTCCGGCAGCGGCGGCAATGCAGAAATTTATCATTGCAAACGGCTCGTTTCCGGCCGACCATGCAACCATGCCATAAGAACTGAAACCAATTAGTGCCATGCCACCTGCCAGGCCATCCGAACCATCCATAAAATTATAAAGATTGAGCATCCAGGTGATTGCGACGGCGGCCATGATTGCGGCGACCCAGCCATGCGTATCGGATAGCATCGAAATCGATAGCGAGGCTGCAACGGCGCCGTGCAGCAGTAACCTTACCCAGACGGGCAAGCCGAAAACATCGTCGGCAAAAGATATCGCTACCAGCAGCATAACGCTCGTCCACAAGAGCAAAGGTAGTGCGTCAGGAACGAGCGCCCACGAGACAAGGATCCCCGACATCAACCCAAGCCCCCCGGTTCGCGGAACAGCCCTGCTATGGAGCGACCGGGAGTTGGGATAATCGAGTATCCTGAGGAAGCTGCCATTGGCCAGATACCGAACCAGCGCGAGCGTCACCGTAAATGCTGCCAGCGGAGCCAAAACCATCGAAAGCGAAGGACCGGCAATCACAATAGTCGATTATAACTCTTGAGAATTTCGCGCTCGATCCGGCAAAAACAAGCCCGAGGTCATGCAGCCGATTATGCGTCTTATACTGGCGCGGAGCAATGGATTAACTGGCCCCTGGCGTAAAAGAGCAATTACATCTTCGTCAGCGGGATGCTTGCTTCCGGTTGGCGTCCAGCCAACTTCTAAGAATTCAGGAGGGATTGATAAATTTACAATCCCATGAGGGTGGTCCGGAGGCTCCTCAGGAAATTGCATCGCTGCTGGATATCGTTATTGGGGAGTAGCAGGTAATCTGTTTTTTCACTTTCATTTGAGGGACCGGGCAAGCTTTGCCGGTTCCCCGTGGAATTTGAATTTCGCGAATGAGGATGTTTTACTCCACTATATCGATTGTATTTCATATCCGAAACTACTGATGAAAAAGACATCGCTTAACGCACAAATTCTGTTCGGGGTGGCCGCGGGTATCGTCCTCGGTCTGGCGCTGGCCGCGCTTGGAAAGGAATCGGCAGTCGCACAAACGGGACTCTATGTTTCCGAACTGATCGGGACCCTGTTTATCGACTTGTTGAAGATGGTGCTCATCCCTCTGGTATTTACATCCATCGCGGTAGGGGTTGCCAATTTACGCGCGCACCGGCAGATGCACAAGGTATGGAAGGCAACGCTAGGCTTCTTCGTATTTTCCATGGCGCTGGCAATCATACTGGGAATGACCGCCACCAACCTTGTCCGTCCGGGCGAGGGGTTGCAACTTGCGATGTTTCAGGATGCCATGCACGGTTTTCAGGCGAGGCATATGTCGTTATCCGATTTTTTCGCCCATCTACTCCATACCCTGTTTCAGAATCCGATAGCGGCTCTGGCTCAGTCGAATGTACTGGCAGTTGTGGTTTTTGCGCTTTTGCTCGGCATTGCGCTGGTAATCGGGGGTGAGCGCTATGCCAATATTCTGATTCTGTTACAGGAATTTCTCGAGCTGATGCTGATGCTGGTAGGCTGGATCATGCGTTTGGCGCCGCTGGGTATTATGGCACTGCTGCTAAAGCTTGCCGCGACACAGGACACTGCCTTGCTTGTGACGTTGATGGAATTTGTCGCTGTAGTCATCACCACCACGTTATTGCATGGGGTAATCGTACTGCCGTTGATCCTTTACCTGGTCACCGGCATGAGTCCGCTCAAATTCTGGCGCGGCGCGCGTGAGGCATTGATAACCGCTTTTGCCACCAGTTCCAGTTCCGCCACGCTACCCGTCACGCTGCGCTGCGTGGAACAGCATCTGCACGTCAAGCGCGATATTGCCGGTTTCGTGGTGCCTCTGGGAGCGACGCTCAACATGGACGGAACCGCGCTATATGAGGCTGCGGCGGCTCTATTTATTGCCAACCTTGCGGGCATTGACCTTAACCTCATGCAACAGATGGTTGTGTTTATCACATCCATGCTTGCCGCGATGGGTGCGCCTGGCATTCCCAGCGCGGGAATGGTAACGATGGTAATGGTGCTGCAATCGGTTGGCCTGCCGGCCGAAGCGATTGCAATCCTGCTTCCGATTGATCGTCTGCTGGACACTTTCCGCACGGCCGTCAATGTCGAAGGGGATATGGTGGGAAGTCTTGTGGTCCAGAAGTGGGTTAATAGGTGAACGGATAACAGGCGACAGCACCCCCGCATTACGCAGTTAATCCCCCGTTGTTTCCTTTGGCAATTGCCTGCGGCAATTTGCCACATTCCCAAGCTGATTTTCCCTCCTTACAATTGGTACAGGCCGTTATCAAGAGAGAGGGATTGCCGTGAAGACACCTGAAAGGATTCGACCGTTGATAGAAGAGGGACTGATCGACGAGGTTATCTGTCAGCTTATGGGTGGCAAGGAAGCTATGGTCTACGTGGTCCGCTGCGGCGAAAACGTTCGCTGTGCAAAAGTATATAAAGAGGTCAACAGGCGCAGTTTTCATCACAGTATTGATTACACGGAAGGCCGCAGAGAAAAAAATAGCCGCCATGCTCGTGCCATATGTAACGGGACGCGCTTTGGGCGTAAAGCGCGGCACGATGCATGGCAGAGCGTTGAAGTGGATACGCTGTATCGACTTGCCGCCATCGGCGTGCCCGTTCCCCAACCCTACAATTTATTCGAGGGCGTGCTGCTGATGGAATTGATAACCGGCGGCAATGGGGGTGTCGCACCACGGCTCAACGATCTGAAGCTGACAGCGGAACAGTCCCGTGACTACTACTGCTTACTGGTGAGGCAGATCGTCCGTATGCTCTGTATCGGGGTCATCCACGGCGATTTGTCTCCATTCAATGTGCTTGCTGGCAGCCGCGGCCTGGTCATCATTGATCTGCCCCAGGCTATCAACGCAGCGCACAACAACAACGCTCGTAGCATGCTCCTGCGAGACGTCGATAATCTTGCGGCGTATTTCGGCCGTTTTGCTCCGGATTTGCTGGCAATGGATTATGGCAGTGAGATATGGTCGCTTTACCAGGGCGGAAAGTTACACCCGGACGTCGACCTGACCGGGTACATCGAGCGCAACAGAAAGCCAGCCAATGTGTCCGGTGTCCTGCGAGCCGTCGATATTGTGCTTAAGAAAGAGGCGGCATGGCAGCGTTACAAGTTTGAAATGGGGCGACATGCGCGTCGTCGCTGATTCAAAAAAATTTGAATCACAAAGACTTACCGGAGATAACTGACGAGGTGCGACAATTTGTCGCATTCTCAAGCTTCGAAAGATGGATTATTCTCCTTGCCCTGATACCAGAATGAAAACTTAAAGATGCACAGGATCTTTCATATTGGTGCTGCTTTTTGGATGGCGGCTTCAGCAGATGCATTTGCGGACCATGATAGTTCAGCCGGGGGAGGAGAAGGCCAATCCATGACTCGCCCGGCGAAGACGACGCTGGCAGTCGGTGCGGCGCTGGATGATCGTGGGCGATTGTGGTTAGCGAAGGTTGAGAACCAGCGACTGTTGGTTTCCTGGTCGGATGACGGCGGCAAGAACTTTTCCAGCCCGGTTCCAGCCACACCTGAGCCGGAGAACATCCTGGCTGATGGGGAGAATCGCCCCAAGATTGCCGTTGCACGCGACGGTACGGTGCTCTTGACCTGGGTACAGTCGCTGCCGCAGAAATATTCAGGAAATGTTCGTTTTGCGCGGTCGTCGGATTCAGGTCAGACTTTTTCTCAGCCTGTCACCCTGAACGATGACGGCCGTATCACCAGCCATCGTTTTGATTCGATGGCAATAGATGGCACGGGCAGGGTGGTGGTTGCCTGGCTGGATGCCCGCGATCGGGACGCGGCGAAGGAGAGGGGGGAAGCGTTTTCCGGGACATCCATTTATACCGCGCAGTCGTTCGATAACGGCGCAAATTTTCATCCTAACCGCAGATTTCAGGCGCACACCTGCGAATGTTGCCGCATCGCGCTAACCTGGACAGCAGAAGGTCCAGTAGCGTTCTGGCGAAATATTTTTGGTTCCAACACACGCGATTTCGCGATCGCAAACCTAGATAAGGGTGGCGTACGCCGCGCCACGGATGACGAATGGCAAATTGATGCATGCCCGCATAACGGAGGCAGTATCGCGACTGGCTACCGGGACCAGCTCCATCTGACATGGTTTACCGATGGCTCCACGCGCCGCGGCTTGTTCTATAAGCATATCGACGGCAATTGGCAATCGCCGCCCTTGCCCATCGGAAATCCCTCAGCTCAGGCTAGTCATGCTTCCGTGGCGGCAGCGGGAAAAACCGTTCTGCTCACCTGGCGGGAATTCGACGGAAACTCGTATTCAGTGGAGCTGATGTACTCGAATGATGCCGGCTCGTCCTGGAGCAAACCCATGCGCCTGATGGAGTCTGCCGGCGCGACCGATTATCCCATTCCGTTGATCGATGGAAGAAGAGTACTCATCGTATGGAATACGGCAAAAGACGGCTTACGTATTGTGCCTATCGAACGGGTCGCCGCAATACGCTCCAGCTGATTTCAAAAATAAATATGAAAACTCTTTCTCTCGCCCTTGCGGGTCTGCTCGGGATATCTTCAGTCTGGGCGGCCGATAACACCGAACAGCCAGCAAAGCTTCTTCAGAAAAAAAGCGCCACGGCTACATCCAAACCGGGGACACTTATCGAAGCATCGTCGAACGACGATACATTGGATGGGCACAGCGCTCAACCGGACACATCCCCGCTACCTGGGCAAGAAAAAAGGCTTATGGCATCAAATACAACTCAACCGTCTACGGATGAGAAAAAAAAGGATGAGGCGACCGCCCAGAGCGGTGAAAAGGCACCCGGCCGGAATAAGCCTGTGCCGGTCGCTGAAAAGGAAACGGTCTTCAAGGAAATGGTTGTCACGGGCGAGGTTGAACCCGATACGCATTACACCTCACCTTCGACCCGGGTGACGCGCGAGCAGATAGAGCGTCAAAACGCGCAAACCACTGAAGAGGTACTGAAATATCAACCCAGTTTGCAAATCCGCCAACGTTATGTGGGCGATCCCAACGGTGTCCTCGGTATTCGGGGGGCGGACATGTTCTCGACGGCGCGCAATATGGTGTATGCCGACGGCTTGCCGCTGCACAATTTTTTACAGGCAACGTTTAACGGCGCTCCGCGCTGGTCGCTGGTCGGTCCCAACGAAATTGATGCCGTGGACATTGTTTATGGACCGTTCTCTGCGGAATATAGCGGCAATTCCATTGGGGGTGTCATCAATATAAAGACGCGGATGCCGCGCAAGCAGGAATTCTACGTCGAGAGCAGCGTCTTTATTCAGCCGTTCAAAATTTATGGCCCGGATAGTGGAACCTTCATAGGCGACCGTCAATATGTGGCGTATGGTAACCGGTTTCAGGACAAACTGACCGTATACTTGGCCTACAATCGCCTGGAGGCTCAGAGTCATCCCATGAGCTATTTTATCGACAATAGCGGTTTGCATGATGCGCCTGGGGGCACACCGGTTAACGGTGGTATCCGCACACCCGATACCCGTGGCACCCCGAGCATTATTTACGGTGATACCGGGCCGGAAAAAGTGAACACCAACTTATTCAAGGTCAAGCTGGGTTACGACATTAACTCTGAGCTCCAGACCATCTTTACCGCGGCGTACGAGGATCGTACGCGCAACGGTAATAGCGTACAAAATTTCTTGACCAATGCATCCGGGCAGCCATTTTGGGGCGGTCCTACGCCCACGTGCAACTCTCCCTCGACCTGTGCGGTTCCCGGCAACGCTTCCCTGAACGGAACGCGATTTGACGTTGTACAGAGCGGTTTTGGCGGCAATCAGGACAAGCGCGAAACACTGAATCTTGGGTTGCAGCTTCGCGGCGCGCTCAACCCGAACTGGAATATCGATTCGACGATCAGTTATTTCGACGTGCTGAAAGACACACGAGCCACTGCTTTTTTCAATGCAAACGACCCGACGAATAACGGCTCCGGGCAGATCCAGGATTTCAAGAAATTCAACTGGCTCAATTACGATCTCAAGCTGAGCACTCCAGCGCTGTTCGGCAATGAAAAAATATCACTTCTGGGCGGATATCACTTTGATCTATATACGTTGAGCTTTCGACAATACGCACTCACCGATTACAACACGCTTACTCGTGGCGCATTGCAGGCGAACCGCAACAATGATGGGCAGACCTCAACCCATGCGGTTTTCGCGCAATCGGCCTATCGTTTTCTGCCGGATTGGGATCTTACAGTCGGTGCGCGTCAGGAGTGGTGGTCCGCTATGAATGGGGTTGTAGGAAGTACCTCTGTACCGGATCGTGAAGTATCCGCTCTTTCTCCTAAAGTTTCCCTGGGCTACGAGCCTGGACCATGGAAGGTCCGCTATTCGTTTGGCCGGGCTCATCGATTTCCGGTCATCGCCGAACTGTTCCAATCGCTCAGCACACCGACCAGCGTTCTTACCGCGAATGCGCTGCTCAAACCCGAGAATGGCGTGCATCACAATTTCATGGTCGAATATAGATTGCAAAAAGGCTATATCCGCGTGAATGCCTTTCGCGACGATATCAAGGATGCCATCCAGCAGGTGCAGCGGGCCTCGGGTGTACTCACTTCAAGTGCTTTCCAGAATATTGATCAGACCAGCACGACCGGTGTTGAGCTGATCTTCGACCAACGCCGCATCCTGGGTTCAAAATTTGATTTCAGCTTCAATGGAACATGGATGAACGCGAAAGTAGATAAGGGAGGACTCGTGGTATTCACGGACCCAACTGGAGCCAACGCCAATTTTAATCTTGATGGTAAGCAACGCATTCGTTTACCTCACTGGCGGGCAAATTTCTTTGCGACCTACAACGCAACTGAAGCATGGGATATCTCGCTCGCGGGCCGATACACCAGTGATTCGTTTAATGACCTCGACAACAAGGATCACGTAAACAATGTGTTTGGCGCTCAGAGCGACTTCTTCTTCATGGACTTCAAAACCAATTATCGGTACAAGTTCCAAAACGGTTTGAAGAGCCGATTTTCCTTTGGCATCACCAACCTGAACAATGACAAGGCATGGGTTTTCCATCCCTATCCGCAACGAACTTATCTGGTTGAAGCCGCGTTCAGCTATTGACGCGGTATGCTAAGAGACAGCAGTCAATTAGGTCATCGACAGCCAGGGAACGTCGGCTGTTATCGCAAAAGCGGGGATTCGAAGCACTTTTCATATCAGCATACGGTTTGAAGAAGGTGAAAGATTACCAATAAATTAACCGAACAAATTTACAACCCCATCCAGGCCGACGTGATTGATCGCATAAGTAGCGTTATCCTGAACGATACGCTTGGCGTGATAAGCAATGCTGACCCCCGCTTCCCCCATCATTTTCAGGTCGTTGGCACCGTCGCCAATGGCGATGATCTGCTCCCGCCTCAATCCCAGTTCTCCACTTATTTTTCTTAGTACTTCCGCTTTTCCCTCCGCTCCCACAATTTTTCCCAAGACTCTGCCGGTGAGTTTTCCATCCACTATTTCGAGCGTATTGGCAGCGGCGTAATCGAAATCCAGCTTTGTCTTGATTCTTTCGGTGAAAAATGTAAAGCCCCCTGAAATGACCATCGTTTTGAGGCCTGCCGACTTCATCCGCTGCAGCATCTTTTCCGCGCCGGGACTCAACCGAACCCTGCTGTCATACACTTGTTGCAGCGCTTCCTCCTCCAGGCCATGCAAAAGCGCTGTGCGCTGTCGCAAACTCTCCTCAAAAACGATCTCACCACGCATGGTTCTCTGCGTTATTTCCGCCACTTGCGGTTTTATGCCGCGCATATCAGCTATTTCATCTATGGACTCGATCGCGAGCAATGTCGAATCCATATCCATTGCTACCAGGCGGAAGTCCGCAAGTAATGCCGAGGGTTCGACAAAAGCATAATCCAGTCCGGCATCTGCGCAGTATTGGGCAACATGCTCGCGCTGTGTAGCGTTTTTCAACCGAAAAGCTTCGCCCGTGATGCGCTCGATATGGTTGGCGCCGGCGAGCTTTGCCAGTGCTCGCAAGTCGCTGTTTTCGATCTCGAGTCCTTGTATGATCAGATTCATATACAATTCCATTGCGGTTGAGAATGCTGGCGCATTTTGCCAGTAATCGTCCAATACTTCTACAACCAATCTGGAAATGATCCGTATATTGGCACGAATTGACGCCGTTTCAAAAAAGAAAACGCAAGCTGCGAATATAATCGCTGCCTCGGCCTGTCCGCACAACTGTACAGCGCCATGACGGAACACCTAAACAAGTGAACAAACCGCTCATCATCGGTACTCCCCTTAGCCCATCAGCCACAAAAGTCATGCTATTGGGCAGCGGCGAACTGGGCAAGGAAGTCATTATTGCATTGCAGCGCCTGGGTATAGAAACAATCGCCGTGGATCGCTATGCCCATGCGCCTGGTCATCAGGTGGCCCATCGCTCCCATGTCATTGATATGACGGATGGCGCGGCGTTGCGCAAATTGGTGGAAGGTGAACAGCCGGATATGATCGTGCCGGAGATTGAAGCAATCGATACCAGCATGCTGATGGAGATCGAGCGCTTGGGAATGGCGCGAATCATTCCCACAGCACGCGCCGCTCGGCTAACCATGCATCGTGAGGGAATTCGCCGTCTTGCAGCGGAAACGCTGCGTTTGCCGACCTCACCCTATGCTTTTGCCGGTAATCTTACGGAATTGCGACAGGCAATCGAAGCCGGCATTGGCTATCCTTGCGTTATAAAGCCGGTGATGTCTTCATCTGGCAAAGGCCAATCAAAAATCCACAGTGCGGACGAAGTGGAAGCGGCGTGGCACTATGCTGCCAGCGCCGGAAGGGTGAATCAGGAACGCGTAATCATCGAAGGTTTCGTTTATTTCGATTACGAAATAACGCAGCTTACGGTACGTGCGGCCGCCGCGGATGGCACGGTAGAGACGCATTTTTGCGAACCCATCGGCCATGTCCAGGTTCACGGTGATTATGTGGAAAGCTGGCAGCCGCAAGCGATGTCGACGCTGGCATTGCAGCGGGCACGCGACATTGCCGAAAGGGTTACAGATAACCTCGGGGGGCTGGGGATCTTCGGAGTGGAGCTATTTATCAAGGGTGATGATGTTTGGTTTAGCGAGGTCAGCCCGCGACCCCATGATACTGGCATGGTAACGATGTGTAGCCAGATTCAGAACGAGTTCGAACTGCATGCGCGCGCCATACTCGGCCTGCCGGTGAATACCGGCCTGAGGGCGCCCGGTGCGAGCGCCGTGATTTACGGTCGACTGGAAGAACAGGCCATTGCTTTCACTGGAGTGGAGGAAGCGTTGCGTGTGCCGCAGAGTGATCTCCGTCTGTTCGGTAAACCTGAATCATTCCCAAGGCGCCGAATGGGTGTGGCGTTGGCAAACGGTATCGATGTCGTCGAAGCCAGAGCCCGTGCGAAGCTCGCGGCAAGCCATATAGTTCCGGTGAAAATTGCCGTTAAAGAGGATAGGGTTGGCAGCTAAACGTAGATCCGGATGACGGTACACCTCTTGCGTTTTAAACGCCATATTCCAAAAAGCGGCCCATAGAAGCCATTTTGCCTTAACGGATCAAATTGACGGCTTATTCAGGAACTCCTTGCAATCCTGAAGAAAAAGAAGACTATGGGATCATTCAAAAAATTGAGAGCGTCATATAAAAGCTTGACGACCCCGCGTGAGCATATGCCAGGCCGGGTAATAGTCGCGCTTCTGGGTTTGAGCATGGCTGGCTGCAATATTCTCCCGAAAGAGCAATCACCCGCGCCCGAGCCCGAGATCTCGGTAGCCATTCTTGAGTCCCGCGTCAAGGAACAGTATGAAATTGAGCGCGGAAAGCTGCTGGCGGAAAAGGAGGCACAACAACAGGAAATCGAGCGTTTGCAGAAGTTGCTGGCGGAGAAAGATACTTATATCCGCAGCCAACAGGCACGCCAGCAGGATCAGGCGAAAACACTGCAGCAAACCAGCAGCCAGGCGGCCCATGCTCAAGTGAAGCTTCGCCGTTTGGCTACGCGCCCGGCAGCCGCCTCTACCATTGCAGAAGCCGAAATTTTCATAGAAAGCCTGCAATCCTCTCCCATGATCAGTGCTGAGCAATTATTGCAAAACCAGGCAAGGCGTCTTCTCGAAGCAGCGACCGCGTTGTACGCAGTGGACAATTATGCTGCCGCCATGGACTATGCCGCGCAAGCGCGGGAGTTTATCGATATGTTGAAGAACAACCGAACTCGTAAGGCAGCAGATCAAATATCTGTTTCATTGCAGACTCCCATTCCGCTGCGTGCCGCGGTCAAAAGCAACCTGCGCCAGAAGCCTGGTTTACAATACGCCGTGCTTGGGATACTGGCAAAAGATACAACCATGATAGCAGAAGCCTACCACGGGGATTGGTTGCAAGTTCAGACTGCCGATGGGCGCTCAGGATGGGTACTCAATACATTAGTAGAGGCGCAGATAGCGAAACCTTGAAAACGGAGCTGGCAAAATTACTGATAAGCGGACGGGTAAACAGGGAGAACGGCAAGTGGCTGACGAACGATCTCCCAAACTGGTGAATCCTGAACTAGCTTAGAGGTTCAGTTCGCGGGGTTTGGCAGTTTCCTGATGATCGCAATAGGCTCGGTTGCGGCCGCCGCGCTTTGCCTCGTAGAGCGCATTGTCAACGCGAGCAAGCATCGTGGTTGGCGTTGCGTAGTCGGGCCGATACTGTACGATGCCAATACTCACAGTTACGGCGATTGTGGACCCGTCGGCGCTGTAGCGCATGTTTGCCACCTGTGAGCGGATGCGCTCCGCGGTTTTTTGTGCCTGATCCGCTGAAGTTTCAACCAGAATAACGATGAATTCATCGCCGCCATAACGGGCCGCGTAGTCGATGCTGCGGACCGATTGAAGAAGGATTCTGGCGACACTCGTCAGGACTTCGTCGCCAGTGACGTGCCCGTACGTATCGTTGAGTGTCTTGAAATGGTCGATGTCGAGCATTAACAAGCTGAATTGCCGTTGCGTTCGTTTGAATCGCGCAAGTTGATCGGCGAGGATTGCGTCCAACTTGCTCCGGTTATACAAGCCGGTCAGGCTATCGGTAATGGAAAGAGTCTCCAGCATTTGATTCTGTTGCTGCATGGCTTCGTTCGCAGCCATGATTTCGGCATGACTGCAGCGCAGCCTATCGGCCATCTGGTTGAACACACGAGTGAGATGACCGAGTTCATCGTTTCTCTTATCGGTAAGCCGCACGTCAAGATCGCCTGCGGCGATGCGATCCGCGGCACGGATCAGCCGCTGCAGCGGTCCAACGATCGAACGGCCCATCTTGAAAGCGACCGCTGCCATGATCAGGACCAACGAGCTCACCAGCACCAGAAACATATTGCGGAATTCGATCCACGCACTGTAGACCTCGGCGCGATCACGTTCCGCCACGATAGTGACGGCCAGTTCCCTGGAGGCATCCGCCAGGCCGATGGCATCTTGATGGGTCGCCCCCTCAAAAACCAGAGGCTTGCCGGGCTGTGCCAACAGGCGTTGGAGCAAGGATACGTCGAACTGCATCCGTTTGCCGGTATCAACCTGGCTGCCGACAAGAATCATACCATCTGAATCGAGCAGAAGTACCTCACCCGGCGGCGATTTTGTGTCGTTTTTAAGATGGGGTTGTAACGTGCGGAGATCAAGCACGGCTACCAATGTTCCTTTTATGATGTTGTCGTATGAAAGCACTGGGACCGCGATCGAAAGTGATGCCGTGCCATATAGTTCGTTCCAACGGGCAGGCACAATCACAAGACCTTCTGTGGCGGTGGAACCGGGCCAGTCTTTCGGAAGCTTTACGGTAGCAGGGGTTTGCGCGCTACTAGCCACGATCTGCCCCGCAGCGTCCATTACGGTGAGTTCCAGTATTGTGTCGAGCTTTTCCTGTACCGAACGCAGGTAATGTGCCAATGCCCGCGAATTTTTTACAGGTGTATTTGTTTGTGACCGGTTAGGTGCCGGCAACCCCTCTATGACTGCGCTGGAGGTGGCCGTCACATTTGCTTCGTGAACGCGCTTATCCATCCAGAGCTCCATTTCGCGGCTCGCGTCATTTGTCAGGGCGAGAAGCTGGTTGGTTACCTTTTCGCTGGTCTGCGTCTCATTCTGCCGAAAGGAAAGCAGCCCAAGCCCCAGCGAAGGAATAAGCGTGGCAAGCACGGCGAATATCACGAGCTTGCTTTTAATGCTTTTCAAGCCACCCATCAGGACCGTTTTACAGACTGCAAAATAAAATTAACGGGCGAGTTTCGCTCGGGTAAAGGATCATCATGTCTCCAAAGCAGTGGCAGAACATAGCGTTCCTATAAGCGAAAACGCTGCCGAAAGAAAAACCGTCGCGACCAAATATATGCGGCCACCCATGCAGCTCGACCACTCATGCAGCAAAGAGGCCTTGAGTGAAACCTCACCGGGACCGGAGCGTGTTCAGGACATCTGGGCGTGAGCGAGGTACGCGGCCATCCTAGCTGATGCGCATTCGTTCAATTCTCGAATAAGCACGGGTTCAACCGCTCAACTCGGCGAATAAGCTCTTTAAGCGCTTCACGCGTTCTCTTACTCCCGCAATCTGTACCTGTACCTTCAATCGATCAGGGCCGGCGAGCCGATATTCGCGGCCGCGCTGAATAAGCGAGACGATCTTGGCAGCGTCCACCGGCGGATTGGGCGCGAACTGGATCTGGATGTTGTCAACACCCGCATCTACACGGGTAATACCCAAGGGCTTGGCGAGGATACGTAGACGGTGGCAGTCCATCAATGTCCGGGCAGGCTCGGGTATCAATCCAAAACGGTCTGTCAATTCAATTTGCATATCATCCAGTTGATCTTCGCTTATGCAGTTGGCCATGCGTTTGTAGAGTAACAGGCGTTCGTGAATGTCGTTGCAGTAGTCATCAGGCAGGAGCGCGGGTACATGTAGATTGATTTCAGTGGCGATTCCGAGGGGATGTTGCAGGTCAGGCTCTTTACCTTCTTTCAGTGATTGAACAGCGGTGTCGAGCATGGTGGCGTAGAGGTTGAAGCCGACTTCCTGCATCTCGCCGCTTTGCGATTCGCCAAGAACCTCGCCGGCCCCGCGGATCTCCAAATCGTGCATCGCAAGGTAGAAGCCGGCGCCCAGTTCTTCCATTGTTTGAATGGCTTCGAGCCGCTTCCTGGCCTGCGCGCCTAAGGCCTCCTCTTCGGGGATAAGGAGATACGCATATGCCTGATGATGTGAGCGGCCGACTCGCCCGCGTAGCTGATGCAATTGCGCCAGACCGAACTTATCCGCGCGGTTGATGATGATGGTATTGGCAGTGGGTATATCAATGCCAGTTTCGATAATGGTTGTGCAAACCAGCAGGTTGAAACGCTGCTGATAAAAATCTTTCATTACATGCTCCAGCTCGCGTTCGCGCATTTGCCCGTGGGCAACATTTATGCGTGCTTCCGGCAACAGGCGGGCAAGCTTGTCACGCATAGGCTGAATAGTGTCGACCTCATTGTGCAAAAAGTAAATCTGACCGCCGCGTTTCAGTTCACGTAAGCAGGCCTCGCGGATAATTCCCTCGGAAAAACGGCTGACGAATGTTTTGATTGCGAGCCGCCGCTGCGGCGCGGTCGCGATGACGGAAAAATCCCGCAGACCTTCCAGCGACATGGCAAGCGTGCGCGGGATAGGCGTAGCGGTAAGGGTTAAAATATCCACTTCCGAACGCAGGTTCTTCAGTTGCTCTTTGTGGCGCACGCCAAAGCGATGCTCTTCGTCAATGATGACCAGTCCCAGGTTTTTGAACTTCACGTCTTTCTGAATGAGTTTGTGTGTACCGATGACGATGTCTACCTGTCCGGTGGCCAATCCCGTCAGCGCCTGAGTTTGCTCCCTTGCTGAGCGGAATCGGGACAATTCCACAATTTTTACGGGCCACTCGCTCGCGATCAGGCTGAAGCGGTCAGAAAAATTCTGGAAGTGTTGCTCAGCCAATAGTGTCGTGGGTACGAGAACTGCGACCTGTCTCCCATCGGCTACAGCTACGAAAGCGGCGCGCAACGCTACCTCCGTTTTGCCAAAACCCACATCACCGCAAATCAGCCTGTCCATCGGTTTGTCAGATGTCAGATCCCCAATCACGGCTTCGATAGCGGTAGCCTGGTCGGCAGTTTCCTCGAAGCCGAAGCCTTCGACAAACGCGTCATAATCGTGCTGTCTGAAAGCAAACGCATGGCCTGGACGGGCGCTGCGCTGGGCATAAATGTTGAGCAGTTCGGCCGCGGTATCGCGCACCTGTTGCATCGCCTTGCGTTTAGCCTTGTCCCACTGGCCGCTACCCAGTTTGTGCAGCGGGGCGGCCTCGGGTGCGGCTCCGCTATATCTACCGATAAGATGCAGTTGCGAGACGGGTACATAAAGTTTGTCTCCCCCATCGTATTCCAGCGACAGGAACTCGGTAGCTCCTTCGCCCATATCCATGGTTACCAGCCCGAGATAGCGGCCGATGCCGTGTTGCTCATGTACGACGGCGTCGCCGGATTTGATTTCGGAGAGATCGCGAAGCGTCGTTTCATTCACCACGGCGGTTTTACGCAAATCGCGCTCCCGGCGTCCATGCAGATGCCTGGCGTACAGCTCGCTCTCCGTAATAAAAGCCAACCCGTCACCCGGGGATATGAATCCGTTGTGCAGCGGGCCCACGCCAATCATGAACGGTTTGCTGCTCGTCAGAAATTGTGCGTAATCATCGCAACTATCCGGATAAAGTCCATATTGCATCAGGTGGTCGGCAACGAGTTCCCGTCTGCCGAGGCTTTCGGTCAACAGCAATGTCCGACCGCCGGGCGGTTCGAACTCCGCCGCGAATTGCTTGAGGAACGCGGCAAGTTTCTCTGCCGGATTATCAGCGCGGCGATCGATCTGGAGTGGCGGCAGCGGCTCGGTCAAATTCGGGGTTTTGACCGTCGTGTTTCGGCTATGGGATGGAATTTCTATGCGCGGATAAGGTTTGAGCGCACCAAAAAAAGCCTCGGCCGGAAGGAACAAGTCACCCGGCTTTAGCAACGGCCGGTCATTGTCACCGCGCAGTAGCTGGTAGCGTGATTGTGTATCCCGCCAGAAGTTTTCTATCCCCGAATGGATGTCCTGATGCAGGCATACCAGCGTGGTTTGTGGCAAATAGTCGAGGAGCGATGCGGTATGTTCAAAAAAAAGCGGTAGGTAATACTCAATACCTGCGGGTGTAACGCCTTTGCTGATGTCTTTATAAATTCGGCTTTTTGATGGGTCTCCCTCAAATTTTTCGCGAAAGTTACCGCGAAAACGGGTGCGACCCTCCTCGTCAAGAGGAAATTCTCGCGCTGGCAACAATCGTATCTCCGTGACTGGATACACGCTTCTCTGCGTATCCACATCAAAGGTACGGATGGTTTCGATTTCGTTGTCCAGCAAGTCAATGCGATAAGGTAGTGGGCTGCCCATTGGAAACAGATCGACCAGTCCGCCGCGCAGACTGTATTCTCCTGGGGAAAGCACCTGGGTTACATGGCTGTAACCCGCCAGGGTCATCTGCCCGCGAAACGCATTCAGGTTGAGCGTCTCACCGCGCTTAAGAAAGAAGGTATGCGCAGCCAGATATCCCCGGGGGGGCATGCGATACAGGGCCGTGGTGGCAGCAGCAATCAAAACGTCACAGTTGCCGCTCATGAGTTGATACAGTGTGGCAAGCCTTTCCGAAATCAGATCCTGGTGGGGCGAAAAGACATCATAGGGCAATGTCTCCCAATCTGGCAGCAAGTGAACTTTCAATCCGGGCGCAAAAAAAGAAATTTCCTCCAGTAGCCTTTGGGCCGCCAGCGCGCTTGCCGTGATAATCGCGAGCGGTTTGGACTGCCTCGCCAACTCTGCAAGGACGAGCGCATCCCCGGAGCCCTCGAAGGGCTCATACCGGATCAATGATCCGGGCGAAGGAATAGTCAGCTTGGACGACATCTTTTCAATAGATGGGCAACCCGGCGCCCGAACTCTACATAAAAAAGGTGACATTATATGCCAGTATTCGAGCCGATTTTTTGTATCGGAATAGTCGTGTAAATGCGAAAACGGAGATAAAATTCCGGATAAGTGCCCGGTTTTTCGTCCGATTTGTCGCCTTTTTACGCCCTATTTTAACTGGGCGTTTCAGATACGATTGTTCAGGTGTTTACAATGCATCAGCTTGAAACCAGTGATCCAAGACAAGCTGCAGGCTTGAGTTGCCCTTGAACTCATTCACTTGCAAACGGTAAACCGCATAGATCAGTTCGGGAAGAGGAACATTGCAAGAGAATAATATTGCCTCGTATGAGCAATCCATTTTCACTGATTTGTGGTTGCAAGCTGCCTCCGTACATCTTTGCAGCTTCAGTTTCAAATGCTTTTCTCCGATCACGCGCTGTTCCTGTACCTGGAAGCGAGCGATGAAGGTGGGCTGGGCGAAGCCCTGCCCCCACACTTGCTCGTCAAGCCGCCGTGCCAGATCCAGATTCATTTCAGATTCATCCAGATCGCCGTCGGTCTCAACGATGCGCTTAAGATCAGCCGGCGTAAGTAACGCCTGCGCAGTCTCTTCGAAAGCGTCACGAAATTTTACAAAATCGGAGGCGCATATAGTGAGTCCCGCAGCGGCCGCGTGGCCGCCGAACTTGCGCAAAAGGCCGGGGTAGCGTTTGGAAACGAGATCCAGCGAATCACGCAAGTGAAACCCAGGAATGGATCTCCCCGACCCTTTTAGCTCTCCGTCGTTACCGGAGGCAAATGCTATCACGGGGCGATGTAGTTTCTCCTTCATGCGGGACGCGAGTATGCCAATCACGCCCTGGTGCCAACTAGGATCGAACAGACTCAGGCTGGTCGTATTTCCAGCGGGGGACGTGGGGAATTGTGCATACTGTGCTGAAAAGGCATTCTCCAGCATGGCCAGCGCCGTAGTCTGCATGTCCGCTTCAATTTCCCTACGCTTGTGATTAAGTGCGTCGAGCTGCAGGGCAATTCGAGAAGCGCAGGCTGCATCGTCGGTGATGAGGCACTGGATTCCAACCCCCATATCGTCGAGCCTACCCGCAGCATTCAATCTCGGTCCGAGGATAAAACCCAGTTCATAGGCGGATACTCGTCGAAAATCTCTGCGCGCAACTTCAAGGAGGGCATGGATGCCCGCGCAGCAACGCCCATGGCGTATACGCTGCAACCCTTTATGGACAAGAATGCGATTGTTGTCATCAAGTTTCACGACATCGGCAATAGTGCCTAAAGCGACCAAGTCAAGCAGACTGGCAAGATTAGGCTCTTTTCGAGGAGGAGCAAACCATCCTCTGGTACGCAACTCGGCCCTCAGGGCCCACATCAGATAGAACATTACGCCCACTCCGGCCAGGTGCTTGCTGGGGAAGCCGCAGCCGGCCTGGTTGGGATTCACGATCACGGCCGCATCCGGCAGTGTGTCCCCAGGCAGATGATGATCGGTGATGAATACTTGAATTCCCCGACGGTTGGCCTCAGCCACACCTTCCACGCTGGCAATGCCATTATCCACCGTGACCAGAATATCCGGACGGACTGTAGCAGCGGCCAGATGCACGATCTCCGGCGTGAGGCCGTAACCATATTCGAAACGATTGGGGACAAGATAATCAACCGTCGCGCCGAAAGCCCGTAGCGCACGTATGCCGACGGCACAAGCGGTGGCGCCATCCGAATCATAATCCGCAACAATCAGCAGACGCTTCTGCGCAATAATCGCGTCGGCAAGGCGCGCCGCCATTAAAGAGACGTTCTTCAGGCGTGGGAACGGAATCAGCCGAGGCCACTCCGCTTCGAGCTGATTGGGCATTTCGATACCGCGGGCGGCATAGATGCGGGCCAGCACCGGATGGAAGCCGTGCCGAACGAGCCTATCGAAAGCATACGATGGATAATTGCGAACTATGGTATTAAGCATGCACTAGAACTTGGGAACTGATGATTTCCAGTTCTAGTATAAACGTTTGGAAACATAGAAAAGAGAGAACTCGCGTAACCCCACTCGCGTACCCATCAGCCTGGGCAGTTCAATAATGATAGTGCGCGCCGATACCGAGGTATTCGACCTTCTGAATGTAGAACTGCCCAGTAGGTGAGTTGCCGCTGAAATATTCCATCAAGAATTGAAGCCTTCGCCCGAATGCCCCGAATTTATCGAATTGGATACCGGCTCTGACGGATACGTCGCTATTCCAATTGTTTTGCTCATGGTTCTTGACGTCCACCGCTGCAATCGGTCGCATGGATGCGAATCTTGTCCGCCAAGGGCTTCTGAATTCGATACCATATTGCGTTGTCCAGGGTTTAAGGGTAGAAGGATCCCGATGAAAAATGCCGCCCCCTCCGCCATAGATTCGTATTCCATAGGGAAACTCATAAGATAGCCTGAGGTCGGCTCCCTCATAGCTGAGATTGATACGCTGCAGTCGGGTTCGCAGCAAAAATTCATCTCCAAGATGAGAGCTTTGGTGAAAGACACGGGCGAAAGCCGAGAAGTGGCCCACACGCATGCTTGAGTATGCAGACGCGATAAAATCCGTATTGATGAGGTCGGATGACGGCCCGCCGAGATTGAAGTCGCTAAAGACTGCTGCCTGAAGCCCTGCTTCCCATTGCACGGTGGATCGAAAAAACGGTTGCGCCAGGTTGGCTCGGTAAAATGGAATGGTTTCGCCAAAGCTGACGGCCCCATTGTTATTCCCGTCAATATCTCTTCCCACATAATTGCGATAAGCGGCTGAAAAATGGGCCCATCTCGGATCAGCCAGCAACGGTTTAAACAGATGGCCTTCAGGTAAGGCCCCCGTGGGCAGAACTGCCGCGTCTGTTGCCGGGATTCCTTCAGCGGTGATTGCTACATCCGGCGCCGGCGGAGTAATTACAGGCTGCTGAACGGTGCTTTCCACCACTTGTACCGCAGTAACTCCAGGGATTCCCGATAATACCTGCACAATCCTTGCCCGTTCCGCTGCAGGTAGATCACCTGCCGGTACAGCGATAATGCCGTTCCGTACGACTAATGATGGGATATCGATCTTTAAGCTATGTTTAAGGACGCCCGCAGCATAGCCTGCTATATACGAATCATCGGATATCGCGGCATTTGCAGTGGATGTGCAGAAAGCAGACGTAAAAACCAGGATGGTTGATATTAAGGTGGTGGTTGTTACGATTGGCAGTGACCTCACAGTATTCCTCTCTTGTTAACGGTGCGGTTATTTTTGCTTCAGGCCTTTTCGCACCTGCCTGTATCTCGACTCTACTGACTTTATCTACTGACTTTATTTTGCGAACTTAATAATCAAGGAAAGCGAGGTCGGTACGGTGGCGTACATAAAGCATCCTGTTATTCGTTTCTTGCAGATCAGTAACCTCCCTATGATCGCCCCTGATGCACTAGACACCCAAGAGCCTTAAACTAAGGCGTCATTAGGAGGTGTCCTGAGCAGCAAGCGTTACGCGGAAGAGTTCAAGATCGAAGCGGTGAAGCAGATCACGGAGCGACGTTACCGGGTGGCAGAGGTGTCCGCCCGGCTGGGAGTGTCGCAGCACAGTTTGTATGAGTGGGTAGAAGTACAGCCAGCCAGAACCAGTACGCTGTGAAGCACAAAGCCAGCAGGCCGAATTGCGTGCCTCAAGGCTGAATTAAAACGGCTGAACTAAAACGTGTCACGGAGGAACGTGACATCCTAAAAAAGGCCGCGGTGCATTCATTGGTCAACGCAACACCATCTGATCTAATGTAGATTTGGAGGTGTTTTATGGCGCAATTGGGACGCCCAGGGTTATCTGTCAACCGGCTCAAAAGTGTCTAGGGGAAACGGGGCGATTCACTACTTGAAATATGCTTGTATTATTATCTTCTGATTGGGCGCCAATCATTCAGCAATACAAGGGGAACCAGCAATGAAGCAATGGCTTTTCCTTTCCATCGCAATTGTCAGTGAGGTGCTAGCAACCTCCGCGTTGAAGTCGAGCAACGGGTTTACCCAGCTTTGGCCATCGCTTGTCGTGGTAGCGGGTTACGCTGCCGCATTCTTCTTTCTGTCCCTGACCTTACGTGCCATCCCGGTAGGAATCGCGTACGCAATCTGGTCGGGCGCAGGGATTGTGCTTATCACCATTATCGGCTGGCTTGTCCTGGGGCAAGCACTCGATTTCCCCGCTGTTATCGGGTTAGCGCTCATCATTACGGGTGTGGTTATTCTGAACGTGTTTTCCAAATCGGTCGCTCATTAAGTTGAACTGGAGAACAACTGGAGAGCTTATCGAATCACTCGAAACAGTAACGGCGAGAACGTCCACGAAGCTACAGCACATCCTGCGCGGAGCGGACCGGAGCGGGTTGAGGATCGGTTTTTGCAACGGACGCTTAAGACACTTAACCCGGGGGGTTATCGAAGTTGCAGGCTGATTAAAAGGTGTACGAAGGGCGTATGTAAAGGTGTACTGAGGGTGTACTGAGGGGTGTACTAAGGTCCAATTGTTACTGTTACTGAAGCTGTTACGATGCTGACATGGCTCATATAGCAGGCTCATACAGCACAAGTAGCGGAACAAATATGACTTCTCCCCAGCGATATTGCGATCGTAGACGAATTTGCGGTATGTTCAGGTGCGTTATACTTTTTATCCTGTCACTTTCCGCCAGCGCCTACGCTACCTTAATTCAACTCCATACAGTACATGCCATTGATTCGCATGCCATCGATGCCCACTTCATAGACGATTATGACGTGAACCATGGCGATAACCATAGCAATCGCCATGGTTATGCAGAGCAAGGGCGGTCATCGGTAAACCCACTTTTGTGGGGCACGCGTGTCGAGAATGCCGATCCGTTGACCGGTAATGGCTCCGGGGGCTCCGATTTACTTTATGGTCCATTTTATGTATCGCTCCACGGATTTTACAACAGTTTTGGCGCCAGGCTTAAGGGTTCAAATTCAGGCGATTCTATCCTGGAGACTCTCCTCAGGGATGGTATCGATGGGATGCCTATCATGGAATCGTATGTGGAATCGTATGGCGATCCCGTCGCGATGGCTGATTTTCTGGCAGCCGTCGGCTTCATGACGACGAATTGGGAAGCAAATTCACACGATGTCCCGACTGCAGATCACCATGCGCCAGCTCCTCCGACACCTGCGATAACCCGGCGAAATCCACGAGAATGTCTGCAATCGCATCCTGAGCAAAAGCGTGGTGTGCAGGAAAACCTCTGCGCCGAGGGCAGCGGTTTTCCCGGCTCAGGCGCGGGTGGCATCACCGGCAGAAACAGCGGAGGCAGTGTCGCTTCCGTCGCCGGGAGCCGGAACGGGGATAACGGGAATTCCAGAAACGCTATCGGTGGGTTGGGCGGAACGCCACCAACGTTAGCCGGTGGAGGTGGTGGCCCTAGTGGTGGCGGTGGGGGTCCGGTTGGTCCGGTTGGTAACAGCGAGGAGAGTGGTACCGGTTCCGGTGGAGGTGGACCCTCCAGTAGCCCAACAGGCGTTGACAATGGCGGCGGTGGCAACGGGGGGAGGTTGGATCAGAGTAGTGACGGCGGCTCCGGGGGTGCCTATCCGAAGGAAGCAAGGACTGTCCCGGAACCTGCGCCGCTTGCTCTTCTCGCGCTTGGATTCGCTGGCATGTGGATTGTGCGAACCTGCAGCAAAAACTCCAGCAAAAACTCCCGGGTTCCTAAGTCTGCTTGAGTATGAGTTTTTGTCCGATAGACAGGCGATCCGTACCACGATTCCAGGACTTTATTTGCGCAACGGTAACGCCGTGGCGCTTGGCGATATTGAATAACGCGTCACCCTTTTTCACCGCATAAACAAAAAAGCGTTCAGGCAAGGTCGGTGTAGCGGGCTTGTTGCTCATGATAGAGATATCTTCTCCCGCAGCATTTCCATATATGGGCACCAGCAAAGTTTGGCCCGACATTACGCTATGCCCGTCAATATCATTAACATCCTTGAGTCGCTGTGCGCTGATGCCGTACTGTGCTGCTATTTTTTCCACGGTTTCCCCCTTCTTGGCTCGATAGGCCTGCCACGATACCAGCGGTTTGCCATGATTTTTCAGATTCTCGATGAAAACTTCTACTTTATCCGAGGGCAGCAGCAGCGTACGGGAATTGTCCACATTGATGACGGGCCGGTTATGGGCGGGGTTGAGCGCCTTGAACTCATCCAATGGAATATTAGCGAGCTTTGCCGCCAGTTTTATATCCATGTGGCGAGTCGCCGTGATTTTCTCAAAATAAGGTTGATTGGGTATGCTGGCAAGTTCAATGCCGAACGCAGCGGGATTGGAAATGATATTTTTTACTGCTGTCAGCCTGTGCACGAAATTCTGGGTTTCAGGGGGTAGCGTAATACTGCGGAAATCCTCCGGCAGACCATTGTTGCGATTCCTGATGAGCGCGCGCGCCACCGCCCCTTCTCCCCAGTTATACGACGCCAGCACAAGCTTCCAGTCGCCAAACATATTATGCAGTTTTTTCAGGTGATCTAGGGCGGCGCCCGTGGCGGCGATGATGTCCCGCCGCTCGTCGTACCACCAGTTCTGCTTCAAACCGTAGTTTTTGCCTGTAGATGGGATGAGCTGCCAGATACCGGAGGCATGGCTATGAGAAAGCGCCCGGGGATTGAAAGCGCTTTCAATGACGGGGAGCAGCGCAAGTTCGGCTGGCATGCCGCGCCGTTCCACCTCTTCCATAATATGGAAAAGGTAGCGTTTGCTGCGCTCAATAATGCGATTCATGTAATACGGACGGCTGACGTAGAATTCTTCGCTATGCCGCACCTCTTCGCTGTCAAGCTCAGCCATGGCGAAGCCGCTGCGTATGCGTTCCCAGATATCCAGCGGAGAGGTGGTTAAGCCAGAGATGGAACGAGTCGTTTCGAAAGAATCATCTTTTTCCCCGGCCGGGTTTAAAATACTCGTTTCCAAAGCGGGAATCTCTTCGGATACGGGGCTCTCATCTTCAGGCTTTAACTGTACCACCGGCTGACCGGAAAACTCGGCCGCCGTTGCAGTAAAACTGATCGTGGCCATGGCCAGGCTGATAATAAGGAATCGTGTCGAACTTGGCATATCGAAACTGTTGACGTGAGTATTCTTGGTCGTTTTATATTAGCGCTGTGAAACTTGTTTTGAGTCGCGTTAGCAACGCAAGTGCTTGCGCGGCCGGTTGCAAATAATTTCTACTCCTGAACAGGCCCGGGCTCGCCGGCTCATCCGGGATTTATTGCTCAGCACATCGATTGGGAGGACCTAGCAGCGCGTTGGAGACTGATTCTCGAACGCTCCGAGCTCTACCGCAAGTAGAGGCTTCCAGCCCGATTTTCGATGCTCCGCAACGACTGTAGTAAAGATTCCACCCCGCACGTAGAATTTGGCGGTAAGGCGAAGATACCTTGGCTTGAGGGCAGCAGCCAGGTCATCCACGATGCGGTTTGTTACGGCCTCATGGAATGCGCCCTCGTTACGGTAAGACCAGATGTAGAGCTTGAGGCTTTTCAGCTCCACGCATCTTTTATCCGGGATGTAATCGAGGATCAGTGTCGCGAAATCCGGTTGCCCCGTTTTTGGGCACAGGCAGGTGAACTCAGGGATTTCCATATGGATGAGGTAATCCCGACTGGGTGTCGGGTTATGAAATATTTCGAGTTCTTTCGCAGGGGTACTGGGCATTCTCTTATCTTGGTCAAATCGGTTAGAATGGGCTGCCCTAACGTATGTCTTTCAAGAATCGCTTTCCAGATTCTTCGGGCTGCACAATTATAGCTGGTTGCCAACGAAAAATTGCGCCTCTCCCACATCAAACTCGCCGGTTTTAAATCCTTTGTCGATCCTACCGAGATACCGGTCCCCGGTGACCTGGTCGGGATCGTCGGCCCCAATGGCTGCGGTAAATCGAATGTGATCGACGCGGTCCGTTGGGTTCTGGGCGAATCTCGGGCATCGGCATTACGCGGTGAGTCCATGCAGGACGTGATTTTTAACGGTTCCGCCAACCGAAAGCCGATTGGGCGCGCCAGCGTGGAGCTGATGTTTGACAATAGCCTCGGAAAGGCTGCCGGACAATGGTCGAGCTATGCCCAAATTTCCATCAAGCGCATATTGCGCCGGGATGGCGAATCCACATATCACATCAATAACATCCATGTCCGCCGCCGTGATGTCGCCGACATTTTTCTGGGCACGGGTATCGGAGGCCGCGGCTATGCCATCATCGAGCAGGGAATGATCTCCCGCATTATCGAGGCAAAGCCGGAAGAGCTGCGCGTATTTCTCGAAGAAGCCGCCGGCGTATCGAAATATCGCGAGCGCCGTCGAGAGACCGAATTGCGCCTGGCTGATACATCCGAAAATCTTTTGCGGGTAGGCGACATTTGCCAGGAGCTGGAAAAACAGTTATTGCGGCTGGAACAACAGGCGAAGATCGCCAGCCGGTTCAACGAGCTGAAGGCTCAATTGCTCGCGACGCAAAATCTTTTGTGGTGTGCTCGCAAACAGGAAGCCGCCGCGCAGCGTGTCCTTGCGGAACATGAACTCCAATCGATGCAAACCGCTTTCGAAGCTGAAACTGCGCGTCTGCGGGCCGCTGAAACACGTCTGGGAGAAAAGCGTGCTCAGCACTACGCGTTAGGCGATCACATGCATCAGGCCCAGGGCGAGCTTTATGCAATCAATGCGGAAATTGCGCGTATCGAACAGCAGATCCGGCACTTGCGTGAGAACCGCCACCGCGTGGCTCAACAAATCGCAACTGTGAACAACCAGGTTGAGCATCGCGAGAAGCAGGCGGGAGAAGCCGCCCTTGTCCTGGTCCAATGGCGAAAAAAGCTCGAACAGGCCCGGCTGGCTTATGAAGCGAAGACGAAAAAGGCGGCGGCGGAGAATGAAAAATTACCGCAGGCCGATGTCGCTTTTCGCGCATGTCAGGAAAAATTAACGGAAACACAGCATAGTTTGATGCTAATAGAGCAGGCTGGGCGCCTGGAAGAGAACCATCGGGCATACGCGGAAAAAGGCATCCGGCAGCTCGAATCGCGCCGCGCGAGACTGCTGGCAGAGCGGGGCGCACTGCCTCCAGCCAAAACCGAAGAGTTGTCGCATCTGAATCGCGAGGCTGAGGGTCGTGTGTCTGACCTGAAACAGAAACAGGAATTATTCGCACAAACTGAAAGCCTGCTTTTAGACGCGGAAGAAGTAAAGAGCGCTTGTGCAAATAAGGTACAGATGCTGCAGCAAAGGATTATTCAGGCTGAAGCCCGGCTTAATGCGCTGCGGCGCCTGCAGCAGCGCCTGGAAGGCAGTGAAGGACTGAGTGCGTGGCTGATAAAACATCGGCTGGATACGTTGCCACGTTTGTGGCAACGGATTCAAATCGAGAAGGGGTGGGAAGATGCGCTTGAAGCAGTGCTGCGTGAGCGTCTGAATAGCGCCCAGCTTGAGCAACTGGAGTCGGCGCACGATTGGGTGAATGACCCGCCTCCTGCGAAATGGGCGCTCTATGAGCCAACCAGCCGGCCGGCAGGAAGCGAACAGGCAAGAGGGTTTTCCCACGAGCCGCTGCATGACAGGGAAGACTGGACGCCGCTGGAATCGTATCTGACTTGCGACACCCCGGAAATCAAGTCGGTCGTGGAAGAATGGTTGAGCGGGGTTTTTGTGGTTGACAGTTTACGTGAAAGCTTCTTGCACCGAGCCAGGCTTTCCGCTGGAGAAATGCTGGTCACGCGCGAGGGCCATATTGTTACCTACCACAGCCTCACCTATTATGCGCCTGATTCGCAATTACACGGAGTGTTGGGACGCCAGCGCGAAATAGCCCATATTAAAATCGAATCCGATGCGCTGAGAGAAAGTCTCTCGATTGAGAAGTCATCTCTGGAGGCAGCGGAAGAGGCATGCCGGGAACTCGGATCAACGGTATCGCGTTTACGTTTTGATATTGGGCAGCTTCAGCAACAGCATCATGACGCACAGATGCAGGCGTTGAAGCTCACTCAACTTTTCGAGCGCACCAGCCAGAGATGCGGCCAGATTGAGGAGGAACTGACGGAGATCGAGCAGCAGGCCGGGGTGGAAGCTTCGAGAATGCGGGATGCGGAAATAAAACTGCGCGAATGCCGCGCGCAGATCGAAAACCTGCAGGAGCAGGTGCAGCAGGAAAAACTGGAGGGCCAGGCAGCGGAACGGGCGCTCGATGCACAGCGCCGATTCGCGCAGACCGCGGCACAGGAAATGCAGGAAGCATTATTCCACGAGAAAACCTGCCACAATAAAATCGCCGAGGTGGAGAAATCAATTCGCGTTATCGATGAGAATCTCGTTGAGCTCAAAGCCCAGTTGAAAAAGATGCAGGCTGAGCAAAGCACTTTTGACGACACCGGGCTGAACCTACGCATCGAGGAACAACTGACTCTGCGCGGACAGCATGAACAGGCACTGGCCGAGGCGCGCAATGCCCTGGAAGAGGCGGGCGGCGAGCTGCGCAATGTAGAGCAGGAGCGCCTCGCTTCCGAACAAAAGTTGCACCCCTTGCGAGAATCCATCAATACCGCTCGCCTCAAGGAACAGGAAGCACGCATCATCGAGAACCAGTTTGACGAGCAACTAAAACGAGCAGGAGCACCCGAGGAAGAGTTGACACATGCTCTTGGTAAAACGCGCCCCGCTACGTTACAGGCTGAGATCAATCGTCTCAATAATGAGATCATTGCCCTGGGAGCGGTCAACCTCGGGGCCTTGGAGGAGTTGCAATCATCTCAGGCGCGCAAGAGTTATCTCGATTCGCAGTTGAAGGATTTGAAAGAAGCGTCTGAAACCTTGAAAAACGCAATTCAACGGATAGATGGTGAAACACGCGAACGTCTGCTGGGCACGGTAGAAAAGGTCAACGCCAATTTAGACGAGATGTTTCCCACCATATTTGGCGGCGGGCAGGCAAAACTGTTACTTAGAGGAGATGAGATTCTCGATTCGGGCATACAGATAATCGCTCAGCCGCCAGGCAAGAAAAACAGTTCAATTCATCTGTTATCCGGCGGTGAAAAGGCCCTGACTGCGCTCGCATTTGTGTTCTCGCTGTTCCAACTCAATCCCGCGCCATTTTGTCTGTTGGATGAGGTGGACGCTCCGCTGGACGATACCAATACCGAACGCTTCTGCAACCTGGTAAAAAAAATGTCACGCCAGACTCAGTTCGTGTTCATCAGCCACAATAAAATTACGATGGAAATGGCACAGCAATTGATTGGCATCACAATGCAGGAAAAGGGGGTCTCCCGCATGGTCGCAGTTGAAATGGAAGAAGCTGCCAGACTGAGCAATGCGTCGACGAGGACCGGACAAGCGTGGTAAACATGAGCGAACTGCAAATCAGTCTGATCGCTATCGGCATAGTCGTGGTCATGGGCGTCATTTGCTTTAACTGGATGCAGCAGCGCCGCTATCGGCGGCATGCGGAAGAGGCATTTGGACGGAAACCTGAAGATGTACTGTTGCGAACGGCCACGCCTCCCGTAGAAAATGAACGGATCGAGCCCCGGTTCGGCGCGGAAGCATCGCAGGAGCTTCAGCTGGATCCGGACATGAAATCGATGGAACCGTCGGAAGCTGCCCGGGCAGCCGAGCCGATCCGCGAGCCAACCCCGGAGCCAACCTCGGAGCCAACCCCGGAGCCAACCCCGGCGCCAACCTCGGAGCCAACCTCGGAGCCAACCCCGGAGCCAATTTCTGAGCCATTCTCCGAGCCAGTCTCTGAGCCTGTTCGCGAGCCGGCTCCCATGCGAACCGTACCGGATGAAGCACCAGCAACCATCCAAGCCGCCGGGGCAGGGAAAGGGGTGGATTATGTGGCTGACATCCATGCTGAAACATCGATCGCGGATTCGAGTTTGGCGGAGGTGCTCCTGCGGAAATTTGACTTCAACAAACCGGTGCGATGGCTGGGCCAAAGAGTTCCCGATGCGCCCTGGGAAGAAATTACCGTACAAAGCTACGGCAAGGGAGGCTATACCCATTTGAAAGGTTGCCTGCAACTTGTCGATCGCGCCGGTCCCGTAAGCGAAGTAAATTTATCCGAGTTCCGCGATATGGTTCAAAACTTTTCTGTCCGCGTGAATGCGATCGCCGACTGTCCCGATATACCTGAGGCCCATGCGCAGGCATTAGTGCTCGATGAATTCTGCACAGAAGTGGATGTCATGATAGGCATCAACATTATCAGTAGGGATGGCGGTGCATTGACCGGTGCCAAGATTCGTGTTCTGGCGGAATCATCAGGTTTCAAACTTGGGGCGGACGGCATGTTCAGTTATTGCAATGAGAATAATATCAATGTATTTTTCCTTGCTAACTTTGAACCCGCGCCATTTCTTCCAGATACCCTGCGAACGCTCACGACTCACGGTGTCACGTTTCTGCTTGACGTACCCCGAGTGGCGAATGGAGAGATCGTTTTCGACCGGATGATGAATCTCGCGGGAAATTTTGCGGACACCTTGGGGGGTGTCATGGTGGATGATAATCGCGTTCCCTTGAGTGACAGCGGGATTCGGAAAATCAAGCAACAGCTCGTGGCCATCGAGTCCATGATGCTGGCGCGCAACATTCCCGCCGGCAGTGCAATTGCGCTGAGGCTGTTTGCGTGAGCGAATATCCGGAACATATTTGGCGTCGCGCAAGGGAATTGCGCGAAACCATCGAATTGCACAATTACAACTATTACTCGCTCGATGCCCCGACTATTCCGGATGCCGAATATGACGAACTGTTTCGCGAGTTGCAGGAACTTGAGCGGCATTATCCTGAGCTCGTTACTCCTGATTCCCCCACTCAGCGCATAGGCGCTGCCGCTCTCAAGGAGTTTTCAAAGGTTCACCATCGAACGCCGATGCTTTCTCTCGGCAACGCATTCAGCGCAGCGGAGGTGGAAGCGTTCGACCGGCGAGTGCGCCAAACGCTGGGCACGGACGAGGTGGAGTATGCGGTAGAACCAAAATTCGATGGTCTGGCGATCAGCCTCTGCTATGAAAAAGGGGTACTGGCGACCGGAGCGACCCGCGGTGACGGTTATATTGGCGAAGATGTAACCCGGAATCTGCGCACCATCAGGGCGATTCCCTTGCGGCTTCAACCCAATCGCGACAACACTGCGGTGCCTGCCTTCATGGAAGTCCGAGGCGAGGTGTTGATGCTGAGGTCGGATTTCGAAAAACTTAACCGGCAACAGCGCGAGAAAAACGAACGGGAATTCATCAATCCTCGTAATGCCGCCGCCGGGTCGCTGCGCCAGCTGGATCCCGGTATCACAGCCAGCCGCAGGCTGACGTTTTTCGCATACGGCATTGGCGCGTGTGAGGGTGGAGATCTACCTCACGACAAACAAAACCACGTAATGGATTACCTCGAGTCTCTCAAATTTCCGGTTATGCGCGAACGAGATACCGTTCTCGGTGTGGCGGGCCTGCTGGAGTATCATGGCAAGATAAGCGGGATGCGTGAACAGTTGGCTTACGAGATAGATGGCGCGGTGTACAAAGTCAACGATCTGGCGCAGCAGGAGAAACTTGGATTTGTCTCCCGCGCTCCCCGGTTCGCCATTGCTCACAAGTTTCCGGCTCAGGAAGCGACAACGCAAGTACTGGGAATAACGGTGCACGTGGGCAGAACCGGCGCGTTGACTCCCGTTGCACGGCTGAGACCCGTTTTCGTAGGTGGCGTCACTGTTACCAACGCGACGCTCCACAATGAGGATGAAATCCGGCGCAAAGACGTCATGATCGGCGACAGCGTCATCGTGCGGCGCGCGGGTGATGTCATTCCCGAGGTGGTAGCTGTACAGAAAGAGAAACGGTCGGCGGACGCCAGGTTTTTCGCTATGCCGACGCACTGCCCCGTCTGCGGTTCCAAAGCGGTACGCTTGCCCGGTGAAGCGCTCACGCGCTGTACCGGCGGATTGTTTTGTCCGGCGCAACGAAAGCAGTCCATTCTGCATTTTGCCTCACGCAGGGCAATGAATATCAGGGGCCTGGGAGACAAGCTGGTGGATCATCTAGTCGATCGCGCCATCATCGAAACCCCCGCGGATCTTTATAAACTCGACGCAACTGCGGTGGCCGCTCTGGAGCGCATGGCGGAAAAGTCCGCACGCAATATTGTAAATGCTATCGAAAAAAGCAAAGACACCACCTTGGCGCGCATTATTTATTCCCTGGGTATTCGCAACGTTGGCGAAACCACCGCCAGGGATCTGGCCCGACATTTCGGGCGACTGGATCGGTTGATGGCAGCAAATGCCGAAAGTTTGCAGCAGGTGGGGGACGTCGGCCCCGTTGTAGCTCAAAGTATTACCAGCTTTTTCAATGAGGCACACAACGTGGAAGTTATCCGCCAGTTGCGCGCCCGTGGGGTACACTGGCAGGAAAGCGAAGACACCGGGCAAACAAAGGCCGGGCTCAGTCCCCACAAGGGGTTCGATGCTGATAAAGTTGCAGGAAAAACTTTTGTACTCACAGGCAGCCTGCCGAATCTCAGTCGGGAGGATGCGCGGGACCGGATCGAATCCGCAGGAGGAAAAGTAACCGGGAGCGTATCCAGAAATACCGATTACGTGGTGACGGGCGTCGATCCCGGCAGTAAATACGACAAAGCGGTCGAACTCGGAATCGCCATTCTCGACGAGGCAGGGTTATTGCAATTATTACAGAATTCGCAAGCTGATTCCCGTCTTGATTCCCGTCTAATTCCCAGCCTTAATCCTTAAACGAGCCACCCATGCCAAAAATAACGAAAGCCGTTTTTCCCGTAGCAGGCATGGGCACTCGGTTTTTGCCCGCTACCAAGGCCAGTCCCAAGGAGATGATGCCCATCGTGGATAAGCCCTTGATCCAGTATGCCGTGGAAGAAGCTATTGCGGCAGGCATAACGGAAATGATCTTTATAACCGGACGTCATAAGCGTGCGATCGAAGATCACTTCGATAAAGCCTACGAAATGGAAGCGGAGCTGGAAGCGCGGGGAAAGAGCGATACCCTGGCAATATTGCGGCGCATCTTGCCGAAGAACATCTCCTGTATTTATATTCGTCAACCGGAAGCGCTGGGATTGGGTCACGCGGTACTGTGCGCGCGCCCCGCTGTAGGCAATGAACCGTTCGCGGTGCTGCTGGCAGACGATTTACTTGTGGGAGATCCTCCGATTATGCGGCAGTTGAGCCAGATATATGAACAAAACGGCTGCTCGATACTGGCCGTGGAAAATGTCGAGCCGCAACATACGGTGAATTACGGCATCGTGAAATGCGGACCGGGAATGAAAGGATTGCATCCCGTCACGGGTATCGTAGAAAAACCCGAGCCCGAGAACGCGCCATCCACGCTGGGTGTGGTAGGCCGCTATATCCTGACGCCCAGAATTTTTGAACACCTGGAAAAAATTGAACCAGGCGCGGGCGGAGAAATTCAGCTCACGGATGGTATCGCCTCATTGCTACAGGAGGAGCGGGCGCTTGCTTATGAATTTTGCGGAACCCGTTACGATTGTGGAAGCAAGATCGGCTACCTCAAAGCAACCGTCGCGATGGCGCTTGAGCATCCTGAAGTCGCCCGGGAATTTTCCGAATATTTGAATGCCCTGGTGTGTTGCCGCCCTTCTGCCGAATAGTGCCGTTTGAACTTCTTTTTTACCATTTTAGCTGAGGCAAATTCGGCAAATTTGGCAAATTTGGAACAGGCTGGTGCTGAATTTCTGCAGGGATTTGAATAATTACTCCATTCGCGGGAGCCACGTTCAATGGCCCCGGTATCCTCTATTGATGTTATCTTCCGAAGAAGCAAGAAAAATATTTGATACCGCGGAGCAGATATTTTCCGCGGATTCTGTATCGCAGACTGTAAACCGCATGGCGGCGGATATTACCGCGGCGCTGTCGGACGAGTATCCGCTAGTGTTGAGCGTCATGGGGGGCGCAGTTGTATTTACCGGACAGTTGCTGCCTTTGCTGGAGTTTCCGCTTACGTTCGATTATCTCCATGTCAGCCGCTACGACAACAGGATTCAGGGCTCGGAACTCGATTGGAAAATGTCGCCCCACGAGGATGTGTGCAACAGAGTAGTGTTGGTGCTTGATGATATCCTTGACGAAGGGGTTACGATGGCCGCGATACGAGACTGGATCATGAATCGCGGTGCTAAAGCTTTCTACAGTGCCGTTCTTGCCGAAAAGGAGATCGCTCGACCCAAGCCGATCCGCGCGGATTTTGTCGGCCTGGTGGTGCCGGATCGCTATGTGTTCGGGTTCGGGATGGACATTTACGGCGTGTGGCGAAATTTGCCGGCAATTTATGCCGTGAAAGCTTAGGATCTTCTGGAAAGCCACCGATGCAAGGCTTTTTCCAATTCATTTAACTTGAAAGAACAGATATGCTCGCAATCATAGGCGGTACGGGCATGGCCCAGCTCGCCTGTCTTGAAATATCGCATCGGCAGATTATGAGAACGCCCTATGGCGAACCATCGGGGCCGCTGACTTTTGGGAAAATCAACGATAATAAGGTTGTATTTTTGGCTCGCCACGGATATGGCCATACCATCCCTCCCCATGAGGTGAATTACCGGGCAAACCTGTGGGCACTGCAATCATTGGATCTTTCCCGGGTAATATCCGTGGCTTCGGTAGGCGGAATTCGCGCCGATTTAACGCCGGGCATGATCGCTATTCCTGACCAGATTATCGATTATACGCACGGCCGCAAGTATACGTATCATGAAGGCCTGGACAGGTCGGTTACTCATATTGATTTTACCGAGCCTTATTGCCACTTAACGCGGAATGGCCTTTTACGGGCGGCGAAACGCGCAAATGAACGAGTTATCGATGGCGGTGTCTATGGTGCGACACAAGGGCCGCGGCTTGAAACCGCCGCGGAGATCAGTCGGATGGAGCGGGACGGTGTCGATATGGTGGGCATGACGGGAATGCCCGAAGCCGCGCTGGCTAAAGAGCTGGGCCTGTGCTATGCGACGATTGCCGTCGTAGCCAATTATGCCGCAGGCCGTAAAACCAGTGCGCGTGCCATCCGCCTGGAGGACGCCCATGCTGTTCTGAAACAGGCGATGGTGGGCGTCAGAAATATTCTTGAACACGTGGTGGAACTCGATGGCGATTAAACCGGTATTAAAAATGGGAGATCCCCGATTGCTGGAAGTGGCCGAGAAGGTCAAGAACTTTGGTACGCCCGCGCTCCACGCCCTGATCCAGGACATGCGGGAAACCATGGATGTGCTTGATGGCGCGGGACTGGCTGCGCCACAGATTGGGGTTGGCCTGCAAGTCGTAATATTCGGCGTAAAGCATAATCCACGCTATCCCAATGCAGAGGAAGTACCGTACACAGTACTACTGAATCCGGTATTGACACCTCTTACACATGAAATGGAATCCGGCTGGGAAGGTTGCCTGAGCGTTCCCGGCATGCGCGGCATGGTGCCGCGTTTTGCGAAACTGCGCTATCAGGGCGCAGATCAATATGGTAGATCCATAGATCGCACGGTGGACGGATTTCATGCCCGCGTTGTGCAACACGAATGCGACCATTTGCAAGGCATCCTCTATCCCATGCGTATCACCGATTTTCGCACCTTCGGTTTTACCGACGTGTTATTTCCGGATCACGCGCCGATAGACGAGTAAGCTTCGAACCATTCTGTTGGGCGATCTCGCCGGCCAGGAGCGAAGATATGCCGGGCTTCTCGGATCTGCTTCATCCATTTTTGGATCCCAAGCCGGAGCAGGCCAACTGTTGTGCCAGCAACTGAGCCAGATTGCGTGCGCTGCGTTTTCCGCTTTCTACAACGATATGCGCTGTCTCCCGGTAAAGGGGATCGCGCTGCATATATAATTCAGTCAATTTTCTGCGTGGGTCGGGGGTCCGCAGCAACGGCCGGTTTTTATCTTGCCGGGTGCGGCGCCATAAATCATCAACCGCCGCGCGCAGATAAATGACCGTACCCCTGTGCTTCAGCATCTTGCGATTTTCCATGCTCAGCACGGCACCGCCACCCGTAGCGAGCACAATGTTTTCCATTTTCACCAGTTCCGACAGCATCTCTGTCTCACGCTTGCGGAAACCGGCCTCGCCCTCAATCTCGAAAATCAGAGGTATCCCGACACCTGTTCGTTTTTGAATTTCCCGATCGGAATCATAAAACGTTTTGCCGAGGAAGTGCGCAAGCAGCCGGCCTATGGTCGTTTTTCCCGCACCCATCATACCCACCAGAAAAATATTACCGTTGGGCTCGTTTATGGCGACGTCTGACGCTATGGTTATGCTTATTGAATCCATCGCCCAATTGTAGCGGAAATGCCACAATTCGCGTCGAAACATCCTGCTATCTTACTTTTCCTTATCCTGCCTATTCTGCCTGACGGAGGGCGCTATCGGCCTCGGCGTTTGTAGGATCGCAGCAAACGTATCGTGGGGGGCAGGACGTACCTTATCATCGATGTCTTCGTCCCGCTGCCCAGTATTCCTGCCGTGACCGTGGCACCACCTTTTACCGCCTTTTTCAGCAATCCCCGGGGTATTATGGCGACTGCAGCAAGCGCCGAGAGGGTGGCGTAGTATGGATGCTTCGTTAAAAATCTAAACGTATGGCTGCGGGGGAAAGTATGCGCATCATATACAGGTTCATGGTCATGGTCTTCTTCATGGTCGAACATATGCCGAAAATTTCTGCGGCTGGCACTCATCCGTTCAAGAATGGCTTTTCGCTCATCTTCGAGGGAATTGCTCATACAACATCCTTCATCAGCTTCACATCCTGTTGCAATTCGTTGCGCAGGGTATCAAAAGCTGAAACGGAATCTGTCCGGCCTGGGCTCGCGATATATGTCCCGAAGGCTATCAATGCATAAGTCCCCGCTACGCCCCATGCGGAAATAACGCGATAGGGCGTATCCCAACAGGTGACTATAATGGCAATACCAAGGAAAATAAGGCTCAAGACGGCAAGGAGCGCTACCACCAAAGCACCGATTATCCGCCTCATGAAATTCTGCCCCTGAATCTCCGCTGATACTTTCAGTAACTCCAGGTAATCACTCATACGTTCCAAAGCGATCACTCCGAGCTGTCTGGCTTTTTTGATGGTCTCAAACATGGCGGTTTTTCTCGACGTATGCTGGGGCCGGCGGAACGGTTAACGGCGCCCCGAGAGCAAGCCGACCAGAAAGCCGACTGCTGCGGCGTAACCCACCGATTGCAATGGCCGCTCTTTTACATATTCTTTAGAGCATTCAACGCCATGGTCGAACTGTTCACGAGCATTATCGGCGATGCTTCTGGCCGATTCCTTGGTAGCTGCAATCTTGGCCAGCAGTTTTTCCTTCGCATCCTCCAGGTCGACATCTGATAAAGTGGGTATGCGCGCAATCAAGTCGTCCAGATCGGCCTTGAGATTGGCAAGCTCTTCACCTGCGACAGCACCCACATGCTTGCTAGCCGACTTTGCAGCTTCCCCTACGCGTTGGGCGGCGCTCCCGGCGTGATGCGCCATATTTTCTGCGGCCGCCTGTGCATTGTCTGTTTTGTTGGTGGAAGTTTCTGTTTGCATGATGTACTCCTTTATTTATTCATTAGAGAGAAAAAAGCCGATGCGATGTGGCATGCGGCATATTGATGCGGCATACTTTGTTTGTGGCGCATTCAGGCCTCAACCTCATCCCAGTTTCGCGCAAATGACCGACGCCGGTATGTACGTTGACACACATAAAAAGATATAAAGAAAATCACCTATTTAATCTGTGGCCTATTGGCCGTTACGCCTCTCCATCCCACGCGGAAGTATCCGTGTGGAGCAAAATAAATCCTCGGGTTCAAATTGAGCGGGCCAAGGCAAAAATGATATAATCCCCCGCTAATCTGGCCTTGCGGTCATCCTGGGGTCCTTGTTTCCCCTTGGTCTTCCACAGGATATTCCCGTACGCCAGCTTAATTCACGGCCAGCTTAATTCACATATCCGGCTTAATTCACATATCCGCCTGTTCCAGAAGGGTGCTCCTAAAAGAGCGATTGGCGGATAGAGGCTCAACCCTAAAGGAGAAATTCATGTCTATAACCATGCGTCAAATGCTGGAAGCGGGTGTTCATTTCGGGCACCAGACCCGTTTCTGGAATCCGAGAATGGCTCAATATATTTTTGGCCATCGCAACAAGATACACATCATCAACCTGGAAAAAACCTTGGCGATGTATCAGGACGCGATGAAATACGTGCGTCAGTTGTCCGCCAACAAGGGTACTATTCTATTCGTCGGCACCAAGCGCCAAGCGCGCGATATCGTGCGTGAGGAGGCAATTCGCTGCGGTTCCCCTTACGTGGACCAGCGCTGGCTCGGCGGGATGCTGACCAATTTCAAGACGATAAAGCAATCCGTCAAACGCCTCCACGACATGGAAACGATGATGCAGGATGGCACGCTCGACAAACTTTCCAAAAAAGAAGCGCTGGATATTCAGCGTGAACTGGAAAAGCTCAATCGCAGCCTGGGCGGCATCAAGGATATGAAGGGCCTTCCTGACGCGATGTTCGTGATCGACGTCGGTTACCAGAAAGGCGCCATTACGGAAGCGAAAAAGCTCGGCATTCCGATAGTCGGCGTGGTGGATACCAACCATAACCCTGAGCCCGTGGACTATGTCATTCCCGGCAACGATGATTCCAGCCAGGCGATACGGCTCTATGCGCGAGGTGTGGCTGACGCGATTCTGGAGGGGCGCCGCCAGAGCGTGCAGGAAATCATAAAAAACGAATTTCCCGAAACGGATGAGGTGGCCGCAACGGAAGAGTGACCAGGCCGGTTCTGGCAGCACCTGTCTACGATCAAATAAATTTGGAGTGAATATGGCGGAAATCACCGCACCAATGGTGAAGGAATTGCGCGGTCTGACCGGTCTGGGCATGATGGAATGCAAAAAAGCACTAACCGAAACCGGTGGTGACATGAAGGCCGCGGAAGATCTACTGAGGATCAAAAGCGGTGCCAAGGCGAGCAAGGCGGCAGGTCGCACCGCGGCAGAGGGCATGGTTGGGGCATATATCACGCCGGATGGCAAGCATGGCGCGTTGGTCGAAGTCAATTGTGAAACAGATTTTGTCGCGAGAAATGAGGATTTTATCAATTTTGCACGCGGCCTTGCCCGTCTGCTGGCCACCGAAAGTCTGGCGGATACCGAAGCATTGGCGGGCGCTGCATTACCCAGCGGCGAAAATGTGGAAGAGTTTCGTAAAGCGCTGGTCATGAAGCTGGGCGAAAATATCAGCATTCGCCGCTTCATGCGGTACGCCACGCAGGGGCAGCTTGCTTCATATCTGCATGGTGCGAAAATCGGTGTGATGATCGATTACACCGGGGGCGACGAGACGCTGGGTAAGGATCTGGCGATGCACATTGCGGCCAGCAAGCCTATTTGCGTTTCAAGTGAGCAGGTATCGCCCGAATTGTTGTCGCGCGAACGGTCAATTTATACCGCACAAGCGGCGGAAAGCGGCAAACCCATGGACATCGTCGCGAAAATGGTGGATGGCCGCATTGCCAAATACCTGGCCGAGGTCACGCTGCTTGGTCAACCTTTCGTCAAGAATCCAGATCAGACTGTAGAAAAATTACTGGCGGCAAAGTCAGCGAAAGTGAACGGCTTTACGTTATATATAGTAGGGGAGGGCATCGAAAGGAAAGCTGATGATTTTGCCGCCGAAGTAATGGCTCAAGTGAACCAGGCAAAAGAAGATCAAGTGCCGCAGCCAAAGTAGCTTCATGAAGACTGCGGCTTACAAGCGTATTTTGCTGAAGCTCTCCGGCGAAGCCTTGATGGGTGATCACAGCTATGGCATCAATCGTGCAGTAGTTGAGCGTATCGTCGCGGAGATCGCAGATGTAACCCGGCTGGGGGTTCAGGTGGCCGTCGTCATCGGGGGTGGCAATATTTTTCGGGGAATGACTTCCGCAGAGGATGGAATGGATCGCGCCACCGCCGATTACATGGGAATGCTGGCTACCGTGATGAATGCCCTGGCACTGCAGGATGCCATGCGTCGTGGTGGACTGATAAGCAGGGTGCAGTCGGCGCTTCGAATTGATCAGGTAGTTGAACCTTATATTCGGGGTAAAGCCATCCGCTACCTTGAAGCAGGCAAGGTCGTTATTTTTGCCGCCGGTACGGGCAACCCGTTCTTTACTACGGATACCGCTGCCGCGTTGCGCGGGATGGAAATGAACGTGGATATCGTGCTCAAGGCCACCAAGGTGGATGGCGTATACGACTGCGATCCCAAAGAAAATGCTCACGCCGTACGCTATGAAAAATTATCATTCGATACCGCCATTTCACAGAATCTCAGGGTGATGGATGCTACTGCCCTGACACTGTGCCGTGACCAGAAGCTGCCGCTCAATGTGTTCAGCATTTTCAGGCCCGGTGCGCTGAAGCGTGTGGTGATGGGTGAGGACGAAGGAACACTGGTAGAGGTTTGAATTCCTATATCCCGATTTACATCCAGCTTAGCCCGATCAATCCATCCCCTTTTCAAGGGCAACTCATTCCCGACTTCCATTCGTTGACATATCATGATCGCCGACACTAAAAAATCCGCCGAACAAAAAATGCAGAAAAGCCTCGAGGCATTAAAGCTGGACTTGGGCAAAGTGCGGACCGGCCGGGCTCATACCGGTCTGCTGGATCATGTTACAGTGGACTATTATGGCGCGCCCACGGTTATCAATCAGGTAGCCAATGTCAGCCTTGCCGATGCGCGCACCATTACTGTTGCGCCGTGGGAAAAGAAGATGCTGAGCGCGATCGAAAAAGCCATCCGTAACTCGGATCTGGGCTTGAATCCCGTAACGATGGGCGAGCTCATCCGGGTACCGATGCCGCCGTTGACCGAGGAACGCCGTCGCGACCTCACCCGAATAGTAAAGCATGAGGCCGAAACTGCGCGTGTGGCGATGCGAAATATTCGTCGCGATGCAAATGCCAATCTGAAGGAGTTGCTCAAGGAAAAGAAAATTGCCGAGGACGAGGAACGCCGGGGGCAAGAAGAAATCCAGAAGCTCACCGACCGCTACGTTGCGGAAATTGAGAAAGTCCTGCAAATCAAGGAAGCCGAGCTGATGGCAATCTGAACGTGAGGGGGAAGTCTTCCAAGTGCGAATTATCCCCGATTTTGGCGTTGCCCCAACCCAACGGGTGCCACTGATTCAACTATATTCCAACTGTGCCCAACTGTGCCCAATGCTTCCCAACACCAGTTCAACCCGCGAAATACCTGAGACCAGCATGATTCCACGGCATATTGCCATCATAATGGATGGCAATGGTCGATGGGCAAAAAAAAGGTTTTTGCCGAGAGTGGCGGGGCATAAACGCGGAGTGGAAACGGTCCGCACCGCTATCAGAGCCTGTGTCGATCGCGGTGTGGGATATCTCACCTTGTTTGCTTTTAGCAGTGAAAATTGGCGTAGACCCTCGGACGAGGTCGCGTTCCTGATGCAGCTTTTTATAAATGTGCTGGAGCAGGAGGTTAGCAAGTTGCATGAGAATGGTATTCGCTTCAAGGTAATTGGCGATTTGTCGAAATTCGAGCCCAAGATCGTCGAATTCATTCGCAATGGCGAAGCGCTCACAGCAGACAATAAACGGTTCACGCTCACCATCGCCGCGAATTACGGTGGTCGCTGGGACGTCATGCAGGCAGTTCGCAAGATGTTGGCGCAACATCCGCAATTGGCAGACTGTTTCACTGAACAGGATCTGATGCCGCATTTCGCATTGAATTATGCTCCCGAACCCGATCTGTTCATTCGTACAGGCGGCGAAAAACGCATCAGTAATTTCCTGCTATGGCAATTGGCTTATACCGAACTGTACTTCACCGATACCCTTTGGCCCGACTTTGACGCGCATGCGTTAGAGCTTGCCATTCAGTCCTATCAGCAACGCGAGCGCCGGTTTGGGCGCACCAGCGAGCAACTTCAAATACCGCCGTCCACCCATGGGGGAAGGGAAGTTGCAGCCCAAAGAACGGCGTAGCTTCCACGCTTTCCCGGTCGGTTCAGTTTGGGTCTCAACGGGGAGCGGGCGTGCTTAGGGCAAGAGTTCTTACCGCCATAGTCGTGCTATGCCTGTTTTTGACGGCATTATTCTATTTGCCGGCGATTTTCTGGATGATATTGCTGCTTGCGTTGACGGTGACGGGCTCATGGGAATGGAGCCGGCTGGCACAGTTTTCTGTCTCTCATTCCATCATCTATCTGTTGCTTACCACCATCCTGGCTGGCGAATTGCTCTTCGTTTTGAGCCGAGCGGTCGTGGCTGACCCATATACCACATCATTTTTAAGTTTTTATGTGGCATCGCTGATATTCTGGTCGCTGATCGTTCCCTACCTGCTGAAGTCGAGATATCCAATCAGGAATCCATTCTTGCTGGCTTTAACAGGCTGGTTGGTGCTATTGCCGACGAGCTTTGCCTTATACCAGCTGCGGGCTATCGATCCGCTGCTCTTGCTGGGATTCATGGCTGCGATCTGGATATCCGATACGGCAGCATATTTTGCCGGACGTGCCTGGGGAAAACACAAGCTTGCGCCCGCCATCAGTCCGGGCAAGACCTGGGAAGGCGTTGCCGGCGCACTGGTGGCGGTTACCATTTATGCGCTGATATGGAGCCATATCGCCGGGGAAGCAGCGCACATCAAGTTTCTGATGCCGCTATTGCTGGTACTCGCCATAATGGGCATCCTCGGCGATCTGTTCGAGTCTCTGATTAAGCGTCATGCGGGCGTTAAAGACAGCGGCAATATTTTGCCGGGTCACGGTGGTATACTTGACCGCATCGATGCGCTTACTTCAACACTTCCCCTAGCTGTCCTGCCACTTTTACTTTTACAGTCTGACCTATGATAGCCGTTCGTCATCTCACCATTCTTGGCTCTACCGGAAGCATCGGCGTAAGTACATTGGATGTGGTTGCACATCATCCCGACCGGTTTTCCGTTGTTGCACTGGCTGCGAACAAGAATGCAAAAAAAATGCTGGAACAATGCCGTCACTTCCACCCGCGCTATGCAGTGTTACTGGATGAAGCCAGCGCCGATTGGCTGGCAGCTGAAATTCGCGCCGCAGGACTTGATACCGAGGTACTTTGGGGTGTCGAGTCGCTCGAAAAAGTAGGATCGTTGCCGGAAGTCGATGTGGTCATGGCGGCGATTGTAGGCGCTGCCGGGATACGTCCCACGTTTGCCGCCGCCCGTGCGGGCAAGCTGGTATTGCTTGCGAACAAGGAAACCATGGTGATGGCCGGGCGCATTTTCATGGATGTGGTCAAGGAAAATGGCGCTACCCTGTTGCCTATCGATAGCGAACATAACGCCATCTTTCAGTCACTGCCACATCATTTTAAAGGGGACTTGCGGGAGGCCGGAGTTCGCCGCATCCTTTTGACCGCATCAGGTGGCCCCTTCCGGCAGACATCGTTGGCCCAGCTGGAGCAGGTAACACCGGGGCAGGCTTGCGCTCATCCCAACTGGGTGATGGGGCAAAAAATTTCGGTTGACTCCGCCACAATGATGAATAAGGGTCTGGAGGTCATTGAAGCAAGATGGTTATTTGAAGCCCAGCCCGAGCAAATACAGGTTGTCATCCATCCTCAAAGCATTATCCATTCCATGGTCGAATATGTGGATGGCTCGGTGCTGGCTCAACTTGGTAATCCCGACATGCGCACACCCATTGCTCATGCTTTGGGCTTTCCCGAAAGAATCGAAACCGGCGTAACGCCTCTGGATATGTTTAAGGTGGCCAGGCTGGATTTCGAGGCTCCTGATTTTAAACGCTTTCCTTGCCTCAAGCTTGCATACGAGGCGTTGGCGCTCGGCGGTAGCGCGCCGGCCATACTGAATGCCGCCAACGAGGTGGCGGTGGAATCTTTCCTTAAATCCCGCATGGCATTTACGGCGATCCCGGCCATGATTGAAGATGTCATGCAAACAGTTGGACACAAGGATATCGCCACGCTTAACGATGTGCTGGCGGCGGACAGGGTGGCGCGTGAAGCGGCACATGAATGGTTGGCATGCCTCGCATAAGGTTCCTGAGCCATTGGCCTTCCAAAAGGATCAGCCTGTCACCTGTCACTCGTCTTCAACTAATCCTCATGACAGTTGTCGGCCCGCGCATCTGCACGAGCCCGAACGCAGAATTCCCCTGAACCCGATTCAAAACACAATTGATCACCCCTTGCCGGAGTATATGCTAAACAGGTACTCATTCTTCCAATGGCCTGCTGACCGGCCTGATCATATTCTCCCGCTCTTACAGCATCAGCTTCATGTTGCACAAGACTCAGATCAACTCTCCATTTGAAGCTCGCCTGAACCGGTTTTACCCGAACCCCATTATCCATTGATATGACATTTGTTTCCACCATAATCGCTTTCATTATTGCCCTGGGAGTGCTGATCCTGTTTCATGAGTTTGGCCACTACCTGATGGCAAGATGGGTGGGAGTTAAGGTGCTCCGTTTTTCCATCGGTTTCGGCCAACCCTTATTAACCCGGCGCTTGGGGAAAGATCAAACAGAATGGGTCGTAGCCGCTGTTCCGCTCGGCGGCTATGTCAAGATGCTGGATGAGCAAGAAGGTACAGTTGAGCCTCAGGATCTGGCGCGCGCATTCAACCGCAAGCCGGTCGGTTATCGGTTCGCCATTGTTGCGGCAGGACCAATCGCCAATTTCTTGCTGGCGATCCTGCTTTATTGGTTCTTATTCATGCTTGGCGTCAGTGGTATGAAACCGGTCCTGGGCCCGGTTAAACCTGCAACGCCTGCGGCGTTCGCCGGTTTCCAGGGGGGGGAAACCATTTTGAGGATTGGAGCCGAGCTCGTCACAACCTGGCAGGATGCTCGCTGGCTGCTGCTGTCAAAAGCGGCGGACAGGTCCCCATCCGTGGACGTGGAGATACGCGGCGCCAACGGCGAAATTGCCATACGACAACTGGATTTGAGCCATATCGACGCAGATGATCTCGAGGGAGACTTCCTGAAGAAAATCGGTATGATTCCATATCAGCCAGCAGTGAAGCCTATCATTTCCCATATTACTTCGGGCAGCGCGGGCGATCGTGCCGGTTTGTTGCCCGGTGACGAGATCCTCTCGGTGAATGGCAAGAACATCGGTTTTTGGGAAGACCTCGTACAGGAGATACGGGAGAACCCGGGCAGAAAATTGTCGCTGGAAATCCGGCGTAACGACAAGACTGTTGGCATAGACGTTATACCCGATACGGTTACCGAAGACGGACAGAAAACGGGAAAAGTCGGTATCGGTCCACAAATCGACCATGATGAACTAGCAAAACTACTGACAGAGGTCAGCTATTCCCCCGGATCAGCCATGATCAGGGCGATAAAAAAAACCTGGGAAACATCCGTATTTACACTGCGGATGATAGGCAAAATGGTGGCGGGGGAAATGTCGTGGAAGAATGTGAGTGGCCCCATCACAATCGCAGACTACGCGGGAAAGTCGGCTCAAATGGGTGTCGCCTCTTACCTGAGCTTTCTTGCAGTCATCAGCATCAGTCTGGGCGTGCTGAATTTGTTGCCTATTCCCATACTGGATGGGGGGCATTTAATGTATTATGTGATCGAAATAGTCAAGGGCAGTCCGCTTTCTGCCAGAGCCATACAAGTTGGTCAACAGGTCGGGATGGCGCTTTTATTTGCCCTGATGGTTTTTGCCATATATAACGATATCAGCCGCCTCCTCCCCGGTTAAGTATGAAAGTCAGAACCCTCGTTGCGCTTGTTTCTGTTTTTTGCGCTTCGATTTCATGGGCGCGTGAGCCATTCGTAGTCAAGGATATACGGATCGAAGGCATCCAGCGCACCGAGGCCGGAACGGTGTTCAGCTATTTGCCGGTGAAGGTGGGCGACACGCTCGATGACGAAAAGGCGGCCGCTGCCATCAAGGCGCTGTATGCAACCGGTTTCTTCAAAGATGTGCGGCTTGAGTCTGAAAATGGCGTGCTCCTCGTGGTGGTCGAAGAGCGGCCCGCCATTGCGCAGATCAGCATCGTCGGCGCCAAGGAATTCGAGAAAGATAAGTTGAAAGAAGGCCTGAAGCAGGCGGGTCTCGCGGAATCCCGCATCTTCGACCGGGCGACGCTGGAAAGGGCTGAACAGGAACTGAAGCATCAATATATCAGCCGCGGTAAATACGGGGTAAAAATTACCACCACTACCACGCCGCTCGAACGCAACCGCGTAGCGATCAACTTCCATGTTGACGAGGGGAAAACCGCCAAGATCCGGAAAATAAATATTATCGGGAACAAGGAATTCCCGGAAAAGGAATTGCTGAGTGCGTTCGTATTGCGGACTCCCGGACTGTTGACCTGGTTCACCAAGGAGGATCAGTATTCGAAACAGAAGCTCTCCGCAGACCTCGAGTCGCTGAGATCCTTTTATCTAAATCGCGGTTATCTGGAATTCAGCCTGGAATCCACCCAGGTATCCATCACCCCCGACATGCAGGATATTTACATTACCGTAAATATCGTCGAAGGTCCCAAATACACCGTTTCAGAGGTCAAGCTTGCCGGGGAAATGCTAGTGCCGGAAGCAGACTTGCGCAAGCTCATAAAACTCGCGGTGGGAGACGTTTTCTCACGGGAACGCCTGACTGAATCAGTCAAGCTCATTACCGACCGTTTGGGCGATGACGGGTACGCGTTCGCGAACGTCAATGCATCACCTCAACTGGATAAGGAAAAACAACAGGTAGGGTTCACCTTCTTTATAGATCCCGGACGCCGGGTTTACGTGAGGCGTATCAACATAACCGGAAATACCCGTACCCGGGATGAAGTGATACGCCGGGAGATGCGGCAATTCGAAGGAGGCTGGTATTCCACCAGCAAGATCAACCGTTCAAAACAACGCGTAGACAGGTTGAATTATTTCAATGCGGTCAGTATCGAAACGCCGGCCGTTCCGGGCGCTACCGATCAGATTGACGTAAACGTTGACGTCAAGGAAAAACCTACGGGCGCTGTCATGTTTGGCGCGGGTTATTCCAATATGGAAGGTTTGATACTGAGCGGTTCAATTGCTCAAGACAACATATTCGGCACGGGGAAATTCGTCAATCTCATGGTGAATACGGGGAGCGTCAACAAGACCTATTCACTATCTTATACCGACCCCTATTTCACCCGCGACGGCATAACTGCGGGGTTTGATCTTTACAAACGCACGCTCAACACGGCCACGCTGGTCGCGGTGAACAGTTTTAATACCGACACCACTGGCGCGGGTTTGCGATTTGGAATCCCGATCAACGAGAACGATAGCATCATGGCCGGCCTTGGGGCGGAGAATGTGATCATTCACCTGGGCGACAATAGTCCGCAGCGCAACGTTGATTTCGTGCAAAAATTCGGAAAGAGCACCATCAATATACCGATGACTCTCAACTGGCGGCGCGATGGTCGCGATAGCGCCATTTGGACTACTTCAGGTACGACACAACGCGTAGCTGCCGAGGTTGGCTTGCCGGGGGGCGATCTCACCTATTACAAATTGAGTTATGACCTAAGGTGGTATTATCCTCTGACCGATACCTTCACACTCATGCTGAATGGGGAACTGGGATACGGTGGCGGCTATAATGGCAAGGAGCTTCCGTTCTTCAAAAACTTCTTTGCCGGCGGCAATACCTCGGTTCGCGGTTACAATATCAGCTCATTGGGGCCTCGTGACAGCAATAACCGGACACTGGGGGGCAATAAGCGCGCAGTCGGCAGCATCGAATTACTATTTCCGATGCCGGGGCTGAAGAACGATCGATCGGTGCGCCCGAGCATATTCCTTGACGCCGGCTCGGTCTGGGGTCCAGGCGGGGTGATACCGGAGCAGGAGGGGTTGCGCTACTCGGCAGGCATTGCTGTCATGTGGATTTCACCGATGGGTCCTCTTAAGGTCAGCGTTGCTCAACCCTTGAATAATCATCCAGGCGATAATTTACAGCGGTTTCAGTTTCAATTTGGGCAGCAGTTCTAGTTGAAAAAGCCGGCGTAGCGCCCCTGCTGGCTCATGTAGATATGGGGAACTTTCAGAGGTTCCTATGAACATTCCGGAGAAAAAATTGCAAGAAAACGTTCTGTGGCGGCGGAGTATAACCACGGTGTGCGTCCTCTTCGCGTTCGCCTGGGGAACGGTTGGTGCGCTGGCGGATGAAATAAAGATCGGCGTTGTTGATACCGAGCGGATTCTTGCCGAGTCAGCGCCGGCTGTAAGAGCACTGAAGAAAATAGAAAAGGAATTTTTGCCACGCGACCAGGAACTCAAAAAGATGGCGTCCCAGGCAAAGGCGCTTCAGGATGTTCTGGAAAAAGACGGAAAAACGATGGCTGAAGCAGACCGGCGCAACAAGGAGCGTGATTTGGCTACTCTCAACCGCGAATACCAGCGTGCTCAACGGCAGATGAGGGAAGATCTGAGCCTGCGCCAGAACGATGAAGTTGCCGCGCTACAGTTGATTGCCACAAAAGCTATCCAGGTTATCGCCGAAACAGAGAAGTACGACCTGGTATTGCCGTTGCGGGATCTGGTCTATCGCAGCCAGCGCATAGACATTACCGAAAAGGTCATCAAGGCCCTGGCGGACAAATAATTACTGCAATATTCCCGCAAAGTTTCAGCCGGTATGCCGAAGAGATAGCAATGGCTATAGTCTTTACGCAATTAATGACTTGAAAATCAGGAAAATGTTTAATGGATATCCATGAAATACTCAAATATTTGCCTCATCGCTATCCATTTCTGCTCGTGGATCGGGTTGTGTCATGCGAAGCGGGAAAAGATATTACCGCCCTCAAGAATGTGACTATCAACGAACCTTTTTTTGGCGGTCATTTTCCTCATCATCCGGTGATGCCCGGTGTGCTGATTATCGAGGCGTTGGCTCAAGCGGCTGCGATTTTGACGCTCAAGACCGTGAATCTACAGACGGACGACGATTCCCTTTACTATTTTGTCGGTATCGACGGCGCCCGCTTCAAAAAGCCTGTTCAGCCGGGTGACCAGTTGATACTCAAGGCAACGATATTGCGGGAGCGAATCGGCATCTGGAAATATTCCGCCCGGGCGGAAGTGGATGGCCGTGTAGCGGCAGAGGCAGAGCTGATGTGCACGATGCGAAGCAAGCAGTAACAGCCGAGTTTTTCCACTACTCAATTGTAAATATATAAATTCGAGCCGGATGATTCGTTAAAAGGGTGGGCATCATCCGCCACCTGAAAGTTACCAGCTGAAGTTAGCTATAAAAGATTGGCATAATCAGAATTAAAGCAGGAGATATGGAAAGCCCAGCCGATGAATTCAACCGGGTGTGTGGCGTCGACGAATCCGGCAGAGGACCATTAGCGGGGCCAGTGTTTGCCGCGTGCGTCATACTCAATTCTGCCCATCGGATCGAGGGCCTGGCGGATTCGAAAACCCTTACTGAACAGCAACGCAACAGGCTGACTATCGCCATAAAAACATATTCCATGGCCTGGGCTATTGGGTCTGCGTCGGTTAGAGAAATTGACCGCCTGAATATTCTCCAGGCAAGCCTGCTGGCTATGAAGCGTGCCATTAAAAGTCTTTCCCTCATTCCCAGCAGGGTACTGATCGACGGCAACCATAGTCCTCGTCTGAGTTTTCCCGTAACGACCATCGTCAGAGGCGACAGTCTTGTGCCGGAGATTTCCGCGGCTTCGATACTGGCCAAGACCGCTCGCGACGCGGAGATGGTGGCGTTGCACCGGCGCTTTCCAAATTATGGCTTCGACCGGCATAAAGGATATTCGACGGAGGCGCATATTGCGGCATTACGCATACACGGCGTTTCGGTGGTGCACCGGCGCAGTTTTGCGCCTGTCAGGGAATTAATGGGGGAAATTGAAAAGCTCGGGTGAGGTGAGAATTGGCGATTGTATGCCGTCCTACTAATCGCAAGATAAAATCCTCGTTTATTGCAGGATTACGGTTTTAAGGAAATAACGCATTTCCCTTCATTTCAGTCTTCTTTCGTAGCGGCCGGTAATGCGGGAACCTGCTCTCAACAGATCAGTTTGATCGGATCGAAGGTTTCGGTGCTTCAAAAAGTACGATTTATTGTTCAATTTTTATCCATGTCGCCAATTAACTGAGGCCCTCTAATATTATGCGCATCGAAAAAGATACCGTGGTGTCACTCAAGTATGAACTGTCCGATCTCACCGGAAAAGTGGTGGAGAAGCCGAGCGAGGCGATCAGCTACTTGCACGGGGGTTATGACGGTATTTTTCCGATGGTCGAAGAGGAGCTGCATCACAAAGAGGTGGGGTACAGTTGCTCGGTTTTAATGGAACCGGAAAATACGTTTGGCGAGTACGACAGCGAATTGGTAAGGGTGGAGCCGCGCGAGCTCTTTCCGGACGACGTTACGGTGGGAATGCAGTTCGAAGGAGGACAGGAAGGATCCGACGATACCCTGATCTACACCGTAACCGATATTGCCGAAGACAAGGTGGTGGTGGATGGCAATCACCCCCTGGCCGGCATGGCTTTGCGTTTTGATTGCACAGTTACAGACGTCCGCCCCGCGACTGTGGAAGAACTATCGCATGGGCACGCTCACGGACCCCATGGACATGGACACGGGCACGGGCATGAACATTAACGGGACCTCCTCACGCCGCAGCTGACAATACGGACTATTGCTTTTCCGCTGCCTTTTTCAACGCATAAAGTTCTTCCAAAGCCTGTTTGGGACTTAGCTCGTCTGGTACGATTGCACGCAGCAATGCAAGAACGGGATGTTCGGGCGGGCTTTCCGGGCTTTCTTTGATTTGTTTCATCGCCGGCTCCTGTGAGAACAAATCGCGTTGTAGTTGGCTCCCAACCGGTTGCCTGCCGATACTTTCCTGCTCAAGTTTTACTAGATATCTTCTTGCCGTTTTGATCACCGGTTCAGGCACTCCCGCCAGCGCCGCCACCTGCAGGCCGTAGCTCTGGCTGGCCGGTCCCTCCTTGATGGCATGGAGGAATACAATATGATGCTTGTGCTCCACCGCATCAAGGTGGATATTGGCTGCGTGCGCGAACTCCTCCGCGAGTCTTGTCAATTCGAAATAATGCGTCGCAAATAAGGTATAGCTTCGGTTCTTTTCCAACAGATACCGGGCAATTGCGAAGGCCAGCGCCAGGCCGTCAAAAGTCGACGTACCTCGTCCTATTTCATCCATCAACACCAGGCTTTGCGCGGTGGCGTTATGAAGGATGTTCGCGGCCTCGGTCATTTCCATCATGAATGTCGAACGCCCACCGGCAAGGTCATCGGATGCTCCGATCCGGGTAAAGATCTGGTCCATCGGCCCGATGCGGGCGCTTGCCGCCGGAACGAGGCTGCCACAATGAGCGAGCAATGCGATCAGCGCGACCTGCCGCATATAAGTAGATTTGCCTCCCATATTGGGGCCAGTAATGACCAGCATTTGCCGTTGAGCTCCGCCGCATGCGCCAAACCGCACATCGTTGGCAATGAAGTTCTCCACCTGGTTTTCCACCACGGGATGGCGGCCTGCTTGAATTTCAATAACGGCCTCATCGGTAAAGACCGGCAATGCGTAATCGAGTGCGAGCGCGCGCTCGGCAAATGCCGCCAGCACATCCATTTCGGCGACGCTCCGGGCGACCTGTTGCAAATGGCCAATATATGCTGACAGCGTATCTAGCAATGCATTGTATAAAAATTTCTCCCGTTCCAGTGCGTGCTCCTGCGCCGATAGCGCCTTATCCTCAAAAGCCTTGAGTTCCGGCGTGATATAGCGTTCGGCGTTCTTCAACGTTTGCCGTCTGCGATAGTCATCCGGAATCCTTTCGGTGTGGGCATGAGTCACTTCGATATAAAAACCATGCACGCGGTTATATTCCACCTTGAGATTTGAGATTCCCGTCCGTGTTTTTTCCCGTGCTTCCAGTTGCAGCAGAAATTCGCCACAATTATTTTGTAAGGCACGCAATTCATCCAGTTCGGCGTCGTAGCCATCCGCTATGACTCCACCTTCACGCAGCACGAGCGCGGGCTCTTCCCGTAGCGCCCGATCCAGAAGCGCGACAAGTGCAGCGTCGGGCGTCATCGATTGCGCCAGCGCCGCGACGTGCTGGCTGACGTGTTCAGGGATGGCATCAACGGTGGTAATCGTTGCAACGACCTTGGGCAGCTTTTTGAGACCATCACGCAGCCCTGATAAGTCTCGCGGGCGCGCGGATCTCAGAGCGATACGTGCAGCGATGCGCTCAATGTCCGATATGCGCTTGAGACAGTCCCGCGTTGCGAGATACGGTCCCAATCCCGCTTCGCCCATTAAAAATGAAACGCCATCGAGCCGCTTCTGAATCGCCTCACGATCGCGCAAGGGATGATGCAACCACTGCCGCAGCAGGCGGCTGCCCATGTTCGTTGAACAGGTATCCAGGAGCGACAGCAATGTCGGCGACTTATTGCCAAGTATGGTCTCGGAAATTTCCAGATTACGGCGCGTGGCCGCGTCCATGCGCAGGTGGGTACCGTCTCGCTCCACCTGCAGCCTGTTGATATGCGCAATACCCCCGTCCTGGATACCCATGCCTTGGATACCGCTGCGCTGGGCACCTTGGGTTAGGCGCGCATAGTCCAGTAGGGCGCTTGCAGCGCCCAGCGAAGGATGCAGACCATCACAACCGAAACCGGACAGATCATGCGTACCAAATTGCCGGGAGAGATTGCGCACGGCGGCTTCCACGTCGAATTGCCATAGTGGGAGACGTTTCCAGCCTGTTTGTTTGTGTGCATGGATATTGCCGAGTGCGGCAAGTTCCAGCGACTCAGGCAGAAGAATTTCCGAAGGCTTGAGGCGCTCAAGTTCACTCACCAGATTATCAAGCTTTGTTTCCGTGACGCAGAAGTGCCCGGCCGCCAGGTTGAGCCATGCCAATCCCAGCATTGATTCATGCACGCACAACGCAAGCAGCAGGCTTTCGGATTTTTCTTCCAGCAGTGCCGCATCGGTCAGCGTCCCCGGCGTAATAATCCGCGTGACCTCGCGCTCCACCGGCCCTTTGGAGGTGGCGGGATCGCCAACCTGTTCGCAGATCACCACGGACTCGCCGAGCCTGATGAGCTTTGCCAGATACTGCTCGGCAGAATGATAGGGCACGCCCGCCATCCTGATCGGCTCGCCCGCCGACGTCCCGCGACGGGTCAGCGTAATGCCGAGCAGCCGCGCCGCCTTTTCCGCATCCTCAAAAAACAGCTCATAGAAATCCCCCATGCGGTAAAACATCAGCATGTCCGGATGCTGCGCCTTGATGCGCAGGTACTGCTGCATCATGGGAGTGTGGTTCTCCGTGCTTTTATCCTTCTGGTTCTGTTTAAGCATTCCTTGTACTTTTGGTGATTCTCAGCAATTGGAGCATTGATATTAAAAGTGCTGGATTTTTATTGCTGAGGATATCGAGAGGTTTCGGCGCCAACTTTGTGGGGCCACTTGAGAATACGTTGATCGTTTTACCTTACGGATCCGGCGGTTAGCGATAAAAGAACCCGCCCCATACTCTACGACATGACCTTATATAACAAATAAAACAGGCCGGTACGGGTGGCTGGCCGCTAAGACGCTATGGTTCTGATGGAACAGTCGCGTCCTGCCGCTTCCAGTACTCGGGAATATCGGTATGGTAGCGGCGCATCACCAGATTTGCCACCAGTCCGCTCCAGCCGGTTTGATGCGCGGCGCCCAGTCCCTGGCCCGTTTCTCCGTGAAAATACTCATGGAACAGCAGCAGGTCGCGCCAGTTTGGATCGCTCTGATGCGGGCTATCCGGGGGAAAGGCCGGAATCAGGTCGTATTCATCACGGCGGAAAATGTCCGCCAGCCGTTCCGCCAACAGGGTGGCGGCATATTTCAGATTGATTTCGTAGCCGTTCAGGCACGGCGCGGGAAAAGTAAAAGCATCCCCCAGGTAACGGTGCATCTTTTCGATAGCCTGAACCAGCAAATAATTGGTGGGCATCCACACCGGCCCGCGCCAATTGGAGTTGCCTCCAAACAGCGCTGAGTTGGATTCGCCCGGCACATAATCGATGGCAGCTTTGCCTATGCCGGGAATATGCCCGAGATCTTGTTGGGTTGCGTGGCGCTTGGAAACGCTGCGCACGCCGTGAGGCGACAGGAATTCGTTCTCGTTGAAGAGACGCGGCAGCATTTTGACCAGCATCGCGGCATTAACCAGCGACAGCAAATGCTCCCCACGTTCATTGGTGGTTACCGGGCAGGCACATATGATGCTTCCATTAAACATGCCATCCTGATGTTTCCAGAGCAGGTCGTTAAAACGCGTGCGTCCCGCCAGTAAACGGGCATCCACAACCTCACTGGCGAAGAGAGGTATGATGCCAACCCAGGAAAAAACATTGATACGTTGCGCAGTGCCATCGGGGTTGGCCACGAGATCCTTGAAAAAGCCGTCCACGTCATCCCAAAGCGATACATGTGCGCCGGTATGACCGGCAATCGTGTTGGCGATTGCCAGAAACTGGCTGTAGCACTGTATCGCGATGTCTTCATAGGCTCCGTCTTCAACGGCAATTTCCAGCGCCATTACTGTAAGCTGCAGGGAGAACATGGCCATCCAGCCGGTGGCGTCGGCCTGTTTCAGCGTATAACCGGACGGTAGCGGACGGGAGCGGTCATAAACGGATATATTGTCCAGCCCGAGAAATCCACCCTCAAATACATTCATGCCGGTGGCATCCTTGCGGTTGATCCACCAGGTGTGATTCAGCAATAACTTGTGCAGCACGCGCTTGAGAAACGCCACGTCGCCCCTGCCGCGCTGCACGCGTTCCGCGCGGAACACCTTGAGGGCGCTCATGGCTTGCAGGGGCGGGTTCACATCGTCAAACGCCCATTCAAATGCAGGGACCTGGCCATTCGGGTGCAAGTAGTTTTCGCGCAACAGCAGCTCGATTTGATCCTTGGCGAAATCCACATCGACAAGCGCCAGCGCCGCGCAATGAAAAGCCAGGTCCCAGGCCGCGAACCAGGGGTACTCCCAGGCGTCGGGCATCGAAACCACATCATTTGCCTTGAAATGAGGCCAACGATGGTTACGCCCGTGTTCTCGCGCGGAAGGTGGTGGAACCCGGTCGCCTTTCAGCCAAGTAGAGACATCATAATGATAAAACTGCTTGTTCCATATCATGCCGGCGAGCGCCTGGCGCAGGATGCGGTGATCCTCAGCGCTCGCATGCGGCAGGAGCGTTCTGAAAAAAGCATCGGCCTCCGCACGGCGCTGGGTAAAAACCTGGTCGTGGCTGATGAATGGCTGAGTCTTAGGCTGGGCCGATAATATCAGATCAATTGCATGGGTTTGACCCGGCGCAACCACGAGTTTATGCACAGCGGCGAATTTGGTTCCCTGCTGCAGGGGATTCACCGCCGATTGGTCGCCATCGATGAGGAAACGATGAAACGCGTCTTTGACATACGGCCCTGCGTTGGGCACGTCCCACAACCGGGAGTTATTGGTCTCGTTTTCCGTGTAGAGAAGGCTGGCTTTTTGCTGCCCATAGAGATGGTATGTTCCCAATAAAGGGTGTTGCGCAGCGACTGCCCAGGCGGCGCCACCGGAATCGATGCGGCCGCCGGGGCCGATAGAGCCATTGGGTGCCGGTGCAGCACGCAACACAGGCTTTTCATTTATTTCATCCGACCACGACCAGGTATTGCGAAACCAGAGCTGCGGCAATAGCCATAACGCGGCTTCGCTGGGTCCCCGGTTGCTGGCGAGGATGCGGATATGCAGTTCCTCGGGCGAAGCCTTTGCATAGAGTATTTCCACGTCCCAGTAGCGCCCCTCGGCGAAAGCGCCGCTGTCAATCAGGCCGAATGGAGGATCTTCACGCGAGCGGCGCGCGTTCTCTTCTATCAGTCGTGTATAAGGAAAGGCCGATTGGGGATATTTGTAGAGATAATGGAGCCACGCGTGCGAAGGGGTGGCATCGAGATAAAAATAGCATTCTTTCACATCCTCGCCGCGGTTACCCTGGCTGCTGGAAAGACCGAACGCACGTTCCTTCAGGATAGGATCCCTGCCGTTCCACAATGCCAGCCCGAAACATAGCCACTGTGCCTCGTCCGAAATACCCCCAAGACCGTCTTCATTCCAGCGGTAGGCACGGGAGCGGGCTTGATCGTGATCGAAATATTCCCAGGCGCTACCGTAGCGGCTGTAATCTTCTCGAACCGTGCCCCAAGCGCGTTCGGAGAGATAAGGTCCCCACAGACGCCAGTTCTCTGCGCGATGCTGCTGGTTTTTGAGGCGTTGCCGCTCCGCGTCCGATTGAATGGGCATGCACTAATCCTCCTCTTTTTGTTTGGCTGCGCGTCGGACGCGCTCCAGTTTTACCCAAGCCTCCAGTATGCCAGCAACGCTCCATGCCTGTGACGGGGCGCCGCGCGGCTCATGAGGCGGTTCGCCATCGAAAATTTCCGAAATCGTGCCCAGGCCCGCATCCAGCAGATGGTCACGCATGGGGGCGAGACGGGATTGGGCCAGGTCGGCATTGCCCGTCACCCGGTATTCCGCCATCGCATAGTGAGGCAGCAGCCAGCTCCAGGCCGTTCCCTGATGATATGCCGTATCGCGTTCCCGCACACCGCCTTCATAGTGGGGGCGGTAACCAGGGTGTTCCGCAGCCAGCGATCGCAAACCATAGGAAGTGAGCAGATGACGCCTTGCCTCGGCCAGCACCAGCGCCTGGGCCGATGGCGAAAGCGGTGAATAATGCAGGGTCACCGCCAGGATCTGGTTAGGACGTATGCTCGCATCGTTGCCTTCCGGTCCATCCAGCACGTCATACAACCCGCCCTCCGGTTTCAGGAAGCGTTGAAACCCTTTACGCGCCTGCCCGGCCAGCGTTTTGTAAACATCGGACTTCTTGCCGATCAATTGACTGAATTGCATCATGCACGTGAGCGCATTGAACCACAACGCGTTAATTTCCACTGGCTTTCCATGCCGGGGCGTGACCACACAGTCGCCGACCTTGGCATCCATCCACGTCAGTTGTAGTCCGGGCTCTCCAACGCGCAGCAGGCCATCGTCTGGATCGGCGCCAATGCTATGACGCGTGCCGCGCACGTGCCAGTCAACCATTTCCTGAAGTAACGGATAAAATTCCCGCAATGTCACGACATCATGGCTGACTGAGATATACGCACGCCATGCTTCAAAGTACCACAGGGCGGCATCGACCGTATTATATTGGGGTTGGCCGCCCTCATCCGGGAGGGTGTTCGGCAGCATGCCCCGGTCGGCAAAACGGGCATATGCCGCGAGGATATTGCGGGCGGAAGCGTGGCGCCCGGTGGCTAGCAGCAATCCCGGCAGCGCAATCATCGTGTCCCGCCCCCACTCGCCAAACCATGGGTAACCCGCGATAATCAATTCACCGCGCTGCCCAAGCTGTTGCCCGGGCCGTTCCTGGTCTTCCTTCCCCGAGCTTTCCTGTCGTGGAGCAGGTCGTATTATCAAAAAATTATCGGCGGCCAATACAAGCTGCCGCACCCAGCATGGCGCGCCGCGCAATTCCGGGGCGTCGACCGCAGCAGTCATCAGTCGGGAAACATCGTGGGCGCGCCGGCGGCGGAGCAATTCCGACAGATGTGGCTGAGGCGCAGCCGCCCGCGTCGCCACCAGGCCGTTCCAATTAACGCTCAACGGCAATCGCATGTGTGCGGCGCACAAGTGCGCATCGCGATCTCCAAGGCCCCGCTCGTGTTCTCGCGCGAGATAAAAATCATCGATCCATTGATATCTTTCGAAGAGCTGGCCGCCATCGGCATAAAAATGCAATGCCGCGTCGCCGGCATGCCGGACACTGATATGGCGTTCGTCGCCTTCGATTGCGGGGCTGAACTCGTGTGAGATATTATCGCGGTGATGGCTGCGGTTATTTATCAGCAGATCGATGCCCAGATACACGGGCCGCTCCAATGCATGAGCCAGACGCCAGGCAATACAGGTCGTATGCTGGTCCTGCTCCATCCAGATGCATTGCTCCAGGATCAGGTCATCGATTGCGAAACGCCAGACTGGAATACTGCCATCGAGCTGGAACGATTCGATATGTATCAGTCCTTTTGGTTCAACTGCACCACTGCCCCAGCAATTGGTAAACAGCGGCCAGCTGCGCTCGCTGTCATGCAATGTCGCATCTGCTTTGACGAATATCAGGCGCCGCTCCAACGAGGTTTCCGCGGGCGCGATGAGCAGGCCATGGTAGCGCCGCGTCAGGCACTGAGCAATCGTGCCGCCGGCATATCCGCCGAGACCGTCCGCCAGCCACCACTCGCGCCTGCTGGCTTGTTCCAGATCGCAACAGGTTGCGCGGCCAAAGCGGATAATATCCGGCGGTTCCATACTTTGTCGTTCCCAAAAAGAGCGATGTCGCCCGTCTTTTCGTCGATCCTGCCTGAACATATCCGCCGCCTGCTTGCGGATATGCAAGGAAGAATTCTTCAGGGAATTCTTCGGAGCAATTCTTCGTTGTTAACTCATCTTTAAGTCTCTGCCCAGGTGCGGTGAAATGACCTGTATCATTTGCCCGAAGATTTTCGGATTGCCCGCGACCACATTACCGCTTTGCAGGTGAGTGGCGTTGCCGTCCATATCACCCACCAGCCCTCCTGCTTCCGTGATGAGCAGGCAGCCGGCAGCCATATCCCACGGCGAAAGCCCGAACTCCCAAAAGCCGTCGTAGCGTCCAGCCGCTACAAACGCGAGATCCAGCGCGGCGGAACCAGGCCGGCGGATGCCCGCGACCTTCGGCATGATATCCCTGAATATCGCCATATAGCTTTCCACGTTCGAAAACTCGCGAAACGGGAAGCCGGTGCCGATCAGGCAATCGGCAAGTTGATTGCGCTTGCTTACGCGCAGACGGTGATCGTTCAGATAAGCTCCCCGCCCGCGGCTGGCGGTGAACAGTTCGTTTGCAAATGGATTGTACACGACAGCCTGGGTCGGTATGTTTTTATGCATCAGTGCTATGGACACCGAGTAATGCGGGAAGCCATGAAGGAAATTGGTAGTGCCATCGAGCGGATCGATCACCCATTGATATTCCGACTTGGCGGGATCACCTTGAGCGCCGCTTTCTTCTGCTAGAATGGAATGGTTGGGATAAGCCTCCAGCAGTGTCCTGATGACAGCGTCTTCCGCCGCACCGTCCACTTCACTGACAAAGTCACTGTGTGCCTTTCGTGAAACATGCAGTAAATCCAGATTCTGCGCAGCGCGGTTTATGATACCGCCTGCGCGCCGTGCGGCTTTTACCGCAATGGTGAGCATAGGGTGCATTACTTGGGTTCGAGAATTGAACAGGCTGCGATTTTAATATGAATCCCCTCCAGCCGCTTGATAATGTCCGCGTAGTGCTAAGCCATACGAGCCACCCCGGCAATATAGGCGGAGCGGCGCGGGCAATGAAGACGATGGGGTTGGGCTCCCTCTATCTTATAAATCCAAGATCATTTCCCGACATGGAAGCGGAAAGGCGCGCCGCCGGCGCATGGGACATCCTGAACAAAACTGTGGTTTGTGCGGACCTTGACCAAGCCTTAAGCGGAACGGTGCTGGCTGCGGCGGTCACTGCTCGCTCGCGTGATCTTTCGCATGAGGTTTTTGATGCTCGCCAGGGGGCATTGGAACTTGTTTCTCATGCCCGGAAAAGTCCTGTAGCACTGGTTTTTGGCACGGAAATGTCGGGCCTCACCACTCAGGAGGTAAGCAAGTGCCAGATCATTCTGCATATTCCGGCCGATCCAGAATATTCATCGCTCAATCTCGCCAGCGCGGTACAAGTGATGGCGTACGAGTTGCGCATGGCGCTGTCGGAGCCCGGGCCTGTGCCACGAATAGCCGGGATGGCGGCACGCTTCGATGAAATTGAATTGCTGCTCAGCCATCTTGAGCGCGTCGCGGTCCGCAGCGGCTTTCTGAATCCTGAGGCGCCAAAACGGTTGATGCAGCGGTTGCGCCGATTGTTTGCCCGTACCCGGCTGGAAAAAGAAGAAGTCAACATATTGCGCGGAATTCTCGGCGCGTGCGAAAAACGGATGCAAACACCCCCGCCTATCGCTTTGGGCAGCTCGGGCGCGTCCGAGGAAATTCCAGGTGATTCCTGCATTGACCGCTCAGATGAAAACGAGCTGGACACCGAGCGGACCAGATAGAGGCATCTTCAATAGCCTGGCCGTTTGGCTGGAACCTCGGCTATTTTTACCATTCCAAGGGACGCCGTGTTGCCCCCAGACGCGAATTTGAGCTTCCAGCCAGGATTGTGAAGAAAATTGGCACTCACCCGGTGTAACGCAGCCACCTCAACAAAATAGTTGACCGCAATAGAGGGGCTTTATATACTTGACCAGCATTGTCGGGTATTAGGGGTTGTCGGGTATTAACAGCCGATAATTTTCAGAAAGTATTTTAAAGTATGAATTCTATTGGAGCAAAAAATGCGATTGACGACTAAAGGGCGTTTTGCGGTAACCGCAATGATTGATCTTGCCTTGCACAGCACCGAGGGGCCTGTTACGTTAGCGGACATTAGCGAGCGTCAGAAAATTTCCTTGTCTTATCTGGAGCAATTGTTTGGGAAATTGCGGCGCAATAAACTGGTGGGCAGCGTGCGCGGTCCGGGCGGCGGCTACTGCCTGACCAAATCAATGAGCGAAGTATCAGTAGTTGATATCATTCTTGCGGTGGATGAACCCATCGATGCAACGCAGTGCGGCGGTAAGGAAAATTGCCATAATGATCAGCGGTGTATGACGCATGACTTATGGGCCAACCTGAATGCCCGAATACGTGATTACCTGGCGTTGGTTACGCTGGAGCAACTGGTGGTGAGCCCCAAGGTGAAGGATATTGCGGTACTGCAGGATATGCGGGCGTGCAAGCAGCCGCAGGAAGCAGCCCTGGTATGACCAATCGGCAACGCCCGGAATCGGAACCGGATCAATTTCAATCCGGACACCGCGCCGATCGGTAGGCACAGGGCGACGAATGACCTACACATATTTCGACCATAACGCTACAACACCGGTGGATGATGCGGTGTTCGAGGCAATGCTGCCTTATTTCAAGAAGGAATTCGGTAATGCTTCCAGCCGTCATGTGCTGGGCATGGCCGCCCGCAGGGCAGTGAACGAAGCGCGCGAGCAGGTTGCAGGCGCGGTCGGGGTGCAACCATCGCAGGTGATTTTCACCAGTGGCGGATCAGAGGCGAATAATCTGTTTATCCAGGGCGCCGCAGGCTATCTGAAACCGGGAAGAATTATCGTGAGTTCGGTTGAACATCCGTGTGTCATGCGGACAGCCCAGGAGCTCGCGCGAAACGCATATGCAAAGTGGAACCTGCGTCGGTTGGCTGTGGATGGCCTGGGGCGGGTTGATCTCGCCGATGTGGACAGCGCAATGCTGGAACAGCAGCCTGGTCAACGCCAGTCCGCGCTTGTGTCGGCAATGCTCGCGAATAACGAAACCGGCGTCATCCAGGATGTTGGGGCAATCGCGGAGAAAGCGCGGGCGTGCGGCGCATGGGTGCATACCGATGCGGTGCAGGCTTTCGGGAAAATTCCTGTGGATTTTGCTTCGCTCAAGGTCCATGCCATAACATTGTCAGCCCATAAGATTTATGGACCCAAGGGCGCCGCGGCCTTGATCATGGATAAGCGGATGTCGCTCAAACCGCTCATTTATGGAGGAGGCCATGAGAACGGGCTGCGCTCGGGTACTGAAAACGTCCCCGCGATCGTGGGGTTTGGTGTTGCCTGCGGGTTAGCCAAAACGCGGGTGGCGGAAAGCGGTGCACGCCTTTTGGCAATGCGCGAGCGGTTGGAGCAGGGGCTGATCGGAATGGGGGCCGTTATTTTCGGACGCGGGGCCCCGCGTTTGCCCAATACGTGCTATTTTGCGTTGCCTGGTATCGAAGGGGACACCTTGGTGGTTCGGCTAGACAAGGCGGGTTTTGCAGTAGCAAGCGGCGCCGCATGTTCCAGCGTGAACCCCGGCCGGAGTCATGTGTTGGAAGCTATGGGCGTGGACCCGATGCTGACCCGTTGCGCGGTGCGCATAAGCCTGGGCAGCAGTAACTCGATGGCACAAGTGGAAAAGTTTCTCAAAGCTTTAGGCAAGGTAACTGAAGAATTGAGGCGAATGAGCATGATGACAGTCTGAAGCTCGTCAGTATTCGAATGGAGAAAAGATGGATTTGAGCTTGGCCAATTGCATTACACCATTTCATCAATCGGTGAGACTCAGCCATTCGAGGCTCTTGCTTTTGATAGCGAGTATTGTGCTGCTTTCGGGCTGCGCTACCATGCGCCCGCACAACCTGGAGGATGCTTCATCCGACCAGATCGACCCCTATGAAAAAGTCAACCGAAAATCCTACGCGCTCACCGATTTCGTTGACCGTAAGGTACTGGAACCGGTTGCCGATTTTTATATCGACTATGTCCCAACAAGAGTTCAGCGCTCCGTTAGCAATTTTTACGATAATCTTGCCTATCCAAATGTTGTTTTAAACGTCTTTTTGCAGGGTAAAGTGCGCCAGGGATTCCAAGATAGCCTGCGTTTTATCGTCAACTCGTCCTTAGGGGTAGGTGGACTCTTCGATGTGGCCTCACCCATGGGCCTGACGCAACATTATGAAGATTTTGGGCAAACGCTGGGCGTATGGGGTGTTAACGCAAGAACTTATCTGTTTATCCCTTTCCTCGGACCTAGCAGTGATCGCGATTTCCCGGGAATTCCTGTGCGATTCTTGACTCATCCGTTGTTTTACGCAGGCCTCTTTGCCGTGGGTGCGCCCGTCACGGTACCCCTTTCCTTTCTTGACGCTATTGACACACGGGCGAGGCTATCCGGTCCCATGAAGCTTCGCGACGAAGCTGCGCTGGAGCCTTATCTTTTTGTGCGTGACGCTTATTTACAGCAGCGCAAGCATTTAATATACGACGGAAATCCACCGCCTGAAGCGTACGAGGATCTAACGGAAGAGGAGTCGGGGAAAGAGAAACCGCAGAAAGAGAAACCGCCGGTCAAGTAATCGTACTTTCCAGCAGAGAACTGGTTGATTTCGGCCGATGCATTGCCTGTCCATGGCATCCGTTGGCGTCCGTTTATCATTACCTCTGTCATGAGCTTCTTTCCCGGAAAATCCCAGGCTGAAGGAAACCAAATATGAATGGACCCGACTCACGAGTTGTGTCGGTTGTGCCTCGAGCAGGCCTCGTCCGTCTTACGCACATCATCTATTTACTGCACGGCTTCAGCGCACTGATGGGAATTCTGGGGTCGGCGCTTATCATAACGACATTCCTTACCGGCTGGCCTTCTATCATCGCGGTGATTATCAACTATATCAAACGCAGCGACGTTCGCGGCACTTATCTCGATTCTCATTTTAGTTGGCAAATACGCACATTCTGGTATGCATTGCTTTGGCTGGTCATTGCAGCCATTCTGTTCGCTACCGTTATTGGCATTATGCTTGCGTATATCCTCGCGGTGGGCGCAGGCTTATGGGTCGTTTATCGTATCATACGCGGCTGGGTTGCCCTCAACGAGGGCAGGCCCGTGCCTTAGAATCCGCGATATTCGGCCACCGAGGCCATGACGAATTTGTTCGCGGCCTTAAAGCCGTGAACGTAGTTCGATTCCACCCGTCCACGCCAGGGCGGGCTCCATTGCTCAGTCAATAGCCGCGCTCGGTCAAAAGCCGCGGTTTCACGCCCCCGGATCGAAAAATTATCAAGTTAGAATTGGGAGCCTCGGGCTTACGCTCGATATCACCATCTCGAGCTCGCACATAGGTAATACATTCGATACATGTAATACCCTTCCATACCAGCCGCCACCCGATCGCTGATTGCGATGGGTGAGGATGACGCACACACATTCATTCCCGCGGCTGTGTCACATCACCCTTATATCTATAAGTGTCCAACCGGACCGATGGTTTAGCAAGTGCCTGAAGTTCTTGTTGTATGTTGGCCTCTCGATCTCGATTCATACTTGTGCGTGATTATTGGTCACTCAGCTGGAGCTGAGCCGTCTTCCCGGATTTCTTTCCTGCTGCTCAAAACACAAGGTGTTATGTGGGGTGGCGCACAGATTCAATCAGACGCGATATTCAAAACTCATCTTCTCGGTCGGAAAAAACCGATTGAGGCCAGTATCCGAGGAAATTAATAAAAAAGAGGGTTGGTTATGTTAATAAGTAATGAAAAAATCCTGCTACATGTTCATATAAAGCCTAGATTTTCCCCTAGATTTTTCCTCTTTTTCATCCTGCTTAATTGGTTAACGGCCTGTTCGGTAATTGACGTACAGAAAGGCTCTTCATTTTCCTCTTCTGGACGTTGGATGATCCTGCCTTTTCAAAATTATTCACAGACTCCGCGGGCAGGTGAACAAGTGGAAGAAATGCTGGCCACACTGTTCAGAATTCGGGGGATTTCAAATATAGAAATGTACCAACAGCAAGACGAAGACAAGAGTGGATTGCTTGAATTCGACGACCGCAAGCGTCAGGAAAAGGCCTTGTTATTCGCTCTTAAGGATAAGGTTTCTTATGCAGTGACTGGAAGCGTTGATGAATGGCAGTACAAGCTCGGCGTTGGTAGTGAACCGGCTGTTGGCTTGACAATTCGAGTTATAGAGATTTCCTCTGGCAAAGTTGTTTGGTCCGCAAGGGGAGCGCGATCTGGCTGGAGTACAGGATCGCTGAGTGGTACAGCACAAAAATTGCTTGGTGAGTTGATTTCAAGCGTTGAAATCACCGAATCGTGATTTCTGTTAACAGTTGAAAAAGTCAATGTTATTGGAGAAGGTACTAAAAACCAGGTGGATAGAGCCACTTGTTATCACATTATTACTTCCAATAATTGGGTATGTTATTGATGCATCTGATCCTTTTTTCATAAATTATCATTTTCCCTGGCTGATTATTGCTCCTTTATTAACTAGTCTTCGATATGGGTTTGTGTGGGGGATAACTTCGGCTGCATTGCTTATAAGCATGATCGCCTGTGTTATTTACCTGGGGGGGCCTCAAGTCTCTTTTTTTCCCGAAGAAATGATAATCGGTTTGCTGCTACTCACAGTTATTTCGGCTGAGTTTTATGAATCGTGGGCTCGTAAGATAAACATGCTGGATTACAAATATACCCATCTTAAGGTAAGAATGGATAAGTTTGCCCGCTCATACCACCTTATCAAAGCCTCGCACTATCAGTTGGAACAGCATTTGGCAAGTCAGGCAAAAAGCCTGCGTTTATCCTTGCTTGATCTGAAGGAGAAAGTTTTAACTTTAGAACAACATAAAGGTGAACCACTAGCTGGTATTGGGGAGAATATTCTTAAAATTCTAGGCAGCTATATGAATGTGCAGATGGCGGGGATTTACGCGGTCAATGAACAACGGGAAATTGGGCCTAAGCCTGTGGCGTCGTTAGGACAGCCTTGTACTTTGTTCGCCTCAGACCCTGTAATAGAAGAAGCCCTGCGCACCGGACATGTTGCGAGTATCGAAACCGAAAAAAATGGTGCAATGGCTGTTGTTGGCGTACTAGTCGCCATCCCTCTGGTAGATGTTTATCACAAAATCTGGGGGATGATTGTCGTGAATGAGATGCCATTGTTTGCATTGCAGGAAAGTACCATGGATTTTCTGGCCGTTTTGGGCGGAAAAGTTGGTGATCTTATCAAGCGGCGCGCAGAGTCCTGTTGTAATGACACTGATGGTAAAAAAGTGTTTGAAAGCAGGCTGCGCCGAATTCTAGGGGAGATTAAAAACTTAAAGACTTCTGCTGTGACGATTGCAACAATTATCAGCTCTGAAGAGCTGCAGAGGAAATTTCTTGCTAAATTTCAGGCCGAGTTGCGGGGAGGGGACGAAATTCTTATCGTTAAAGATAGCTGGGATCGCCAGGTCTTTTTGATGTTACTACCCCATACGGATGAAAATGGCGCAAATGAATTTCTAAATCGCATTGAATTATCGAAATCATCGGCTGAAACGGTTTGTCATGGATTGAATAGGATGGCCTTTAGCTTTCATGAGGGCAATATTAGAGTTTGTATATGGACTTTAAGTAACAAAACTTCGCGAGAAAAAGTTTTACTGGAAATAGATGAGTTTTACCAGAATTAGGAGGAATAAAAATGCGCATATTTCCAGTTCTGTATAAATTAAGTCTACTTACTCTTGCCCTGGGATTAGAAATACAGGGTGTACAGCTAATTTTCCATGAATCCCTATCCGAACAGAACCTGATAACAGCCTTATTTTGCCATTTTATTGCAAGTGCTGTCGCCGCCTATATTTTCCCTAAATTCATTGTGCCTAATCACAATGAATCTAAGTTGAGTGTTTTTATTTTTTTCTTTGTGGTCATTTTTTATCTGCCTGTGCTGGGATTGATAGGGCTGATTTCAGCGATACCAGTTGTAGCAGGCCATTCTTCCTCCAAACCGGAAAGACCGAATTTTCTGATGAATATAAATAAAATTCGGGATCTTCCTTCCGAAACTACCGTTACGGGCGGTCAGCCTGTTAATTTGCATAGTCTGCATGATTTATACAGATCCAGAAATTCTGATAGACGGCTGCAAGCTGTGTACGCAACATTAAAGCTAAAGGATAGAGATGCAATTCCATTGTTGCGTATGGCACTTGGCGATCCGGTTGATGATATCAGGTTACTTGCTTACGCTTTATTGGACCGCAAAGAGTACAGGCTGAGCAAGCGCATTGAGAAATCCAAGCAGGAACTTGAAAAAAAGGAAAACTCCGGAAAAAAACAATTGTATCGGCAGATCGCTAATGATTACTGGGAATTGGCGCATCTTGGTCTGGTTCAAGGAGAGGCGAAAAAACATGTTCTCGGCATGGCCTACAAATATATTGAACTGGGTCTTGGATATTCTCCCCAGGATTCGGGAATCCTGTTCCAGTACGCTCAAATTTTGCTGAGGTTGGGAAAATATCAACAGGCGTTTGAGCAATTCAAAAAGGCTGAAATTCTCGGAATCGAATATATAAGCTTGCTAACTTATTATGCCGAAATAGCCTTTTGTAGCCGCCATTATCACGAAGTGAAGCAATTAATGGCGGCGATAGAACTTCCCGCAGCCTATCCCCTGTTAACAACGGCAGCACGATTCTGGCGGAAAGAGATCTGATGCAGCAGCAGAAATATGCCGATATCACACTCTTGTTAGAGGGCACCTATCCATTTATCAGGGGTGGGGTTTCCGGCTGGGTGCACCAGATAATCGAAGGGCTGCCAAAGTATACGTTTTCCCTAATTTTTCTGGGATCCAGGAAGAGCGATTATGACGAACCAAAATATGTCTTGCCCGATAACGTCGTTCACCTGGAATGTCATTATTTATGGGAGCCTTTTTTCAAGTCAAAACCAAAGGCCTGTAAGGGTAATGATGAATATATTGTAGAGTCAGGCAAGCTTCATGAACGGTTCCGAAATCCGTGCTCAGGATTTGATGAGGCTGCCTTAAAGAAACTTTTGGTTTCATTAGGGCAGCCGTCTGGCTTCAGTGCGGAGGAATTTTCGTTTAGCGATGCAGCGTGGCAGCATATCTGTGAGTATTACAATAAATATAACGCGGGGAATTCATTCATCCATTATCTGTGGGCAATTAAAGCTACGCACATTCCATTGTTTTTACTTGCCAGTGTTGCCGATCGGTTTTCCATGGCGACTGGAGCATTCCATACCGTATCCACTGGCTTCGCGGGTTTTCTAGGGGTATTACTGCATTACAGAACCAATCGACCGCTTATTCTAACGGAACATGGTATTTACACTAAAGAAAGAAAAGTAGACCTGCAATCCCATTTCATTAAAGAGCATCGTGATTCGTTAAGTGATGCTCTGTATATGGGAATGCAATATCAGGAATTATTGTGGATAAGATATTTTGAATCGCTTGGCAGGCTTATTTATACAGCCTCAAATCCGATCATAAGTCTTTATGAGAATAATAGAAGGCGTCAAATTGCCGATGGCGCAGATCGTGACCGAACACAAGTTATTCCCAACGGTATGGAAATGGAGCGTTTTCTTCCTATCCGTGCGCAATGGCCAGGAAAAATCCCGCTCGTGATCGGGTTGCTCGGCAGGATAGTGCCGATAAAGGATATCAAGACTTTTATCCGAGCTATGCGTACAGTTGTGATTCAACTCCCTGAAGCGGAAGGTTGGCTGATTGGTCCGGAAGATGAGGATAAGGGATATGTGGAGGAATGTAAAAGTCTGATTCGGGAGCTGGGGCTGGAAGGAAAAGTACGTTTTCTGGGGTTCCAGAAAATTAGCGACGTGCTCCCTCGTCTGGGATTGCTGGTACTGACATCAATCAGTGAAGCCTTTCCATTGGTATTACTTGAAGCTTTCGCAAGCGGTCTGCCAGTCGTGACTACTGATGTGGGTGCCTGTCGGGAAATCGTCGAAGGTAACAGCGACGAGGACTGTGCTTTGGGATGTGCAGGGATTGTGACTCCCATAGCAGATCCGGAAGCAACTGCTACGGCTGTGATTACACTGCTGACCGATGAAAATCGTTGGCATGCAGCAAAGAGAGCTGGTATTCAACGCGTTGAAACCTACTATACGCAGTCCAGAATGCTTGACAGCTACAAAAGCGTTTATGACCAGGCGCTGACACAATGAGTCACTGTCGAGGGGTGTGTTACAACTCTGCATCAAGGGGCGATTATGTTCCGGGTACCCCATTTTACGCAGAACTGCATCGATCAATTCTGACAGACGTGCACCCTTTCAATTTCTCCCTATCGTTTTCCGCGCTTTTGGCGGCCATGAAGACTCTGGCTGCCATGCGCTGGCGTAACGCACTGCCTCGCGTTTTTTGCAGAGCCCTTATGCCCAAATTTGGATAGCCCCACATAATGGCTGGCATTGGGTTTCGACTGCGGGAGCTGGCGAGAACTGATACTTTGTCAGGACTACTGCTTGCTTATGGCTTCGCCGGAATCATTGGTTCGGGCCCATGGGTATTGTCAATTATTGGCATCCTCCTGATCGGTATCATCAATACAGAAAACACAAGTACACCTTTTTATGTTGGGCAGTTTCAGATATCTGTAACTTATCTGATGGCGATTTCCTTAATCCTGACCAGTCCTTTGCAGCTGATGATCACACGCTTTATTTCGGACAGGTTGTATGAAAAACAGGATGAACACGTTTTACCGAATCTAACAGGGGCCATATTTATTGTAATAACCGTCAGCGGAACGCTTGCGGGTTTTTGTTCGATTTACCTGTTTACCGGCTCGGTGTTATATCGTTTGTTGATGTTGAGCGGTCTGGTTATCCTTTCCACGATCTGGATTGTAGTGATCGTTTTAGCGGGAGTGAAAGCATACCGTGAGATTTTGTTAGCTTTTCTGTTAGGTTATGGGATAACCGTTTGGGCTGCTATCGAGCTAGGCGACTTTGGACTGGAAGGCCTGCTTTCTGGTTTTGTTTTAGGCCATAGTATTTTGTTATTTATGCTCCTGGTTGTAGTTTTTCGCTCCTATTCGAGTAATAAATTGATCGCCTTTGATTTTTTACGGCGAAATCAAATATTCCCAACCTTGGCAATTACCGGCTTTCTTTATAACCTGGGTATCTGGGCTGATAAATTTATTTTCTGGTTCAATCCTCAAACCAGCGTTGCGATCATTTCACCCTTGCGGGGATCGCCGATTTATGATCTTCCCATATTTCTTGCATATTTATCCATCATACCGGGTATGGCAGTATTTTTATTGCGAATGGAGACGGATTTTGCAGAACAGTATAAAAACTTTTATGGTGCCATTAATGGTGGTGCACCCTTAAAGCTTATTTTAGAGATCTATGAAGAAATGGTCGTAACAATTCGAAGAGGGTTTATCGAAATCTTTAAGGTACAAGGAATGACCATCATTATATTGCTGGCAGTGGGGGATAAATTACTGGCATGGGTAGGAATATCACCTTTTTATGGAGTACTGTTAAATATTGACCTGGTTGCGGTGGGTGTCCAAGTATTATTGCTGGCTGTCCTCAACATTTTGTTCTACTTTGATAATCGTAAAGATGCTTTGTATCTGTGTTTGTTATTTATTACCTCAAACATCGTATTCACACTTCTGAGTCAATATCTGGGGCCTGCATTTTATGGCTATGGTTTCGCCTTGTCCGTTGTAACAACTACACTGGTGGGTATGGCCATCGTCTCAAAAAGACTTAGCCGATTAGTTTACGATACGTTCATGCTACGTTAATCAATCGATTACGCTGGAGCAAATAAGTATATGGCAAGACCAGGTCCCGCCAGGAATCTTCAGACATTTTAATCGATTGATGAAAGCGGTCGGAAGCTGAAGAAGATGAAAATGCCATCATATTGCAGACGGCAATATGATGGCGATACGCAGGAATGGCGTTTGCCTCCAAGCACAGGAATTAAACACCCGTGTATTCTTTTTCAAACCATTATGCTTTTATAACGCTTACTGGCATGTTTTTATCCTCGGTTTTCCTCCCCGCATACGCTGATTCCAGTACCGCCTTTTTTTACGGCCGGCCAGCCCCGATAAATCTACTTTCTCATTTTAAGCAAGTCATAGTAGAACCTGAGAATATGGATAATCTGGTTGATCTTCGTGATAAGGGAACCAAAGTATTCGCTTATGTAAGTGTTGGGGAGGTCAACTGGTCACGATCCTGGTATTCCGAAATCCCGAGAAACTGGTTTATGGCCAGTAATAAAGAATGGGGAAGCAGCATCATTGACCTCACCCAGCAGGGATGGCACGACTACCTGGTTGATAAATATTTGTCCCGGTTATGGGAAAAAGGCTACCGCGGTTTTTTTTTGGATGGACTGGAGAGTTATCAAATATCTGTCGTTGAACCTGGCGGCCGATTGATTCAGGAAAAAGCATTGTCGAATCTGATTAAACGCATACATCAGCGTTTTCCGGGAGTCGATCTTATACTTAACCGGGGATTTGCGATCTTACCGGAAGTTGGCGGATATGCGGTTGCGTTAGCTGCTGAATCGCTATTCCAGGGATGGGATCCCCCAAGTCAACAATATACAAAAGTTCTTGAGCCTGATCGTTACTGGTTGCTCGAGAGGTTAAAGCAAGCAAAGGATCAATATGGATTACAGGTAATCGTCATTGACTACGTTGACCCAAAGCAGAAGCAATTGGCGCGCACTACCGCCAAACAAATATCTGACCTGGGCTTTACCCCCTGGGTGGCAAATCCCGGGCTGGATATCCTGGGCATTGGCGAAGTGGAAGTTTTTCCCAGACGAGTTTTGGCGCTTTATGATGGGAAGGACTACCCGGAAGGCCTGCAACAGACAGATGTTCATAAATTACTGGCTATGCCTTTGGAATACCTGGGCTATTCGCTCGATTATATGGATGTGAATGTAGGGTTACCAGGCAATTTATTGACAGGACAATATGCAGGGATCGTGACCTGGTTCAACAACGATGGCTTATTGATACCGACGATTTATAGAGATTGGCTGTTGCGGCAAATAGATTCCGGAGTAAAGGTTGCTATTCTGGGAAACTTGGGTTTCAAAGCGGACAATGCTTTTTTGCAACATCTAGGGGTCAAATTAAGTCAGTCAGAAAATTTACAGGGGCCACTCAAAATTGGGCAGAGCGATAAGATTGTTGGTTATGAGGCGCAGCCTAACCCCACGTTACAAGGGGTAACAGCCTGGCAAGCACTCGAAAGCGGTATTGAAAATCATCTAGGCTTGGCAGATCAATCGGAAGCGCCATTGGTTGCTGTGTTTTCGGGAAATTGGGGAGGTGTTGCCTTGCATCCCTATGTAATAGAGCCAGGTTACCAGGGACGCCAACGATGGATCATCAATCCGTTTGAATTCTTGTCCAAGGCTCTTGATCTGACAGGAATACCTGTACCTGATGTCACGACTGAGAATGGCCGGCGTTTATTGCTGGTACAGGTGGATGGTGATGGAGCTGGGAATAAAGCAGAAATACCCGGCGTGCCGTTGGCCGTAAAAGTCATTCAAGATCACTTTCTGCAAAAATATAATCTGCCTTCAACAGTTTCCATAATTGAAGGAGAAACAGCGAGTGGCCGTTCATCTGACAAATTAACCCCGATCGAAACAATAGCACGAGATATTTTTAAACTGAACAATGTGGAAATAGCAAGTCATTCCTATAGTCATCCTTCAGCATGGTTCCAAAAGAACAATATTATGGCTGCAGGTGATGATTATCACCTTGCTATTGATGGATATGAGTTTGACTTAAAACGGGAAATCGCGGGATCAGCAGAATATATCAATAAAACACTGGCACCCGAGAACAAACATGCCCGTGTTTTCCTCTGGACGGGTGACGGGCTGGCAAATAAAGAGGCCCTAGTTCTGACGCGTTCGCTTGGATTGGAGAATATGAACGGTGGTGGCGCGACGATATTCGATGATGAACGCACGATGACCCGCGTGCCTCCTCTCGGGTATGCAATTAATGATCAGCTCCAGGTATATGCCCCCATTGCAAGCGACCATGTTTATACAAATGGATGGCAAGGCCCTTTTTATGGATTTAATCGGGTTATCGAAACCATGCGGCTTACGGACAGCCCACTCCGTCTGAAACCACTGCATATTCATTATCACTTTTATTCAGGCACTAAGATTGCATCCATTAATGCCCTGAAAGCCGTGTATGACTGGAGTATTAAACAGGAACATAGAGCTGTCTGGGTCAGTGAGTACAGCCAGAAGGTAAATGAATTCCAGAACATGACCCTCTCTCGCCGCATGGACGGGGCGTGGACTATCAGAGGGCTGAATACACTACGTACAGTACGTTTGCCAGTGTCAACAGGATGGCCTGATTTAGAAAGATCCGAGGGGGTTGTAGGCGTTCGTGATGCACGTCAAGGACGATATGTGCATCTTTTGCCCGATCATGGTCAAGTTCTATTGTATACCACACCTGATCCTCCCTCATCCCCTTATCTATTACACAGCAATGGCGAGATAGAGAAATGGCAGCAGACTGCAGAGGGAATTAATTTACAAATACATGCTCATACACCGCTAGAAATAGTCATGGCCCCACCCGAACGGAAATGCTATGTCAATTGGTCAGGTGGCAGACTGGATGGACAGCACCAAAGTAAAGGCTGGAAATTTATCTTTCCAGTGGCCAATCCCGGTAACGCCACAGTCGTCTGTTATTAATTGATAAAAGTTCCCGGGGTTGTCGGTCCGTAAGCTCCCCTGCCAAATTCGGGACAAATCCCCGCGCCTGGGTGGCGCTACGGCTTTCCACAGCCACCCTGGTCGCTTCATTCGCCAGGCCCCAGCTCACATACATGCGCTTGAGCTGGCGACCTTTCGGCTCTATCTCGCTCACTTGCACCGGCTGGGATACATCCAATCGCCGTACCTGGCTTTTCTGTAATCCGGATTTCATCATTAGAACCTCCAGGCAAATCCCTGCCAGAAAGTTTTACTTTTTGCGTCTATGTTAAAGGGGGGAGAAGAGAGAAGCAGGGCGCATCGTCACTGATCATTTTTTCGGGCGTGCTTACGAACATTTCTCTATTTGATGTTTCTTGCCCTAGCTGTAATAAATTTCTGATTATGTGGTTTACCGAACGGAAGAGCTAGTGTGTCAGCATCAAGCTCGGTTTTTGTTCTTTCAGCATCAATCCTGGCTGCTCGATAATGTTGGATCTCTAGCCAGGGAAGATTTCGGTATTTAAATGTCTGGCATGAATGAATGAAACCCTGAGAGTACCCGATCATGAGCTTGTTCGGCAGTTTAAAAAAAACAATATTTTTGTTCGGTTTGGCATTGAGTCTTGTTTTTGCCCTTTTGTTTTATAGAGAGGATCGGTTAAGAGAATTATTCCAGATAGAGAAGCCGGATCATCTTTCAGTATTGTACTTAAACCTTCTGTTAGATATTAATCCTGATGATGCCGGCTTACGCATGGAACTTGCGCGACACCATATCAACCTCGGCGAATTAGATGAGGCTCGTACTGTTTTAGAACCATTACTAGCCGAAAATGGCCCAGCAGACTTAAGTACCAGGCTACTGGTATTGGAAATTGACTTAAAAGATTATTTATCAATAGTGGAAGATGACCCGAGCCGGAAAACAAAGCTGGTTAACTTGCAAAACAGTATTATTGAGATCAGTAAACATCAGGTTCCCATAACGTTATTACCGAAAATTATTAAACTCAGCCTGGAGCTTGAACAACCAGCTGTTGTTGCAAACCTGTATTACCGATGGTCGGCCGTTACTCTTGATTCTTCCGAACGCCTTGAGAAATTGCAGGAATCAGCAAAATGGCATATCGCGTCGGAGATGCCGCATAGGGCGGCAGAAATATATAACGAATCCTATACGTTGTCGAAGGATCCGGCGCAAGCTCGGCAATTTGCGTTTCTAACCCTTCAAACTCTACGAGCAGCCGGTGACAGGAAGCTCGCTCTCGAGTATTTCCATAACTATCACCAGAGATTTCCCAAAGATCCTGAACTGCTAGATGAGGCGATCAGTATTCATCTGGCTGACAACAATCAAAGGCATGCACATGAAATGGGTGCCGTGCGGTTGGAACTTGATCCTGACAATCCCGAACAAATCAGGAAGCAGGTCGATCGCGCTCTTTCAGTTGGGGAAATTCAGTCCGCATTGATATTAGCTCAGCGGCTGGTGGAGGTTGCTCCAGCTGATGAAAATGCTCATGAAAGTTTAGGACGTATTGCAGAATGGGCTGTAATGCCAGAGGTTGCCCTGAAAGAATGGTTATGGCTGGCAAGAAATAGAAAAGATGATGTGTCCATCATGAATACGATCAGACTCTCAAAAGCGCTGTACTCAATCGGTACCGCGCTGGAAATGCTAGTACAGCTATCAGATAGGCGGAAACTAACCAGTGAGGAAATGAATAGCTTATTGTCTGCATATAATGAGGCCGGCAGTTTATCTGATCATGTTAAGTTTCTGGAATCCTATTTAAAGCGCTATCCCAATAACTTACAGGTGTGGGAGGCTTTGGCTAAAACACAGGAAAATGCCGGACAGTTAACCGAGGCCATGACAACTTGGGGACTTATCGGGACGAACTTCAATCGTGTGCCAGAGACTGTGACCCATCAAGCCAGATTAATATGGAAAAACGGGCAATCTGAGAAGGCGCTTTCTGTATTGTTATCAAATAAAAATAATGCTCCAGCAAAAGAAACGTACTTCTGGAAGATTCTGAGCGACCTTTCGTGGGAGTTGAAACGACCTGAGCACTCACTATCGGCTTATAACGTTCTGTGGAAATCAGGTAGTACTAACGCACTTATCCCAGAACGACTGATCCAGTTGACGCGAGATATGGGTAAAACAGAAGAGTCGATCGCCATCGGTGAAGAGGCCTATCACCGTCTTAGTCAATCTCGTTGGTTACTGCTTTCTATGGATGTTGCCAATCAGGCAGGCTTGACGGAACAACTAAAGCGGCTTTTGAAAAAGGCGAAGAGCAATGAGTCGCAATTTTTGAAATCGGAGATGTATTGGTTAATGCGCGCTCAGCTAAATATTCATGAGAGCCAACCCGAAACAGCTATGAAAGATTACCAGCAAGCCTTGGAAGTCAATCCTGCATCGACTACCGCCAAAGAAGGAATTTTTTGGAATCTGATTGGGCAGGGTGACAAGCGATCGCTGCAATCTCACATTAAAACCTGGCGAGGCGAAGCTTCAAAAAATCCCTCGTTGTGGGGCGTTTATGGGGTTGCGTTGGTCAAGGTTGGTCAGAACAAGGAGGCTTTGCCCTGGTTCGAGCGAAAATCACGAATAAGTCCCGATGACTATCTTTGGCTGCTTACCTACGCAGACGCCTTGAGCAAATCGGGGCATATAGATAAAGCGTGGCATTTACGAAAACATGTCTTATTTAACCTAAGGTCCCGTCTGAATGAACTTGGAAAAACACCAGGCAAAAAGATCAAGGAACTATTGCGTCCAGAATATATAGCTTTGATTCGCGACCTGGAAGGCGCAAATGCAGATGTATCCCTATTGAAGAAGCTGCTTGCCAAAGGATACGATGATCCTGTGGTTCAGGAATTGCTTGTCGCTGCGTATTTATCCCAGGAGAACTATCCCGCGGCGCGTTACTGGTTATTACATGAGCATGTTACGAGACAAAATTCGCCAACATGGCAGCGCCTTTCATTAGCTTTAGGTGAAAACGATCTCGCTACTGTCGCGAATATTCTTGAAAATGAAAATGACAGTCTTTCCGAATTTAATAAAATGGAGTCGCTCAAGCGTCTAGGCAGAAATGAAGAGGCATTAGCGTCAACCTATAAGCTTCTTGAGACGCATAAACAACCTTCACCCTTGCAAGCAAGCCTTTTCAATTTAAGAGATGAATTGGTGGTAAAAACAAGCAGGCAGATAACAGGCTCTTTTGACTATAGGACTCTCGGAAACATCAATTTCATCGAAAGTCGAGCCCGGCTTAACGTGCCTTACTTGCGTGGAGTGCTGGCGACGGACCTTAGGCATATCCACCTCAGTTCTACAGATCCCAACATCACTTTACCTGCAACTGATGAAGTAGATATCTCAACAGAATATAGACATCCTCTTCGCCAGGGAATGTTCCAGGCTAATGTGGGCGGAAATCTCAGGGAAGTGAACTCCATTGCTTATGGCGCCGCTAGAGTTAGCCAGGACTTGACCAACAGGCTGAGAGCGAGTCTGCGCGTGGGGGTTAACGAACTCAGTCATGAGACCGGAGCGCTACGGGCGCTCGGAACGAAAGATACAGTTTTGCTTGGTATATCCACTCAGTTATCACAGCAAACATTTGTCAATCTTGAGGTCGATGGGCATCGTTATTCGACCAGAGGAGGAGGGGAGCTGGGTAAGGGGTACAAGCTGCAAGCGATCATGGGGCATTCTCTGCTTTCCGGCTTTCGAGACTGGCAGATCAGATTACAGGGCTCATGGGAAGACAATTCCCTTGCACAGACACTTCCTTCTGACTTGACTGGGTTACTGAGTCCCGCCATCGCGGAGCCTCAGACCATCGTGCCGCGCCGGTTTGCCATGATGGGTATGGGTACGAGTTTTCGCTATGGACCACCTGATCAGGGTGTGTTGAGGAGCCCCTTTATCCTTGCAGATGTTTGGGCCGGGTATGTGTGGCCAGCGGATGCCTTGGGGTATAACGGGCGGTTGTCAATGGGGATTCAATTATTGGGTCCCGATATTCTTAGTGTCGGAGCCTTCTATAGCAATGTCCAGGGCGGCAGGACCAATCAACCTTTTGCGGGAGCAGGTGTTCAATATTCCTTTCGCTTCTGAATTACCTTCTGAATCTTAAGAAAGCTGGATAAATAAATGGATGCCCCCGGCTTTACGGGGGGCACCCAAGTGCTTATCGACAGGGAAGCTATTTATTGTGACTGTGGGAATGGGCCGCGGGTTCTGGAATCTGAATAGAAAGGTTTTTATTCTGACGGGCTTTTGAAACAACCTCAGACTGACCTTCGAGCTGAGCGGCGGCATCGAGAATCGGCTGGGGGTTGCCGCCCTGGCGTGCAACGATCTCCGCCGTTTCTTTATATTGCGCCGCCAGAGATTTCGCCTGCTCGGCGTATAACGGGTCCCGCGCCTTTAGCTTAAGGTCATTTGCCTCTCCTATCTTTCTTCTTTCATCATTGGCTTTTTGGGATGTGTTGCCAGCCTGTCCGGTGTTGCCCGTCTGTTCGGTGGCGGCAGCATATGCCAACACCGGGGCTCCCACGCCGATGGTCACGGTCACGGCGACAATCAGCAGGGCAGGGACGGCCCGGATCGAGTGGATGTAATTTACCATTTGAAGGTCCTCCTAATTATTTAGTGTTGCCAGAATATTCGAAAGTAGCGGATGCTCACAGGATGGTCACTGGGTGAGCGCCCGGTTGACAGAAATCGTCGTGGAGGTGGTATTTACGTTAATGCTACGGATAAATTGACCACCATATAGTTCTCCACCCGACAAACCCGTAACCGAAAGGTTGGGTACAGCTTTATTTGCGGATAGTGTCACCTGGTTGGTCGTGCGATTCCAGACCGCCTGAATAATCGCGGATTTGGCGCTAAGGCTGTCTGCTGTATGGTCGCCACTCAGATAATGAGGATAATTCTTGACTGGCAGTTTGAACAGCCGCTCGTATGCCGTGAAGACAGCATTGAGCCAGTCGAACTGGAGCGTATTGCCGCTGGCATCATATTGGGCCAGGTTCGTCTGATGGAAAAAATGAGGCCACTTGTTAAAGGTCAGCATATGACGTACTGCCGCATCGGCTTCGGCAAGGAGAATTCCGGCATAGTCCCGCGGAGAGCAAACGGCTCCGGGTATCTGACATGGATCTTGTCCGGCATTCACAAACCTGTCGTGAAAGATGTAGTTGTACTCATCCACCAACTGAGTCGGGTTCCAAACATTGTAGAAAATATTGGTCGGCCAGCGCGGCAGCATGATCCGATCGGTTTGGCTGCCATCGTCGTACTGGGTGATGTACTGCTCGAGGTTTTGCGCCCGCTGCGACGAGTCGGAGGCAAGATAGCTCACCCCGGCGCGGGCAGCGGCTTGAAGGAAGAGCGGATTGGCCCCGCCCTGATCAAACGCCACGTCGTCAGATTGGACGTCGGACATTTCCGGATGCAAGGCAGGATCAGCAGTGCATTTGCGGTCTTTGAGACCGGAGTGGTTGCCGCTTAAGAGCATCCGGTTATTCTGGCTTTGCTCGGGAAGACCCAGAAGCCCCCAGACAGTCCGGTTCCTGGTGATTTCCGCCTGGATGGCCGCAAGAGTAGTCAAGGTGGCGTAATCACAAGGGGCATTGGCCGGGACCGGCGCCTTATCCATGTCTGCATGCGAGAAGGTGTGATTCATGAAGCGGAAATTGGCTTTGTTGGCAACCACCGCCGCCACCAGGTCATCGGTCAGGTTTGCAGCGAGGGTCGCTGCTTCCGGATCCAGCACTGCCCCGGCACCATTGAATGGAAAATCCAGCTTGAAAGTGGTACCGGCTGTCGGATGGGCGGCACGAAAGGCGATCTGTTTGCTCACCGCGTTCGTGATATCGGCGCTATTCAGTCGATAGGTAGTTGCAGGGTTGGTTGCCTTAAGAGCGGGATCCCATAGCTCGTCAGCAAGAAACAAATCGTCCAAATGGGTGGCCAGATGGACAAAGCGCGCCCCAATGAAGACGCCTTGTGTCGCCCAGTTGATGAACTCGTAGGCCAGGACCTTGGAATGAAGAAGGAAGTCGGCATTTGTAATCGTCGAGATCATGACCTCGCGTACCGGTGTTGTCTGCGGAGGCAGGACGTATTGCACGATCGATACCAGGGCCTCGCCATTCTGGGTTTTAAGGAGCGGCACAACGTTGGGTTTAGTGCCGTCCCGCAGGAGGGTACCATCGTTTCGAGGGTTGGCCGCGAAGGCAAAGTCCGTAACTGGAAAGGGACTGGCCGGGTTCACATACTCAAAAACCTGCTTGCTGTATGTGGCAGGCACTGCCCACTGGGCATTGTAGGAGTTTCCGCTGGACGAAAAGACCAGGCCATAATCGAGGTAAATGCCGAAAGGAGCGTTCGGGTCCCAATAAGTGGCTGGCCATCCTGACAGCACCGCTTCGCGTACGCCAAAGCTTTTTTCATAATCGTGCAGGACGTCCCATTCCGCTGGCGTGAAGTTGGGAACCAGGTCTGAGTCCGTCAGGATGATGCCATTATAATTGCCGACACAACCCGCATCCGCAGCTTTACAGCCGGCGCCGGCCGAAGAAGCGGCGAGCATTGCAGCCGTCAAGTCCTGTGTTTCGGCATTCAATACATCATATGGCACGCCCATCTCATCCAGGACGGGCTTGATATAGGCGAATCCCATATCGTTCGCTATCTCACCGGTCGTGATGAGCAATACCCTTAATTTAACGGCATTATCGGCAAATGCGGGAGCTGCTCCAACAATTGACGCCAACCATATTGTCACTGAGACAAGCAGTGAGCATTTCATGCTCGGGTTCTTCTTTTTCATGAATGAAATCTCCTTTTGCAAATGTGGAGGGTTTGGGGTTACGGAGGGACTTTGTTAAGCGGACTTTTTTGTTTTTGTTCCAAGAAAATATGAAGCTTTTAAGTCGATGTCGGAGCAAATTCTGCGTGATGCTGACACACAGGCATGTCCGTTCGATAACCAACATAGGTCTTTTTTGTCGCTAGAAAGCGACAATACAGCACGATAAATAACAGAGCGTTACTGCAACCCAATATCTTTATAGTGCGGTTTAGCGACAATTTTGGAGTTAATTTTTTTAAAACCGCTTATTTCTGGTGACTAAAAAGTTTGGCATGAATAGTGCTTCAGTGAATTCAATGTTTATCGGGACGCTCGTCCGTCATGCTGGGAAGCCCGAAAAGTATCCCTACTGAACCATAGGCTCAAGGCAGAGTTATTTTAAATATCGGTTAGAGCAAACTTTTTTAAATGGCTGTCATTTCCGCGCTTTCTCAATCGATGGCCAGGATATCGTTCTGCTAATTTGCTGCATGTAAGTCCGGCAGTTTGGCGAGCTGGCGCGCATCCTGAAGCGCATGCTGATTGTTGGGGAAGTGACAGAATAGGAGGGCAGGGAAAAGGAGGACAAGAGGAATAGGGCAGGGGAATAAGGCTAAGAGGGGAAGACGAGCACAAAGACGCTACCGCATACTACCCAACCATGTGAACGAAGGCGGCAACTCGTATGTGATATTTAATTGATGGTAAAGCGCCAGAGTCTTCACTGTCAGTCTGGCAACAATGTGGGTGGCCACCGGATCTGGCTACCGGGGGATCACTAAAATTCGTCGATCACGCTTTACAAATCAGTTGTTTCTGAATTTTTAAACTCCAGGATCGCAACTCTGGAATCATGTCACCCAGCTCATCATGTCCCAGATCAATTGCCTTAATTTTAGTTCCATAACTTTCGCCGAGGAAGACACAGCATGCAGGAATCCAGAACAATCAAAGTTTCTAATATTTCGCTTACTAAGACTTCGAAGACTTCGTTTACTCAGCCCATCTTTATCAAGCCCATCATTAATTCAATAAAAAAACTTTTGGTTTATAAGATGCATCGATCCAAACAGATAAAAAAATTAATCCAGTTACTTGCAGGCACGGCTCTCCTTACGGCAAATATCAGTTTTGCCGAATTCATTTTCCCATCCAACTTATTAAATAAAACAGGCTCGTCGACGCCCCAGCCCCTGGAGGTTCTTGCTGTAAAGGATCAGCAAGGCTCAGACGACAATTTAGACAGCTATATAGAATTTGGAACTGATCAGCGTGGATATTTGGGTACCTTCAGGTTCAACCTGCCCGCTACACCTGACAAAACGATTCAGCAACTTATATTCCAGGCTAATTATCGCGGTCCACAAAAATCCGTTCAAAAATGGGAATTTCAACTATTGAATGTCAAAACTGGCAAGTGGGTTTATATCGCGGACAATCGTGATGCAGCCGACCGATCGTGGAGTAATATCGCTGCAACAGTAACAGACCCCAGTCAATTTATCAGCGGCCGAAATCAGATAACCTTACGCTACGTGACAAGAAGTAGCGGAAACAATAGCCAACTTGATTTCGTTGCGTTCGAAATAAAAAGTTCTGGTGCCAGTCCGTCTACCGATACGGCAGGGTTGGGTAGTGATTCGGGTGCCGCATCACCGCCACCAGTTGTGAACAACGGAAACCGCTGGCAACCGGCTCCGGGATTAAAGTGGCAAATCCAATACACCGGCACGCTTGATACCACCGTGAATGTCGATGTATACAATCTCGATCTCTTCGATACCAGCGCCGCCGTTATCTCGGCACTGCGATCGAAGGGCAAGCATGTCATTTGTTATTTTAGTGCGGGCAGCTATGAAAACTGGCGCCCCGATATCGGCGCATTTCAAGCCCCGGTCCTCGGCCGGAATCTTGACGGCTGGGCAGGCGAAAGGTGGCTGGATGTACGACGGCTAGATATCCTGATTCCCATCATGCGGGCTCGCATGGAACAAGCTGCTCAAAAAGGCTGCGACGGTATCGATCCTGACAACGTTGATGGCTACAGTAACAATACGGGTTTTGCTCTCAGCTACAATGATCAACTGGCTTATAACATAGCCCTTGCTGAAGCAGCGCATAGCCTCGGACTCGCCATAGGTTTGAAAAATGATCTTGACCAAATAAAGGATCTTGTGAATTATTTTGACTTTGCTGTGAATGAAGAATGCTTCCAATATGGCGAATGCAACACTCTCAAACCATTTGTTGATGCCCGGAAAGCTGTGTTCGGCATTGAATATAATCTCGCAAACTCGAGCTTTTGCCCGCAAGCCAATGCAATGAATTTTGACTTTCTGAAGAAAAATCTATCTCTGGACGCCTGGAGAGAATCCTGCAGGTAATTGCGTTACCCTAACTGTCAAGCTATCCCAAAAGGAAAGGATTCCGGCCAGGTAAAATGCGATGAAGTGGGTACTTACTTAAACTCCCGTTTCGACCGGCGAATGCTCATGCTCTGGTATGCGCTGCCTTGGCTGGGATGGAAACGGCTTACGGTCATCTATCGCATCATGCGCGGCTGGGTTCCTGGCTGGGTTCCTCTTAACGAAGACCAACCCAGTCGGTCTTAATCCATTTTTTATAAATCGAAGATACCGGCTTCAATTGCAGGGTCCTGGCTGAAGTCCCGGCTTTTAGAGGCTCTTCATGAGCAGGGTCTTTTCCTGGTTTTTTATTACATGCCCGTCGGGTCTCCGCTTCACACTATAGCCTAGTCGACTATCAAATCCGGTTGCGTCCTCCTCAATATGTGCCTCGGCGCACAGACCCAGCCGATCCGGCTTATTAGTATGTCATTAACGTCGCGTTTTCAATAGCGTGGCGATTCCTGCTTAAGGCGGAATGGTTCCGTCGGTACTATTTCGCATTTCGGACGCGCCCGCTGAGTTGCGGAAGTTGGGGCAGACAATAGATAAGATGAGAATTTCCCCATTGCCTACTGATACCCAAGCCAGTGACAGGACCGAAGAACTTCCGTTGTCGAAAGCCGCGGAGCTTCTGCTGGAGGAATGCCGTATGGTTTTACCCGGCATACAGGCCCTGTTCGGCTTCCAACTGATAGCGGTATTTAATGACGGCTTCTCTCAGATGCTCACATCTTCCGAGCAAAACCTTCATCTGTTCGCCTTGTCGCTGACGGCGATAGCCATCGCTTTTGTCATGACGCCCGCCGCTTTTCACCGGCAGACCGGGACGAAAAAAGTTACTGAGCAATTTATTTGGCTTTGCCACGCGTCTATTGCTCTGGGGCATGCTGCCTCTGCTAATGGGTTTATGCGTGGACTTCTATCTGATCGCGAGAATAATCGCGGGGAGCCTGTTAGCATCGTTGCTGGCGTTTGCGGTGGGCGGATGCTTTATAGCCTTGTGGTTCATTCTTCCCCGGATGAACAAGAAGTAAAGAATCGGGTGCGTACTAGGTCTGGCAGTCTGTCTCTGGCAAGGCTATTTTTCTTACCAGGCCTTCTTCAATGAGCCCTCAGGCTTGTCCACTTTGTTTGTATATCTGCTGGGTTCACCAGTGTGCGGTTTCGTACAGACGTCTGATGTCGAAAACGGCCATGATAGACGCCTCGTTGCCTGTTGGTGTCGGGGTTCGGGCTGAGCCGATTCAAGCTTGTGGTAAACGCCGGCTGGAAATCAAAAATAACAGCTGTTAGCGGGAGGAATTTAGCGTTTAAGGCGCGCTTCCGCCAGAGAATGGAGGTTGGCATGAAAGGAATAAATGTACTGATGCTGGGTCTGGGCATGGCGAGCCTGGGTGCAGGGATGAGCACTGCTATAAGTCAAAGTGATGTCGAATCCCGTCCCGCAAGAGGATCTTCCCGAGATGTGGTGATGGATGCTCAGACCCCACGCGAGACACCTGTTACACGACCCGAACAGAGGAAGAACGAACACGACCAGTCCAATGAATTTGCTGCGACGAACGCAAAGCCTTCTTCCCCCGCTTTTGAAAACCAGCCTGATAAAGGGAAGACATTGGGCTTTGAGTTTTATCGTGACCCGCTGAATGCCAAAAGGCCGATGCAAACTTTCGAAGAAATCATGAAAGCCGATGTGGCGGATCGCCCCAAAGTTATGAAAACCCAGCGTGACCTGCTTATGCGGCGTTACGATTTGACACCCCGGCTTGACCGGGAGGCAAAAATGTCTCGGGGCAAACCTTTGGCAGTCGGGCCGACCGCACGCCTGTCGGGTGGACTGAGCTGGCAAAAATTGGCCAGCATGTCTCCTGCGGAGATCCGGAGCCAGAATGCCTTTCCCTACCCGGCGCTGCCTCATCCCAAACAGTCTCCAGGGGGACAGGTTTTTCCACAATTTCAGATCGATATGTTTCCCCGCCTGCAGCGGTTCGATGTTGATTTTGACTTGCCTGACGCCTTCCTGCCGGAATTTCCCCCCGCCATTTTTCTCCAGAACCGGCCTGAACTGGGGGATGTATCGCGAGGGGAAGTGGTTTCAATCAACAATTATTACCGCCTGTTCAAAGATATCCTGACACCCGTGCAACTGGATGGACTGCGGATGTTGCTCACTCCTTTTCCTCAGGAAGAATTTAATCCGACGGATGACCGCAAAAGCGCTCAGCCCAGCCTCGGAGTCACTTGCCTTGACTGCCATATAAACGGGCATACGACCGGACAGTTTCATCTTAGTCCCGATATCCGACCCGAAGAGCGGCGTTTCCGCCTGGATACGGTCAGCCTGCGCGGACTGTTCAATCAGCAGATACATGGCTCCAAGCGCAGCTTGAGGTCCGTGGAAGACTTCACCGAATTTGAATTCAGGACTGCTTATTTCAATGGCGACCCGATTCATGCGATGAAAAAGGGCATGACCATTTTTGATCGGATTCACGTAAGCCACATGGCGCAGCTTCAAAACATGTTCGATTTTCCACCCGCGCCCAAACTGGACAGTCAGGGCAGGCTTGATCCCGCTAAAGCGACCGAAAAGGAGTTGCGCGGGGAGAAACTTTTCTTTGGGAAAGGACAGTGCGCGAGTTGCCATAAGCCACCGGCGTTCCTTGACCATCAAATGCACGATCTGAAGCTGGAACGGTTCCTCAATGAGCCGGGCGACGGCCCGATGAAGACGTTCGCCCTGCGAGGCATCAAGGACAGTCCGCCATATTTCCATGACGGCCGGCTGCTGACACTCGAAGATACCGTTGAATTCTTCAATCTCATATTACAGCTCAAGCTTACGGATGAGGAGAAGTCGGATATCGTCGCCTACATGCGGCAGCTCTAGCGCACGCTGGGCGCACCAGGAACCAGGAAGAAATTAATTTATCGATGCAGCGCGTCAATATCACGGGAGACCACACATGAGCATTTCCGCCACACCTGCCGCCTTAAACCGAAAAGAAATGTTTTCGCTCAACGGTACGTCTTTTCGAAAATCTCCCAAGGCGGTGCGGAAAGCGGTGTTTCCTGTTGCCGGACTGGGCACTCGTTTTTTGCCTGCGACCAAGGCGATCGCCAAGGAAATGCTACCTATTGTCGATCGGCCGTTGATTCAATATGCCGTGGATGAAGCGGCTGCGGCGGGCATTGAAGAAATCATTTTTGTAACTCACCGCAGCAAGCGAGCCATCGAAGATCATCTGCATCGGTCAGTGGAACTGGAAAGCGAACTGGCCTCGCAAGGGAAACATGCCTCGTTGAGAATGTTGCGGCAACTGAACCATAGTGGGCTGCACTTCAGCTTCGTCCGCCAGGAAGAGCCGAGAGGGCTGGGGCACGCAATTCAATGCGCGCGGCATCTTGTTGGCAATGAGCCTTTCGCGGTACTGCTTCCAGACGATTTGATCGATGGCCAGCCTCCTGTACTGGCGCAAATGATTTCTCAATATGAGCGGGTAGCGAGCAGCCTTGTGGCTGTCCGAACAGTCTCCCGGGAGGAAACCCGCCGCTACGGAATTGTGGATGCTTACAGTGACGACGCGGAAAGCCGCAGCATGAAAATACGGGGTGTGGTGGAAAAACCTACACCCGAGGCAGCACCCTCAACCCTGGCGATCGTCGGACGTTATGTTCTTTCGCCCGCGATCTTCGATTGCATCGCAACCCTTGATCCAGGAGTAGGCGGGGAGATTCAACTTACAGATGGAATTTCGCGTCTTCTTAAACTGGAGCCGGTAATGACCTATCGCTACCAGGGGAGACATTATGATTGCGGAAGCAAGGCGGGCTTTCTGGAAGCAACGGTGGCGTATGGCTTGCAACATCCCGAGGTAGGTGCTGAATTCCGCGAAATACTATTGCGGATGAGCCACGAAATCGCCCAAGAATCCGCTTGTGAGGCCCCCTTTGCGTCGGTCGGTTATGCCACGACTGATGTGGATACCCGTTCGCCCGCGATATTGCAAAGAGCCTGATAGCCGCGCAAAATCATCTCTGGCATATCATGTGCAAGGCTCGGTAGGTTGATCTGATCGGGTGCAAGGTATTGGTCGAAGCTCTGCACCCGCAATTCCCTCTGTAGGAACCAGCCGGATGGAGCGACCTGGTCCCTTTCCAGCCGCTTTATTCGATAACCTTGGCCATCCTCTCGCCGAGGCGGACAGCCCGCGCAGGCGCCCAGAGTGAATTGAAGGCCAATCTATTCTCCGGAAATAGCATGATTACGGTTGAGCCTAGCTGAAACCGGCCCATTTCCTGACCTTTTTCGAACACCAACTCTTGCGAGCCATATAGCCATTCGCGAACTTCTCCCGGGTGTTGCGGGTTAACGACCCCATGCCACACGGTGGATATACTGCCGACGATGGTGGCTCCTACCAGGATCATGACAAAGGGGCCGTGCTGCGATTCAAATATGCAAATCACGCGTTCGTTCCGTGCAAAAAGGCTTGGAACGCCTCGTACTGTAATGGGGTTAACCGAGAATAGCGTGCCCGGAACATGGATCATGCGGGTTAATCGCCCGCTGCAGGGCATATGTACCCGATGGTAGTCCCTGGGGCTCAGATACACTGTAGCGAAATGGCCGCCGTAAAATTTTTCGGCCAACGCGCCATCACCTCCCACCAGCGCTGTTGCGGAATAGCTTCGCCCTTTGGCCTGAAATATTTGATCACCCGAAATCACCCCAAGCTGACTTAAAACCCCATCGGCCGGGCAAATATAGTCTGCCTGAGCAATAGGGCGTTTCTCCGAAAGCAGGGCGCGCGTAAAAAAATCATTGAACGTCCGGTAACTGCGAATATCGGGATTTACGGCCTCATCCATGTTCACGCCGTAATGCTGGACGAACCAGCGGATAATCAAGGTAGTGAGGCGACCGGCGCTGGCGTTGGCAATGTGTCCAGCCAACACTGTCATTGCCTGTTTAGGCATTAAATATTGAGGCAATACTGAAAAAAATGCGCTGAACACTTGAAATCCTTAACAAAAATCCATGAGAGATTATAATTGTTCAGGGGCGTTAAGTCTCGCTTAACCCTTTAAAGGTTGTCGTTGACATCACCTGGGCCGCGCCAATTTTCCTGAAAGAACGCGTACGGCATGCGGGCATGGCCGCCTGGACACTTCCTCAGCAGTGCCGGGACAAGGCATGCTACACTGATCTGCCCTACCGACAGCATCACATCCCCTATGACAGAAGCCGACAAAAAGAAATTCGCACCGGGTCCTCTGCTGCCGGACAATTCATCTTATGTTCAGCTAACTGGTTCGCCCGATGAAGAAACCACGGAGGAGTCTACCGAGAGAGAAACCGCGCTGTTTCCAATAATAGGGATTGGCGCTTCCGCCGGCGGGATCGATGCCCTTCAGAGGCTGTTCAAGTTTTTGCCTGCCGGAAAAAATATTGCTTACATCGTTGTATTGCATCTTGCGCCTGACCGACCCAGCTATCTCGCCGATATTCTGGCGAAGTCCACCCCCATGGCCGTTGTCCAGGTCAAGGAGGATACAGCAGTCGAGCCAGACAAGGTTTATGTCATACCGCCCGGCCATTATCTGCTGCTCGATAAAGGTCATTTGCGGCTCGAGGAGATAGCACAACCGCAGCCCTTGCGAAAGGCGATCGACGTTTTATTCACCTCTCTGGCCGAAGAACTGCAGGAGCGGGCTATTGGTATCGTGCTTACCGGCGCGGAGCATGACGGCACCATTGGCCTCAAGGCGATCAAAGGTGTCGGAGGCATGGTCATGGCCCAGACGCCCGGTACCGCGCAACATCCCGCCATGCCCGAAAGTGCGGTCGGCACCGGGCTGATGGACTATGTGGTGCCTATCGAGGAGATGGCGCAAACGCTTGTCCGCTACATTGGTTGCTTGGAATTTTGGCGGCACGGGCTCCTTTCGGCATCGACGGAAGACCAAACACATGCTCTGGAGAACATTGTCGCCCTGCTGCGTGAGCATGGTAGCGACTTCCGCGGTTATAAAGATGGGATGCTCATGCGCCGCATGAAGCGTCGGATGGCCGTAAAGGGCCTTGAAAATCTGAGTGCTTATCTTGAGTATCTGAAACAGAGTCCGGAAGAAATCAGGAATCTTAGAAACGACTTGCTGATCAATGTCACCGAATTCTTTCGGGAACCCCAAGCCTGGCAGGCGCTTGAAGAGACTGTTCTGCCCCGGATCATCCATAACCATGCGCAGGGTGAACCCATACGGGCCTGGGTGGCGGGAGCCGCGACAGGCGAGGAGGCTTACAGCCTGGGCATCGCCTTGCTTGAGCTGCTTCGACGGGGCAGCCTGAACATTCCCGTAACCATCATCGCGTCCGACCTCGACCCGACAGTGCTTGACGCCGCGCGCGCGGGTATTTATTCAGAAGCTATCGCAAATACGTTGGCTCCCGAACTTCTGACCCGATATTTTACACGTCTGGAGGACAATCGATTCAAAGTGCGCAAAGCTCTGCGCGATTCGGTACTCTTTTCCCAGCACAACCTTATCGCTGATCCCCCATTTTCCCGCATGGATCTGATCAGTTGCCGCAATTTGCTGATCTATCTGAAGCCAGAGGTACAGGATCGCCTGCTCAGAATGTTTCACTTTGCTCTACAGCCCGGAGGTTACCTGTTCCTCGGCAAGTCCGAGACGGTTGCGGCACATAACGAACTCTTCAAGCCACTTTCAAAGCAGTTTCGTCTTTACCAGGCGGCTGGAACCTCACGCAAACAACCGATCAGGCTGCCGTTGATAAACGGTATGTCGACGACCGCAGTGGACGGCGAGATGCGGGAGGCTCAACCGCGGCGTGGAGAATATGCCGATCTAGTGCGCGAGCTGTTGCTGCAGCAGCGTTCGACCGCCGCGGTGCTCATTGACCGGGATTCGCAAGTGCTCTATTTCTACGGTCCCACCAAGGATTTTCTCGTGCAGCCGGAAGGCACCGTCACACGCGATTTATTATCGATGGCATCGGATAGCCTGCGTATTGCACTTCGCACGGTCACTCATGCTGTCCGCGCTGAGGGCAATGGTCGAGAAGTTGTGCTTGAGCGTGCGCCGGATGAGAACCGGCAATTGCATATCAGAGCCGTCAGGGCGGATCATGAGGATCACGGTCTTGTACTGGTGACGTTCGAGTATGAAGCATTGATTGCAGTAGGGAATCAAGCGGGGCTCGATTCCGAGGCGTGGACCAGACGACAATTGCAGGACGATCTGTGGGCCTCGCAACGAAATCTTGAAGCCACCATTCAAGCACTCGAAGCAGCTAATGAAGAATTGCATATCGCCAATGAAGAGGCGATGTCAATGAACGAGGAACTTCAATCGGCCAACGAGGAATTGGAGACCTCAAAAGAGGAGCTGGCGACCGTTAACAATGATCTGGACCGCACTATCGCTGAATTGCGCACAACGAATGAGGATATTCTCAATTTATTGGCGAGCAACGATTTGCCAACCCTGTTTCTTGACAGCGCGTTGTGCATAAAACGGTTCACCCCCGCATCCCACAGGCTTTTCCGCCTGATTGCCTCGGACATCGGCCGCCCGATAAGCGATTTCGCACTCAGGATCGAGCCAGGGGATCTGGAAACGGTTGCCAGAGGGGTTCAGATTTCGGGCTCGACGGTGGAAACAGAAGTTCATACCCCGAAGGGGAACTTCTATTTACGGCGGGTGCTGCCCTATCGTACCGTGGAAGACCGCATTGAAGGTGCGGTGATCACATTTATCCCTATTGATGCGCTGAAGCAGGCGGAATCCGAAGTCAGGGAAAGTAAAAAATTTAGAGATCTGGCGGATACAGCGCCTGTGTTCATCTGGATCAGCGGTTTGGGGGGCAAGCTCGAATTTGTGAATCGCCGTTTTGTTAACGAGACAGGACGATCAGCGGAAAGCCTGCTCGGCACCGGATGGCAAGAGCTTGCCCAACCCGACGATTTATCGGCTTACCTGGCCGCGTGCTCAACTGCGGAGGCCACTCTCGATGGGTATGACCGGGAATTGAGATTGCGCAAAGTGGACGGCGGCTATAGCTGGATGCGTTTCGTGGGCGCACCCCGTTTTGAACGCGGGCATCTGGTAGGGTTTGTTGGGTCCAGTGTCGATATTCAGTATCACAAGAATGCCGAGGAACAGTTGCGTAACGTTGACCGGCGCAAGGATGAGTTTCTTGCCATGCTGGGACACGAGCTTCGCAATCCGCTCTCTCCCATCCGCAACGCCGCCGAGGCACTGAGTTTCGTAAAATCTGACGACAAACGTCTCACATGGGCAAGAGAAACGATCACTCGGCAGGTCGACCATATGACGCGCCTGGTGGAGGATCTGCTTGACGTCGCCAGGTTCACTCGGGGCACCTTGATACTGCGGAGGGAAACGGTAGATCTGTCTGTGGTTATACATCACGCCGTGGAATCGACCAGGGTGTTGATAGAGGCTCGACGGCACCATTTCAGCGTTACAATGGACGATGAGCCCCTTATTGTGAGTGGAGATGCCGTCCGGTTGACCCAGATCATCGAGAACCTGCTCACCAATGCAGCCAAGTTCACCAACGATGGCGGCAAGATTGCGCTGTCTGCCCGCCGCGAAGGCGATGAGGTCGTTATCTCGGTCACAGATAACGGTATAGGCATTCCCTCGCGCGTGCTGCCGAAGATTTTCGAGCTTTATATGCAAGAAGAACGAGCCTTCGGAAAAACCGGTAGTGGGCTGGGGATCGGGCTTGCGCTGGTATCTCAGCTTGTCACCCTGCACGGTGGCGCAATCACGGCATATAGCAAGGGGCCCGGTCAGGGAAGCGAGTTTGTTCTTCGGCTCCCATTGGCTGATACCCAGACCGTGCCGAAGGCGATGTCGGTGCTAGCACCTGGCTCCGGAACAGGGGGAGCAGGACGTATTCTTGTTGTGGATGACAACGTGGATAGCGCCGATGCGATGGCCATGCTGTTGGGCTTGTATGGATATGAGGTACGGAAAGCATATGATTTCGCTACCGCGGTAAGCGAAGCGAGCTCATTTGTTCCGCACGTCGCGCTACTCGATTTGAGCAGACCCGAACCGGATGGGTTGAGAATCGCCAGCCAATTTCATCAGATGGGAGAAACAAAAAAAACGGTATTGATCGCAGTCAGCGGTTATGGACGACCTGATGATTTTGAGCGAACCAGTAAAGCGGGCTTCGCACATCATCTGGTCAAGCCGGTTGAGCCCGAAACGATACATAAACTGATCAAGTCATTGATATCGAATGGCAGTTAGGAAATCCCCGAATGAGTTTCCGTGTCCCGCGTTCAGAGGTGTTTATTCAGAAGCGTCTAGACAGCTGAAATTTTAACCGGGTCCATTGTATCGTCGGACTTTTGCCCGATATCGTCCGTCAATCGCAATCCGATCTGTTCTTGTCTCTGCTGGAGCTCCCACATGTGGGCATAAGCACCGTTGGCCGCCAGCAATTGCCGGTGTATGCCGCGTTCGACAATATGGCCTTTGTCCATAACCAGAATCTCGTCGGCCTCTACGATAGTGGATAACCGATGGGCAATTGTCAGGGTGGTGCGATTCGCGGCGATACGCTTCAATTCTGTTTGAATCGCTTTTTCCGATTTCGAGTCCAGTGCCGACGTCGCTTCGTCGAACACCAGGATTTTGGGGTTTTTCAAAATTGCACGGGCGATTGCGACACGCTGTTTTTCGCCGCCTGAAAGTTTTAATCCACGTTCGCCCACGGTCGTGTCGTACTTATCTGGCAGGCTCTCAATGAAGTCATGGATATGCGCGGCTTTTGCCGCCGCGATGACCTCGTCTTGAGTCGCCTCAGGACGGCCATAGACGATATTGTAATAAATGCTGTCATTGAACAGGACGGAGTCTTGTGGAACGATTCCGATGGCCGCTCGGAGGCTTTTCTGCGTGACGTTTTTGATATCCTGGCTGTTTATCAGAATCCGGCCTGAGGTTGTGTCGTAGAAGCGGAATAGCAAACGCGCCAGCGTTGACTTGCCCGATCCACTATGGCCCACCACCGCGACATTACGGCCGGGAGGGATATCGAAGCTGATATTGAACAGAATCTGGCGACTGGGCTCATAATTGAAGTTAACCCGCTCGAAGCGAATACCCGCGTCCGCCACCACGAGGTCAAACGCGTCCGGGTCGTCCTTGATCTCCTCATTCTCGGCTAAAAGGCTGAACATCTTTTCCATGTCCGCCAGCGAGTGCTTTATTTCGCGATAAACAAACCCCAGAAAATGCAGGGGCATATACAGTTGCAACATAAACGCATTGATCAGTACCAGGTCGCCTAAAGACATAGTGCCCTGGATGACTCCGTCCGCCGCCAGCGACAGCAGCAGGGTGATCCCCACCGCAATGATAGCGCTCTGGCCCGAATTGAGGAGGGCAAGCGACGTCTGGTTGCGGACCGCCGCCACCTCCCAATTTCGCATATGCTCGTCGTAGCGCCGTGTTTCCCACGCTTCATTGCCAAAATACTTGACTGTTTCGTAATTCAAAAGGCTATCAATTGCCTGGGTGTTCGCCTTTGAATCCATGTCATTCATGGTGCGGCGAAAAATCATGCGCCATTCGGTGACGATCAGCGTGAGGGCGATATAGGCGGCTAACGTGCCAAATACGACCACCGAAAACCAGATGCTGTATCGGGAAATAAGGATTGCCGCCACTAAACCGATTTCCAGCAGCGTCGGCAAAATATTGAACAGCATGAAGTTAAGCAGAAAAGAAATGCCGCGCGTTCCCCGCTCGATATCGCGTGATACCCCGCCGGTCTGGCGCTGGAGGTGGAAGCGCAGCGACAGCGCATGCAAGTGACCGAACACCTTGATCGCGACCCGGCGGATCGCACGCTGCGTAACTTTCGCGAACACGGCATCGCGCAGTTCGCCGAATAGCGTACTGCACAGGCGTAACGCACCGTAACCGGCCAACAACAGAAGCGGTAAGGCCAGCAGGGCGCGGGGGCGGTCGAGACCGTCGATAATCTCTTTCAGAATCAGCGGTACGCCCACATTGGCAAGCTTGGCCATGACCAGGAGTGCCAACGCCGCAATCACCCTGCCTTTATATTCCCATAGATAAGGTAATAGGAAGTGAATGGTTTTCCAGTCGTTCCGGTTGGCTGGTGGTTTTTCCAAGCGGGTTGGACGCATAAGTTAAGTCCCGGGTGGTTTATGGATTTATCGATGAAATCAGAATGAGAACAGTATGGCGCACCTATTTTTATCATGGCGCAGCAAATAGGTTATTGTGTCGCAAAAAAAAACGGGCGCCCACACCTGGGCGCCCATCATTGATACGTCAATTTCAGCTAGTGGCTTTTTCCGATCGGGATCATGGAAAGCTTTGCATCAAGTATATTTTTCCAGAGCCATCATATCAAATCAGCTGGCCGATAACAGCTCGTTCGCACCCTCATCACCATCCAGATCAACCGCACCTTCTTTGAATACGCGGCTTGCGCGGATGTCCTCGGCCTCGATAGTCATCAGGTCAATACGCGAAAGATTTTTACGTGCCCCCTCGAACAAGCGATTGGCCTGCCGCAGCCGCGCCCGATCAAGGGCGTTGCGAACGGAGCGGGCATTGGCGAAATGATCCATTTTCATTCTTAGCCGGATATATTCCCCAAAAGCCTTCTCGCCCTCGGGACTAAAGCGGTAATTCTGCGCAGCCAGCATGAGTTTGGCTATAGCAACCAATTCATCGGCGCTATAGTCGGGGAAGTCGATATGATGGGCGATACGCGAACGCATGCCCGGATTACTGCGGAAGAATTTTTCCATACGGTCTTTATAGCCCGCAAGAATTACAACCAGATCTTCCCGATTGTTTTCCATCGTCTGCAATAAAATTTCTATCGATTCCGCGCCGTAATCGCGTTCGTTCTCGGGTTTGTAGAGGTAATAGGCCTCATCGATGAAAAGCACCCCTCCCATCGCTTTCTTCAGCACCTCCTTGGTCTTGGGTGCAGTATGGCCGATATATTGACCCACCAGATCGTCGCGCGTAACGGAGACAAGATGCCCTTCACGCACGTAACCCAGGCGGTGCAGTATTTCGGACATGCGTAGCGCCACCGTAGTCTTCCCAGTGCCCGGGTTGCCGGTAAAACTCATATGCAGACTTGGCGCTCCGGCGGTGAGATCCAATTTCTTGCGCACGCGATCCACGAGTAATAACGCGGCTGTCTCACGGATGCGGGTTTTCACGGGTTTCAAGCCAATCAATTCAAGATCAAGCTTATCCAGCACTTCCTTGATGTTGGAAGTGCGAAATTCGGCGTCCAGATCAACTGAACTATTATCAGAGGGTAGGGGTTCCGGATGATTTTTCACGTTTGATCCACACGATAAAGCGCGTAAGCGTATTCGATACGTGCTTTGGAGTTTTAATTCAAGAAAACGGGCTTACACAGCGAATTCACGATCAGGCATAGATAAATGCAGCAGTGTGGTTTATCACACGATTCACCCATGCCCCGGATTGGGCCCCTTCCCCGAAAGGGAAGGGGATAGCCTTCATTAATATCGTTCAGCTTCCGGTTTGTCGGCTGCGTAGGAATGAATGGTGTAGCGAATGTTGCGACCATCCACCTCCTGGCGATCCAACCTAAAGCCCGGCTCTGTCTTGGGACGGTTGACGATATATGACATGGTTGGACTCTCCACGCCACGCGTCGAGTTGAACGCTGTTACCCGGATATAATGATTCGGGTATGTTTTACGGCAGTCATTGATCTCCGCCAGAATGCCGGCGGGATCCTTCAAGTCAAACATCGGGTTCCCGAACATTTCCCAGTATGTGTTGCGCGGATGCGGATCGTCGGTGTATTCGATACCTATTGCCCAGCCGTTCTTCAGCGCATACTTGATTTGCGCCGAGATTTGCTTATCCGTCAGCGGCGGCAGAAAAGAGAATTGCCCTTGCGTGAGACGGTTTTGAAAATTGGTCATCATAGTGTAGTTTCTCCTTGTGCGGGTTAAACGCTGGCCGTTGTGGACGGCACGAAATCCGCAGTGTCGGTGGATTCGTAGTTGAAGGTGATATCCTTCCAGGTTTCCAGTGCTTGCTTGAGCGGTGTGCACCACTTGGCGGCCGCTTCCAGAATCTGGGGGCCTTCCTTCACGTAATCGCGACCTTCATTACGTGCCAAAACCATTGCTTCCAGCGCAACACGATTGGCAACTGCGCCGGCCTGTATGCCCATCGGGTGACCGATGGTGCCGCCGCCGAACTGCAGTATCACGTCTTCGCCGAGATAATCGAGCAACTGGTGCATCTGGCCGGCATGGATGCCACCTGAAGCCACCGGCATAACCTTATTCAGGGAAGCCCAGTCCTGCTCGAAGAACAGGCCGGTTTCCAGACTTTGCGAAGTATGTGGCTCGCGGAGGGTATCGTAGAAGCCCTTGATCATGAGCGGATCGCCCTCGAGCTTGCCAACGACCGTGCCAGCATGAATATGATCCACGCCCGCCATCCGCATCCATTTGCAGATCACGCGGAAGTTCATGCCGTGATTTTTTTGGCGCGAATAGGTTGAGTTGCCAGCGCGATGCAAGTGCAGGATCATGTCGTGCTTGCGTGCCCATTTTGCCATCGACTGGATTGCCGTGTACCCGATTACCAGGTCAACCATAATGATGACCGAGCCCAGCGACTTGGCGAATTCGGCGCGCTCGTACATATCCTCCATGGTGCCCGCCGTGACGTTCAGGTAATGGCCCTTGACTTCGCCAGTTGCGGCGGAAGCCTTGTTGACCGCTTCCATACAGTAGAGAAAACGGTCGCGCCAGTGCATGAAGGGTTGCGAATTGATGTTCTCGTCGTCTTTCATGAAGTCAAGGCCACCCTTGAGTCCTTCATATACCACACGGCCGTAATTGCGACCGGAGAGTCCCAGTTTCGGTTTGGTGGTGGCGCCCAGCAATGGCCGGCCGAATTTGTCGAGGCGTTCGCGCTCCACCACGATGCCAGTGGCGGGGCCCTGGAAAGTTTTCAGGTAGGCAACCGGAATGCGCATATCTTCAAGGCGCAGCGCTTTCACGGCTTTGAAACCAAATACGTTGCCGATGATCGAGGCGGTGAGGTTGGCGATGGAGCCCGGCTCGAACAAGTCCAGATCATAGGCGATATAGGCGAAATACTGGGCTTCGGTCTTGGTGCCAGGACCGGTGTTGGGCACCAGCTCGGAACGATAGGCCTTGGCGCGATAGAGTTCGCAGGCGGTCAGCCGGTCGGTCCATACCACGGTCCAGGTTGCCGTGGAAGACTCGCCAGCGACAGCGGCGGCGGCTTCCTCATGATCCACCCCTGCCTGGGGTGTGATCCGGAAAAGCGCAATAACATCCGTATCTTTGGGAACATAGTCGGCATCCCAGTATCCCATTTTTTTGTACGGAATTACGCCGGATTTATAGCGGTCCTTGCCGGTTATTTCTTGACTCATGTCAGTTCTCCTCGTAGGGTAGATAAAAGTACTACAGAAAGATTGTAACCCGGTTTATCATAAACAACAGTCACGTGTTCTGATCATTATGATAATATTTACCTTATACATGAATGCTCAAAATCCGCCTGGGCAAAAACGGCTATGCTCCATATCACCCTGAGACAGCTAAAGGTTTTCGAGTCGGTTGCGCGCAATCTGAGCTTTTCGCGCGCCGCCGAGGAACTCTACCTGACCCAACCCGCCGTATCGATGCAAATCAAGCAACTGGAGGATAACATTGATTTGCCTCTTTTCGAGCAGATGGGCAAGAGAATCTATCTAACGGATGCCGGGCACGAGCTATACCATTACAGCCGCGCCATTTCCCAACAATTGGCCGACATGGAGCTTGCGCTGGATGAGTTGAAAGGTCTGGAAAGGGGGAAACTCAATATCTCGGTGGTAAGCACCGCCAATTATTTCGCTCCTCATCTATTGGCCAAGTTTTGCCAGCGTTATAGCGGCGTTACCGTAAGCCTGAATGTTTCCAACCGGGAAACCGTATTAAGACAATTAGCCGATAATGTGATCGATCTTGCCATCATGGGTCAGCCACCCGATGACCTGGATATTGCCAATGAATCTTTCATGGAAAATCCCTTAGTGGTTATTGCCCCACCGGATCATCCGTTATGCAAGGTGCGCGACATTCCCGTACAGCAATTAGAGCAGGAAACTTTCCTGGTGCGCGAGCCAGGCTCAGGTACTCGTGGAGCGATGGAGCGGTTTTTTTTGGCACATCATATTTCCCTCAACAGGGGAATGGAAACGGATACGAGCGAGGCCATCAAGCAGGCGGTTCAGGCGGGGATGGGACTCGGCATCATGTCGTTGCATACCGCTGAATTGGAGCTTGAAACGAAACGGCTCAAAATTCTTGATGTGCAGGACTTTCCGATCATGCGCCATTGGCATATCGTTCATCGAAAGAACAAACGTCTTTCGAGCGTAGCACAAGCATTCAGGGAATTTTTGTTGAAAGAGGCGCGTGGACTAATGCCGCAGGTCGCAGGGGCGAGGAACTGATAGATACATGATTATTATTTTAAGCTTCCTCCGGAGATTCGCGGGCATCCGAGATACGAGGCATCGATCAAGCTGGCGACCACCCTCCGCCTAAAACCTTATAGAGCTGCACGACGGATATCAGATGCAGGCGGGTCGCCGTGAGAGGCAAATTCGATATCGAACAGAGGTTGGGGAGCACCACGACAATCAGATGCAGATTACGGCTTTTCTATGGTAGAAGAAGAATGAGCAGCTTCAACCCGCTGGGTTTCAGCCACTGAATGCTCGCCTCGTCGTGCGATCTTTCCAATCATCACAAAAAAAAGCGGTACAAAAAAGATAGCGAGAAATGTTGCCGCCAACATCCCCCCGAACACCCCCGTCCCGATGGAATTCCGGCTCGCTGCACCTGCTCCCGAAGCGACAACAAGCGGCAGCACACCCAGAATGAAGGCCATCGACGTCATGATGATAGGCCGAAAACGAAGACGTGCCGCGTCGAGCGCTGCATCGTATAACGACTCACCCGCAGCGTATCGCTGATTGGCAAACTCGACGATCAGGATCGCATTTTTAGCGGCCAGTCCGATCAACGTCACCAACCCAATCTGAAAATAAATGTCATTGGTCAGGCCCCGGGTCCAGATGGCCAACAGCGCACCGAGCATTCCAAAGGGTATCGCAAGGATGACAGCGAATGGGATGGACCAGCTTTCGTACAAGCCCGCCAGCACCAGGAAGACCATGAGCAACGCAAAGGCAAACACCACGATGGATTGTCCGCCAGCCTTGCGTTCCTGAAACGATATCCCGCTCCAGTCGATTGCATAACCTTTTGGAGTCAGGATTTCATCCGCCACCTGCTCCAGAGCGTCAAGTGCCTGTCCCGAGCTGTACCCTGGCGCGGCGCCTCCCAGCACGAGCGCCGTATTGAATCCATTGAAATGCGTGACCGGATCCGGTCCGCTGCTAAACTCGGTGGTGACCACCGAGTCCAGCGGAATCATGGTATGTTCCGAGCCATTCTGAGCGCGCACATATATCTTGCTGATATCCTCCGGGCTGGACCGGTATTCCGGTAGCGCCTCGGTTTGCACCCGATAGATACGGCCAAATTTTACAAAATCGTTGATATACAGATTCCCAAAATACGCCTGCATCGTATCGAAGACTTCAGAAATGGGTACGCCCAATGCTTTGGCCCGCTCACGATCCACCTTGGCGTTGAGCCGGGGAGCGCTCACACGAAAGTTGGTGCTGGCCGCTGCAATGGCCGGATGTTCCACCGCCTTGGCAACAAATTCCTGGGCGATGGCGGCAAACTCTGAAAAATCGCCTCCGCTGGGATCCTGCAATTGTACGGAGAAGCCTCCGGTGGAACCGAGTCCCCTAATCGACGGGGCATTAAAGGCAAGAATCAAGGCTTCAGGGATTTTGGCAAATTCCTGAAAGGCCGAAGCGATGAGGCCGGGGACTTGCTCGTTTGCATTTTTGCGTGCATCCCAATGGTGCAACGGAATGAACATCGTCGCCTGATTGGTTCCGCGGGTTCCGAAAACAAAGTTTTGGCCAGCCAGGGTATCTGTCGAGTGGACTGCCGCAATCGACTGAAAATAGCTTTCCACTTTACTCAGGACTTCGATCGTCCGCGTCAAGGAGGCTCCGTCCGGCAACTGGACGATAGTAATAAAGTAACCTTGATCTTCTTCCGGAAGAAAACTGCCCGGAATGGTTTTGAACAGGCTCAGGATTACGAAAACCAGCGTTGCGAAAACAGCCAGAGCAATCAGTGATCGTCTGAGGATGATTCCGACCGTTCCGACGTAGCGCATTTGCAGCCACTCAAAAGACCGGTTGAACGTTTTCCAGAATCCTTTGGGGGGGCCATGGCCTGGCTTGAGAACCAGTGCGCAAAGAGCAGGGCTGAGGGTAAGCGCCACGAATCCCGAAATGGCGACAGACAGGGCGATCGTAATCGCAAATTGTTTATACAGCTCGCCGGTAATCCCACCCAAAAATGCCACCGGCACAAACACGGCAGCCAGCACCAGGACGATTGCAATCACGGGGCCGGTCACCTCGTCCATGGCCTTTTTCGCCGCTTCCCTGGGCGGCAGCCTGTCCTGGGTCATGTGCCGCTCGACATTCTCGACCACAACGATTGCGTCATCCACCACGATACCAATGGCCAGGACCATGCCGAATAGGGTTAGCGTATTGATTGAAAACCCCAGCGCTTCCATACCCGCAAGCGTGCCAATGAGCGAAATGGGAACTGCGACGGCAGGAATGAGCGTCGCACGCCAGCTCTGCAGGAAGAGAAAAACGACCAGGATGACCAGTAACGTTGCTTCAACGAGGGTTTTCACCACTTCCTTGATGGAGACATCAATGAATATGGTAGTGTCATAGGGAATATCGTAGGAGACTCCTGGCGGAAAGGTCTTGCCCAGTTTGTCCATTTCCTGGCGGACCCGATGAACGGTGTCGAGCGCATTGGCTCCCGGGGCAAGAAAGGTTAGAAGAAATGTATTGGGCTTCCCATTCCATCGTCCTTCCAAATCATACGACTGAGCACCCAATTCCACGTGTGCGATGTCCCGCATCCGCACCATGGATCCATCCGGATAAGCGCGGACAATCATATCCTCGAATTCCTTGACCTCGCTCATCCGGCCGTGCGTGATTACGGGGATGGTGAGTTCTGTACCGCGCGGCGTGGGCTCGCGGCCTATTCTTCCGGCGGGGAAATCCCGATTTTGCTCGCGGACGACATTCGCGATTTCGGTCGGAGTAAGGCCGAGCTGAGCCATGCGGACGGGATCGAGAATTAACCGCATGGAGTAATTCTGGCCACCGAAGATGACTGCATCTCCGACGCCAGGAAGCCGTTTTACGCTATCGAGAATCCTGAGCAGGGCGTAGTTCGACAGAAAAACAGTGTCATAACGCGGATCCGTGGAACTCAGTGCAATGACCGCCAACAGATCCGGTGAGGTCTTTTTCACAGTTACCCCCTGACGAATGACTTCGTCCGGCAACTGGGGTTCAGCAAGGCGTTGACGGTTTTGCGTCTGGACCTGTGCGATATCCACATCGGTTCCGATTTCGAACGTGAGCCTCATCGTCATGTGCCCGTCGTTCGTGCTGGTGGAGTCGTAGTACAGAAGGTTATCGATGCCAGGGAGCTGCACTTCAATGGGACGCGCGACGGCTTCCGCAACAACTTCTGCGCTTGCGCCTGGATAATCGGCGTCAATTTGAACCATCGGCGGCGTGATCTGCGGAAACTGCGCTATGGGCAGATTTCGCAGGGAAACCAGGCCTGTCACCACAATGATGATAGAGAGAACCGAAGCAAAAATTGGACGATCAATAAAAAAGTGGGAAATCATGGCGTTTCCTGAATGAGTTTCTTCTCTGAAGCGTTGTTCGAAGAAGTTTCCTCGCTCTGATATTGAACGGCGTTGACTTGAGTTCCTGGCTGAATTCGAGAAAACCCTTCCACGACTATCCGTTCACCCGAACGGAGGCCGGATTCGATCAACCATTCATTCCCACGCCAGGCGCTGGCCTGAATTGGTCGAAGCTCCACTTTGCTGTCATTATCGATGACGTAGACAAATGATCCCTTCGGTCCTTGTTGAACAGCTCGTTGGGGGACGAGTATCGCATCACGGCGTATGTACCCCTTGAGACGAATTTTGACAAACTGTCCAGGGTAAAAATAGGATTGCCCAGGAGAAAAGCGCGCTTCCGGATTGGGAAATGTAAACCGTGCCTGTAACATACCCGTCTCGGGGCGTAACGTGACATCCGCAAAATCCAGTATTCCTTCCTCGGGATACACGCTCCCATCCGAAAACGTCATCACGCCACGCAGCTGAAAAATATCCGGCCTCTCGACTTTATGCTCAGCGAGTTCGCGCCGCCGCCGGAGGAGATAACTTTCAGGAACGTTCACGTTTACGTACATGGGGTCCAACTGATCAATGGTAACCAAAAGGGTGGTCTGAGCGGAGACCAGTTGGCCCTCGTAGAAATGGCTGCGACCGATCCGGCCACTCACCGGAGCGGTGATCAGCGTATTATCAAGGTCAAATTTCGCTTTAACCAGGTCGCTTTCCGCAGCTTCCAGCGTGGCCTTGGCTGCCAACGTTTCGGCCACGGCATCGTCAACGTTCTTCCGGCTGACAGCTTGTGCTTCGAGCAGCGGCTTGACGCGAGCCAAATCCTGTTCTGTCTGGACCACTCGAGTCTGAGCCTGGGCCACCCTGGCTTTCGCATTGAGGTAGGCGGCTCTAAAGGGAACAGGATCGATCAGGTATAACTTATCGCCGTTGCCGATATTGCGACCTTCGGTAAAGAAGATTTTTTGAATAATTCCCGTTACCTGTGGCCGAATCTCCACGGGCCGGAAGGCCTCCGTCCGTCCGATGAACTCCGGCTCGTCCGCGATCGTTTGCGTAGTCACGGTAATCACTTTTACCTGTGGGATAGGCTGGGCCGGCCCCTGGGGCGCCTTCTCCGAGCAGCCGGCAAGCAGGATCAGGAATAACCCGATATTCATGCGGGCAATGCGAGGCCCGTCATGACCAGGGAATTTCGTTAAGCGTTGCACTATCAGGTTCATATGCTCGGCTCTCGGGTTATTCTGAGAAGAGGGTATCGAGATTACGCCAACCCGACGGGTCTCGCAAACTCAGCCTTTAAGAGGCATCCTCCCAGGGGATAGTTTTGGTGGTTATGGCAGGTGTTGCTATGACAATATTTATTTCCCGCTTCGACCTACTTGAAGAGTTTGAAGTCTGGAATAATCAGGTATAGCTTGGGTATGGGTACTCAGCATACTGGCAGGGAACTGGCGGAAGCTCTGAATCAGCGAAATGGCAACAATCATTGTAGATGCGTGAGAATGTGCGTGAGAATGCACCGGAATGAGAAGCGGCGTTCCTTGTCTCCTCAGTCTGCCCGATGGCTAGGCATCGGTTATCCCGGCGTCCATCCTCCGCCCAACGCTTTGTAGAGTTGGATAATCGACGCCAGGTGGAGGCGGCGCGTCGCCGTCAGCGCGAATTCGGCATCGAAGAGATTGCGCTTGGCGAGGAGCACATCGACATAACTGGTGATGCCTCCCTGGTAGCGAAGATTCGATACATTCAAAGCCGAGCGCAGCGCTTCAACCTGCTCCTCCTGTGCTTTGCGCTGGTCATTGGCAGTGCGAACCGCTATCAGGGCATCTTCCACCTCCTTGAACGCTACCAGAATAGTTTGCTCATATTGGGCCAATACCTGCTTCGCCTGGGCTTCGGCAGCACGCTGCTCGAGGCCCAGGCTTTGGGCATTGAGCAACGGGCCTGCCAGTCCAAGGCCGCCCACACCGAACTCGCTGCCGGAAAGTAAAATTTTCGATAGAGCAGGACTGGCCACACCCAGAAAACCGGTAATCGTGAGCCTGGGAAACCGTGCCGCCTTGGCCATTCCTATTCTGGCGGTTGCCGCGGCCAGGGTTTTCTCCGCCTGTAGAATATCCGGACGCCGTTCCAGCAGCTCGGAAGGGAGACCTGCGGGCACTTCGGGCGGTAGTACCTGCTCGGTCAACGAACGGCCGCGAACGATCGTCACCGGGTTGTTACCCAGCAAAACGCTCAGTTCATTTTCCTTTTGTACCATTTGGCGTTGGAGTTCCGCCACCCGGGCTGCAGCGTTGGCCCGTTCCGCGTCGAACTGATCCGAATCAAGGCGCGAAATTATGCCCCCCCGAAGTTGCGCCTGGGCGAGGGCGACCGATTCTTCCCACGATCGCAGGGCGTTGCGTGCAATATCCAGCTGCATGTCAAACTGCAGAAGATCAAAGTAGGACTGGGCCACGCTGCTCACCAGGGTAAGCACTACAGCGCGGCGATTTTCCTCGCGCGCCATCAGATCGGCCAAGGCAGCCTCGTTGGAACGGCGAACCCTTCCCCAGACATCAATTTCCCAGTTCAAGGTCGCCTGACCAAAATAACTGTAGGGCGTGGGAAATCCAGGGAAGAGGAAGCCACCGAGGCGCCCAAATGCCGGAGCGTTGATATTCACATCCATCTTGGGAAGGTAATCCATGCGGGCTATCCCGAGCCGAGCCTGGAGCTCTTCAACACTGGCAACCGCCTGCTTGAGATCCTTGTTTTGCAGCAGGGCCTGCTTGATGAGGTGTTGGAGCTGCTCATCATTAATGAGCTGCCACCATGGGAGATTGGCAATCGACTGCCCCTCTGCTTCTGCCATACGAAAACGGTCGGATGCATCGATATGAGGCCGCGAATAGTCGGGGCCCATGGCGCACGACATCAGCAACAGGGTTGGCAAAAGCAACAATATCCATGCCCACGGACTGCGCACGCGCTCCCGCGAATCCCATGTCATGCCCGATGTCATCATGCCTTCTCCTCCCGCATGCTTTCAGCCGGTTGGGGCGCGTGTTCACGGGTAAGCCAGGTAAAGAACAGGGGAATAAAGATGGTGGCGACAAAAGTTGCAAGCAACATACCGCCTAATACGCCGGTGCCCATCGACTGGCGCGCCGCTGCTCCTGCCCCGGTCGCGATCACCAGCGGCACGATCCCCAGCACAAACGCCATTGAAGTCATGACGATGGGGCGAAAGCGCAGGCGTGCGGCTTCAACCGCGGCCTGCGCCACCGGCATCCCTTCCTTCATTTTCTGGCTGGCGAACTCCACGATCAGGATGGCGTTTTTAGCGGCAAGGCCAATTAGCGTAATCAAGCCTACCTGGAAATAAATATCATTCGGCATCCCTCGCACCAGGACCGCGAGCAACGCGCCCGACAGCGCGAAAGGCACGGCCATGATCACTGCCAGGGGCAACGCCCAGGTCTCAAACTGCGCAGCCAGGATCAGAAACACCATGATGATGGCGAAGGTGAAGGCGAACACCGCCGCCGAGCCGGTGCGTTTTTCCTGGTAGGCCTGGGCTGTCCAGGCAATCTGGTAGTTATCCGGCAAGCTCCTTTCCGCAATCTCTTCCACGAGTTCAATGGCCTCGCCCGAGCTTACGCCAGGGGCGCCGCCTCCCATTACTTTTGCGGAAAGCAGGCCGTTATACCGCTCCAGTTGCTCGGCTCCCACAACGGTGCTGATTTTGCTCAGCGCTGACATAGGCACCATGGCGCCTGACTGCGAACGCACATAAACCCTGCCAAGATCATCCGGATTCATGCGATACGCCGGTTCCGCCTGCAGTTGGACGCGGTACGTGCGACCCGAAAGATTGAAATCGTTGATATAAAGTGAACCCATCGTACTCTGCAAGGTGGCGTAGATATCGGGGATGCGTACTTGCTGGGAAACCGCCTTTGCCTCATCCACCTCGACAAAGAATTGCGGTACGGTGGGGCGGAAAAACGTGGCAATACCCGCAAGGCGCGGTTCCTGGTTCAGCGCCTCGATGAAATTGTTGACGACGCTGGATAATTGGAGCGGATCTGCGCCGGCACGAGTTTGCACGTAAACTTCAAAGCCGCCGGCGGTTCCCAAGCCACGGATCGCAGGCGGATTAAATGCTATTGCTATCCCGTCGGATTGCTGCATGCCGATCGCACTCAGTTTCTGGATAATATCCTCCGCGCTGGCGGTGCGCTCCGACCAGTCTTTGAAAGCCACAAACATCGTTGCCGAACTGGTTTTATTTCCACCGCCAATCAGATCAAAGCCATTAACCACGAATTCGTGCGAAACTGCGGGGTCTTTTGCAATCCCCGCCCGCACAGCTTCAGCGGTTCGAGTCGTGCGCGCGAGCGTTGCCCCATCGGGCAGGATGGTCGCCGCCACCACATAGCCCTGATCTTCCGGCGGTACAAAACCTTCGGGAACTGTTTGGATCAGATATGCTGCCGCGGCGATGATGCCTGAGAATACAATGGCGCCGATAATTTTATGCCGTATGGTAGTGCCGACCATGGCGATGTAGAAATCGGTGAGGCGCCTGAAACCACGGTTAAAGGCCCGGAAGAACGCGGACTCTCCATGCGTGTGCTTCAGCAGGATGGCGCATAGCGCCGGCGTCAAAGTCAGCGCCACCACGCCTGAAATGGTGACAGCCACCGCGACTGTTACTGCGAACTGCCGATAGAGTTCTCCCGCAATTCCGCCCATGAAGGCGACTGGTATAAAAACCGCGCATAGCACCAATACAATCGCCACGACCGCGCTTGCAACCTGTTCCATGGAGCGGATCGCCGCCTTCATCGGCGAGAGCTTTTCCTCATCCATCAGACGTTCGATGTTTTCCAACACCACGATTGCATCGTCTACGACGATGCCGATGGACAAGACCATGGCGAAAAGGGTGAGCGTATTGATCGAGAAACCGAACAGCCACAGCCCTGCGAACGTGCCAATCAGCGAAATGGGGACCGCGATAATGGGAATTAGGGTAGCGCGCCAGCTTTGCAGGAACAGGTAGACGACCAATATCACCAGCAGCATTGCCTCGCCCAGCGTCTTTACCACCTCCCACATGGAGGCTTTGACGAAAAGACTGGTATCGTAAGGCACGACATAATCCATTCCTTCCGGGAAGCGCTTCTTCAACTCTTCCATCTTGGCGACGAGGGCGTTTTTCGTATCCAGCGCATTTGCGCCGGGTTGAAGAAAGACCGGCATTCCTGCCCCGGGCTCGCCATTCAACGCTGTGCGCACATCATAACTTTGCGCGCCGAGCTCAATTCGCGCCACATCCTTCAGATAGAGAACGCCGCGCGGACCATCGGCGCGCAAAATGATGTTGCCGAATTGCTCGGGCGTCCGCAGCCGGCCTTTGGCGTTGACGGTATAAATCAACTGCTGGTCCGAAAGCATGGGCTCCTGCCCGATCTTGCCGGCAGCATACTGCGCATTCTGGGCCTGAATAGCCGCGGTTATATCGGTTGTGGCGACGCCGAGCTGCGCCATGCGGTCCGGGCGCAACCAGACGCGCATGGAGTAGTCCTGCCCCCCAAAAACGACTACATCACCCACGCCTTTGGTGCGTTTCAGCTCATCCAGAACGTTTAACGTAGCGTAATTGCTTAGGTACAGCGGGTCATATTTTCCCTTGTCCTTGGAGATCAGCATGAACACCATCAGGATGTCGTTGGAACGCTTTTCTATTCTCAACCCGATCCGCCGGACTTCTTCTGGCAGCCGCGGCAAGGCTATGTTTGCTCGATTACTGATGTTGAACGTTGCCTGATCGACGTCCGTCCCTACTTCGAAAGTCGCGGTAATGGTCAGCGTCCCGCTTGAGTCGGAGCTGGAGCTGAAATATAGAAGATCTTCCACGCCGCTTAGCTGTTCTTCGATAGGGGCGGCGACCGTCTTGGTGAGCGTCTCTGCGCTAGCGCCGGGAAACGTCGCGGTGATCAGCACTGTAGGCGGCGCAATCTGGGGGTATTGCGCAATGGGAAGTTGCAGCGCCGAGACCAGCCCGGCTAAAACGATGATGATCGACAGCACCGATGCAAAAATCGGGCGGGTGATAAAGAATCGAGTCATGAGATACCTGTTTAGGTCTGCGTTTGGGGTCCCGACTGCGGCGGAGGACCTGCGGGTGCCTCAACGACCGGATGCGGCGCCACAAGCGTTCCGGGACGGAGTTTGATGAGGTTATCGACGATGACTTTATCTCCGGCTTTGAGGCCTTCGAGGATGACCCAGTCCTTGCCGACCCAGCGGCCCGCCACCACGGGCCGGACCGTTGCTTCATTCTTTTCGTTGACCACATACACGATCTTGCCCATATCGGAAACCTGCACTGCGACCTGGGGCACGAGGTAGACGCCGTCCTGTTCGCCCGTCACCACCCGGGCGCGCACGAACTGCCCCGGCAGCAACTGCCGCCCGCTATTATCAAAAGTCGCGCGTAATTGCTGCGTACCCAATGCCGGGTCGATTTGGCTCGCGGCGAAATTCAGTTCACCTTCCTTTTCGTATTCAATACCGTTGGGCAATATCAATGTCACCTTCTTGACCTTTTGTTCAGTCAAAGGCCCGCCAAGCTGAGCAAGTTCATTATCGGACAGGCTGAAGCGCACCCATATGGGCGTCAACTGGACAATCGTGGTCAACAGGCTGTTATTCGCCTCCACCAACGCCCCTTCCGAAAATTGGAAGCGACCGGATATGCCGCTGACCGGTGCGGTTACCAGCGTGTAGGAGAGGTTGCGCTCGGCATCGCGCACGCGTACTTCAGCAGCCTGAAGGGCAGCGCGCGCGATGGCACTATCGGATGCGGCATTGTCGTATTCACGCTGGCTGATGGCTTGTGTTGCGAGTAATTCATGCAAGCGGTTCTCTTCGCGCTCGGTCTGTATGATGCGCGCTCTTTGTTCCGCAAGCTGGGCCTTTGCCTGAGCCAAAGCATATTGATAGGGCACAGGATCGATCTGAAACATAGGCTGGTCTGCCTTGACCGCCGCCCCTTCCTCGTATAGCCGTTTGAGCAGGATGCCTCCTACGCGAGGCCGTATCTCGACTTCCTTCGCACCTTCGGTTTGCGCGACGGCCTCGGCACTGATAGGCACCGTAGCAGGTTGCACTTCAATTACACTGACGGGAAGAGCCATATCCGCCTGAGGCTGGCCGGGCGCATGACCATTTTTTCCACAAGCAATCAATACAACGCTTGCAGCCAGTGCAATCATGGCCTTTGAACCGATAACCGCTAACAAATTGCGGCGTTTGTTTTTATAATGGCTGGCGGCCGACATCATCAACTCCAGTTTGCGAAAATAATAGCTTGCATACATTCGTGTATGTATGTAAATTATTCACCAAAAGATCGTCAATGTAAATAGCGAATATTCAAACCGGAGCCATGGCGCGAAAAATGAAAGAAAACGCAGAATTGACTCGACAACGCCTCATCGCGGCGGCACGCCAGGTTTTCCTGGAACACGGCGTCAGCCGTACCACGATGGAGCACATCGCCGTGCAAGCTGGCGCTACGCGCGGCGCAATTTATTGGCATTTCGACAATAAAATCGAGCTGTTTCAGGCGATGCGTGAGCAGGTGTTCCTGCCATTGATAGATCGCATGGACGATACCTTGCTCGTTGAAGGCTCGGAAGATCCTCTTACATGCATAGAGAACTTTCTGTGTGGCACCATACAGGTGCTGACAGACAGCATCGAGACGCGTGAGATTTATGAGATCATGATGATCAAGTGCGAGTACGTGGGTGAATTTGCCTCTGTCTTACCACAAATAATGGTAAATTGTTCGGGCATTGCAAACAAAATGCAACTGGCTTACGAGCGCGCGCAAGCTCAAGATCAATTGCATCTTTCCCATGATCCTGCTCAGTTGGCCGTTGATACGCATCTATTCTTTATTGGTTTGCTGCATATGTGGGTCAAAGATACGAATGGCGATCAGTTTCGGTGCCGGGCAATCGAGCTGGTCAAAGCCCATATGCGGCTCCGCCGCCGATAGACTCATTCACGCCTGATTCTCCACACCTGATATTTCAGGCAAGCTTCTCTGGCACTTCTTTTTTGCGTCATCTTCGCCATCCTTTCGCTTTCTTGCACGCTGCCGTTCCACTCCCTGCCCGTCTGTCCGGTTGATTCGTTATCTTCGTTATAGTTGACTAAATCGATCAAGTATCTTATAGTTGACTAAATCAGTCATGTATTGGCATTGGCTGAACTGATTAATGGTCGATATGTCTATTTTAATTGAATGACGAGAGTGGAAAGGAGTTAATCATGAGGCTAACAACGAAAGGGCGATTTGCGGTAACGGCGCTATTGGATCTGGCCATGCAGCGTACCACTCGCCCGGTGACGCTTGCCGAAATCAGCCAGCGTCAGCAAATCTCTCTATCTTATCTTGAGCAATTATTCGCGAAGCTGCGGCAGCGTGCGCTTGTCGATAGCGTGCGAGGTCCGGGTGGCGGTTATTGCCTTGCCAGAGACATGGGGCAGGTCTCGATTGCCGAGATTATCCTTGCCGTTGATGAGCCGATCGACTCGACGCAATGCAACGGGAAGGAAAATTGCCACAATGATAAAAAGTGCATGACGCACGACTTGTGGGTAAAGCTAAATGACCTTATTTTCGATCATCTCGGCGGGATTACGCTGAGGCAATTGGTGGATGAACAGAAAGCAAGACAGAGCGGCGTCGTGCAAATGCTGGATATGCGAAAAGTCATACCCGAGCGTGAGCGTGCCTTACCCGAGCGTGAACGTATCACGCCCGAACGTGAGCGTGCCGCATTGCCGGCCTGAATCCGGCATAAATTCCGTATTGGTTCAGATCAGGGGGATGCGGCGACTGGAGAATAATGATGGCGGTTACATTGACCGAAAATGCGGCAAAGCAAATCCGGAAGCAGGTTGCGAAGCGCGGCAAGGGGCTGGGATTGCGCATCGGCATAAAGAAAGAGGGCTGCTCCGGATTTGCCTATACCTTCGATTACGCGGACGAACTTCGCGCGGGCGATCAGATGTTCGAGTCTTGTAACGCTAACGTAGTAATCGATGCCGGCAGCTTGCCGTACATCGACGGTTCGCAGGTTGATTTTGTCAAGGAAGGGCTCAACGACTCGTTCAGGGTCGGCAATCCCAATGTTGACAATACATGTGGCTGCGGAGAAAGTTTTAGCGTGAAAGAGCCGGCCAGGATTTCGCTGCTTTAATTTTGAATGACGGAAGGCGCCGGCAAAAGCCGGGAGATGCGACGGCGTTCCACGTGGGAATTCCAGGATCCTGTCTTCAAACATGAACGATAGTGGAGCAATCTGATGAGTGCAGTATTACAAAATCTGGTCAATCAGCCCTACAAGCACGGCTTCGTTACCGATATCGAATCCGATATTGCGCCAAAGGGGCTGAACGAAGATATTATCCGGCTCATTTCGACGAAGAAGAGCGAACCCGAGTGGCTGCTCGAGTTTCGCCTCAACGCGTATCACCAATGGTTGAAGATGAAAGAACCGGAATGGCCGAACGTTAAGTATCCAAAGATCGATTTTCAGGCGATCAGTTATTACGCGGCGCCCAAGCCTAAAAAGAAACTGAGCAGCATGGACGAGGTCGATCCTGAATTGTTACGTACTTTCGAAAAGCTCGGCGTGCCGATGAACGAACGGGCGGCACTTGCCGGTGTTGCGGTTGACGTGATTTTCGATAGCGTGTCGGTCGCGACAACCTACAAGCAGAAGTTGGCCGAAGTGGGGATCATTTTCTGCTCGATTTCTGAAGCCGTTCATGCGCATCCACATCTGGTTAAACAGTATCTCGGCACGGTGGTGCCAGTGGGGGACAATTATTACGCCGCCCTCAACTCGGCAGTATTTACAGACGGTACGTTCTGCTTTATTCCCAAAGGCGTGAAATGCCCGATGGATCTATCGACCTACTTTCGAATCAACACAGAGGAATCGGGACAATTCGAGCGAACCCTGATCGTCGCCGAGGAAGGGGCGTCTGTTTCATATCTTGAAGGCTGCACCGCCCCGAAATTCGATACCAATCAATTGCACGCCGCAGTGGTCGAACTGATCGCGCTCGACAATGCCGACATCAAGTACTCGACAGTGCAGAACTGGTACGCGGGCGACGAAAACGGCATAGGTGGTATCTACAATTTTGTTACCAAGCGTGGGTTGGCCAAAGGTGTCAATTCACGCATTTCGTGGACGCAGGTTGAAACCGGTTCGGCAATTACCTGGAAGTATCCCTCCTGCATTTTGCAGGGCGACAACTCGGTGGGGGAATTTTATTCGGTGGCGGTAACCAACAATTATCAGCAGGCGGATACCGGTACCAAAATGATCCATATCGGAAAAAATACGCGTAGTACCATCGTCAGCAAAGGCATCTCGGCGGGCCACTCCAACAACAGTTACCGTGGACTGGTCAGGATTGCGCCTACCGCCACCGGTGCGCGAAATTATTCGCAATGCGATTCGATGCTGATCGGCGATCAGTGCAGCGCCAATACTTTTCCCTATATTCAGGTTCGCAACCAGGCAGCTAAAGTCGAGCATGAAGCATCCACATCGAAGATTGGCGAAGATCAATTGTTCTATTTTGCGCAGCGCGGCATTGGCAATGAGGAAGCGGTATCAATGATCATTAATGGTTTTTGCAAGGACGTATTTCAACAACTGCCAATGGAGTTCGCGGTTGAAGCGACCAAGCTGCTTGGCTTCAAGCTCGAAGGGAGCGTGGGATGATTTACCCCGACAGCAAGGTACTGCTTGAAGTGCGTGGTCTGCGCGCCACTGTCAATGGCATCGAGATACTCAAGGGTATAGACCTTACGGTGAGAAGCGGGGAAGTGCACGCCATCATGGGTACAAACGGCTCGGGTAAAAGCACGTTTGCCAAGGTGCTTGCCGGCCACAGCGCCTATCAAGTCACCGGCGGCTCAGTCCTGTTCGAAGGTAAAAATCTGTTCGATCTCGACCCTGCAGAGCGCGCGCGTGCCGGAGTATTTCTCGCTTTTCAGTATCCGATCGAGATACCTGGGGTCGCGAACAGCCATTTTCTGCGGCTTGCCTACAACACAGTGCAAGCACAACGCGGCAAGGACGAGCTTGATCCGCTCGAGTTTGAGGATTTTGTGCGCGAGAAAATGAAATTGCTTGAAATGAGCCCGGATTTTCTTGATCGCGGTGTCAATGAAGGATTTTCCGGCGGCGAAAAAAAACGAAACGAAATATTGCAAATGGCGCTGCTGGAGCCACGGCTGGCGATTCTTGACGAGACCGATTCCGGTCTCGATATCGATGCGCTCAGGATCGTTACGAATGGCGTGAATCGGCTCGCCAACAGGGACAATGCGACCATCCTGGTCACGCACTATCAGCGCATGCTTAACTATATCGTGCCGGATTTCGTGCACGTGATGCAGTCGGGTCGCATCATCCGGACAGGCGGTAAAGACCTTGCGTTTGATCTCGAGGCACATGGTTATGATGGGATCGGCAACGCGCAACCCGTCGCGGCCGGTGCATGAGCATGAGTATGGTTACCGGTAACAGCTATCTGGAGAGCCTGCTTCAGGGACAGCCGCAGTTGCCGCCCAGTCCTTTGGCCTGGTTCAATCGCTTACGCGCCAGTGCGGTCGATCGTGCAGGTATGCTGAAAGTGCCGACGACGCGCGACGAGGAGTGGCGTTTTACGGATATTTCGCCACTTGCCAAGCTGTCGTTCCATCCGGTGCGTACTGTGCCATCCTTGCAAAAGGAAGACATCGCGCGTTTCTACGTGGAGGGAACGTCAGCTACACTCGTGTTTGTTGATGGCATCTATATGCCAGAGCTGTCCGTGCAATCAAACAGGACCGCCGACCTGATCGTCACGAATTTATCCGCAGCGCTGGCCACCCATGCACACGCAATGGAGCCCCATCTCGGCCGCCATGCAGCGTTCCAGGACAATCTGTTCGCCGCGCTCAACACCGCATTTCTGCATGACGGAGCGCTAATCATTGCGCCGCGCAATACAGCCATCGAGCGGCCCGTGCATGTGCTGTTCATCGCGACGCAGGCGGAATCCACAAGCCATCCACGCTGCCTGCTGATTGCCGAGCCCGGCAGCGCGGTTACCGTTGTTGAAGATTACGTTACGTTGCAGGAAGGCCCCTATATCACCAATGCAGTGACGGAAATCGCAATCGGCGATAATGCCCAGGTTAGCCACACCCGGCTTCAGCGCGACAGCGGGCAGGCGTTCCACATGGCAAACTCTGCAGTATCGCTTGCACGCGCGAGCCGTTATCGATCTATCAGTGTCGCGTTCGGCGCGCGCATTTCCCGCTATGATTTGAACGCCCGCCTTGCCGCCGAGGGAGCGGAATGCTCTGTTGACGGGCTGGCTTTGATCAATGAGCGCCAACTTGCTGATACGCATACGTGCATAGATCATGCGTCACCGGATGGCACAAGCCGTCAATTGCATAAATGCATTATCGACGGTGCTGCGCACGGGGTGTTCAACGGGAAGATCATTGTGCGCCCGGGCGCGCAGCGCACCGACTCTTCCCAGTCGAGCCGCAACCTGCTGTTGAGCGCCAGGGCCCATATCGACACCAAGCCACAGCTCGAGATCTTCGCGGATGACGTAAAATGTGCGCATGGGGCAACCGTTGGGCAGCTCGATAACGAGGAACTGTTTTATCTCAAGAGCCGAGGATTATCGGAGGTTGCGGCGCGTAATCTCCTGACCTACGCATTCGGCGCAGAGATCATCGACCGCATACCCATCGCTTCGCTCAAGCGTCGGCTTGAGCAAACGGTGCTGGAACAAACGCAGAGAAACTGAACAATGAATATTGTAGAGCCTGCCTTGAAATCTCAATTTAGTTCGGCGTTCGACGTTGAACGCGTTCGCGCAGACTTTCCAATACTCAAGCTCCAGATCGAGGGGAAGCCGCTGGTCTATCTCGACAATGCGGCATCCAGCCAGATGCCGCAGTCGGTAATAGACCGCCTGGTGCGTTATCAGACGACTCAACATGCCAACATCAATCGGGGAGTGCATTATTTATCGGAAACGGCCACGGCTGAATACGAGGGATCGCGGCGCAAGCTGCAGGCTTTCATCAATGCGCGCGAAGACAGGGAAGTCATCTTCACCAGTGGCACCACGGATTCAATCAATCTGGTCATGCACGGTTATGGTCGTAAGTTTGTTGGTGCTGGCGATGAAATTATTCTGACCACGCTTGAACATCATTCAAACATCGTACCCTGGCAGATGCTTGCGGAAGAAAAGCGTGCGAAGATCCGCGTCGTACCCATCAATGATGCGGGCGAGCTTCTCATCGACGAATACGAGAAGCTTTTTAACGAGCGCACGAAATTTGTCGGCGTGATGCATGTATCGAACGCGCTCGGCACCATCAACCCGGTCAAGCAAATGATTGAATTTGCGCATTCAAGGGGGGTGCCGGTACTCGTTGATGGGGCGCAGGCTGCACCGCATATGAAAGTTGACGTACAAGACCTCGACTGTGATTTTTATGCGTTTTCCGGCCACAAGTTGTGCGGGCCCACGGGCATAGGCATTCTTTATGGCAAGGCCGAATTGCTCGAATGCATGCAGCCATTCAAGGGCGGCGGGGACATGATCCTGTCTGTAACGTTTGAAAAAACTGTTTACAATACCATTCCTCATAAATTCGAAGCCGGTACACCTCCGATTGCCGCCGCGATTGGGCTGGGGGCGGCAGTTGATTACCTGTCAGCGATAGGCCTGGATGCAATCGCAGCATATGAGCTTGAGCTACTCAACTATGCAACTGAACAGATGAACGATTTGGCGGGCGTGCGCATCATTGGCACCGCTGCAATAAAAACGGCAGTGCTGTCGTTTGAGGTTAGGGGAGTTCATCCGCATGATATCGGCACCCTCCTGAATCAGGAGGGGGTTGCCGTACGCACGGGGCATCATTGCGTTCAGCCGGTGATGCTGCGCCTCGGTGTGCCTGCGACCACGCGCGCGTCCTTTGCGTTTTACAATACAATGGCCGAGGTCGATATATTTATTGCCAGCCTATGCACCGTGCAGAAGATTTTTATATAAATGAATTCGAAATCACTTTATCAAGAGGTCATCCTCGACCACAACAAGAAGCCCCGCAATTACGGTACGCTCGATAACGCGACTCATCATGCCGTCGGCCATAATCCACTGTGTGGTGATCACCTCGACATTGAGCTCCATCTTGATGGGGAGCGTATCGATCAAATCGCGTTCCACGGCGAGTCCTGCGCCATCTGCAAAGCATCCGCGTCGATGATGACTACCGTCGTCAAAGGTAAGGCACGTGCGGATGCCGAAACCTTGATTCAGGAATTCCGCGATATGGCGGTTGGCAAGCTCGACATTGAAAGTCCCCATCACCTGGGGCGGCTAACAGTATTTGCGGGGGTCCGGGATCTGCCGACGCGGGTAAAATGTGCGATTCTACCGTGGCATACGCTGCATGCGGCGCTCAATTCCGTTAACATTACCTCGACCGAGGCGGAAGACGATCCGATGCATGCTGCGATCGGCGACGCCTGATGGCGGGCGAGGTCTGGTCAGATAGGAGGACAGAATGCCAAAAATAGCTGAAATCGAGGGTACGCCTAACCGGAACGCTCTGAAATTCATTCTCAGGGAACCTTTGACCTGGGGAGTTTCGCGCTCATACGATAATGCCGAGCAGGCAAAAGATGATCCGCTGGCGGCCGCGTTATTCGACATCGATCATGTGACCAACGTGTTTTATGTCGATCGCTGGATCACGATCACCCAGGACGGTGGCGCCGATTGGCAAGATCTGGCTCGTGTGGTTGCAGATCCTATCCGCGCGGCACCTGCGGCAGATTCGAAATCGGCCGCTACCGTTGCAGCGGCAACCGCTGCAATTGCGGGTTTGAGCCCTGAGGATCAGGAACGCCTCGAAACGATTAACGCCCTGCTCGACGAAGAGGTGCGGCCCTATCTGCAAAATGACGGAGGCGATCTTCATGTGCTCGGGCTCGAAGGCAACAAACTCAGCGTACACTACCAAGGCGCATGCGGTACCTGCCCGAGTTCAATCTCTGGCACGCTCCGTGGTATTCAAAATATGTTAAGGTCGATAGAACCCAATCTCGAGATCGTCGCGATCTAGCCAGCTCTGAATAAGCTCCGTCCCTTCGCATCTCATTCGGAAGCTCCACGGTACTGTCCTCACATCCTTACCATTTCGATCATAGCGGGACATCGCGAATTTCCATAGCATCGTATTCACCTGGTCACACTGATCGGCTATAGTATGACCTGCCTAAGGTCTCTGCTTGAAGGCCTTGCATGAAAGTGCTCTGCTTGAAAGAGGTTCTGGCGTACCCCCGGGTGAATGGTTATTGCTGTGTTAAGAGGATCGGATGCTCTGGGTAAAATCCTTTCACATCATTTTCGTTGTGGCCTGGTTTGCCGGACTGTTTTATTTACCGCGTCTGTTTGTATATCACGCGATGAGCAGCGACCTGCCAGGAATCGAACGTTTCAAGATAATGGAACGCAAGCTCTACTATGGCATCATGACGCCCAGCGCGATTCTGGCCATTGTTTTCGGCATGTGGCTCTGGCTGGGCTATGGTATTTCAGGTGGTTGGCTGCATGCCAAACTCGCGCTGGTGTTGATGCTGGTTGCATATCACCTCTACTGCGGCAGGCTTCTTGCTGATTTCAAGCATGACCGTAACCGGCACGGCCACGCTTATTACCGCTGGTTCAATGAAATTCCGGTATTGATCCTGATCGCAGTGGTAATACTAGTGGTGGTTAAGCCGCTGTAAGAATGTCTATTTATAAATTTCCTGCGACCCGGCTGTTAAGGTGGACAATTTCGCCAAGGCTGACAAGGTTGGCAGGAATGAATTAAGCCCGAGAACCAGCGAGTCCCGCCCATACTGCTTTAACCCATATGCAAACGATTACCGTAATGCTCGATTCCGTACCCGGCGAACGAAGTTACCCGATACACATCGGTGAGGATATTTTATGCCAGCCTGAGCTTTTTCTTGAGCGCTTGCCTCAGAAACGGGTTGCGATCATTTCCAATACGGTCGTAGCGCCTCTTTATATGGAAAGACTGCGAAGTGCGCTAGGCCGGCATAATGTCGTGTCCCTGCCGATCATTCTGCCCGACGGTGAGGAACACAAGAACTTGCAAACGCTGAACCTGATTTATGATGCTCTTCTGGCTCATCGCTGTGAACGCGGTACTTCCATCATCGCCCTGGGTGGCGGGGTCGTCGGTGACCTGACGGGATTTGCCGCCGCGACCTATCTGCGGGGTGTGCCTTTCTTTCAGGTCCCTACCACACTGCTGGCGCAGGTTGATTCCTCGGTGGGTGGTAAAACCGGAATCAATCATCCGTTGGGCAAGAACATGATAGGGGCTTTCTATCAACCCCGGGCAGTCATCGTTGATACCGTAACGCTCGATACGTTGCCTGACAGGGAGTTGCGCGCAGGCATTGCCGAAATCATTAAATACGGTCTTATTCGGGATCCTGCTTTCCTCGAGTGGCTGGAGAAAAATATTGCAGGGCTTGTGGCTCGGGACGCGGAAATAATGGTCGAGGCGATACGGCGCAGTTGCGTCAACAAGGCTGAAGTCGTGGAAGCTGATGAGCGTGAGAGCGGCGGCCGGGCATTACTCAATCTGGGCCATACCTTTGGTCACGCGATTGAGAACGGGATGGGCTACGGTGTATGGCTTCACGGTGAAGCGGTAGCGGCCGGCACGATACTGGCAGCGGAACTGTCGCAAAGGATGCACCTGATCAATTCGATTGATGTTGAGCGGATCCGGAATCTTTATGCACAAGCAGGACTGCCCTGCGTAGCGCCCAATCTAGGCACAGCAGAGTATGTGCGCCTGATGGGACTGGACAAGAAGGTCGAGGGTGGAAAGATACGTTTTGTCCTGCTCGAACGCATGGGAAAGGCAGTGGTCCGGTCCGATGTGCCTTCGAATATGCTCGCTGCGACGCTAGCGGAATGTACCGGCAATGCATGAGCTGGCGCCCTACGCGGTAACGCTTGAAAATTCTCGCGGGCGTCGCTTCATGGAGGAGTCGTCCCCTGGACGCACCGCATTCCAGCGCGATCGCGACCGGATCATTCACTCCACGGGATTTCGCCGGCTCGAGTATAAAACCCAGGTTTTTGTCAATCACGAAGGCGACCTATTCCGCACGCGCTTGACGCATAGTTTAGAAGTGGCGCAACTCGGACGCTCAGTCGCCCGCAATTTACGCCTGAATGAAGATCTGGTCGAAGCCATTGCCCTGGCCCATGATCTGGGTCATACACCATTTGGTCACGCGGGTCAGGATGCTCTAAATGATTGCATGAGAGAATATGGAGGGTTCGAGCATAATCTTCAGTCTCTTCGGGTTGTGGATGTATTGGAGGAGCATTACGGCGCATTTGATGGGTTGAATCTTTGCTTTGAAACCCGTGAAGGCATACTCAAACATTGCGCCAGAAAAAATGCACAAAAACTGGGAGATGTCGGTGAGCGGTTCCTTATCAATCAGCGCCCTTCGCTGGAGGCGCAACTGGCAAATCTGACCGACGAAATAGCGTATAACAATCATGATGTGGACGACGGCTTGCGCTCCGGCCTTATTTCACAGGAGCAGCTTGAGAATATCGCGATATTTGGCCGACACCTGGCCTTGGCTAAAAAACACTATCCGGGCATTTCCGGGCGAAGATTGATTCGCGAAACCGTGCGGCGCATGATCAACACGCTGGTAAGAGATCTAACCAGGCAAAGCGCGGCCAATATAGCCAATGCATGTCTGGATGGCTTGCCGGCGGTACGCGCAGCGCCCTGCCTGATCGACTTCAGTGCCGCGGTACGCCAGGAACAGCAGGAACTGAAAAAATTCCTGCACGACCATCTTTACCGGCACTATAAGGTGGTTCGCATGAGTGCCAAGGCGCGCCATACCATCCAAATGCTGTTCAATGCTTTCCATTCCGACATCCGGCTTCTCCCACCTGAATACCAAACGAAATATCATGAGGATAAGCATCAGGCGATCGCTGACTATATTGCCGGCATGACTGATCGTTATGCCATCCGCGAGTACCAGCGTCTGTTCGCTATCGATGAGATCAAGACATACTGAATAAGTCACCGCTTGCCGAATTTATGGGCAATACGGATATGTAGTCGGTATCATTACTACCTAAGGACCTCAGGAACAAGGGCATATACCGCAAGACCAATCACTGGTAATATCACCGGTTTGAGTGCAATGGTGGAGCGGGGCAGCAGATTCGGCGGATCTTATGCATCCATACTTGCCGCCGAGGCAGAAACTTGTCTCCGTCATATTGCCTTGCTGGATTCAGCGATTGATTTGAATACAAATGACAAGACCAATGAACGATACGCTGCTGCGAGCCCTGCTTCGGCAGCCAACTGAATATACCCCCGTATGGCTGATGCGCCAGGCTGGGCGCTATCTGCCAGAGTACAATCAGACACGCGCCCGCGCCGGAAACTTTCTTGCACTTTGCAAGAACCCGGATTTTGCCACCGAAGTCACAATGCAGCCTTTGGCGAGATTTCCCCTGGACGCTGCGATATTGTTCTCAGATATTCTGACTGTTCCTGATGCAATGGGTCTGGGACTTTATTTCGCCGAGGGTGAAGGGCCCAAGTTCGAACGACCGTTGCGCGAAGAGTGGGAAATTCGCGCGCTCACCATACCGGATCCCGCGGTGCATCTGCGTTACGTTATGGATGCGGTTTCACAGATCCGCAAAGCCCTGGATAACAGCGTGCCGCTGATCGGTTTTTCCGGCAGTCCCTTCACGCTTGCCTGCTATATGGTGGAAGGGTGCGGGGGTACTGATTTTCGTCAGATCAAGACCATGTTGTATCAGCGCCCGGATTTGCTGCATCACATACTCAATATCAATGCTCAGGCCGTGACCGCTTATCTTAATGCACAGATAGAATCCGGTGCTCAGGCGGTCATGATTTTCGATACCTGGGGCGGGGCATTGTCGCATGCCGCTTACCAGGAGTTTTCCCTTCGCTATATCAGCCAGATATTGGCCGGACTGAAACGTGAATATGGCGGCGCGCGCATTCCGAACATTGTTTTTACCAAGGGAGGAGGACTGTGGTTGGAGCGCATCGCGGACTCCGGTTGTGATGCGGTAGGACTTGACTGGACAGTGGATATTGCTGAAGCGCGCCGGCGGGTCGGCCATAAGGTGGCCCTCCAAGGAAACCTCGATCCGGCTGTGCTGTTTTCAATGCCTGAAGTCATTGCTGCTGAAGTAGAGAAAATCCTTGCTGCGTACGGGAACAGCTATGGACATATATTTAATCTCGGCCATGGGATCTCCCAGTTTACGCCCCCGGAAAATGCTCTGGCACTGGTTGAAGCGGTTCACAGTATCAGTCGAAAATATCGTCCACACTAAGGAGCGTCTGAACACGTATTATCGGAAGCGCTCAATTCGCTAAGTTACCGGCGGAACTGTTAAAATCTGAAGAACTTGTCTGAGGCTTTTAATTTTATACACAAAGGGCGATTAATCAGGCACATATTAATCGGAATGTACTGGATTCCCGTAGTACTTCAGTTTGGACGCAGTCTAGGGAGACGTATAGGGAGATTCGTGAGACGGATGTGATTATTTCACGCCTGATCGAGCAATCATCCTGTGGAACAAAGAAAAGCAAGGCAGGTCAAATTCGTTAGGACATTTGGTTAACCCATTGTTAATTTGTAATTTTCAATAGGATCATCTCGTGCATATCCTTATTATTGAAGACGATCCCGCGATTGCCACAAACCTTTACGATTTTCTTGAGGCCCGTGGCCATAGCGTTGACGCGGCCGCGGATGGTATTACCGGCCTCCATCTCGCGGTGACGCAGCGATTTGACGGTATTCTGCTCGATCTGAGTCTGCCTGCCATGGACGGCATCACGTTGTGCCGCAAACTCCGCCAGGACGCCAATCTCGATACACCGGTACTCATGCTGACGGCGCGTGATACGCTGGAGGACAAGCTGAAAGGGTTCGATTGCGGCGCCGATGATTATCTGGTTAAGCCATTTGCATTGAAAGAAGTCGAGGCCCGCCTGGTGGCGATGCACAAACGGCACGGAGGCAAAGTCACCAGCCGCATGCTGGAAACCGGCGATTTGACGTTCGATCCTAAAACCCTGTCGATACAATTTGCCGGGCAGGGTGTGAAGCTGCCGCCCAAATGCATCCGTCTGCTCGCTCTCATGATGGGCGAGCCCGGCCGCGTATTCAGCCGAAGAGAACTTGAATCGGAAGTCTGGGGAGATGCGCAGGGGACCAGTGACACATTGCGCAGTCATATGCACGAATTGCGCCGTGCGTTGAGCCGGGCCGGTGGCTATGATCCGATTGAGACAGTTCATGGGCTCGGTTACCGTCTGATCTCTCGTGCCCGGGCTTAAGCGTGGCCTTCGCCTTCGTGTTGCGCTGGCGTTCGCAATCTTCTGCATAGTCGTAGTCGGCACTCTTGGTATCAGCCTGTATATCGCTTCAGACGACATCGAAGAGGCGCATATCGAGCAGATCATGGAAACCGAGATGGACTATATGCTCCAGCGCTATCACGAGAGTCGCAATTTTGTACCGCAGGTGGGTTTTCACCTCGAAAAATACATCATCCGTGACCCTTCCGAAGAGTCCCGGCTGCCGTCCTATCTGCAGGGTCTCAACTACAGGCGTCACAGGGTATTTAAAGGTCCCGAGGAGATCAGGGTCGCGGTCAGACACATTGATGGCGTCAAATTTATCGTTGCCTATGAAATCGGGCTCCACGATCAGCGCCAGCAGGAACTCAGACTTCTTATCGTTTTATCGCTCCTCTCGGTGGTCGGCGTCGCGCTTGTGGTGGGATACCTGCTTGCGGGTGTGCTAGTCAAACAGGTTACCGATCTTGCCGAGCGTGTAAGACATCTTGCACCGGGCGACGGGCAAGGCGCAACGATGATACAGCCCGGGCAGGACGAGGAAGTGGCGCAGCTTGCGCACGCGTTGGATGACTACCAGAATCGCATTACGCGCATGCTGCGGCGCGAACAGGAGTTTACTGCTAATGTCAGCCATGAACTTCGGACACCTATTACCACCATACTGACGAGTTGTGAGCTTCTGGTTACGGAGCGCAATCTTTCGGAGAGGGCGCGCGTTCGTGTCGGTATGATCGAAGCCGCCGCAACCCGCATGGGTGAGCAGCTACAGGCTTTGCTTTTTCTTGCCCGCGAGCAGTCATTGGGTATCATGGAACCGGTTGCCCTCGCGGAATGTGTCTATGACGCAGTGGAACCCGTATGTTCGGAGATTTACCGCAAGCGTTTGAATTTCGAAGTTGCGATAGAGCCGAAAGCCGTCCTCACGCTGAACCGCCAGGCGCTGCATACGGCGCTTGTGAATCTGCTTCGCAATGCGGTGCAATATACCGAACGTGGTTTCATCCGTGTAAATTTCAGCCAGAGCCGTCTCTCGATCTCGGATTCCGGCATAGGCATCGAACCGTTTTACATGCCCCTCCTGTACGAGCGCTTCTTCCGCGGTTCGACGCAAGGCGAGGGCCTGGGCATCGGACTCGCTATAGTCAAGCGTATATGCGATCACTACGGCTGGATCATTGATGTCGAGAGCACGCCAGGAAAAGGCGCCACATTCCATATTACATTTCCCGCTTCTCAGGCTGTAGCCTTAACTAATTCTTCACAATTTTTATGATAGTATTTCCTGGTTTCAATTTCCCTTGCAAATGACCGGAGCCGACAAATGTATACTAATGTTACCCGCTTACCCATAGAGAAGCGCATAGACTGGCTATTCCATCTTGCCGACCGCCACGGTACGACATTTCGCGGACCGGAAGCATGGCTGGCGCGCGAGCGGTATCTTGCGCAGCATCCAACCGCTATTGCCGTGTTGAAGTGTATGGACGGTCGCATCAATCTCCCCGTGATGACGAATACTCCGCCTGGCATTCTCATGCCGTTCCGCAACCTTGGCGGCGCATTCGATCTTGGTTGGCCGTATCTGGGCGAGGTGCTCTCTCATCATGTGCAGGGTTGGGTAAGGGCCGGGAGGCGGGTACTGTTTCTGGTTACCTATCACTTTTCCAAAGGTGATCCGCACCGTGGATGCGCCGGATTCAATTACGACACGCAGGCGGCCTATGCCCATACCCAGGTCATCCGGCGCCAGATGCAGCAAATCTTCGGCGCGGAGCACGCAACCATATATCCTCTTATTTGCGGGATCGAGACTGACGAGGATACGATAATCGTTCATGGTTCCAATGGGGAGAAGCTCGATATGTCGCTGGTCACGCCGGATGAGAAAGCGACGCTGGAGCCCCGTCTTGCCGCCCTGCTGCCCGACATGCCGGCCCAGATGCGCGCCGATCTGTTGCCCCTGCTGCTGGGCAATCTCGATACCATCGCTCGCGTGCGCGAGCAGGCCGCACGTAATGAGCGGCTTCTGGACATTGAGCATCGCGAATGGATGATCTGCGTCGGCCGCGGCTTTGACTTCCTGCACACGCCTAACCTGGCTTTGATTATCGGTCCGTACAGCCCGAATCTCGACGTGCCCATTGGCAAGGCTGCCGGTATCATCCAAGGCAACATGCGCAGCGGTCGCATCCCCGATGACGGGTTCCTGCTTCTGGCCTCGGTTCCTTACATGGAGATTGGTATGGACAAGGCGCGTGCCGAGCTGAAATCGCTTTTCCTGGCGCGCTTTGCCGCGGAGGTGGTGCGCCGCGAACATCCGGACCTTGCCGAGAAAATGTTTATCCGTACTGCCGTACTCGACTGGCAATCGCGGACACTGGAAACAATAACCGAAAATCTGCCGAATACGGATCGCAGTGAGATGACTGCCGCCTCATTCTGATACCCCCTCGCTGCCACTGCAATATGAATCGCCTCAAGGAGGAGTGATGGGAGAACGGATCTTCCGTCACTCCTGGGGCGGACCGGGATTTAACTACCCGCGGGTCCCAATTTCCGGCGGGGCTCCCCAAGGGCGAATATATCACGGGCTATCCGGGCATATGTTTACGGCTCAGTTATAACCGCATAGGGTGGATCGGTGGGGCGCTCTTTGGCCCAAGTCTAATTGGTAAGTCGGCCTAACCATGACTCGGCGGCCAATCTATTGATATCCATTACCAAGTCGGGGAAGAAGCCAAAAAACAAAACCAGCAAAGCGGGTACACATAACAGTCCGAATTCGCGAGAGCGAAGATCCTGTACCTGATGTACGCTGACATGAACAATGGGCCCAAAAAATGCACGCCGGACAAACGACAACATATACGCTGCACCGAGGATAGCGCCCAACAACGCAGCGACACCCAGACCCGGGTGGGCGGTTAGCGCGCCAACGATCAACAAGAATTCTGCCGGAAAGCCGCTGGTTCCCGGTACGCCGATACTCGCCACGGCAAACAAAAAGAAAAAACTGGTCAGGCGGGGCATTACTTTCGCCAAACCGCCCAGGTGAATGAGTTCGGTACTGCCGAGGCGGTGTTGAATAAAACCTGCGATCAAGATCAGGCAGCTTGCAATCAGGGTGAAATTGAGTAATTGAAAAATTGCGCCCTGAATCCCTTGCATATTGAGCGTAGCGATGCCCACTATCACCAAGCCGACATGACTGATACTCGCGTAGGCCAATAGACGACGCAAGTTGGTCTGCTGCAGGGCGATCATTGCCGCATAGGTAAACGTAATAGCCCCCAGGATACCCAGCACCCAGGCATATTCCACCGAAGCGTGTGGCGTGAGCGGCATGGCGAAACGCAACATGCCGTAGGCACCTAATTTCAGACCAACCAATAATGCCGTCAGTTGCGTCGGCGCTTCCACAGCGGTGGTAGGCAACCACGTATGAAACGGCACTAGCGGAGCCTTAACCGCAAATCCGGTGAGCAATAGAATGAAAATAACGCGTTGCAAATCGTCCGACATGTACGTATCTAACAGGACGGGAAAGCTGAAAGATAAATTCAGTGGAATGCTGCCACCAGTTTGCATGGCGTGATTGACACCCAGCATGATGAACGCAAATAATAGCGGAACCCCGCTGAACACCATATACAGCATATATTTCATCGCCGCCCCCCTCCGCTCGGGACCACCGCCCCACAAACCGATCAGAAAGAAAATGGGCGGCAATATCAATTCCCAGAACAGAAAGAACAACATCATATCCAGCGCCACCAATACACCCATGGTGGCGCCTTCCATCACCAGTAGCAAGGCAAAGTGGAAACGAGTCAGGTGCTGCACGGAATTCCATGAAGCAATGAGGGCGACCAAGGTCAACAGTGCCGACATCGGCAAAAACAATACGGAAATACCATCAACGCCGATTAGAAACTGAATATTCAGACTCGGGATCCAGGCGTGCTGCTCCACGAGCTGGAAGCGGTGACCCTGTGCGGCGTCGAACCACTGAACCACTATCAGGGTTGCGATCAGTTCAAGACCGGCAACGAATAGCGCTATCTTTTTTGCCATACTGATGTTGCGCGTAAAGCCTGCCGCAACGCCACCCAATAGAGGCAGCAGTATAATGAGGCTCAATATCGGAAAATTCGCTTCAGTCATGCTGATCCCGCGTGGCTCCGCCATCAATCGATTTTACCGGCACTCCATTGAGACGCTTGTCATGTTTATGGTAGTAGGCGCTCATCCCGGTTGGATCTCGCTCTATATAGTTCAGCCAAGGCGCCGTGTTAAAGCCTGTGCCGATAAGCAGCCAGCAAATCGTGATGGTGATGACGGGTTCCATTTTAATCAGGTAACGCTCGCTTCTTTGCGGTACGATGGCCCGTTTGGAAGTCGTCATGAATATCCTCTGAAAAGCTAACAGCAGGAAAGCGGCTGCCATGACGTTGCCGACCAGAATAGCGATGGCAATCAGCCAGCCATATTCTTCGATGGTTCCTTCGATGAGCAGGTGGGCCGCGTCGAACCCCGGCGTTCCGGGCATGGCAATCGTGCTCAGCGCGGCAATAAAGAAAAGCAGCGCTATGGTGACGTTGGTATCAAAAAGGCCCCCCAGACGGGGAGTAAATGCTGTGTGGGTGCGCTCGTAAATCAGACCGGCGCTGAACAGCATACCCGCTGACGCCAAGCCCCACGCCAGCGTCAGAAATATTCCACCGTTCAATCCATGTTCGTTAAAACAGAAAATACCGATAACCAGTATCCCCACATGACTGATGACTGAAAACGCGAGCAGTCGCCGGATGTTGATCTGCATCAACGCAAGGAGGGCGCCATAAAAAATAGAGATCAGGCCTAGCGTGACTACAAATCCGGCCCAATGTTCTGCGACTTCAGTCAGTACCGGCAGGATGAAACGCGCGGTTGCATAAACGCCCAGCTTTAAACCCACCAGGAAAATGGTAACGCTGGCCACGGCGCTCTGTTCGGCGAGTATCGGCAGCCAGCCGTGAAAAGGAAACAAAGGCATCCGAATGGCAAAGCCGCAAAACAGAAGAATAAAGATCAGTGTTTGGTTCTGTAATAATGTTTTATTCTGCTTCAGGGTCAACCAGTCGAAGCTCAGGTCGTGACCCGAATTCATCAATCCAAAGCCAAGCAGCAGGAAGCCTGCCAAGGTCATCAGCAGACCCCAGCCCCAGTACTGCGCCAAACGGGTAATCATCCATCGTTTTCTTTGGCCGGTACCGCCATGGACTGTCAAAAGAATCACCGGAAGCAATTCCAGCAGGCTCCAGAACCAGAACTGGATGACGTTCAATGCGGTAAAAGCGCCCATCATGATGGCCTCATAGCCAAGCAGGCAGGCAATGAATTTCCAGTCAAACGTACGCCCGGTAATGGTTTTATAGATCAGAACCAGCAACGCTAAAATTGCGGTGAGTGGAATGAAGAGAACATTCAGACCATCAATACCGGCGCTGTAGTAAGTGAAACCAAAAAAACGCTCCTGCTCAGCCAGTTGAATTCCGGCCGTTTCAGGGTCAAATACGGATAACAGGTAAAAGCTTAAAAATAAATTGAGCAACGTTCCTGCAAAGCCGAAGCCCATGGCGATGCCTGTGGACGAACGCGTTAACAGGATGGCGGTCATGGCCGCCAAGGGAACAAGAACCAACGTCGTCAGTAGGGGAAACGCTATCGATTCCGACCAAAACATGACGTTGGTGACCATGGTCTTAAAGCGCAACCAATAATATTATTAGAACGAACAGGGCGAGATAACCGGGGTTGAGCAGCAACTGTTCGATTTTGTTGGCGGCAAGCCCAAGCCGCTGACCATACTTGATCATGTCTTCGCCAATGCCTCGTATGACGAGACGATCCTCGAACCAATATAATCCCGCGGTGATCCGCTCGGTAAGATTGCCGGCAAACCCACTGCCTCTGGCAAAGATCTCGTCATGACTATCCTGTTGCGTAACAGTTTTACGCTTCTGCGGTTGCGCCACGCTCCCGAGAACACCTAGTGATGAGTATAGGGACTGCCGCATGGCGGTTTTTCGTTTTTCCAGTTGCGCCAGCGTAGATATCGAGCGTAGCGAAGGGAGCGGAATTCCCATGGCGCGATCAACGATATGGTCATCAAAATACGCCAGGTCATGAGCCAGTTTCAGTACCGGCTTTACCAAAGCCCAATCGGTAATCTGGTCAATCCAGAAACGGTGCAAGGAGGTGGCGTACACCCAGCGCAAACCTGAAATTTCCCGGCTGACCGGCTGGATTGGATTGCCCAGAATCTGATGCATAAGCGATGGCGCAGCCAATACCTGATAACCGCGAACGATGGCATGGGCGCATAAATGCCAGCTCGCCAATTGCCAGAATCCCAATCCGCATTCCAGAAACATGAGGCCCAATTGTCCGGTTGTGGCAAAAAATAACGAACTCTTGACATCGGTCTGGGTCAGCCCGACAGCAAAGCCATACACAGCCGTCAGCAGTCCCACTACCGCGACCAGAGCCATGACCAGCGGTGCGCGCTCAAGAATGGGCTGTATAAGAATCATGAGGTAAACGCCGGAATGCACCATTATTGCGCCGTAAAACCCCGCGCTGGATGGCGTCGGACCTTCAGCTGCGCGCGCCAGCCATGGTGCAAACGGCAGCTGGGCTGATTTTGCGAAAGCAGCAATGGCAAAGCAGAGGGCAATTGCGCTGGCTTGCCCGGTGGATAGTTGTGTTGACAAAGCGTTAAGCTGCGTCCAGTCGAGTGTTTTGGTCCATGCATAGCTCAGCGCGATGCCCAAAATGAAACCGATATCCCCCGCCCGTACCGTGACGAACACACGCGTCGCGTTATAGGCGGCAACCGGACGGTCGTAAGCGTAGGCTATTAATAGATAAGAGCAAAGGCCGGCAATCTCCCACCCTATGAAGGTTCCCACCGCATTATCCGATAACACCAGTAACAGCATTGCCGACGCATACAGGCTCAACAAGAAAAAGAAGCGGTGAAAACCCGCCTCCCTATGCAGGTAATTAATGGAGAATCGGATAATGATAAACAACAGGATGGCAAATAACGCTGCCAATACCACGCTGATGCCGGTAGTAATAAAATTGACCTGGATGGTCAACATGCCGCTACTCAGCCATTGCCCGGCACTAAATGAGCCGGCGTTTTGACCGATCAAATCGCCACCGAGCAGAATCAACGCCAATAGACAGGACAGTCCAATCGCCCAGCTTGCGATAGCCGCTGTCGTGGTTTCGGCGGGCTCCCCGTTGAGCATTCCGGATAAATGACCGATTCCTATAACGGCCGCAGCGATCGCGGGAAGCAGGGGAATGAAAGCGGCCAGGATATCCATAATTCTCAGGTTCCTTCCGGTCTGGATTGCCTTATCAGGGCGGGCGGTAATGGCAGGGTTTGACTTCGGTAATAGTCCGGGGAATTTTTGTGCGACGGTAGATCTCTTGCCTCGGCTCGCCAGGGGACGAACCCGATCCCGCGCTCAAAAATAAATATTTCACCGGTATCGGGGTCCTTGGCACTGAGCAATATCCATCCGCCGGATATTAATTCACGTAGACTTTCCTGACGGCCATAGATTTGTTCCAGGATTGATGTCCTCGCTTCCACCAGAATCTGCAAGCGCACCGCCTCATGAATTTCGATCATTTGCCGCGGCAGGCCGGTGCGTAGATCGCTGGCCGCACCTTCCATCACGGCAAACATTCCTACGACGTTATGCGGTACTTTTGTACCACAACCAAAACGTTCGTTGTTAACGGTAGAGAAGTAATACTCCAGGTTAATTCCGGCGCCGACGGGTCCGACAGCCAGGAGGATTCCTTCCACCACTTTTCCCTCCGGGTCTTGCGTGGGATCGTAGGAAATCAGAAAAACGCGGCGATCGAAGAACGCACCCTGGGTTACCGATCTGCGTCCGACCACTGCCGCGGCATTGGTAGCGTGCCCCAGTTCAGGTCTGGCCTGGGAAAAGTCGGTAGCGCGCTCTTCAATATGCTTCAAAGCTTGCTCCGGGGTGGGGTTACGCGGTGCCGATGCCAGCCGGCGGCAGCGCTCGTGTGCTGACATTTGCTGCGCGTGGCGCAATTCACCCGTTAATTTGGTGAGCGCAGCTTTTCGTTCTCCTGGAACATCCCCTATGTCATACCAGGTGATTTCCTCGTTGCAGGTATTATGCTCAGCGCCAATAAACCAGGTATCAGATGGGATATTGATGCCACGTTCGGCCACCAGTTTGCGTATTTCCGGCCGATTGGCCATCGCTGCGAACAGTCTTGCATTCGGGCCGCCATGGCGGCCGCTACAAGCCCCGCAATCATACGCCGCCAGATGAGGGTTATTCTGGCTAATGGAGCCGTGCCCCATCAATACCACTATTTCCGAGAAGCCGTAGGTCAGCCCGGTATTGCGCAGGAAACCGGCAACGCGATCGGCCTGTTCCTTATCCGTGAAGCCCAGCTTGGGGTGATCCGGCGTGGCAATGGTTGCGGTATCCGTTGACGTAAACATCAGCTGGGTGTCCACTGCGGGGGATACTCCCTGGCGAATGCTCGCCAGAACGGTTTGCTGGCGTTTAGGCAGCAACGTTTTTGCCAATAATCCAGCCAGGGTAACCGGTGCAATCGCATCAATAAGGGGTTGTGAAAGCAACAGGTTCCTGCGTAAGCTCTGGTACATCAGGTTAGCGGCGCGCTGTGCCAATCTGCGTCCGTCATTATGCCGCAAGAACGTTTCGTCAGTTTTGGGCCTGGGTATTTCCCGCACCTCATGGGCGGGTGTTACCACTATGGGACACAATGGCGTAACCCTGGTGTCATCCAGACCTTTATAGTTCATCGGTACGCCAAAAAAGCCCGCAGCCCCGAGCGTTTCGATTGTGGAATTCAGTTCTTCCAGATGCCTGCGAAAGCCTTCCTCCCGATCATCTATACAGAAAACTACTTGTGAGTCGGGGCGTCTATCGCGCTGAGCCCATGTTCCATGATTATGGTTAGCGCGTATTGCCTGAAAAAAAGCTTCGCGGTAATGCCGCTCGTAAGCATACAGCCAGACTTTACCGCGTTCTGCCGGCGAAAATTGATCCAGCAGCGCCAGCATCTGGAGCAAATCGCTTTTTTCAAGTTCCTGTACGTGCGAGGCGTTCAGACCCAGGTGCTGGCATAAACGAAACAGCCGCCAACCACTACTATAGATGGTATGTTCCGTGTCTTGGGATTCAGCCAGCGGGCTGAATTGCCAAGTCTGAATCAGATCAGCAACACGCTGCCAGTCCGCACGCTCATGCCGCTCCGAACCTGCAAGCAGGATCAGAGACGCTACCCGTTCGGTAAGGTATTCCGGCAACCTCCTCTTGTACAACTGGCTGCGCACCAGGAATTCCGACAGGTTTTTACGGAAATAGGTCTGCAATCCGCTCAACCTGGCTTCGACGCGCCAATTTTCATGGCAAATACGGTTTAGCCAGAATCGGTCCAACGTTAACCGTATGGCCAGATAATCGGCGAGGTTAGGTCTCGCATCCTCGACCGCATAATAATTTGGATGATGCTGACGCCAGTTGATCAGGCCTGACCAGCCGGGTAATTCGAGCGCCAAACGGCGGAGATATCCTTCCCATTTTGCTTGCGGTATTTCCAGTCGCGTCAATTGTAGAATGATGGTATCTACCGCATCCGCAGGCAATTCCGCGATGATCTCCTGCCAATCGGGCAATTCGTGCAGAAAGGGATCCGCGTCATACTGAACAACTGCTCGCCAAGCGCCATAAACACCCAATCGGCTGCGCTCAGGCATCTGCCATGCCGCGATGCCCTCGTCCATGCATGAGGCGCAAATACGTATCAGTTGCGGGCGAATAGAGTCAAGAACATCGGTCCCGCTCAACGCCATGATCAAACCGCGCAACGTGATGCTATCGCCCAGTTGGCCGAGCAATTCATCCAGCGCCCTGTTTGCCTGCTGTTGCATTTGCTGATGAACCGATGCCCCCTGGCTTCTTTCATGGACGTGTTCCAGCCATTCCTCAGCCTGCTCCAACGATAAATCAAGTAAATTTTCGGGGTGCAGACCAGCTTGTCTCATTCCGAGTTTTTTCAGAATGCCTTCCCACAGCTCCCTTATCACGCTTTCCGGGCTGGTGCTGTCAGCAAACAATTGCTTATGAACTTTTAACGGTACATCGGCTTGCACGGAATCCAACGCATTCAATTCTTCTATTTGCCAATTCAGCTGGCTGACCGTCAAGGATTGCAGGTCGAATAACAATGCAACGCGATACACGTCCCCACGAGTTAGGACTCTATCTTTTACTTTGCAGATAATCTGTTCCGCTTGTAGAGCGGCATCATGCGCGAGGGCCGCCGAGATATCGTCGTCATTGATACGCCCCTGACCGTAAAAAGCACGGTTCTGTGTTTCTGGAAGATAACCGGAGATGCCGGTCAGTTTTTCGAATTCAGCCAAGGCTTTTTCGAAGGGAAGATGCTGGAAGCCATGCAACGTATTGTGGTGCACGAAATCGAGAATGGGCGCCTGGCCAGGCAGGACATGGTCCAGATGGTTTAATGCTTGCGTGATGTGCTCGCGTATGTCTGCTACCGGATGGCTGGATTTCAAGTGTGCTTCAGGCATCGCTACCCTCCAGAATTCGTAACCTGATCAGGCTGTTCATATGCGAAGTGGTCGCTGCCGACAGATCAACCAGCGATGCGGGCAGCAGGCCGAACAACACGATGCCGCCGACCAGAACACCGAGTGCCAGCAACTCAGGCGGCCTTAAATCTTCAATCTGTTTCATTTGCGGCTTAACCGGGCCTGTAAACAGCAAACCAATGGTACGGATCGCGTAAGCGGTACTGATCAGGATGGCCAGACTGAAAAACACCATCAAGCCCCCCCACTGCCTGAAACCGCCCACCATCGCATGTAGTTCAGCCACCGCCCCGACCGTTCCGGGCATTCCCATCGCGGCCAACAATGTTATGGTGGTACAAAATGCAAAACGCGGCATGACCTGAACCAGCGAGCTATAGTCCTGTATGTTGCGCGTATGGGTGCGTTCGTATAGCAGACCGACCACCAGAAACAATGCGCCCGCGATCAAACCGTGGGCGCTCATCTGCAGAACCGCACCGGTGAAACCAGTTTCGTTCAGCGTGGCGATACCCAGAAGAACAATGCCCATATGGCTGATCGAAGAATACGCGACCATCGCTTTAAGATCGCTTTGCCGCCAAGCCAGCAATCCGCCATAGATCATGCCGAACAGCGCAAGAAATACCAGAAGTGACTGCAAAGCAAGCGCAGCTGTCGGAAGGAGGACCACTACCCGGAGCAGACCGTATGCTCCCATTTTCAGCAGAATACCCGACAGAAGAATGCTGACCGGGCTCGGCGCCTCAACATGGGCAAGCGGCAACCAGCCATGCAGCGGAAAAATTGGCATCTTGACGCCGAAGCCGATCAGGAAACCCAGAAACGCCCAAATCTGCTGATCCTTGGGCATGGTCTCCGATACCCGGCTCATTGCGCTCATCAGGGAGACATGCTCCGGAACGTATTGATAGACCGCAATCAGACTGACGAGCATAAAAATGGAGCCACCCATCGTATACAGCACAAAATTGAGACTTGCTGTCTGGCGGCGTTGCCCACCCCAGCGGTCTATCAGGAAAAACATGGGAATCAAGGTCGCCTCCCAAAAAATATAGAAGAGAGACCAGTCCTGGGCAAGAAACACGCCCAACATTCCAAATTCCGTCAGCAGTATGCTGATGTGATAGCCCTTGACACCGATATTGATGCCGGAAGAAGCAAGTAATGCTATTGATGTGAGCAGCGTGGCCAATGCCACCATGGGAAGGGACAAACCATCAACGCCCAGGGCGTACGCACTGCCGACCTTGGGATTGATTGCGAAGTATTCGTTGAACTGCAGACCGGCGTCGCGCTGGTCATAACTGAACAGCAGATAACAGGTGAATAAAACGGTAATACCGGCGAAAAACCTGCCGAGAGCACGGGTGAAATCTTGATCACGGTCGGGGATCAGTGCCAATAGTAAGGCACCCATCGCTGGCGTCCACAGAATTGCGCTTAAGATCCCCATTTCCTGGTGCGCCAACCCCCGTTTCTCATTATGGAAAACAACCGCCTGTTTCAATTAATTGCAGGTCTGTATGTGGTTGTTAGCTGTGTTTCTAACTGCTATTGCCGGCCATATATTATTTTTAGATGAAATAAAATAACACTGATTGTGTCATGGATTTAACAAATAAGTACAATTTTTTTTAATATGCAGAAATCATTTAAATATTCACAAATTAATCACGGATTCCGAATGTTTTCCTCACAATCAAGCAGATACCCAAGCATTGAATTCTAATCATGGCATGAATGCTGCATAAAAGCACAACTTTGCTGGAATATTGTTGACTGCCGTACGACATTCACAAATTCATCACGAATTCATAATGCTTTCTTCACAAACATGCGATTCGCACGTAAACACGAAGTCTTAATTCTGGTAAGTAAATTGCCCCTATGGAAGTGTAGCTTGTGCTTTCCACGATGATGGCGATGCCCACGGGCGATTTTTCTCCAACTCGATGGGAAGGCCACAGATTGAAATGCGGTAAGCAATGTAAAGCTTTCGTCAGACTTTAGCGCGATGGGGAACCAAGAACGCTGCGCGAAGGGCCCGCCCTGGAGCGGGGATCGGGCAGTGGGAATGCCGCTACCACCACGCTTCGGGCGCCGCATCCTGCTCTGGGTCGCGCCTTCCTGCAGAAGGCCCTGCTCTACCCTGCGCGGTTGCGCGCTATTCGGGTCCGACTTCCTCGTTTATAGACCAGCCCATTGCGCAAGGCCATCGTCGAGTCCCTGCTTGCGAGATAAGGTATTACTTATTCGGTATTTCCTCGTAGGTACCGTCAGGATGCCGATATCCAAGTCTTCGACAGGTGATCCCAGGATGAAACGCCTGCACGACCATTTATCCCCGACCTCACATGAAGCACGAATTCTAATTGACGCTTCACGGCAGGGTTGCAATTTAAACCTGTCAGACAGACCCCTTGGCTGTGTAACACGTAAATTCAGGCTATCTCAATGTTAATTTGGAGACCAGGCAAATTCTATTGAATGTGTTGGAAAGTTCTGGTGGAAGATTGAATGCAACATGGAATTAAATCCTTTTAACACTTATGACATTCACAATTTCATAACCTATACAAAATATTTTCTTCACATCAATACTTTCTTCACATTTAAGGCCCTTCAACACGTTTACGGGTGACATTCACAAAATCATCACGCATAAAAAATTATTTTTTCACATATAAATGTCCCTTTAACACTGCTTTTAACACTTCTAACATTCACAAAATGATCACGTATAAAAAATATTTTCTTCACATACAGTGTGTTAATTTGCGCCCCAGTTGCTTGTTTGCTCCGGGGATTTAATTTCAAACTAATTGTCATCAGATTGCCTAAAAGATCTGCTTGATCAATGGAGGAAGCGTTTAAATGATGGACATAAAAAAACAATTGCGGGTCAGCCGTTCGCTTGTATTGCCAGATGTTATTAAGTCCGTTCCCGTTTAAGTAATTCTTATTCACCATCGGAGAGAGAAATATGACATGCGTGTTTTTGGGAAATGAACAAAGCTCTTAAACGGAGATGAAACTTCTGATGAACTTCATCTCTATCACGGTGGAAGGGGATGTCGCGGGAACCGGCTTGGTGGCCACTGTGGTCTTCAGAAAAATTCCAGACGTTTACAGCGCGGTCTCCGTAGATCAATGGATTCTTCTCTGACGTGTTCATAACCACTCGATTACCCGACTTGAAGGTTCCAGTGTGCCCATGACGCCATCTCGGAGGCGGGTAAGTCGTGCAGTCTAATTTAACTAATTTTTAGATAAGGGGGTAGCGATGTCAGTTTCCAGTCTTCTTGTACCGGCGATATTATTTTTCGCCCTTGGGATGTTTGCGTGTGTAATCAAATCGGATCTTAAATTTCCGCCTGATATGCACAAGATGATTGTTATCTACTTGCTGATCGGAATCGGACTGCACGGCGGCAAGGCGCTGTCCTCGTCAAACATGGGTGACGCCCTTCCCGCCGTATGGGCAGCCCTGGCATTTGGCATTGGCTTGCCTATCATCGCTTACATTATCTTGCGAGTCATTGGAAAGATCGATCCGCTCAACGCCGCGGCCATCTCCGCACATTACGGTTCGGTGAGCGCAGGGACTTATATGACCGCGGTGGCATTCCTGGGGGGGATCGGCGTGACCTATGAAGCCTATCCCGTGATCATGCTGGCAATCATGGAGTCACCCGCGATCATGATTGGCTTGGTGCTGGCCGGATACTCGCGAAAAATCATGGGAGGAGCGCAAAAGCAGGACAAGGGCATGTATAAGCATTTGCTGCTCGAGGCCTTTACCAATGGCAGTATCCTGCTGCTGTTCGGCTCAATGGCGATTGGTGCAGTGGTGTCGGATACGAGCTACAAGAAGATCGAGCCATTCTTTGAAACCATATTCATGGGCGCCTTGTGCATATTCCTTGCGGACATGGGGATGGAAGCGGGAAAAAGACTATCGGAATTTAAAACGGTGGGTGTGTTCCTTGTCGGTTTCGGGATCGTGATGCCACTAATAGGTGCGTTCTTCGGACTCCTGTTGGGCCATTACTACCTCGGATACTCCGTGGGTGGTGTCACGCTGGTGACGGTGCTCGCCGCAAGCTGCTCCTATATCGCGGTACCTCCGGCGATGCGACTTGCGATACCCGAGGCCAATCCCTCTTTTTACTTGACTCTGTCGCTCGGCTGTACCTTTCCGTTTAACGTGGTGATCGGCATTCCTTCTTATTACGCGGCTGCGCAGTATCTGGCCGGGCAGTAAGCGAGATTGCCTGGGAATAAGTTGGGGAATAAGTTGCCGGTCATTCGAAAGTATTAGAGATAGATCTGATCTGATTGAAAGCATTCAAATCCTGACTATCACGTAAACATTTTTGGGAGAAAAACTATGATGTTAAGACCAGAAATTTTAATATCGATGAAGCGGATCGAAATCGTCATCGAAGAAGAGGAGCTCGATAACCTGATCGAGTTATTGCGGTCGGCGGATGTGCGGGGCTATACCGTTATCAAGCCGGCTGGCGGTCTGGGTTCACGCGGAGAACGGAAACCCGATGAACCTTTTCTGAAGGAAGATAATGCGGTCGTAATCCTGGCTTGTGAAGAAAAGCAGGCGGAAAGAGTGATCATGACGCTTCGCCCCAAGCTGAAGGATTTTGGAGGCATGTGTCTGGTCTCAGATTGTCAGTGGGTTATAGGACCGGCGGTTTCATACTGAGCTGGAAGAGTGGTTCAGGTGACGATCAATCCTGGGTCAAACCGAATCCCGGCTGATATTAGCCGGGACCTATTCCAATATTTAACTTGACTGAGTATAAAAATGGCTAGACCTGCTAGGGGACGAGAGTTCGTTAAGACTGCAAAGGAGAGAATCGCATCAGCCAAAACGGTTGATGCGCTGCGTGCTGCCCAGGCATTACTCCTGCCGCTGGAGTTTGGGTTATCGCTGGAACAGACGGCTACCATCATTGGATTATCCAAGAGCCGCACGGGGAAGCTCCGGACACGGTTTCAGCGTATCGAAACCGGCGCTGAACAGGTTAAAACCAAAAAAGGATTGCGAAACCACGCCCGGATGAGTCTTGAAGAAGAGGTAAAATTTCTGGCGCCATTTGTTGCCCAGGCAAAAGTCACAGGTGCTTTCCCCGCCGCACAACTGAAAGCTGAACTTGAACGAAGCATAGGCAGGCCAGTATCGACATCCACCGTTTATCAATTGCTCAGGCGTCACGGATTGTCAAGACTGGCGCAGCACCCGCAAACGACTATGTTAGTGGCGCAAGCATGGGAAAGAGTGGGCCAGCAGAAAGAGACGTGACCCCGGAGAATAATCAAACCCCAGCGCGGGCATGATTGAAGGGAATCTCTGAACAGGTTCTCTCAGTTGGCAACTAAGTTGGGAACGAAGTTGATAATCACGCGCGAAGCGCGTCCCGGCCCCGGGCCGTTGCCTTGATCCCTCGCTTCGCGAGGCTTCCCTCATATAACCCCAAAAGTCTCACAAAGCAGCCCGCTAGCAAAGCCGCGAGCGCCTCCTGCTCGCGAACTCCAGAATTAATTTTGATGTTCCCTGGTGAGAACCCGCAGATCCAGGTGTGGGATCACCCGCAGCCGCCGAGCCCCTTTCGGTTGGCGTGTCAGAACGGCGCAGCCCTAACTGTGCGCGCAGAGGGAGTCACAGCCCCCTGTTCGCCGCGCTGGATGTGGCTATCGCTCAAATCATGGTCCACTTGCACCGGCGTCATCCTGGCACTAAATTCCTCCGTTTATGTGTACCAGTCGAGCGTGCTGGTAGACTGGACATATCCGCTTGATGGGCACTATCGCATGCATAAAACATGCAATGTGCACTTAGCTTGCCCGACATTCGCTTTTCTCGCGATCACATACCCATTCGGCGCGCAGCTCAGCTTGGGGGAATGCTGTTATGTCGCTCGCGCAGCCTTTGCATGAAGCACGCATTCTCAGGAATGCCCGACAGCGGAATGCAACACAAACCCGTCAGTCAACCCGCCAGTCAACCCGTCTACAACCCGTCAGATAACCCACGTGGTCATACACCCCAAGTCGAATTCGTGCCATCTCAATTTTAACCTGGACACCAGCTAGATTTTAATCGGCATTATGTGTTTCGTGAGGGAGACTGAATTCAATAAGAAATTAGTACTTTTTTAAAAAAATTGATTGTTCTTCGGTATTCACAAATTAATCACACATACAAAATATTTTTTTCACATATGGTGTGCTAATTTTCGCCTCATCCGTAAATTTATATCCCCTATAACTAAACGGGTCTTTGCTTAACCACATATTTTGGTGAATATTCAAGTACTTAGTACGAGATATTTTATTGGGATACGCGTACGGGGATTTAATTTCAGACTATTTTTATCAAACTCCGAAGAAGAACTGCTGATCAATGGGATAAATAATTTATGGAAAATGGCCATAACAGCAAATTATTGGCTCAGCTGTTCGGTTGTATCCAAATTGTTATTAATTCCATTTGTGTTTCAGAAATTCCTTACTTTCGGAGGAATTTATGACAATCGTATGTTTGAAAAGTGTCTTTGAGAAGTTAACAAATTGCTGGAAGCGGGTGGATTTCATGAAGGTGCTGTCTCTGCGACCGGATTAGAAGATATGTGTTGTGAAGCGGGTCGGTACGAATCAGCTCAAAATTCATATAGGGGCATTCAAGAAACCGAATGATAGCCGCGTGGCTGTGCTTGCCGTTCACGAAAACTGCGGCGCTGGTGCTGTGAAACAAGTTTTTTTGCGAGAGCAGACGCCACCCGTTCTCTGGAGGCGAGTCAATCAAAAAATCATTTTCATCAGGCGTGTGCGGTCGGGAAGAAGCCAGGAAGAAGTTGAGGCAGGTCAATGCGTAATAAACCTGATTTATGCAATTAATGCTGGGGTGCAGTACATGTAAATAGAGTAATGCTGAGGGTAACGTTATGAATAGCAACGTCAATTTGGGGGGAGAGAAAGTGCTTAAACGCCACATGCAACACAAAAGAGGCTGGGACATAGCGCTGGCAAAATCGCGCAGATCCTTACAACAACTGATCAAAATAGGAGGATAAGCGATGCCAACCATACAACCTGTAGTGGGATTCTTCATATTGGGCGTTTTAGCTGGCGTACTGAAATCCGACCTCAAGATCCCCGAGGCCTTATACAAAAGCCTGAGCATTTTCCTGTTGATAGCCATTGGTTTCAAGGGTGGAGTATCGATGGCCAAGTACGAGATCATGGACGTACTGCCCATCGCCCTGTCGATGGTTGTGCTCGCGGCGCTGGTGCCGCTGACGGCCTATCCTATATTGAAGAAGCTGGGGAAATTTAGTCAGGCCGATTCCGGCGCTATTGCCGCCCACTACGGTTCGGTAAGCGCGGTAACCTTTGCCGTCGGCCTCGCCTTCCTGGAAGGTATCAAGGAGACGTCCGAAGGCTACATGGTCCTGATAATGGCGCTTATGGAGATACCGGCGCTGGTTACGGGGACGGTGCTGGCGCGCATGGGTGCCAAGGGCACTACCCAGTGGGGCAAATTGTTGCACGAGATACTGACCGGCACGAGTATTTTTCTGATGGTCGGCGGCGTTATCATCGGTTACTACGCCGGAATGGTAAAACTTGTCGCGCCGCTGGATAAGATGTACATGGACCTGTTCATGGGCGTGCTGTCGCTCTTCCTGCTGGAAATGGGCTTGCTGGCATCGGCGCGGTTGTCGGCGATCAGGGCGAAAGGCCCGTTCCTGCTCGTGTTCGGCATACTGTTCCCGTTAACAGCGGGGTTCTTTGGCGCATTCCTGGGCGCCGCATTCGGTTTATCTACGGGCGGTACCATGATGCTGGCTGTTCTGTATGCAAGTTGTTCCTACATCGCGGCTCCCGCAGCCATGCGCATCGCGGTGCCAGAAGCGGATCCGGCGGTATCGATCGGTGCGTCTCTAGGGGTTACCTTCCCATTTAACATCTTCATCGGAGTGCCGATCTACTGGGAAATGGCGAAATGGTTTAAAGGCGTAGCATAGTCTCAGCGCAAAAAAAGATGGACGTACTATCATTACCAAGGTGGCATTAGTAAAGCACTTTCTGGGCTGATAGTACGTTTCGATAGGACGTTACATCAATAACAGGGCGCTGCGGTTATACGGCCCTCTCTTTAATTATTCTCGGGGAAAACCATGAATTCTACGATAGCAATGAAACGGATGGAGATCGTAATTGATGAGGAAAAGCTCGAAGAACTGATAGCTCTGTTGCGTGAAATTGGCGTGCGTGGCTACACGTTCATCAAGTCAGCTGGCGGTCTCGGTTCGCGTGGGTCGCGACGCCCTGACGATATCTTTTTTGAGGAGACTAATGCCTTGTTGATTCTCGCATGCCTGGAACCTACAGCACAGAAGGTGATTAATGCACTTCGCCCCAAACTAAAAGATTTTGGAGGCATGTGCCTAATCTCGGACTGTTCCTGGGTTGAAGGGCCAGCGGCTTCATATTAAACCTGACTTGGATTTTGCGAAGTTACTCATGTGTTTCGGGCATATTTTCTCACTACTCAGCCATTAACCCTGGACACATCTCCTACCTAACTGGGTCCAGGTTTTTTGGCAGCACGCTTATAGTCGTGTTTGCTGGGCTTACGCACTATTTGAGAGGTTGATCATGTTACAACACAGAGTTTTTCGAATTATATGTTGGGCCGCACCGCGATCCTGCTGATGGCTGGCCTAAGCGGTTATCCGGGGTTCATTACCTAAAATTATTTGATTTAATTGATTTATTTGAGAGTGATATGGCAAGACCTGCGACGGGACGGGAGTTTGTTGAGGCTGCGAAGGAGAGGATCGCATCAGCCAAAACGGTTGACGCGTTGCGTGCTGCACAAGCATTACTCCTGCCGCTGGAATTTGGGCTATCGCTGGAACAGACGGCTACGATCATTGGATTATCCAAGAGCCGTACCGGAAAACTGCGGACGCGGTTCCAGCGTATCGAAATCGGCACAGAACAGGTAAAGACAAAAAAGGGCCTTCGGAATCATGCGCGGATGAGCCTTGACGAAGAGGTAACGTTTCTTGCGCCGTTCGTCAGCGAAGCAAAAGATACGGGTATTCTTCCTATACCCCAATTAAAGGCTGAGCTTGAAAGGCGGGTAGGAAGACAAGTGTCAACTTCAACGGTTTATCAATTGCTTCGGCGCCATGGGTTCTCGAAACTTACGCAACATTCTAAAACGGACGCAATGGTCACGCAAGCATGGGAAAGAATGAATCAGAAGAAATAATCACGGTAAAACTTATGCTGGATATATTCGAACACCTGGTAAAAAAACAGGGTTATCTGATCTATTGAGGCTTTTTTCGCCTCCTGACACTGGACCAAGTGGTTAGCGGCACAAACTAAGCGTTGGTACAATTGCTGGTTTTTAATTCAATCGGGGCAGCGCAAGACTTATCGCTGCCCTGCCTACTTCCTTTTCCTTTTCCTTTTCCTTTTCCTTTCTTTCTCTTTCTCCTGCTCTTTTCTTTCTTCTCCCTTTTTTACTTTAGAAAGATTGAGAGTGTTGGCCATAAAGTACGGACAATTGTCCGGCTGAAGCGATCCTTAGGCGCATTTGCTCGATAGTGCGTTATTCACTCATGTCGCATGCTCGACTAGCGATGGCCTCCGACCGCGTTTATTTCCGCCCCGCATATTAGTTAGCGCACGTGTAAGTGGAAACCCATTTCATATCAGTTATTACCATTTTTACAGCGCTGCCCATAATTTTACATAAACTTCACATTCGTGATGAAATTGGCTTATGCATCTAATACCCGTAATAGTAAGCATAATAATTATAAGTCTATGTTTAAAGAGCGACAAAATAAGGAAATTTTAGATTTATATAAGACACAGGGAAAATCAAATGTGAAGATAATTTAAAGTACTTCACAAAAACTTGACAATTAATATACATAATCTTCACATATCCGATGTTATGTTAGCGCCGTCTTTAAAGCCAAAGAAAATAACTGATGAGTAACCACCGTGATTCGTGGCAGAAACCATTGCCAGACTGTTACACGGCACCTCTATCTACATGGCCGAAGACGAGCTTCTAAAGTAACTTGAAGTCGCTTTCGGTGTATCCGTTTTCCAGTATGCGGCGAAAGCAGGCAAAGGACGAGGCGTCACCGAAAGCATTACCGTGCCGGGTATTCTCCATAAATCTTATTCGTTAAATTTTTAAAAGGAAGATAGGTATGAGCTCACATACTTCAGATAAGTCGCTTCCCACGGATGATCACGGGTCCAGCGGAACAGCGGCACCGGTCGTCGCTCCTGGATCGGCCGGGTTCCAGGCAAAGTATATTGCCCGAGACCTGCAGGCGGGGATTATATGCGGAGCCATGGCCATCCCCCTCTCAACGGGGATCGCGATGATGTCGGAATATCCCATCAAGGTGGCGCTGGCAACGGTGGTTTTTGCCTGTTTCATCGGATGGGTTAATGCCTTCTTCCGGCCGGGCAACTATATCGGTGTGCCAGGGGTGGCGGCCGGCCTGGCGCCCGCCTTGGCTTTGGGCGTTCACAGCTTCGGCATCGAAAACATGGCATTTGCCATTTTCCTGACATCTGCCATGCAGGCAGTGGTGTGGAAATACAACTGGCAGCGGTATATCCTGCTGGCTGTTCCGGCGTATCTCGTCGAGGGGTTGCTGGCAGGAGTCGGTTTAAAGATTGCGCTTAAGTTTATGACGTTTACTTATGAGATCCCTGCGGATCAGGAGACGGCTGACGCATTCTGGAATGGCGCCCGTGTACAGATGGTCCTCATATCGCTGGCCGGATTTGCCATGTTCGTGTATCTGTTTTCCAGGTTCAAGAACTCGAAACCCGCAATTCCATACTTTCTGCTGATCGGCGCAAGCATAATCGTAGCCCAATTCATAACCGTCCCCATGCTGCACGTGGATGATGTGGAGCTTAAGCTTGCCCTCCCGATACCACACGTAGAAGATGCCATGACCTGGGTATATCTCATCGGCTTCTGCGCGATGCTTGCGACCATCGATGTGATCGAGCAGGTCATGAGCAATGCCGCCATCGAAAAAATAGACCCATTGGGCCGCAAATGCAACACCAACAACAGCCTGCTTGCCATCTGGATAGCCAATATGGGTTCGAGCTTCTTTGGAGGCATGACCAATCTCGATGGTCTGGCTAAAAGCACGACCAACAAGCTTGCCGGGGCTTATACAAAATTCTCCAATCTCGTCGTAGGGTCTGTCATCCTCTTCTTCGTGATCAATTCACACTACCTCGAGTACCTGCCGAAATTTTCGCTGGCTGCAATCATGATTTTCTCGGGCTGGAAAATGATCATGGGTCTGTGGCACGTCGCCCACTACGGGCAATATGCATTGATTCTTGCCACGGTTACCGGCCTGCTGGTATTCAAGATCGGCATTTTCGAAGGGATGATCGTCGCCTTGGCGGTGCACGGGCTTGTCAACTATCTCGTCTTTAACCAGGCCGGAAAAATTCCAAGCAAAGTCATCATCAAAAAGTATTTCGAGAAATTCTCGGGTGGCGGGGTCGACTGAGCAGGTCATTCAAAGGACGGCGGGCGGACTAGCACATCCGCTCGTCGGATATAGTGGATCGTCTACAAACAGGAGTTCGTATGTACAGGAAGGTCATGGTAGCAATCGGCAGCGATGAAACCTCACCATTCGCTCTACAGGAGGCTCTGCATATAGCTTCAACCGACGGCGCCCAGCTATGCATAGTACATGCTGCGGCCAAAGCGGATGACGAAGAAAATAAAAATCAGCGAGCCGGGGCGGACCTGCTGGGGCAGGCCGCGTCGGCGGCAAGTGCCGTACCGCGGGTTGAAACCCGCTTGCTGAATTCCGACGGAGTATACGGCTTGAACGGGATAGCCGAAGTTATCGCAAATGCTGCTGCCGAGTGGGGAGCCGAGTTACTCGTGGTGGGTACAAAAGGGCGCCGTGGGCTGGAACGCCTGGTCATCGGTTCGGTGGCGGAGAAGTTGGTGCAAACGGTTGAAATTTCAATTTTGCTCGTTCGCCCGCATTAGTTCATCGGCCTAAAAAATTTGCGCATAATGTTAAGAATATGTGTACTAAATGTAAAATACTTGTGAAGTTGTGAAGAATATGTATAATATTTGTTAAGTAATTGTGATCTGTATGTCAGCTAGGTTCTATTAATAAATTCTAAGCTGCTCAGGGCACTCTTATAGTTAGCGTGAAATTCCTTAAACAATATTCTTTTCAGGAGTCATTCCGTGAAAACTACTCATCGTATCTCCGCTTTAATATTGAATTTGAGTCTTCTCCTGCTATGGGCGGTTCCCATTCTCGCATCGCGGGAAATCAATGCTGGGTGGCTGGCTATAGACTTCGGCATCGTGGCTAGTACTTACCTGATGCTCGCTTACCCCAATCTTTTCAGCTTCATACCGCGTCGCAATAAGCAGATTTTAAGCCGTGCCATGGCGTAAAAACGAGCCTTTCGGGGGGGGGCGGGAAAGCAAAACGGGTCTATCCAGTCTACCCGCCCCACATCTTCTGCACGGTATATTGAAGAATGATTCCGACTCCAGTGAAAGACGCAATAAATTTATATCAGAGAAGCTCGTGCATACGGTTGATATTTTAATTCCACTTATTCGCTCACACTAAATCTCAAAAAAATTTTGCCTATTATGTGAAGAATATGTGTATAAAACATAAAGAAACTGTGAAGTTGTGAAAATATATTGATGTACTATCACATGAAAATCAATTTGGTCAAAGCGCTGCTACTCAGTAGTGCCATATTCGCCGGGCTCCCGGTTCTTGCGCAACAATCCGCAACGACAGTCTCTTCCAAGATCGATGTTCTGTGCATACAAAGCGCCATCGATACTCGTGATACCACGTTGGCTAATATGGTTAGCGACTGGTCATCGTCGACAAAAAATGCTCTGGAAGCGCGGCGTGACGCGCTGAAGGGTAGTTGGAGCATAAGCGATTATAAAACCCGACGGCTTGCGCAACGGAAGGCATGGAGCGATTACCGCAAAGTCCTGCGCAGTGCAAATACCACCAAAACAAAAGAGCGGAGCCGTACATGGAAAAAATTCGAGCACGACCGCAGACAATGTGAGGGAGCCTATTCTCCCGAGATGACAACGGGCAGCACTTATGACGCACATCTTTAGGCGTAACGTTCAATGAAATTAAAAGAGATCACAGGCGATATGAGTTCATTGCCTGAAACCCAAAAAGCGCGGGACTCCCCTATTTAAAAAGAAAAACAGGAGAAGCGCAGGAATTGCCACCATCCAGGATGACTTGTTCCTCTAGTCTTCTATATTCGGCGCCCAATCTTCTGATGCCGTATAGCAATTGATTGGCTGTTTATTAGCTATCTGTAATACGCAAGCGATTAATTTCTTTAACCTCTTTATATCGGTAAAATCATGCTAAACAAATCGACTCAAACATTTCTTTACTTTGCATATGGTGCAAATATGTTGTCTCGCAGAATTAATGCCCCGGATAGAGCGCCGTCCGCCGTAGCTATTGACGTCGGTTTTGTTCAGGGACGTCGATTCTCATTCGGTAAAATAAGTCGCGACGGCTCCGGAAAATGTGATATCGAGCTCACGGGCAATCCGAACGATCGGGCTTATGGGATTCTTTATAAGATAAACAAGAAAGAGAAGCCGAGCTTTGAAGAAAGAGAAGGACTGGGGATTGGATATAGTGAAACGAATATCCAAGTCGTCACGTCAACCGGCACTTACATCGCGGTAACATATGTAGCGAGCTATAGGGAGGACCCGCTTCTGCCATATCAATGGTATAAAGCATCTGCCATAGCGGGAGCCATTGAGCATGGTCTGCCCAATGAGTACATTGAGTGGCTGCGGACGTTTGACGCACAACCCGACTTCAATAAAAAGCGCCGTTCCGAGAGAGAATCGCTACTATTCGGTGCGTTACCGCTAAGCCATTTTCAATTTAATACAGGTATGCGTCAGGCTGCCGTTCAGGAGGCCTAGGCGAAAAACAGTTTGGCGTTTTCGAATATCCATTCAGCGGGTGGTACTGGTTTCGGTACCGCCCGTTTTCGTCCCGGACTGTTTAAGATTTCATGCCGCGCTCACGAGATGGCGGCAGATGACGCAGCCAGCTTTTGATAAAAAACGAGGCGACGCGCGCTGATCTTTTCCTCCCTCACCGCCTGTGCGAGCGCGCAGTCCGGCTCATGCATATGCCGGCAGTCTGTAAATCTGCACTGTCCAATGTAGGGACGAAATTCTATAAATCCCCACGCCAATTCCTCGCCATTGAGTTGATGCAAGCCAAATTCCTGCAAACCCGGAGAATCGATGATGCCGCTGTGCTCGTCAAGTTCATAAAGCCGGGCATAAGTAGTAGTGTGGCGTCCGGTGTCAAGCGCTACGGAAATTGCAGCGGTCGCGCATTCGGCCTCGGGGATAAGCGTATTGATGAGTGTGGATTTTCCCATACCCGATTGGCCTATCAGAACGCTGAGTTGCCCTCGCAGATACGGTAACAGGGGCGCCGCATCAAATTTGGCGCTCAGTTCCAAGAGCGTATAGCCGAGCTCACGGTAGAGAGCAAGTTTGGTCGCTGCAGCGTGCGTTGGCTGAACGATGTCAGCCTTATTGAGTACAATCAGAAGCTTGAGCCGCTGGCTCTCGGCAGCAGCAAGGCATCGGTTGATGAGCTCCTCACTGAAACCAGGGACCCCAGCGACTACGATAATTATTTGTGTGGCATTTGCAGCGATGAGTTTTTCGCGGTAAGCATCGCTACGATACAACAGTGTGCTGCGCGGAAGAATGCGCTCTATTACACCTTGTCCCGATCCCGTAAGCTGAATTTCTACCTGATCACCGCACGCCACGCCACCCTTCTTTCCGCGCATTACGCATGGGAGAACCGCGTCACTTTGGGTTTTTACGAGGAAATGCCTGCCAAAGGCGGCGATTATTTGTCCGGCAACGGGCGGTGAGGCGGTAGAAAGCGGATTGGATCTCAAATTGTGAACAGGGTGTCAATTTTTGCCGCGCAAATAAAGTCGTTTTCGGACAGCCCACCGATGGCATGAGTCGTGTACTCAACCCGGCATTTGTTGTAGCCAACCATTAGATCAGGATGATGATCTTCGCGATGTGAGATCCATGCAATGGCGTTGACAAAAGCCATGGTCTGATAATAGTTTTTAAAATGGTAATCCTTTCCAATTCTGGCCTCTAGAAATTCCCATCCATCGAGCTGCTGCATCAGCTCGGTTATTTCGCTGGATGAAAGGGGGGGCGTGCCGCCTTCGCAGGGCCGGCATGTTTTCATGGTGAGATCATCGACAGCGTTATTCATTGGCGCTCCTGGTAGTTATAAGAAACTATAATTATGCTTTAGCGGTCAATTTCGCGCCAGGCTCTGCAGGCGCGCGATCCTCAGCGAAGCCGGAGGATGGGAATCGTAAAAAGCGGAATGCAGCGGATCGGGAGTGAGTGTCGCGGCATTGTCCTGATAGAGTTTGACCAATGCGCGTATGAGGTCCATTGCGGAAGCATTATGCGCAGCGTATTCGTCAGCCTCGAATTCATGTTTGCGGGAATACAGGCTGGCGACTGGCTGGAACAGGAATGTGAACGCAGGCATGACCAGGAAGAATATCAATAGGGCTGTTGCAGTAGAAGGTACAGATGGAGCATGGACACCCAGCCCCAGGTAAAACCAGGGCTGTTGCATTAAATACCCGAGGCACCATAAGAACAAGAGGCTCATAGCAAACGTCCACGCAATACGCTTGATAACGTGATGCCGTTTGAAATGCCCCAGCTCATGCGCTAACACCGCTTCAATTTCCGGCACATCCAAACGCGCCAATAGAGTATCGAAGAAAACAATGCGTTTGGTATTTCCAAAACCGGTGAAATAAGCGTTGCCGTGATTGCTCCGGCGCGAGCCATCCATTACAAAAAGACCACTGGTTCTGAAGCCGCATTTTCGCATCAGTTGCTCGATGCGCGCCTTGAGTGGCGCATCTTCAAGCGGCGTGAACCTATTGAATAGCGGAGCGATCCAGGTGGGGAACACGGCCAGGAGAGCCAGATTGAAACCCATCCACCCCAGCCAGGCATAAAACCACCAGTTCGAACCCATCTTATCCATTAGCCATAAAATGCCGAGCAGCAGTGGAACGCCGAGCAGAAGCCCGACTAGTGTCCGTTTGACAAGATCGAGCAGGAACATCCGGGGCGTCATTTTGTTGAAGCCGAATTGTTGCTCGATAACAAAGTTCCGGTAGTAGCTTATGGGAATTTCCAATAAGCCCATCAGCAACATGGTACTGAGGATGAGCGCCATCCCGTGAATGAGCGGATTATTCAATCGGGCCGACCAGAATGAGGATAGGGCATCTATTCCCCCTCCCAAGGTCAATATCAGCAATACCGCCGTTTCCAACAAAATGCTGACGTAACCCAGGCGCGTCTTTGCGCAGGTATAGTCAGCCGCTCTCTGATGAGCTTCAAGGTTGATCTGCGAAGAAAAATTTGCAGGAACGCTGCCACGATGAGCGAGAACATGACGAATATGTCGGGCTGAGAGCCACATCCGCGTCACGAACGTAAGCGATAAAGCGATGAGAAAAACAGCTGTGAACGTTTGCATAAATCTAAAGTAAGCGAACGAAACCTGGATGGAAGATGACGCGCTGATATCGGATATGACACAATAACGCATTGAAAATTCATGGACTGCGTTCCCATTATGGCACAAGATAGCCACAACCTCATCTGGATAGACATGGAAATGAGCGGCCTCAGCCCGGAGAACGACCGCATCATAGAGGTCGCTCTGGTAGTGACTGATTCTCAACTGAACGTAGTGGCGGAAGCGCCGGTATTGGTCGTCTTCCAGCCAGACACGGTACTCGATGCCATGGACAGCTGGAACACGTCCACTCATACCCGTTCCGGGCTGATAGATAAGGTCAGATTATCCCGGTTGGTGGAAGCTGAGGTTGAAGCATCCATGATCGCGTTTCTGCAAGAGCATATTCCCCCGGGGATCTCGCCCATGTGCGGCAATTCCATTTGCCAGGATCGACGTTTCCTGGGGCGATGGATGCCGCGGCTGGAAGCTTATTTTCACTACCGCAACCTTGACGTGAGCACTTTGAAGGAGTTGGCAAAACGCTGGAAACCTGAAATCCTGGCGGGTCTGGTAAAGCAATCCAGGCATGAAGCGCTCTCGGATATTTATGATTCCATCGCCGAGCTGAAGCATTACCGCGAGCACTTCATTAGAATATAAATCATCAGGGAATTTTCCCCTCTCGGGGCCTGAATAACACTTTTTCCACCCCTGCAAGGAAAATTACATATGCCCACTGGTACCGTCTTTACTGTTGCTGTCAACCCCAAAATACCCCCCAGGCTTGCGCGCCTCGAAGAGTTGGCTAATGACCTTTGGTACAGTTGGGACCGCTCGACACGCTCGCTGTTTTCGCGCCTGAATCCCAGCCTGTGGGGAGCGGTGGGCCACAATCCGAAGGCATTTCTCAAGCGCGTGGATGAATCGCTGTTGTGGAAGGCAGCCGAGGATCAGGTGTTTCTGGCTAATTACAACAGCATTCTCTCTGCCTATGATTCATATCATTCCGAACCGGTACGGCGTGACGGCGCCAAAGGTCTCAAAGCAAACGATCAGGTGGCGTATTTTTGTTTCGAATTCGGTTTCCACGAGAGCTTTCCCATTTATTCCGGCGGCTTGGGTATTCTGGCGGGGGATCACTGTAAGGCAGCAAGCGATTTGCGCTTGCCGTTGATCGGCGTTGGATTGCTTTACCGTCAGGGATATTTCTTCCAGACCATAGATAATCAGGGCAATCAGCGGGTCACCTATACCGATTCTGATTTTGAAGATTTGCCGGTGGCACCGGTGTTGCGCAATGACGGGACGGAAGTTCGGATCGACGTGGAATTACCTCAGCGCAAAGTAGAGGCAAAGATCTGGCGTGCCAAAATTGGACATGTCACCCTCTATCTGCTGGATACGGATCTTCCGGAAAATTCAGCGGATGACCGTGATATTACTCACCAGCTCTATGGCGGCGACAGGTCCATGCGTATCGAGCAGGAAATCCTGCTCGGCGTCGGGGGTGTACTTGCACTGCAGGAAATGGGGATCAAGCCGACGATATGGCATATCAATGAAGGCCACGCGGCTTTCATGATGCTGGAGCGCATGCGCGGCCTGGTGCAGCAGGGGCTGGATTTTCCAAGTGCGCTGGAGGCGGTGGCCGCGAGCACGGTATTTACTACTCATACCGCGGTACCGGCAGGGCACGACCAATTCAGCGATGACATGATAAATACATATTTCCAAAAATTTTATCATGACCTCGGTATAACCCGTGAAGAATTCATGGCGCTTGGCCGTGTCCCGGGTAACCATGATTTCAATATGACCGCGCTCGCCATTCACGGTTCTCGGTTCCACAATGGCGTAAGCAAGATACACGGCAATGTATCGGCCCGCATATGCAGGGATTTATGGCCCCAGATCGAGCCGGAGGAAAATCCGATCGCTTACATCACAAATGGTGTGCATGTGCCAACATTCCTGGCGCAGGAATGGTCCGACTTATTTGACCGGTATCTCGGCTATGAGTGGCGCAACAACATGTGTGATACCGAATACTGGTCCCGTATCAGTGCAATACCGGATCATTTATTCTGGAGCGTCCGTCAAACCCTGAAGTCGCAGATGTTTTACGGGATACGCGCGCGTCTGGCCACGCAGAACTCCCGGAATCACGGGTCTGAAGCGCACCTGGACCGGCTGCTGAAATCGGTCGATCCGATCAATCCCAACATCCTGACGCTCGGCTTTGCCCGCCGCTTCGCCACCTATAAGCGGGCGACACTGCTATTCCAGGATCTCGACTGGTTGCGCAGGATCATGCTCAATCAGGAGCGTCCCGTCATGATCATTTTCGCAGGCAAAGCGCACCCGGTAGATGTTCCCGGGCAGGATCTGATCCGCAGCGTGAGCCAGGTTGCACGGATGCCTGAATTTGAAGGGCGACTATTTCTGATCGAGGATTATGATCTGCGCCTCGCCCGGCGATTGGTAGCCGGGGTGGACGTCTGGCTTAACAGTCCGGTATATCCACTGGAAGCAAGCGGTACTTCAGGTATGAAAGCAGGTATCAATGGGACGATTAATTTGAGTGTGCTCGACGGTTGGTGGGGGGAGGGTTACGATGGCAAAAATGGCTGGGCTATTAAACCGGGACCGGAGAATATGGACCCAGCGCTTCGCGACAGGGAAGAAAGCAAAGATTTTTATGAAACCCTGCAGGACCATGTTGTGCCTCTCTATTACACTCGTGATAAGCCGGGTTACTCGTCGGGATGGGTAAAGATGGCCAAGAACTCGATGATATCGTTGCTGCCGCGTTACAACGCCGCGCGCATGGTAAACGAGTACACCGAAAAATTTTATGTGCCGGCCAGCAGGCAGGGCAGAGTTTATTCTGAGAATGATTTCGAGGGTGCGATAAAAACCGCAGCCTGGAAAGCTTTTGTTAGAAAGGCGTGGGGAGGGGTCCGTATTCGCCGGTTGGATACGCCAGCCAAGCGCATCAGCTTCGGTGATGCTTTGCATTTTGAGGTCGCTGCGATACTGAACGGTTTGAAGCCTGAGGATGTAATCGTCGAGCTGCTGATCTGCCGTCAGCTCAAAAAGAGCAAGCTATCCGAATTCAGGCATTTCCGGTTTGAGTTCACCGGGGTCGAAGAATCGGGAGAACACCTGTTTGCATTGAATCTCACTCCGGATTTATGCGGGAAACTGGAGTACTACATTCGCATCTATCCATATCAGCCTTTGCTGACCCATCCGTTTGAAATGGGCATGATGGTATGGCTTTGAAGATATTTGCGTGAAGCTGGAAAACTTCACCATCGAATGGCGCGCGGCCCGTCAAGATAACAGAGACAAATAAATTTTACGGTAATCGGCGGCGCTGGAGCGCCAACTGAAATCCTTGGTCATGCCATTTTTCTTCAAGCGGCGCCAGACGGATTTATCGTTGTAGGCAGCGACGACGCGCTGTATTCCGTTAAGGAAACTCTCCGCCGTCATATCGCGGAACAGAAAACCACTGGCGCTTCCGACAGCCAAGGTTGCGGGTGTGCAATCGACGACCGTATCAACCAGGCCACCCGTGGCGTGCACGAGCGGAGGCGTGCCATAGCGTTGGCTGTACATCTGATTCAGGCCGCACGGTTCAAAGCGCGAAGGCATGATAAAGCTGTCGGCTCCGGCTTCGATCAGGTGCGCGAGTTTTTCATTGAAGCCGATACATACGGCGATCTTTCCGCCGTTATTTCTTGCCAGCGCGGTCAATTCACGTTCCAGTATTATCTCTCCATTGCCCAGGATCGCCAGTTGGGCTGGTATTTCCGTGAGCTCTTTTGCTACTTGCAGCAGCAGGTCGTAACCTTTTTGGTATGTGATACGGCTTATAGCAGCAAACAACGGGATTTGAGGATCTATAGTCAACCCCAGCAATTTCTGCAGCGCTTTTTTATTAGCGGATTTGGCAGCCAGATTAGTAATCGAATACTTCCGCGCGAGATATGGATCAGTAGCGGGATCCCATTCATCAGTGGCGATGCCATTAAGAATGCCGCTGATGTCTTCGCGGCGTGAAGCCAGCAAACCCTGCATACCAAAACCCAGCGGTGCAGTCTGAATTTCCCGGGCGTAGGTCGGGCTCACGGTAGAGATGTGGTCTGAATAATACAGCCCGGCCTTGAGGAAGGACATTCCGCCGTAATACTCCACGCCATTCATATTCATGCTTGCGGCGGGCAGTCCCAGTTGAGTCGCGGTATCGGGAGGAAAAACACCCTGGAAAGCGAGATTGTGTATCGTCATCAATGAAGTTGCTTTTTGCCCTGCATGAAAGTGAAGATACGCGGGCAGCAGGCCGCTTTGCCAATCATTGCAGTGGGCGATTCGGGGACGCCAGGCAATGGGACTGGCGTCACTTGCAAGAATCGCCCCGATCTTGGATAGAAGCCCGAAACGCAAGGCATTGTCCGGCCAGTTGCGCCCGGATGCGTCCGAATAGGGACCTCCATCTCGGCAGTAAAAGGACGGACAATCGATGATAAGTAAGGGAAGGTCCGCGGATCCTCCCAGTGGCAGCTTTGCCGACAACAGTGCAGCTGAAGGAAACGGAGGCCGGGCGGAAAATTCAGCTATCTTGCGCTTGTATTTTAGCCCCGCTAGTACTTGAGGATAGCCAGGGATCAGTACCCGCACGTCCACACACAATTCGCGTAACGCCGCAGGTAACGCCGCGCTTACGTCACCTAGGCCGCCCGTTTTATTCAGGGGATGAATTTCTGGCGTGATAAATAGCACCCGAAGGCCGGGATGGGTAGAACCGAGCGGCATCAATGAATCCGTTTTCTATTTTTATGTATGAGGGAACTGCCTTACCAGTGCCTTCACACCTCATCCGTCAGCACCACAACGCCGCGCGAGCTTTCAAGCGAGAGAATAATTCCCGTCAGGGGCGGGAGCGTGATGACAATAGAATGCGGCCACCCCATCCATGGCTCGGACGTAGCGTCGATACGTCCCATATTACCCAGATTGCTGCCGCCGTAGTATGAAGAGTCGCTGTTAAATATTTCGTGATACGTTCCCCCGGCCGGAACACCGATACGGTATTCTCTCCGCGGCACGGGCGTAAAATTCAGAATGACCAGCACGAATGAGCCATTGCAGGCATGGCGGAGATAACTGATCACGGAATTATCAGCGTCGTGGCAGTCTATCCATGTAAAGCCTTCTGGTAAAAAGTCGAGTTGATGCAATGCCGGGATACTGCTGTACAGGTGATTGAGATCCCGCGACAACCTTTTTACGCCGAGGTGTTGCGGGGATTTGAACTGTTCCCAGTCCAGTTCCCCGCCGGAATTCCATTCCTGCTGTTGCGCGGATTCATTACCCATGAAATTCAGCTTTTTGCCGGGGTAGGTCATCTGATAAGAAAATAACAGACGCAGATTTGCGAATCGCTGCCACGCGTCGCCCGGCATTTTGCCTAACAATGAGCCCTTCCCGTGGACAACTTCATCATGAGAGAACGGCAGCACGAAATTTTCGCTGTATGCGTACAATTGACCAAAGGTAAGCTGCTCATGATGAAACCGCCGATGAACAGGATCGTTTCTCATATACGATAAGGTGTCGTTCATCCAGCCCATGTTCCATTTCATCGAAAACCCCAAGCCGCCGACATAAGCGGGGCGAGATACAGCTGGCCACGCAGTGGATTCCTCAGCCAGAGTCAATGCGCCAGGAAATTCCTGGTGCACCATGATATTCAGTTCGCGCAGGAAATCCATCGCTTCCAGATTTTCCCGACCTCCAAATCTATTGGGTATCCATTCTCCCGGCTTGCGCGAATAATCCAGGTAGAGCATGGATGCGACGGCATCCACCCGCAACCCATCAATATGGAATTCTGATAACCAGTAATGGGCGCTCGACAGTAGAAAGCTTTTTACCTCATTACGCCCAAAATTAAAGATGTGCGTGCCCCAGTCCTGATGGAATCCCATACGCGGATCTTCATGTTCATACAGCGCTGTGCCATCAAACCGGGTCAAGGCGAATGCATCGGTTGGAAAATGCGCCGGAACCCAGTCGAGAATGACGCCAAGCCCTGCCCGATGGCAGGCATTAACAAAAAATTTCAGATCGTCCGGGGAGCCAAAGCGACTGGTGGGGGCAAAATACCCGGTGGTCTGATAACCCCAGGATTCATCGAGCGGGTGCTCCGAAACGGGTAACAATTCTATATGGGTGTAACCCATCTCGCGTACGTACGGGATCAGATGCCCGGCAAGTTCGCGATATGAAAGGAAACTTCCGTCCGGATTACGCTTCCACGACCCTGCATGAACCTCGTAAATATTCAGCGGAGCGTGCAACCAATCGGATATCGCACGGTTTGCCATCCACCCGGCATCGTGCCAGCCTGGCTGGCTGGCAGCAGGCGTACAAGCGGCGGTGTTGGGACGCAGCTCATAATATCCGGCATAAGGATCTGTTTTAAGAAGGAGCTCGCCACTGCTGCGGTTGAGTATTTCATATTTATAGAGCGAACCCGGCGGCAAGCCGGGAATGAACAATTCCCATACCCCGCTGAAGCCATGAACCGTCATCGGATGTATGCGCCCATCCCAGCGGTTAAAATCCCCCACCACGCTGACGCGCTCAGCATTGGGTGCCCACACTGCAAAAAGAACCCCGGCGATACCATCGATTTCCCTGGCGTGGGAGCCAAGAGTGCGATACGCCTGCCATAATCTGCCTTCGTTGAACAGGTACAGGTCATAATGGGAAACGCGGGGCAGGAATGCGTACGCGTCGTAGGTCTCATATATATGTGCTTCCGGCGTATTGCTGTCATTCTCCACGCGCAACAGGTAGGGCATGACCGGCGAAATGGGGCCACGCCATTCAAAAACTCCGCATGGATGCACCCTTGCCATCAGCTCGAAATTGCCTGCTATACTGATCCATACATTCATCGCATGAGGGTAGAATACCCGTATAAGGATATAATCCTGCTCCATGTGAGCACCCAGATAACTAAAGGGATCATGCAGTCGTGCTGCAAGGAGCGCTTCCAGGGCTGGGTTGACTTTGACGATCAGGGCATATCTTGAGGGATTCGATTGCATGGGATGAATTATAGCCTGTGCATGAGGTGAGGAACAGATATGCCTCTGATTAAGCCCCTGATTTTTCAAGCCCAGCTGCCAGCTGGGCCATTGATGAAGCACGACGCGGAGATTTATTCAGGAGTTCTGTCAATGTTATGTACGGGTGGCTGCTCATGAAACAAGAGGCGGATATACGTTTTCACAGCCAGACTACGCGTAATTCGATTGCGTTCATACTGGCTGGCGGGCGTGGCAGCCGGCTGCGGCAACTTACCGATTGGCGCGCCAAGCCCGCCGTGCCGTTCGGGGGCAAGTTCCGCATTATCGATTTTGCCCTTTCCAACTGCGTCAATTCCGGAATCCGGCGTATCGGCGTGGCAACCCAGTACAAATCACAAAGTTTAATCAGCCATATACAGCACGGATGGGGCTTTCTCGACGGCCGCTTTCATGAATTTGTCGAGCTGCTGCCCGCCCAACAGCGCATTGAGGAAACCTGGTACCAGGGAACCACCGATGCCGTGTTCCAGAACCTGGACATTCTTCGCTCCCATAATCCGAATTATGTGGTAATCCTGGGCGGCGATCACGTTTACAAAATGGACTATAGCAAGCTGCTGGCCGATCATGTGGAGAAATCGGCGGATATGACAATTGCGTGCATCGACGTGCCGCTGCAGTCGGCGGGCGGGTTCGGTGTCATGAGTGTCGATGCTGACTGGCGTATCACCAGTTTTGCCGAGAAACCAGCGAATCCGGCTCCTATCCCCGGTCAGCCCGGGCACGCCCTTGCCAGCATGGGTATTTACGTATTCAACGCGCAGTTTCTTTTCGAACAAGTGATCCGCGACCATGATGAGCCGGATTCATCCCATGATTTTGGTAAGGATCTGATTCCGTATCTGGTACCACGTCGTCGGATATTTGCTCATCGCTTTATGGACAGTTGCGTCAATATGGCCTCTGGCGTACCGTACTGGCGGGACGTGGGCACAGTCGACGCCTATTGGGAGGCAAACCTTGATCTCACTCACATCACACCGGACCTGAACTTGTACGATGAGGATTGGCCCATATGGACTCACCAGGAGCAATTACCCCCGGCAAAATTCGTTTTTGACGACGACGATCGTCGCGGCCAGGCGCTGGATTCCATGGTTTCGGGCGGTTGCATTATTAGCGGTTCAACGGTACGCCGCTCACTATTATTTTCCAACGTGCAGGTGCGCAGCTACAGCAATATAGAGGACTCCGTTATATTGCCCAATGTCGATGTCGGCAGAAACGTGCGCCTGAGGCGGGTGGTGGTGGACAAGAACTGCGTCATCCCCCCCGGAATGAGGGCTGGATTTGACCCGCTGGAAGACCGTAAGCGATTTTACGTTACCGAAAATGGGATCACCCTGATTACTCCGGAAATGCTGGGCCAAAAAATACATTATGTCAGATGAGAGAGCACAGTTTTATTAGATCTGGAAAGAAATGCAACCATTACAATTAGTTTTGCTGTGGCACATGCATCAGCCGGATTATCGCAATTACGAAACCGGCGAATTTATGCTCCCATGGGTATATTTGCACGCTATCAAGGATTACACCGACATGGTGTATCACTTGGAATCACATCCTTCCATGAAGGCGGTTGTCAATTTCGTGCCGGTATTGCTGGATCAGCTTGAGGACTATGCCGCGCAGTTCGCCTCCGGCCAGCTGCGGGATCCGCTCCTGCGTCTGCTGGGCACGCCGGATCTGGAACAGATATCCATAGGCGATCGTGTAAGAATCTTTGATAGCTGTTTTCGCAGTAACCATACGACAATGATGCAACCCTACCCCGCGTACAAGCGTCTGCACGACATGCACGAAAGATTAAGGGAGCGTAGTGAAGCTGAGCTGGTGTATCTCTCGGGTCAATATCTGTCGGACTTGCTCGTATGGTATCACCTTGCGTGGACCGGAGAGAGTGTGCGGAGAAACAATGAGACAGTCGTACGGTTGATGACGCAAGGTGCGCGTTTCAGCCATGCCGACCGAACCCAGCTATTGAATCTGATCGGGGAGCTGATACAGGGGTTGATCCCGCGCTATCGGAAGCTCGCCGAGTCCGGGCAAATCGAATTGTCCACTACGCCCCACTATCATCCTTTGGCGCCGCTGCTGATAGACTTTTCTTCTGCGCGCGACAGTATGCCGGGCGTTAACCTGCCGACCGAAGCAGCCTACCCTGGAGGGAAAAGCCGGGTCGCATCTCAGTTAGCCTCGGCCATTGCGACCCATTCACGGCGCTTTGGTGCAAGGCCTTGTGGCGTATGGCCCGCAGAGGGCGCTGTATCGGCACCGTTTCTTGAAATTCTGGCGGAACAGGATTGCCAATGGAGCGCGAGTGGCGAGGTGGTTTTGGCCAACAGTCTACGCGAATCGTACCCAGCCGAACCCCTGCCGGAACGAGGCCGTTATCTCTATCGAGCTTATCGGGTAGCGGGCAAATCAAACAATGTCATTTGTTTTTTTCGCGATGAGAGACTTTCCGACATGATTGGTTTCGAGTATTCGAAATGGTTTGGACGGGATGCCGCCGAGCATTTGGTACACTCTTTGGAAGACATCGGTCACAACGCACTACCCAGAGAGAGCCCGGTGGTAAGCGTAATACTCGACGGTGAAAATGCCTGGGAATATTATCCCTACAACGGCTATTATTTTCTAAATGATCTCTATGAGATACTCGAAAATCACCCTGTAATCCGCACCACGACCTATCGTGACTATATTGCATCCGCAGAGGCTGAAGCCACCGTGCTCCCGGTTTTGGCCGCAGGCAGCTGGGTTTATGGAACATTTTCGACCTGGATCGGGGACAAGGAAAAAAACCAGGCTTGGGATCTGCTATGTGCAGCCAAGCATAGTTACGATCTGGTTATGCAGAGCGGGCGCCTGACGGAGGATGAAAAGGCTAAAGCGGAACGGCAACTTGCTTCTTGCGAAAGTTCTGACTGGTTCTGGTGGTTAGGGGATTACAACCCGCCCCATGTGGTGGAAAGTTTTGACAAATTGTTCCGCGCCAATCTGGCTAATCTTTACTGTCTGTTGAAGCTGCCCGTACCGGTATCGGTAAGGGAACCCATCAGCCAGGGTGTCGGCGGTACTCCTGAATCGGGCGGCGCCATGCGTCGTGCCTCGTGAAATCACCGGAAGAGGCGGTGCTCATTAATCTGTTGAGAACATCATTATAGCTGGTGCAAACTCAGAGACGGCCGGTAATACGGACAACCCGGCTGCGGGCGCCCTATGAATAGGGCGCCCGCGTAAATTTGGCCGAAGCTTTTTCTGGAGAATAGGTCCATGTCTCAACCCGTCTCTCTGCTTTTCGGCGTTCATGCTCATCAGCCTGTTGGCAATTTCCCCGAGGTATTGGCCGATGCCCACCTTCGTTGCTACAAGCCCTTCCTGCAAGTAGTTTATCGCTACCCGAAGTTCTGCTTTGCATTGCATATTTCCGGCTGGCTATTGGATTATTTGCTGCATCATTATCCTGAGGACATGTTGCTGTTGCGCGAAATGGTTGCTCGCGGACAAGTCGAGCTATTTGGCGCGGGTGAGACCGAGCCTGTACTGGCAGCCATTCCGAACCGCGATCGTATTGGTCAGATCCAGACTTTCTCGGATAAGCTGGAGATGGAGCTGGGGCAGCGTCCGCAAGGTGCCTGGCTGACGGAGCGCGTCTGGGAGGCAACCGTTGTGCCCGCGCTGGCTGATTGTGGTATTCGCTATGTAATCGTGGACGATTATCACTTTCTTTGCGCAGGTAAAACTGCAGCAGAACTGGATGGTTATTTCACGACCGAAGAGGATGGACGCGTACTGGATCTGTTTCCAATTTCAGAAACTCTGCGTTACAGACTGCCGTTCTCTCCAGCGGATGAAGTAGTGGCCTATATCGAGTCCTTCGCCAAAAGCAACGTGGCCGGCGGCCGGAATGCGGCGATCTACTTCGACGATATCGAAAAATTTGGCATTTGGCCGGAAACCTACCAGTGGGTCTATGAAAGAGGATGGCTCGATCAATTCATCCAGGGAATCCTGAGTTCGTCCATGATTCGCACTCAACACTACCGTGATTATCATTCCATTGAAAAAACCCGTGGCGTGGTGTATTTGCCAACCACTTCCTATATCGAAATGAACGAGTGGACATTGCCCGCCCAGCCCGCCCATATTTATGCCGATCTGGTACGGCAGGCAAAATCGGCAGGTTGGTATGAGTCCCACAAGGCGTTTCTGCGCGGCGGTATCTGGAAGAATTTTTTTTCCCGATATCCCGAATCCAACTGGATGCATAAACGCATGCTGGGCCTTTCGGCGCGGCTCGACTCGCTGCCGGTCAGCCAGCACACCAGCAGGATGAAAGAGAAACTCTACGAGTCGCAAGCCAATGATGCGTATTGGCATGGCCTGTTCGGGGGGCTATATCTACCCCATCTGAGGCGGGCGATATATAAAGCAATCGTCGAGCTGGAAGCAATGCTGGACGCATGCGCACCGCGTGCGGCCCGCTTTATCGAAGACACTGATCTCGACGGCACGGATGAAATGTATCTGCAGAACGGGTTGATTCAGGCGGTACTGAAGCTGGACGGGGATGGAGGTATCTGCGAGTTCGATTCTTATCTGCTGAACCATAATTTTGGTGATACCTTACGGCGCCAGACTGAACATTATTATCATAAAATTCGTCACAGCGAAAGCAGCGGACATAGCGGCACCGGTATCGCTTCAGCGCATGAGCGAATCAGCTTCAAGCATAAGATAGATGTGGAAGATATGGAGGTGGACGGTGATGCGCGAGGATTGTTTATAGATCGCTTGAATGGCGATACGGTGGACTACCGGCATGAACCATTCACCGCCAGTGGCCCATACTGTCATGCGGAAGTGTTTTCGTTGCAGATATCGAAGAGTTTCGATCTGGTGGACAGTCGCTTGCAGGTCTCATACCGGTTCGCGGCGGACGTGGAGGGTGTGTTCAGTACGGAAATCAATCTCGCCATGCCCAGTTGTGATGGCTGGAGCGGACGTTATGTTTATCGAGGCGGAATCCCAGGCGGGTTCGGTCAACTGCTCGAATTGCGTGATGTAGTTGATATTGCGCTGGATGACGATGAGCTGCAGGGAAGTGTTGAGCTTAAAGTTTCATCTCCCGCGTCATTGCGCGCCCAACCCTATTATTCCGTATCACAGTCGGAGGCCGGCTTCGAGAAAATCATGCAGGCGGTTACATTGAAGCTGGAGTGGCCGGTAACAATGGACGAGCTGCTGGTTTCGCTGGAGATCAAGGCGAAAGGGGGAACCCTGAAAGAGGGCTCATCATAAATCACGGCTCTCCGGAAAAAAGGCCCCCCGATCCCCGTTTGACTTTACTTCGCTCAACTCCTGCCGCTCACATATCAGTTGCCAGTTCAACGGGAACTGAGGCGTTGCCTGTCGACTCTATCTGTAGACTCGTTTGGAAGGATAAAAGGCCCGTGATGATAAGCGCGTCGCGGGTTATAGAGTTATGGTGCCCCTAATAATTTCTGGTAAAATCGCGAATTCTCCAAGAGCTCAGCAAGGATCCGTCATGACTTATGTAGTAACTGAAGCCTGTATCAAGTGCAAGTACACTGATTGCGTAGACGTATGCCCGGTGGATTGCTTTCGCGAGGGACCCAACTTTCTGGTGATTGATCCGGACGAATGCATAGATTGTACCCTTTGTGTCGCTGAGTGCCCGGTAGAGGCAATTTTCTCGGAAGATGATGTGCCGGTGGAACAGCAGCATTTCACCGCACTCAACGCTGAATTGTCAAAGGCCTGGAAACCTATCATTGAGAAAAAAGAAGCGCCGCCCGATGCCGATGACTGGGCGAAGGTAACTGAAAAGCTGGATAAACTAGAACGCTGATACGCAGCGGTAGCTTGCCGCCGCATGTCCTCCAATCTGAATTTCCCACAAACTTCTCTCTCCGAGATTTTTGTCGACCTTGCCGCCGGCCCGCAGGCCGGCGTGACGGTGGTTACACCCACCCGCCGGCTCGCGAGAATGCTTAAAAGCGAGTTCGACCGCACCCAGGCCATCCGAGGTATCACTATCTGGGATTCGGCTGATATTCTTCCAATTTCCGCTTTTGTCGAACGTATTTACGAAGATGTGCTGTATTCCGGGGAGGCACGCGGGTTGCCTGCGCTTCTTGAATCCGCTCAGGAACAGGTGTTGTGGGAAAGCGCCATCAACTATTCGGAGAAGGGCGCAGTTCTGCTTGCTGTTGCGGAGGCGGCGCTGCTTGCTCGCGAAGCCTGGCAGCTTGCCCATGCCTGGCATCTCATTCCGCGGCTCAAGGGTTTTATACTGAATGAAGACACGAAGGCATTCCGGGACTGGTCACAATGCTACGAGGAGATGACCGGTCGCGCTGGCCAGATTGACCGGGCGCGCCTTTACAACCTGATATGCGAATTGTGCGGACACCTGAAATTCCATAAGCCGAAACGGCTGGTTTGCTATGGTTTCGATATCGTTACACCCCAGCAGGCGACATTGCTGAGCAAGCTTCAAGAGGCGGATTGTGAAGTCATGATGGCACAGCCTCGGTCGCAGCTTCAGCTGCACAATTTTAATGCGCGTCGCCTTGTACATGACAATAGTGTTGATGAGATCCGCTGCGCGGCGGTATGGGCTAGGGCGCGGCTCGAGGCCAATGGCTCGGCGCGCATAGGCGTGGTGGTCCCGGAGTTTTCCAAATACCATAACAAGATCATACGGATCTTTGATTCCGTAATGAATCCGGATCGCCAGCATTCACTGTCGAGCCGAGCCGAGCACACGTTCCCATTCAACGTGTCGCTCGGTATGACTTTGGATTCGTATCCTCTTGTAAGCGCCGCACTCCTGATGCTCGAACTCGGTTCAGGAGAAATTGAGTTCGAGCGAGCAAGTCATTTACTTCGATCACCGTTCCTCAGCGGCGGCGAGACTGAAATCATGGACCGTGCGCGGCTGGATATGCGGTTGCGCAAGCGTGCCGAGTCTACGATTACACTTGAATGGCTGCTGATCCTGATCGAGCGTGAAGATTCCGCGGCAGGCTGCCCCATCCTGGTACAAGGGCTATTCAATTTTTCCGAGCACGTCAAAGCGAAATTAGCCGGTTTGCATAAACCGTCAACATTGGCCCGCGAAATCTCCGAAGCGTTGCGGACTCTCGGTTTTCCCGGCGAGCGCGATCTGGATTCGTCTGAATATCAGACTTTGAAAAAGTGGCAGGAAATTCTGGCTGATTTTGCCGCACTTGATTCCGTCCTCGCTCATATTCGCTACAGCGAAGCTCTGGTTCGGCTGCGCCATATGGTTGCGCAGGTGATGTTTCAGCCTGAGACACCGGATGTTCCGATACAGATACTCGGCGTTTTGGAATCCAGCGGGATGGCGTTCGATCACCTCTGGGTAATGGGTTTATCTGATGAGGCATGGCCGCCCCAGCCACGGCCGAATCCTTTCCTTCCGGTCGAGCTGCAGCAATCAGCTGGGTTTCCGCAGGGCTCTGCAGCCGCCTCGCTCGAGCTCGCGCATCGGCTTACCGCCACATGGCTTTCTACGGCGGATGAGGTTGTTTTAAGCCATTCGCGGTACAGCGACGACCGTGAGGCGCGTACGCTTTCGCTCAGCCCGCTGATTCTGGATATTGCCATTGTGACTACTGCAGAGCTTGTGCTGCCTGATTATCCGGATTACCGGGACTTGATCCACCAAGTCCGCAGGCTTGAGCGAGTAAGCGACGATAAAGCCCCGGCGCTGATTGTGGCACCCGTTGCGCCCGCCGCCGGCGAAACGAACGGAGCGGATAGTCCGCGCGGGAGTAATGCGGCAAAAATGGGTGGGCGCGTCCGTGGGGGCGTGGCGGTAATAAAAGATCACGCCGCTTGCCAATTCCGTGCATTGGCACTGCACAGGTTGGGTGCGGAGAGTCCGGAATCGCCATCCGCCGGACTGGATGCGGCAGAGCGGGGCACGCTCATACATCATGTACTCGCGCTGACGTGGAGCCAGCTCAAAACCAAAGATGCGCTCGATACTATTAGCGATGACGATCTTGAAGCGCTGCTCATGCGCGCAGCGAAGGAAGCGATCGCCCGCCTACGCCGAGATCGTCCGGTCGCGATGTCTGGTCGTTTTGCGGAAATCGAACAGCGCCGCCTGATGCGATCGGCGCGAGAATGGCTTAACGAAGATCGAAAGCGCGGTAGATTCGAGGTAGTAGCCATTGAAGATAAACGCAGCGTTGAAATCGGCGGGCTTGTCCTGACGGCACGCCTGGATCGAGTAGACGAGCTCGCTGACGGGCGCCGCATTATTATCGATTACAAATCCAGGGCGCCGGTGGCGCGCTCCCTGCTCGATGAGCGACCGGAGGAACCGCAACTGCCTCTGTATCTTGTCACCAGCGAACCGGATGCTGCAGCCATTGTATTTGCGCAGGTCAGGATGGGGGACATGCGATTTGTAACCCTTGCGCGCGACAGCGATCTGTTGCCCGGGGTGCCTGCATTTCCCGGACCGCGTATGGGTGATCAATTTCGCTCATGGGAAGAACTGATTAAGGCCTGGCATACGAATATTGCCGATATCGCAGCCAGTTTCGCCAGCGGCGACGCCAGGGTTGATCCCAAGAAATACCCTCACACATGTCGCAACTGCGATTTGAGATCCTTTTGCCGTATTGATGAGCGAACGGGGGACAGGGGGGATAGATTTATCGAGAGCGATGATGAATGAATAAACTTTCGCCTATTTCAAGTATGACGGATACGCCGGACCTTGCCGAGCGCCGCCGTGCGCTTGATCCCAGTCATTCCTTTATTGTTCAGGCCCCTGCTGGATCCGGCAAGACCGGGCTTTTGATCCAGCGTTATCTCAAACTGCTTACATGCGTCAATGAGCCCGAAGAGATTATTGCGATAACCTTCACCCGAAAAGCCGCCGGGGAGATGCGTGAACGGGTGATCGGAGCATTGGCTCAGGCGGGCAGCAAGCTTGATCCATTGACCTTGCCTGAAACTGAGCACCAAAAACTCACTCGCGAGCTGGCTGATGCGGCGGTTCGGCGCGACGCGGAGGCCGGCTGGCGGTTGGCCGAAAATCCGGCGCGCCTACGCATTCAGACCTTTGATTCGTTATGCGCCTCGCTGAGCCGCCAGATGCCCATCTTGTCGGAATTTGGCTGCCAACCGGAGACCCTAGAGGATGCGTCCGATCTGTATCGAGAAGCGGCGCGCACAGTTATCCATCTGGTGGACAGCAACGAAGTTGTCATGAGGGATATCGAGTGCTTACTGGAACATCTCGACAATGACATGGCCCGCGTCGAATCACTGCTTGCTGAAATGCTGGCGCGACGCGACCACTGGCTGCGCCATATTCATGGAAGGGACCGTGATGAGCTGGAAGCCGCACTGAGAAATACGCGGCAGGATGCGCTCAGGCACCTGCGCAGCCTTTTTCAACTTCATCCTGAGTCGATGCAGGATGAATTGGTTCAGCTTATGCGATATGCCGCCTGCAATTTGGCTGCAAGCGGCAGAAACTCGATTGCAATGAACTATGAGCAGTTCGGCGGGCTTTGCGTATTGCCTCGCGATGAGGAGCAGGATTACGCCTGCTGGTATGCGATCGCCGAGCTATTGCTCACAAGAGACGGCGCCTGGCGCAAACAGCACACGATAAACGATGGCTTTCCTACCGTCACAAAGGGACGGAAAGACATTGCGAAGGAATGGAAAGAGAGAGCATGCACACTTGTTTCATCGTTGGCGGCGCACGAAAATGGCAATACTTTATGTCGGGCGCTGCATGATGTTCGGCTTCTGCCGCCCTCCTGTTACACCGAAAAACAGTGGGAAGTGCTCGGCTCGATCATGCGGCTGCTGCCGCGCGCCGTCGCCCAGCTCAGACTCGTATTCCAGGTTCGTAGCAAGGTGGATTTTACCGAGGTCTCGCAAGGCGCCCTGCGCTCGCTCGGTGAGCCTGAGATGCCCACCGATCTTGCGCTCGCGCTCGACTATCGCATTCGCCATCTATTAATAGACGAGTTTCAGGACACATCGATCAGTCAGTACGAACTTGTCACCAGACTTACCTCAGGGTGGGAGGCGGGAGACGGCCGCAGTATGCTGATAGTCGGCGACCCCATGCAGTCCATCTATGGTTTTCGCGAAGCCGAGGTGGGCCTTTTCCTGCGTGCCCGCGCTGCGGGAATCGGGGATATTACTTTGCACCCGATTTCTCTTTCGGCTAATTTCCGGTCCCAGCGCGGTATCGTGGATTGGGTCAATATCACTTTTGCACGCATCATGCCGAAGCAGGAGGACATCGCTCTGGGCGCAACCCCATACATACCGTCCGCCTCAATGCATGGCCTGCTTGATGGCGCGGCAGTCGGCGTGCACCCTTTTTTCGACGATGATCACACCGCCGAGGCGACGAGAGTGGTAGAGATCGCCCTGCAAGCACAAAAAAATGATCCATCCGCGACGATGGCTATTCTGGTGCGCAACCGCAGCCATCTCCGTGAAATCGCGCCACGGCTCAGGAATGCCGGGCTGAAGTTTCGCGCGATTGATATTGAGGGATTGGCGTTCCGGCCAGTTGTCCAGGATTTGCTTGCCCTGACGCGTGCGCTGACCCATCCGGGAGACCGGTTGGCCTGGCTTGCGTTGTTGCGCGCCCCGTGGTGCGGTCTTACACTGGCAGACATCCATGCGTTGGTTTCGACACCCGCACCCGTTCCCATGGATCAAAGCGGAATGTCCGGCGATACCGAGCCGACGGGATCTGGCACAAGAGATCAAACGATCTGGGAAGTGCTAAACGATGCTTCACGCATTGCGACCATCTCCACCGATGGCCAAGCCCGGCTGCGGCGCGTACGGGAAGAGCTGAGGGTCTGCCTGGACAATCGCTACCGGCAATCGCTGCGGGAGACAGTCGAGGCGGCTTGGCTCGCGCTGGGAGGACCCGCTTGCGTGGATGGTTTGGCAGACCTTGAAGATGCGGCAGCCTATCTCGATCACCTTGAAGCGCACGAGGATGCAGGCAACGCCGGCATTCGCGCGGTGGAAGAAGGCCTCACCAAGCTTTACGCATTACCGGACCTGAAGGCTGACGGTCGATTGCAGATCATGACCATACACAAAGCCAAAGGTTTGGAATTCGATTATGTCATCCTGCCCGGTCTTGGTCGTTCATCCCGCAGCAACGATAAAAAGCTGTTCATGTGGATGGAGCGCTTGCGCGCGCGGTCGTCTCCAAGTGAAGCAAGCTGCGGTAATGATTTATTGCTTGCGCCGATACAGGAAACGGGCGCCGACGGAGACCGTATCTACGCCTGGCTGGAGAAAATGGATAATGAAAAAGAGCGCCTGGAGGACGAGCGCCTGCTCTATGTCGCGGCAACGCGCGCTAGAAAACGGTTACACTTGCTCGGGAGCACAAGCGTATTTTACAGCCGCGATGGCGAGCATGAGCTGAGGCCGCCCGCCAGAAAATCCTTACTGAGCAAAATTTGGCCCGCGGTTCAACCCATCTATGAAAAAGCGGCGGTGCAGGCGGTTTCTTCGCAACCATCGCCTGTTCCGCATAGTCCTACGGGCAAAGAGTCAGGCCGGACGGGTGAGTATCCGATTGACCAATCATTGCGCCGTCTGGTCTCGGGTTGGGCCTTGCCGGCCGCGCCGCCAGCCACAAAGTGGAAGGCTCAGCAGCCTGCGAGTTCGACGCGAGGCGATATCGAATATTCATGGGCCGGCGAAAGGGCGCGCCATATTGGGAATATAGTACACCGCTGGTTGCGGTGTATCGCCGAGGATGGGCTGGAAACATGGAATACGGCGCGGATTCAGGATTTGCGCGATACTGTCAGGCACCAGTTGATGGCGGGCGGCATGTATAAATATAACAGGGAAACGGATGTGGCTGCCGACCGCATCATAACTGCCCTCACCCACGCGGTGAGCGATACACGCGGGCGATGGCTGTTGGGATCGCAACAGGATGCTTGCAACGAGTTGTGCATGACAGCAGTCATCGATGGCCAGCCGCGGGATCTCGTCATCGACCGGACATTTTGTGATGCACATGGCCAGCGCTGGGTTGTGGACTACAAGACCAGCAGCCATGAAGGCGCCGACCTGGAAGGCTTTCTCAGCCGTGAGCAGGAGCGCTACCGTGCCCAGCTCGACCGCTACGCCGAGCTTATGCACAGGGTTGACAATAAACCGGTAAAGCGGGGACTCTATTTCCCTCTTTTAAGAGGATGGCGGGAGTGGGAGGATGAGGTACGAAAATAGGAGAATCGCTATCTCAACTTGTAAATTCCATATAGTGGCGGCCGTTTGTCCCGTTTACAACAGTGAGCTGGGGCGTCTATTCCGCACAATATTATTCGGAAAGCCATGCATCTGCTGAGATACACATTCGGACTTGTTGCACTCGCCGGGTGCATGGGGGCTGCCGCGACGCCTGCCGCAGCGCAACTGCGGCCGGAGATCGAGGCATTTATCGGCGAGATGGTGAATCGGCACGGGTTCAACCAAGCCGAGCTTGAAAGCATTCTCGTCATGGCACAGTTTCAGCCGGCGATTCTCAATGCCATTTCGCAGCCGGCTACTTCAAGGCCGTGGTACGAGTTTCGTACGCTATTCGTCAACCCGAGGCGTATTGCCGGGGGCGTCGCGTTCTGGAATAGTCATGCCGAAACGCTGGAGCGCGCGCGCAGGGAGTTTGGCATTCCCGAAGAAATCATCACGGCAGTAATCGGCGTGGAAACACTTTATGGCGCGCAGGCCGGCAAACACCGCGTTTTGGATGCATTGACCACGCTGGCTTTCGACTACCCCAAGCGAGCCCAATTTTTTCGTGGTGAACTGGAGCAATACCTGCTGTTGGGCAAGGATCAAAATGCGGATGTACTGAATATAAAAGGATCTTATGCTGGTGCTATCGGTATTCCGCAATTCATGCCCAGCAGCTACCGGCGCTATGCCGTGGACTACGATAACGACGGCAGAATCGATTTATCCGGCAGCACAACGGATGCGATAGGCAGTGTTGCGAACTATCTAAAAAGCCATGGCTGGCAAATGGGAGAAGCGGTGGCGGTTCCCGCCCTGGTTAACAGTGAAAATTACCGTGCAGCACTCTTCACCGGAAACTGGCCGACCTATACCGTAGCCGACTTGAGAACATTGGGTATCGCTTCGCGGGTGAGTATGCCTGGCAACCCTCATGCTACATTGATCGAGCTGGAAAACAATGGCGGGAATGAGTATTGGCTGGGGTTCAACAATTTCTTTGTCATTACCCGCTATAACCGCAGTGTGAATTATGCAATGTCAGTGTTGGAGTTGGCGAAGGAGATTTACGCAGCCAGGAATTCGAGTTTGCGGTGAAGATAACGTTTATTGAATTCATTCCTCATGCCTATTGCCCTTCGTACTTTTAAACAAACAGGGACCTGAAGTTTGAATTTATCATTATGATGTAGGTTGGCTGAACGCTACGACATGGTCAACCTCAAGCTTGATGCCTATTTTCTCCCCTATTGCGTGATTATGATGGCTGGGCACCAGTGACAGGGCAGTTGCACCGCCGGGCAGGCGTAATGTATATAAAATGTCGGCACCTCGGAACGCCTTGTGCAAAATCACTGCCCATAAGGGGCTGGCGTCGTCATGCACGATGTCATCCGGTCTTATAAGTACCTCCACGGGGGATCCGGGGCTACATAAAAGGCAGTATCCCGGAGTACATTCGTGCGGTGTGGTCCCTGTGAGGACTCCCAGTTCTATTTCGACATGTTGCGGATCGAGCATCCTGCCGGGAAGAAAAACTCCTTGGCCGATGAAGTTTGCGACAAACCGGTTGGTGGGCTGGTGGTAGAGATTGTAAGCCGTGTCCCACTGCTGTATTTCGCCATGATGCATGACGCCGATCTCGTCCGCGATTGCAAAAGCCTCGTCCTGATCGTGGGTAACTAAAATCGCCGTAGCGTTCTGACTCTTGAGAATATCCCGCACTTCCAGGCTCAAGCGTTCCCGCAGGCTCACATCCAGATTGGAGAAAGGTTCGTCCAGTAATAGTAAATCGGGGCGTGGGGCCAGCGCGCGCGCTAGCGCCACGCGTTGTTGCTGACCCCCGGAAAGCTCATGGGGGTACTTCTTTGCCGCCTCGGCGAGGCCTACGGTTTGCAGCATTTCGGCAACGCGCGTCTCACGCTCGGTTTTCCGCATGCGATGCAAGCCGAAGCCGACATTCGCGGCGACAGTCAGATGGGGAAACAATGCATAATCTTGAAATACCATGCCGATGTGCCGCTGTTCGGGCGGTAAACACACGCTTGCGTTGCTTACTACCGTCCCCTTGAGGGAAATCTCGCCAGCCGAGATAGATTCAAACCCGGCAATGCAACGTAGCACAGTTGTCTTGCCGCAGCCGCTCGGGCCCAGCAGGCAACCGATCTCACCCTTTTTTAGCGTGAGCGATAAATCGTTCACCACGGTTTGCCGGCCGTAGGCATGCCGGATATTCCTGAGATCAAGCAGTGTATTCATGCAGCTGTTCAGGTTTTGCTCAACCTATCTATCGGTTTGCCGCATGAAGAGTACGATGGGGAGCAGCCCTGCCAGCACCAGGGCAACCGCGGGCAGCGCAGCCTGCTCCCATTGTCCTTCCGAAGTCATTTCAAAAATTCTCACCGCCAGCGTATCCCATCCGAAAGGCCGGGTCATCAGCGTAATGGGCATTTCTTTCATCACATCCACGAACACCAGTGTTGCGCCAGTGAACAGGCCGCCTTTCAGCATGGGCAAGTGAACACGGCGCAGGACCGACCACCCACCCAGGCCGAGCCCCATGGCGGCCTCGTCAATGTTACCGGTTATACGCTGCATTGCGCTATCTATGGGGCTGTGGCTTACGGCGAGAAAACGCGTCATATAGGCGATGAGCATCGTAGCAAGCGTGCCCTGGATCAGCAGTCCCGTTTCTATATGAAACAATCGCATGACCACTTCACTCAACCAGTTATCCAGCCATGCCAACGGAATAAAGATTCCCACCGCCAGAACCGCCCCGGGCAGCGCATAACCAATGGTGGCGATACGCACGGCGGCGCGAGTGACCCTATCAGATTGCCGGCGCGTTGCATAAACCAGGAGTAGAGCGACGGAACAGGTAAGTAGTGCGGCAAGGAAGGATACCAGCAATGAATGCCAGAGAAATTCCAGGTAACGCTGGTCGAAATCGCGCGCAAAAACATCCGCAGCCCAGATACTCAGTTGAGTGACCGGTAAAAGGAACGCAAAAAAAAGTGTGCCCGAGGCAAAACCGGCGATCAACCATGCGCGCCAGCCGGCGAGCGGAATACGATCGCCGGGTGCGCTCTGTTTGATTTCTGCATAGCGCGTACGTGAACGAAGCTGTTGTTCAATGAGGATCATTGCAAAGACGATCACAATCAGCAGGGACGCGAGCTGAGAGGCCGCAGATAATGAAAACATGGCGAACCACGCTTTATAGATGGCGGTGGTGAATGTGTCATAGTTGAAAACTGCCACCGTACCGAAATCCGCGAGCGTTTCCATCAACGCCAGCATCAGCCCGCCTGCAATCCAAGGTCGCGCCATGGGTAGTGCCAGCTTGAAAAATCCTTGTGTACGATTAAGGCCCAGGGATTGAGCGGCCTCCAGTGAGCGCTTACCCTGAGTGAGAAATGCGTTGCGTGCCAGCAGATAGACATAGGGATAAAACGCCAGAACCATAACAACGATAACACCCGTTCTGCTGCGTACATTCGGAAACCAGAACAGGTCCGGTCCCAGCCATTCACGGAGCATGGTTTGAACGGGACCAATGTAATCGAATAATCCTAGCGCAACGAATGCAGTGACATACGCGGGAATCGCAAGAGGCAGCAGCAAGGCCCAGGAAAAGAATTTGCGCCCGGGAAATTCACATACCGCGGTGAACCACGCAAGGCTGACCCCCAGCAGCGTTACACCACAGGCGACTCCCACAGCGAGCCAGAATGTATTACTCAGCAGGGCCGGTAGCGTTGTCTCAACAAGATGTTGCCAGACATCGCTGGCAGGAGAGAAGAATGACGAGATGACTGTGCCGACGGGAATCAGCACGACTGCCGCGACCAGAATAGGGATCAGGCGCCAGCGCAGTAAGCCGCTTTGTTTATAGATCGATAAGCGGGAAAAATAACTTCTGGTGCTTGTATTGTCCCCCGTGGAGTTAATCGCCTCACTTTTCACCCTTTATGCCTTACCGATAGCCGGCCCGATCCATCAATTTAACCGCTTCTGCCTGCAGTTCACCTGCCGTAGTCACATTGATACGATTTTCTTTAAAAGAGCCCCAAGCAGCCACCAGCGGGTCCGGTTTGACTTTGGGATTGGCTGGATACTCCATGTTTACATCGGCAAACAGGTTCTGCGCCTTTTCCGATGACAGAAATTCCAGCAATTTAATTGCAGCCGGAACGTTATGCGCGTATCTTGTAACTCCTGCCCCTGAGATGTTTACATGGACTCCGGTACCCGTCTGGTTTGGCCAGAAAATTGCTAGCGGAAGTGAAGGGTTCTTCTCCATCAGGCGGCCGTAATAATAAGTGTTAGCCAAGGTAACGTCGCATTGCCCGGCAGCAACAAATTCCATTGCCCTGGTTTCATCGGATAGGGGGTCGATGGCCAGATTGGCGACCCAGCCTTTTACGATTTGTTCGGTTTTGGCCTCGCCATGCTCGGCAATCATCATTGCCACCAGAGACTGATTGTATACTTTCTTGGAAGTGCGCAGGCACAGCCGCCCCTTCCATTTTGGCTCAGCCAGGGCTTCGTAAGTAGAAAGATCGGAAGGTTTTACTTTTTGCGTATTATATATGATGGTGCGCGCGCGCACCGACAGGCCGAACCACTGATTCTGCGGGTCGCGCAGATAAGCGGGGATATTGGCTCCGAGTATTTTGGATTCTACCGGCTGCAGGAGCCCCTCCCGGGCAGCTTCCCAGAGGTTGCCTGCATCTGAAGTGATTAACATATCGGCAGGGGTGTTTTTTCCTTCCGCTTTAAGTCGAGCGAGCAATGCGCCCTCCTTATCGGTAATGAATTTCACGCCGATGCCCGTATCTTTAGTGAATGCGTCGAACATCGGTTTTATGAGCTGTTCGATCCGGGCCGAATAGACAACCACTTGCTCCGCATGTGCCGCGTTGGCGCTAAATAGGCTGACACAACAAAACATTGCGGTAAGATAATGGTACAAGCGGCGGCTCGGCATTTTTTTCTCCGGGTATGAATAGCGGAAGACTATTATTGTCATATTATAAATGATAATAATTATCAGTAAAGCACCACATTAATTATCATGGAAAAATCCCAATCGGCTTCATCTTATCAGCGCCTGCAGGAGCTTCTTGCAGTTCCCGAGCGCCAGCGTACCGAAGCCCAATGGGCTGAAATCAATGAGCTCGAGATTACGCTTACTCCTGTCAACCGGGCCAACGCTCCGGAGCAGAACCATCGGCGTAAACCCGGCGCACCCACGGATCAGCCGAAACCTCGGGAGGGCGCTCCCGGGAAATGGGGGCTGAAGAAGCTGCGTAAAAGGCCGCCCAGAGGAGGAACGCCTTAATGAATAGATGGCATGAATCTCAAGCAACACCTGGCAATATCTTTTATGAATAACCGATAAGCATATATTCTGGATTCGGAGGGGAGCGTAATGCAACTTACAACAACGCCAAGCATCGAGGGCAAACGCATCACCAAATATTGCGGAGTCATCGCTGGTGAAGCAATCCTCGGCGCCAACTTGTTCAAGGATTTGTTTGCGGGTATTCGGGACCTGGTGGGGGGCCGTTCGGGTACCTACGAGAGAGAACTGCAACGTGCGCGTGAGATTGCCCTTGAAGAGCTAACGCAACGGGCGGTGGATCTGGGAGCAAACGCCGTGATCGGTATTGATATCGATTACGAGATCATGGGTAAGGAAAATGGCATGCTTATGGTCTCCGCGAGTGGAACTGCGGTGATCGTTGAATAGGCGACCGCGCAGGACGGAGCAGTGTCTTCCGCAGGAAGATACAACCTGGAGTGAGCAGTTTTGAATGATGAAGTTACGGTCGTGGCATCCCGCTTCGCGGGAACCCTCGCCCCTAAGCTTCGGGGCGCCACCTCGCAGCGGATGCAGGCGCCTCCAACCAATGCGATCGGACATTCAGCTGCTCTGATACCGCTCGGGCGATGCTCCAAGGGCGCCAACGCCCCCTCCCACTTTTTTGGATCCCTCGGCAACGCTCAGGGTGCGCGATGAAAGTGGGCCGTGCATTTACCACGGCACAAGCTGCCCATCATAGGCGAAGAATTTACCCGAGTCGCCCATGGTCAGGCGGCTAATGACCTGACGCATTCCCGATACGCTTTGCACTGCGGAGATCAGTGCGTTCGGCCCACCCATATCGGTCTTTACCCATCCTGGATGAAAAACCACTGCGATAACGCCGGCTGGGTTAAGGTCGATGGATAGTGTTTTCACGACCATATTGACTGCGGCCTTGCTGGATCGGTACATGTAACTGCCCCCGCTGGTGTTTTCCGAGATACTGCCCATTTTGCTGCTGATCGTCACGATCGTTTTCTGGCTTCCCCGAGCGACATGGGAAGCAAACGCCTGAACCATCTTCAGCGGCGCCATGGTATTGACGAGGAACGCGCGGACCCATGCCTCATAATCAATATTAGTGAAAGTGCCGGCATGAGAATCGGTATAAACCCCGGCATTATTAATCAGTAGATCAATGGATTCGCCGGATAGCGAACGGGCCAGTTCATCGATCTGGTCATGGTCAGCGACATCCAGCATATATACACTGACCCGGTCAGGATATTTCGTTGCCAGCATATTGAGTGCATCTGCCTTCTCTGGAGTACGGCAGCAGGCCAATACACGCCAGCCGTCCTCGGCATATTGTCGGGAGAACTCCAAACCAATCCCACGGTTGGCGCCGGTGATCAATGTTGTTTTCATGCTTTCCTCCATTTGGATATTGCCCGGATGCGGTTTCCCATAACCAGAGTAGCTGTTGTCTAAAATTATAGACAACAGACTGTAGTATCAGAGGCTCAAATCGAAGGTGCAAGTGGCGAATCTACCGAAGTTGATCGAAAACATGATCGGAGAGCGCGCACGAAGCCGCGGCTTGCGTATGAGATGGGCGAGAAGCTAAACATAACGCAATAAAAATGAAGGAGGGAGAAATGAGTCAGAAAATCGCACTGGTGACAGGCGCATCCAGCGGTATTGGAAGAGCCACGGCCAAGCTTCTTGCAAGAAATGGCTATTACGTATTCGCAGCGGCCCGGCGTATGCATAGGTTGGAACGGATACGCTCCGACCATATTGAGCCGATCAGGCTGGATGTCACGGATGAAGAAGCTATTCAAGCAACGGTAAACCATATCATTTCAACAAAGGGAAGAATTGATGTGCTGGTGAATAATGCTGCGTTCTGCCAACTGGGCGCTATAGAATGCGTTTCGATGGAGGCCGCTCACCGTCAGTTCGAGGTTAACGTTTTTGGCTACGCGCGATTCATGCAGGCGGTTCTGCCATACATGCGGGATCAGAAATCTGGATGCATCATCAATATTGTTTCGGCGTTGAGCAGGGTATCCATTCCGGGTTTTGGCTGGTATGCGGCCTCGAAGCATGCTGTGGAAGCACTGACTGATGCCTTGCGGGGAGAGGTGATGGAGTTCGGGATCGACGTCGTGCTCATCGCACCTGGCCTGATCAAAACTGAATTCGTTCCCAATCAGCTACGGCTGCTTCAGACGGTCGCGCATCCATCTGCCTATCAAAAACTTCTCGCGGGTGTGCACAAGCTTCTGGCTGGCGAACCCAAGGCGCCTGGGCCGGACATCATTGCACAATCCGTACTTGATGCTTTGACGGCTATTGTTCGCCCAGTACGGCATGCTCTGCCTTTTGATTCCAAGATAGCCGTTGTGGCCAGGTGGCTGCTTGGGGACCGCCTCTTTGCCTGGGGAGCCAGGCGTCAGATGAAATTTTAACCTAGTCAGGCAGTTGGACGGAGTAGCGAACTCATCACAAGGTAAAAATTCAAGTATCGCAAACCTTTGGGATCACGGCGGGGTAAACCCAAAAATGAGCGGTTAACTGCCGGATTCAGGTTTAATCCCGGTATTGCCCGCCTTGCACCCACTGTACCGCCTTGATCTGGCCGTAAGCTTTGCGGCAGATACGGTCGAGGCCGGAGGATAAGGCATTATCAGGATCCCGAATTCCTGTTGTTTTCGTTTGCCGTAGAAAAGAGATCCCAGGCAGCGATGAATAGCGCTGCAATGACCGGGCCAATAACAAAGCCGTTAAGCCCGAAAAGAACCATGCCGCCGAGCGTTGAGATGAGTATCACATAGTCGGGTATCTGGGTATCCTTGCCGACGAGTATGGGCCGCAGTATGTTATCGACCAAGCCGATTACCAGCACCCCGAAAAGAATGAGGACTACTCCCTGCCAGACCGCTCCGGTAAACAGAAAATAAATCGCCACAGGCCCCCATATCAATCCCGCGCCAATTGCTGGTAACAGAGACAGGATGGCCATCACGAATCCCCAGAGCAGCGCTCCCTGTATATCAAGAAAATAGAATATCAATCCACCCAGCATGCCTTGTGCCGCCGCCACGGCTATATTGCCTTTGACAGTGGCGCGAACAGCGGTGATAAATTTGCTGAACAAGTGGTGCTTGTGCTCCATGCTTAGCGGGATGGCCTGATTTATCTTGGCGGTTAAAATAGCCCCGTCGCGAAGCAGGAAGAACAACAGATATAACATGATGATAAAACTGATGATAAACTCGAACGTATTCTGGCCGATACTGAGCGCTTCTGTCGCGATACGCTGACTTCCCTGCAAAACGCTGTTCGATAGCGCATCGCGCAACTCTGAAATATTTCCTATTCCCGAACGTTCCATCAAATGGACTACCCATGTTGGCAGGGCGCTCATGACTTGTTGCAAATAGGCGCCGAAATTCAGCTCACCAGAGCGGATCCGCTGATAAACAGCCAGCCCCTCTTGCAGCAGCGAAGCCGTAATCAATGTTAACGGCAGAATCACCATGATAAGGCAGAGCAGCAAGGTGGTGAATGCAGCCAGGTTCCGCCTCTGGTTCATGGTGATCAGCAATCTGCGATAAAACGGGGTAAATATGATGGCCAGAACAGAACCCCAGAATACCGCGCCGTAGAATGGCAGCAGTATCCACCCGAACGCCAGAGAAACGGCAATCAGCATGAGCAGGAAGGTTTTCTGTTGAATCTCCGGAAAATTCATATTCTCAGATAATGAAGTGATGACGCGTTTTAGCCGCCATTTTATCCAGTTGCAGCTCAATCCTACCTTAACTTAGCCTCAAGTTGGGCAATGGTGCAAGAAAAAGGGATGCACCCCTGATGGAATTCATGGAAGGGCTTTCTCGAAGGCCTGAAGGAATATTGGGGAGTTGAGAGCAATCTTATCGAGATTGCCGTCAGACCTGCTGACGCCCGCTATAAGACGTGTAGCGGGCGATCATGGCATTCGACTTCAAGACTGCCACATTACGCAATCTGTGGCAGCGCTGTGGAATTCGCTGCCCGTAGAAAGGGCGTCAAGGCGGAGTCTGATCAGCGGGCGTTCAACCATGTGTCCAGCCCGGCTTGCGCAATCTGTGCATCCTGGTTGGATCTCACTCCGCTGACTCCCACAGCACCGATGAATTGACCGCCGGCATAGATGGGCAAACCTCCTTCAATCGGTACGGCTCCGGGCAGGCCGAGATACCGCATGCGCCCCTCCGCAATATGGTCCTCCCACACCTTGGTAGGGCGGCGAAAGGCAATGGCGGAATGGGCTTTTTCAATCGCAACTTCAACGCTGCCGAATTGAGTATTGTCGAGGCGCAGGAGATGGATGAGGTGACCCCCATCATCGACAATTGCAATCACAACCGGCCAATCGTTGTGTCTGGCTTCAGCCTCTGACGCAGCCGCAATGGTTTTGGCATCATCGAGACTGAGGATAATTTTATTGTTCATGGAGAATGGGGTGTCGAGGAACCATTGAAGAAGCAGACCATGAGTGCGGTAAAAAATAAAGCACGCCGAACGACCGGCGTGCTTTGCAGAAAACACAATCTGGTTTTATATCAGCGGCACAATGAGCAAGGCTACGATATTCATGATCTTGATGAGCGGGTTGATTGCGGGGCCGGCAGTATCCTTGTAAGGATCGCCGACGGTGTCGCCAGTTACCGCCGCTTTATGCGCCTCCGAGCCCTTGCCGCCAAAGTTGCCGTCTTCGATATATTTCTTGGCGTTATCCCAGGCTCCGCCACCGGCAGTCATCGAAATGGCTACGAAAATGCCGGTAATGATGGCACCAATCAGGACACCACCCAGAGCAACCGGACCAAGCAGGAGGCCGACGAGCACGGGCACCGCTACCGGCAACAATGAGGGAACAATCATTTCCTTGATGGCCGCTTTGGTTACCATGTCCACCGCTCTGGAGTAATCAGGTTTGGCCGTGCCTTCCATGATGCCGGGTATTTCCTTGAACTGCCGGCGCACTTCCACCACCACCGAACCGGCCGCGCGACCGACGGCTTCCATCGCCATGGCGCCGAACAGATAGGGCACCATACCACCGATAAACAGGCCAATGATCACCATGTGATCGGATAAATCGAAGTTTACGATCTTGCCGCCGCTGGAGAGTGCGTGAGTATAATCCGCGAACAGCACCAGCGCTGCCAGACCAGCCGAGCCGATAGCGTAGCCTTTGGTCACCGCCTTGGTGGTGTTGCCCACGGCATCCAGCGGATCGGTGATATCGCGCACCTCCGGCGGCAAGCCGGCCATTTCCGCGATGCCGCCGGCGTTGTCGGTAATGGGGCCGTAGGCGTCGAGTGCCACGATGATGCCCGCCATCGACAACATTGAAGTGGCGGCAATGGCGATGCCATACAGTCCTGCCAGCTCGTAAGTGCACCAGATGGAGAGGCAAACCACGAGCACGGGAGCGGCGGTCGATTTCATGGAAACGCCCAATCCGGCAATTACATTCGTGCCGTGGCCAGTACTGGATGCTTCCGCGATATGCCTCACTGGCGCGTATTCGGTGGAGGTGTAGTATTCGGTAATCCATACCATGGCGGCAGTCAGCGCCAGGCCGACCAGGACGGAAAGGTACAGATTCAACGATGAGACCAGTTTGCCCTCGATCATGACACCGTCGCCCAGCATTATGGTAGTGATGGGATAATAAGCGATTGCCGCCAGCCCACCCGCAACTGCCAGACCACGGTACAGCGCATTCATGATCTTGCCGCCCTCGCGTGCCTTGACAAAATAGCAGCCGATAATGGAAGCGATGATGGAGACTCCACCTAATACCAGCGGGTAGAGTACCGCGTGAGGACCCGCATCGGTAATCAGGAGACCGCCCAGCAGCATGGTGGCGATAATGGTCACGGCATAGGTTTCAAACAGGTCCGCAGCCATACCGGCACAGTCACCGACATTATCGCCAACGTTGTCAGCGATGACCGCCGGATTGCGCGGATCATCCTCGGGAATGCCTGCCTCAACCTTACCCACCAAGTCGGCGCCGACGTCCGCACCTTTAGTGAAAATGCCGCCTCCAAGGCGGGCAAAAATGGAAATAAGCGAACTGCCAAACGCCACACCCACCAGAGCATGCGTTGCCTGCGCTTCGGTGGCGCCCATGCCGATAAGGACCGCAAAATAGCCCGCTACGCCCAGCAAACCCAATCCCACAACCAGCATGCCGGTGATCGCACCGCCTTTGAAGGCTACATCCAGCGCGGCATTGAGGCCATGGCGGGCGGCTTCCGCAGTGCGAACATTCGCGCGTACCGACACGTTCATGCCGATATAACCGGTCAGGCCCGACAGAAATGCGCCAAGAGCGAACCCCACTGCGGTTTGCCAGCCCAAGGCCAAAAAAATCGCCATCAGCAGAATAACACCCACAATGCTGATGGTGGTGTATTGGCGGTTCAAATAAGCCGAAGCGCCCTGCTGAATAGCAAGAGCAATATCCCGCATGCGCTCGTTACCCGTAGGCAGCGCTACAATCCATTTTATCATTAGCACTCCATACACGAGTGCCGCCATCGCACAACCGATTGCGATGATTAAACCATTAGCCATTCAAATCTCCAGTTAAATTCAGATCGCCTGAGCACATATGCGAAATACGATTTGTTTTTTAAGGTGCCATCCTTACTTTTGAGCGCGAAGATCAGGTTGCCCACGCCTGCACCATAGCTTGTAAAGGCTCAGATCGTAAAATCGCTCAATTTCTTCGGAACTGCCACATTCTTCAGCCTGACATAGCTGGGTAAACCGTCCTTATAGGGGGGATAGTCTTCCCCTTTGATGAGAGGAGCGAGGTATTCCCGGCATTTGTCCGTAATCCCAAAACCATCCTTGCTGATGAAGTTCTTGGGCATCATTTTTTCGACGTTGGCAACTTTCGATAGCTGTGCCATGCCCACCTTCCATTTATAGGGCTTGCTGGAGGTACGCTCTACCGTGGGCATTACCGAGTTGTGCCCGCCGATGGCGAATTCCACAGCGGCCTTGCCCATTGCGTAGGCCTGCTCCACATCCGTTTTCGACGCGATGTGGCGGGCGGCGCGTTGCAGATAATCAGCTACCCCCCAGTGATATTTAAGGCCCAACCCCTCTTTGATGATATTTGCCACAACAGGGGCCACACCGCCCAGTTGGGCATGGCCGAAAGCGTCGCGCAGGCCTTGATCGGAAAGGAAATTGCCGTCCTCTCCTTTCACCCCCTCGGATACCACGACAGAGCAGTAGCCGAACTTCTTGACATGACTGTCCACCTTGGCAAGGAATTTCGTTCGGTCGAACGGGATCTCCGGGAAAAGGATAACGATCGGTATTTCACCGTCCTTGCCGGATGCCAGGCCGCCCGCCGCCGCAATCCAGCCGGCATGTCGTCCCATCACTTCCAGCACGAATACCTTTGTCGATGTTTTCGACATGCTGGCTACGTCAAAGCTTGCTTCAAGCGTTGAGACAGCAATATATTTCGCGACCGAGCCAAAACCGGGGCAGCAGTCCGTAATGGGCAGATCGTTATCCACTGTTTTCGGCACATGAACGGCCTGGACAGGATAGCCTAGCGTATCGGCCAGTTGGGATACCTTTAGGCAGGTATCAGCCGAATCGCCGCCGCCGTTATAAAAAAAATAGCCGATGTTATGGGCTTTAAATACTTCGATCAGGCGTTCGTACTCGCGCCGGTTCTGTTCCAGGCTTTTCAATTTATAACGGCAAGATCCAAAAGCGCCTGATGGAGTATGGCGCAGCGCTCGGATTGCCGTGATGGAATCCTTGCTGGTATCGATCAGATCTTCGGTAAGCGCGCCGATAATACCGTTACGGCCCGCGTAAATCTTACCGATCTTCCCCTTCTGCTGGCGCGCGGTTTCGATAACGCCAGCGGCGGAAGCATTGATGACGGCGGTGACCCCGCCGGATTGAGCATAAAAGGCGTTCTTTGCTGCCATGTTTCTCCCCTGATAATTAAAATCCTTGTGCTACCGCCGGCGTATGAACCGGCACGCTTTCTCCCTGGCGCTATAGTCTTGTCGGCGCCAATATGCATCCGGCAGCGTCCGGGATCGCTGCCTCTGCAGTAGTGCTTTTATTCGCGATTAAAAGGCGGGTAATACTGAAAGACTAAAAGCTCAAATCCCGCCAGGACTTTGATTGAAGTTATTTCAGTGACGCGAAAATGGCATCACGGATATTTTCAACCGATCCGATCCCCGCTACTTTTACATATTTGGGGGCACCCTTTCCGCCATGAGCTGACCATCTGGCATAGTATTCTACCAACGGTTTAGTCTGAGCGTGATAGATTTCCAGCCGTTTTCTTACGGTTTCCTCCTTGTCATCGTCGCGCTGGATCAGCGGCTCGCCGGTTACATCATCCCTGTTATCCAATTTGGGAGGGTTAAATATCATATGATAAATACGGCCCGAACCGGGATGCATGCGGCGACCCGACAGGCGCCTGATGATTTCTTCATCGGACACGTCAATTTCAATAACGAAATTGATCGGTACGCCAGCGGCCTTCATTGAGTCCGCTTGCGGAATGGTGCGAGGGAATCCATCGAAGAGAAAACCTTTCCTGCAGTCCGGCTGCGCGATACGGGCTTTAACCAGGCCAATAATGATATCGTCGGATACAAGGCCGCCCGCATCCATGATTCTTTTGGCCATGATGCCGAGTTCGGTACCCGCCTTCACAGCGGCGCGCAGCATATCGCCGGTAGAAATCTGCGGAATGCCGAAATATTCCTTAATGAAATTGGCTTGGGTGCCTTTACCCGCCCCGGGGCCACCTAATAAGATGATTATGATTGTTTCCCCCTTTCTCTTTCCGTAAATCTCCGCCTTTATAAATGCAGAGCTAGAGGTATTTATTTGTTTATCTGGTGATTATAACGCAGGCAAGCCGGTTGCTTGAATTTTTTACTGGCAATCCCTTCTGTTGCTTATGTGCTTTTTATGTTTCTTGCCGCGGTAGCTTCGCTTTTCTACAAGCGCTTGCGGGACAGTTGCCAGACCTTCGGGATATTCCTCGCGGGCGGGGACGTATGCAGGTGCGGCGTTTAATTTGCAACCGGAATCATCGTCGGTAAAAACAGCCATGCTCAGCCCAGTTTCCGCAGCTGTTCTTTCACCTTTTGCAGCGTTGCGCCGAAGCTTGCAAGCCGCTCTTTTTCCTGCTCCACCACCCTGGCCGGTGCGCGCTCAACAAAGCTGGTATTGCCAAGCTTGTTTTCCGCTTTAACGATTTCGCTCTCGATGCGAGCGATTTCCTTGGCCAGGCGAGCGCGCTCCTCTTCTTTATCCACTTCGATTTTCAGCATCAATCTGAACTCGCCGACGATTGCGACCGGCGCCTCGGCGTCGGGCAATTCATCCATGATTTCAACAGCGGACAGCTTAGCCAACGCCACCAGGTAAGGGGTAAATTCAGCAAGTGCCTGCGCGTTTCCCGCGGTAAACAGAGGCACTTTTAACGCTGGGGATAGATTCATTTCTCCGCGCAGCGTGCGGCAGGCGTTAATCATGTCCTTGAGTAAAGCGATATGTGCGATGGCGTCTTCGCTGATTTTCATAGGGTCGGGTTCGGGATAGGGCTGGAGCATAATGCTCGGACCCGTTTTCCCGGAAAGCGGCGCGACGTTCTGCCACAGTTCTTCCGTAATGAAGGGAATGATAGGATGGGCAAGCCGCAACGCTGCTTCCAACACCTGCACCAAAGTATGGCGAGTAGCGCGCTGTACGGATTCAGTACCGCTATTCAACTGTACCTTCGCAAACTCCACGTACCAGTCACAGTACTCGTCCCAGACAAATTCATAGATTTCTCGTGCCGCAATATCGAAGCGGTAGTCATGGAAGGCCTGCTCCACCACGCTTTCCGCATGTTGCAGGCGGCTAATGATCCACTTGTCGGTGTCCAGATGTGCCAGTGGCTGTGCATAAACGGGCTGTACGTCCAAATCTGCAACCAACCCCGTATCTTTTCCCGTGCAGTTCATCAATACGTAACGCGTAGCATTCCACAGCTTGTTGCAGAAATTCCGATAACCTTCGCAGCGCTGCATATCGAATTTAATATCACGGCCATGTGAAGCGAGGCTGGCAAAGGTGAAACGCAGCGCATCGGCGCCAAATGCGGGAATGCCGTCGGGGAATTGCTTGCGCGTGAGTTTCTCGATGGATTCCGCCTGCCCGGGATTCATCAGGCCGGTCGCACGCTTGAAAATCAGTTCCGGTAACGTAATGCCATCGATGAGATCCAGCGGATCCAGCACATTGCCCTTCGATTTGCTCATCTTGTGGCCTTCCGCGTCGCGGATCAGCCCGGTTATATAGACTTCCCGGAACGGCACCTTGCCGGTAAAGTAGAGCGACATCATGACCATGCGCGCGACCCAGAAGAAAATGATGTCAAAGCCGGTGATCAGAACGGACGTAGGCAAAAACATCTTGAGCTCTGGCGTTTCATCAGGCCAGCCGAGCGTGGAGAACGGCCAGAGCGCGGACGAAAACCAGGTATCCAGGACATCCTCATCCTGCATGAGCTTGTGTGCGCCAGCCTGGCGTTGCGCTTCCTTCAAATCATGCGCGACAAAGATATTTCCGTCTTCGTCATACCATGCGGGGATGCGGTGGCCCCACCACAATTGGCGGGAAATGCACCAGTCCTGGATGTTTTCGAGCCATTGGTTGTAGACGTGGCTCCAGTTTTCCGGAATGAACTTTACATCGGCACCTGCCACTGCCTCCAGTCCGCTCTTGGCAAGACCTTCCATTGCTACATACCATTGGTCGGTAAGCATCGGCTCGATCACCGCATGGGTTCGGTCGCCCCTCGGGACCATCAGCTTGTGCGGCTTTGTTTCAACCAGAAACCCTTGTTGTTCCAAGTCCGCGATAACCTTCTTGCGAGCGTCAAAACGATCCAGGCCTTGATACTCGACAGGCGCAAGATCGTTGATCCTTCCCTCCAGTGTGAAAATGTTGAGGGGAACGAGTTTATGCCGTTGTCCCACCTGATAGTCGTTGAAATCATGCGCGGGAGTGATTTTGACGCACCCAGTGCCGAACGCGGGATCGACGTAGGGATCGGCAATAATGGGAATGTTTCGTTCGCATAACGGCAGGCGCGCATGGCGGCCGATCAGATGACGGTAACGTGCATCGTCCGGATGCACGGCGACCGCCATATCGCCCAGCATGGTTTCGGGGCGGGTCGTGGCGACGATCAATCCATCTGCCTCTTTCTCATCCGGGATCCCGCCTGCAATTTTTTCGAGCGGATACCGGATGTGCCAGAGAAATCCTTCTTCCTCCACCGATATCACTTCCAGGTCGGATACAGCGGTTTGCAGCACCGGATCCCAATTGACCAGGCGCTTGCCCCGATAAATGAGGCCATCGCGATAGAGCCGCACGAAAACCTCGGTCACGGCCCGTGATAATTCCGGATCCATGGTGAAACGCTCACGCGACCAGTCGCATGATGCACCCAACCGCCTCATCTGGCGGCTAATGGTGGAGCCCGATCCCGCTTTCCATTCCCACACGCGCTTGACGAATTCTTCGCGCCCCAGGTCGCGCCGGTCGATATTTTGCTGATCCAGTTGGCGCTCCACCACAATCTGGGTGGCGATCCCGGCATGATCCGTGCCTGGCTGCCATAACGTATTGTAGCCGCGCATACGGTGATAACGGATAAGCGCGTCCATCAACGTATGCTGAAAGGCGTGCCCCATATGCAATGTGCCGGTCACATTGGGAGGGGGCAGCATAATGCAATAAGCAGGAACCCCTTCAGCCCCTGCGTTATTCGAAAGTGGCTTGAAATAGCCGGCCGCTTCCCAAACTGAATACCAATGGTTTTCGATGGCGCGGGGGTTGAAGCTTTTTTCAAGTTCCATATATCTATCAAAGACTTGCATTAAAACCGGCCATTATAGCGGAAGAGGAAGCGCCGGCAGGGCGGTAGGATCGAAAGCTTTATGAAATGGTGGCTTCGGCACAGCTCTCTAGTCTGAGGTAACCGCGAATGGCTCAGAGGCCGAACAGATGACTTTCCAGCGCGTGTACAAGCGCTTTCCGCGCAACTGGATCCAGGTCGACACCGGCATCATTGAGCGCAGAATCCAGGATTTGGCCAAGCAAGGAGGTAATGTCAGACTGAGGCAAGAGCATCGCCGGAGTGATATGAACCGTTTCAGTGAGCGTCGGAATATTGTCGTTCGCTGTCAGTGGCACGTCCATGCTTCCCGTAATTGAGCTGGGATATGCCGCCGCGCCGCCCGCTGCTGCCATTGTAGCTGAGGATTTGCGTTTGTGTTTTTGCAGTAACGCCTCCAATTTGCTCACGATCTCATCATATTGGGCTTCCTGAGAGACGTCATTGCCATTTGTCATGTGGATATCCCGGTTTCGCTAAGGGGATGGTAAGGAGATCATAAGGAGGTTATAACGGACCGAGAATAATGGATGAACCGGACGATTTCTTCGAATCAGAGTTAACGATTACTATTGCCAGCCAAGCTTGTGATGGCGAATTTCATATCCCCGGTCCTGGTAAAAACGGTACCGTTTTCGTGCCGCCTCAGTATCTTCCGGTCTTGTTCCGGCAATTTCGATCAAGCGGCGGAAGCGACTGAAAAAAACGGGATTCTCTATATCCAGGTTGAGCAACACTTCATCATGGGGGAGCTTGGTGGCCTTGTGGCCCAATATGACCGGGGTAACATTGACCAACTTATCGTCAACCCGGCAGTGCGGGATAAAATCCGTTGGAGAGAAGGTCCACAGAAGATTATCCAGTTGTTCGACCATCACGAGGTCGGGTGTGTAGATCATTATTCTGAAACCCTTGCGAACAACCTTCGTGATGAGGCGGCACGCGACATCCAACCTATCGCCACCGCCAGAGTAGAAGTCGATTTCAGTCATGCTATTCAAATCGACGTCAGGTTTTCCTTAATGACCGGTCAATCAGAAATTGGGTCAACAAAGGTACCGGTCGGCCGGTAGCGCCTTTCTCCTTGCCTGATTTCCATGCGGTGCCGGCAATGTCCAGGTGAGCCCACCGGTATTTCCTGGTGAAACGCGAAAGGAAGCACGCGGCCGTAATGGTTCCGGCAGCGCGCCCGCCAATATTGGCCATATCGGCAAAATTACTTTTGAGCTGCTCCTGGTAATCTTCCCATAATGGCAGGCGCCAGGCAGGGTCGGCCGCTCGCCCGGAGGCATAAAGCAATTCCTCAGCCAGTTTCTCATCTGTGCTAAGAAGGCCCGATGCGACATGACCGAGCGCAATGACGCAAGCGCCCGTCAGGGTCGCGATGTCTATAACGGTCTCCGGTTCATAGCGCTCGGCATAAGTCAGTGCGTCGCACAAGATGAGCCGTCCTTCAGCATCGGTGTTGAGAATTTCCACGGTTTGCCCCGACATGCTGGTAACCACGTCGCCAGGTTTGGTGGCATTGCCGCCCGGCATATTCTCAGTGGTGGGAATGACACCGACGACGTTCAGGGGGAGCCGCATTTTTGCGATTGCGCTAATGGTGCCGAGCACGCTGGCTGCGCCGCACATGTCGTACTTCATTTCATCCATTTCCGACGCCGGCTTCAAGGAAATGCCGCCTGTGTCAAAAGTGATACCCTTACCCACCAGTACGACAGGTTTCTCTTTCTTTGGCCGTCCCCAATATTCCAGGGCAATCAGCTTCGCGGGCTGATGGCTGCCGCGGGCAACGGCGAGCAGCGCACCCATGCCGAGCTTTTCCATATCCTTTTGTTCGAGGACAGTAGCCTTGAGTTTGTGGGTCTTGGCCATACCCACTGCTTGCTCCGCCAGATAGGTTGGGGTACAGATATTAGGCGCAAGGTTGCCTAGATCTTTAGCCAGATTCATACCCTCCGCGATGGCAAGCCCCTGCTGTAGGGCTTCTTCGCTCCCGGCAAGCTCCGTCGCCCCGCCCGCGTTGACAGCGCGCAACGTGACTTTGTGCAGGCGGGGTTTGGTTTCCTCCACTTTACTTTTAAGCCGATCGAAGCGATAGATGGTTTCCATGGCTACAATCGCGGTTTGTGAGACTTTCCAGGCGGTGTCGCGGTCCTTGACTGGCGTCTCGGTCAAAAACAAGGCCGCCTCAGCGGCGCCGGTCTCATTCAGTGCCTTAAAGGCGGCACGTACCGCGTCGCGATACCCCTTTTCGGTTAGCTCTGACTCTTTGCCAAGCCCCACCAGCAATACGCGCTCGCACGGCGTGTCGGGAATGTTATGCAACATGAGCGTGGAGCCTGCCTTGCCTTCCATATCGCCGCTGCGCAATATGGCGCTGATATAACCGTTGGCGATCGTGTCGAGAGCCTCCGCAGGTTCGCTCATTTTACGCGGCTCAAATATACCCACGACCATGCAGGCACTGCGTTGCTTCTCCAGACTTCCCTTTTTTATGCTGAATTTCACCGCGTACTCCTTAATTCAAGGTCTTGCCGACGACTTGCTCAAACCGGATAATGGCCGATTATCGCCGGACTGTTCGCATAAAGTCAAAGCGGGCAAAAAATTATTGACGCGCTATGGTAAACCGGCTCGCAACCAGTCCTGTAACAGGCCCGCCTCGTAGCCCTGCTAGGTCGAGCCGATGCCGATACATAAATGATCATGAGTAAATCAAAGGCCAACCTGACGATGCAACCATCGGCTGATTATCAGGCGAAGCTCGCTACGCCGTTTGCCGTGCTCGGTCTCCGCATCGACGAAGACTGGCTGACGGATATTGAATATCTGCCCATCGATACCCCTACACTTGCGCCGCAAAACATTCTTGCGAGAGAGATTTGCGATCAATTACAAGCGTATTTGACCGATCCGCGCTTCATATTCGATCTGTCGATGCATATTGGTGGCACGATTCATCAGCGCCGGGTATGGCGTACCATTCAGGATATCCCCAGTGGCACAACGCGCAGCTATGCCGATATCGCTGCGCAGTTGCATTCCGCTCCTCGTGCCGTAGGACAGGCATGCGGCGCCAATCGCCTTCCCATCATTATTCCCTGCCATCGCGTTATTGCCAAAAGCGGGGGGTTGGGCGGCTTTATGAATGCGAGTGACGGGATCCCGCTCGCCATCAAGCGCTGGCTATTGCACCATGAGCGTGTCTGAGCTTGATATGGCGTTACTGGACGAATTCCTGGACGTCCTGTGGTTGGAAGATGGCCTGTCGCGCAACACGCTGGACAGCTACCGCAGTGATCTGCAACAGTTCGGAGAATGGCTTGGCAAACCGAAACAGAATGACAGCGCATTCATCGCTGCAATGCATTCCGACCTGCTCGGATTTCTTGCCCAAAAGGTTTCCGCCAAGGTCAAAGCCAGCACGACCAGCCGCGAGCTTTCCAGCTTAAAGCGGTTCTACCGTTTTTTGTTACAGCAGGGAAAAGTTCAGGCTGACCCCAGCCTCAACATCGATTCACCCAAACTACCGCGCAGTCTGCCTGTCAGCCTGACCGAAGCAGAGGTTGAGGCATTACTTCATGCGCCTGATGTCCAACAACCGCTGGGATTGCGCGACCGCACCATGCTCGAGGTATTGTATGCCAGCGGTCTGCGGGTGTCAGAGCTCGTCAGCCTGGAAGCTGGGCAGATCAGTTTGAGCATGGGTGTTGTAAAGGTTATGGGAAAGGGCGGAAAGGAGCGCCTTACACCTTTGGGTGAGGAGGCGCTGGAATGGGTAGTCCGCTACGCCAAAGAAACTCGGCCAGGCTTACTGGGCGAAAAGCTGAGCAATGCGCTGTTTGTAACCGCTCGAGGCTCCGCCATGACGCGCCAGGCATTCTGGTATCTGATCAAACGCTATGCCCGCCAGGCTGGCATAGCCAAGCTCCCTTCGCCCCATACGTTGCGTCATGCTTTCGCTACACATCTCCTCAATCACGGAGCCGACTTGCGCGTGGTGCAACTGCTGTTGGGCCACGCGGACATTTCCACCACTCAAATTTATACTCACGTGGCGCGGGAACGGCTGAAGCGGATCCATGCCATGCATCACCCACGCGGATAATGCAACGGCAGTATTCCGTAGTGGGTATTCCGATACTCATTTGAGCATTCTCTTTCCTATCTTCCGTTGCTGACGTTTTGGCGCTTGATTCGATCATAAGCAATACAAGCCATGTTGCATGTCACCCCTCTCGTCACACCGCTCATCTCGAGCTTTGCTATCAATACTAGGAAGCCGAAGCAAAAGGTGGCAAAAAAGGTGCAATCAGCATAATAGTTCTTAAAGATTAACCCGAGATCGTACTCGCCACGAATAATCGTAATACACATGGAGTAGGGTGACACCTCCCACAGTTGTACCCACCCCAAGGAGGATCCCCATGCAGTTTCGCAAGATTACCCTGTCGCTGTTGGCCTCATCCGCCCTAGTGATATCCGCTAACCTCTACGCCGGCGAACACAGCGAACATCATTTTCCCACGGAGCATCATGTCCGGCATGTATTGCTGATTAGCGTGGATGGCATGCATGCAATTGACGTCGAGAATTACATCCGGACACATCCGGGTTCAGCGCTGGCAACGTTGAGTCAGCATGCTGTACGCTACACCAACGCATCCTCGTCGAAACCATCCGACTCGTTCCCTGGCCTATTGGCACTCGTTACGGGCGGATCACCGAGCTCGACGGGAGTTTTCTACGACAACAGTTACGACCGAACTTTCTTTGCACCGGGCAAATGCGGCGGTACTCCAGGAACCGAAGTCGTACTCGATGAAACCATTGATAATGCTACCAATGACGGTATCGACCCGGCCAAGCTGCCGTTGGGGCCCGACTGCAAACCGGTATTTCCGCATCAGTTCGTAAAAGTGAATACTATCTTCGAAGTCATCAAGAATCACGGCGGCCGCACAGCATGGGCAGATAAGCATCCTGCTTACGATCTGGTGAATGGACCATCCGGAAAAGGCGTGGATGATCTGTACACACCGGAGATAACGATTGTCAACGGTTTTGACGCAACGTTTAGCGTTGTGACCGCCGCTGCGAACGACAAGCTCAAGGTCGATGCCGTAATTAACGAAATTCGTGGCTTCGATCATAGCGGAACAAAGAATGTCGGTAAGCCGACCATTCTTGGGATGAATTTCCAGGCTGTCAGCGTTGGACAGAAAATCGCATCAGACAACGATCCCCGACCGCAGCCCAATCTGAAAGGAAAGCGCGGCGGCTATATCGATGCATTGGCCACACCCTCAGAAGTTCTGGCTTTTGGGCTCGATCAAACGGATGCTTCCTTGGGCAAAATAGTGAAGGCACTGAGGGACGAGGGGATCTACGATTCGACCCTAATGATCATTAGCGCCAAGCACGGTCAAGGCCCAATAGACCCGGTTAAAGTTAACAAGATTGGTACATTGGAAGACAAAGTCAGCCCAGCAATCGCTGGCATGTTCGCCAAGATTACAGATGATGACGTTGCGCTTATCTGGCTGAAGGATCAAAGTCAGACCCAGGCGGTAGCTGATTATTTGCGTGCCAACCAGACAGCCCTTAACATACAGGACGTGCTTGCCGGCGATTTGCTGAAACTCAGGTTCAACGATCCCCTCATCGATAGCCGAACACCGGATATTATCGTGCTGCCCACTCCCGGCGTCATCTTCACCACGTCGTCGAAAAAGATCGCGGAACACGGGGGCTTTAGCAATGACGATACCAATGTCGCGCTCATCGTATCGCATCCCGGGCTATCGAAGAAAGTGGTAAAGTCGCCGGTTGAGACCATGCAGGTGGCCCCAACGATTCTTGAAGCGTTACGCATCGATCCTGAAGAACTACTTGCAGTGCGCAAGGAAAAAACAACCCCGTTGCCAGCGCTTCGCGGCGATGACCGGGAGTGATGACCCGCGGCTCATTCGTTTAACATAGCGGGCAGCCGCATCAGCCATAGGCAGGGGCTAACATGGCGTCATCGCGAGCAGCCGTGATGACGCTTTCTCTTCGTTCGGTTGTCGTTCTTTCAAAAGAATTTAAGTGAATAACTCAGGTCCGCGAAAATGGACTGGCTTCTTCGTCGATAGATAGAAGATATTCTGGCTTATCATTGGTTTTGGTAGCTACCCGCGTCGACTTTGGCATCTCTTATCTCCTCTGCTACAGTTATAGTTATAAATAGCAGGAGTCATTCCTACCAGAAGAAGTTAATACAGACGAGGAGAGATCATGCGTAATCAGTTGGCAACTATTTCCGTAGCAGCGATCTTGGTGCTGAGCGGTTGCGCCACACCCGAAATGAGTCCAAGAACCCGCGATACGGCCATTGGGGCGGGAGTAGGCGCGAGTGCGGGAGCATTGATCGGGGCAATCGCGGGCGGAGGGAAAGGGGCAGCGATTGGCGGGGCTGCCGGCGCTGGCCTGGGGGCCATTGCGGGCAATGTGTGGTCCCGAAAAATGGAAGAGCAAAAGAAGGAAATGGAACAAGCCACCGCAGGCACTGGCGTGCAGGTAGTCAGGACGTCCGATAATCGCCTGAAGCTGGATATACCAAGCGATATTTCCTTCGATACGGGCCGCGCAGAGATCAAATCTGATTTCAAACCGGTACTGGATAGCTTTGCAACAAGCCTTACCAACAATCCTGGCACGCGGGTGAGCATTATCGGCCACACGGACAGTTCAGGTAGCGATGCCATCAATAACCCGTTATCGCTCAACCGTGCAGCCAGTACGCGCGACTATCTGGTGAGCCGGGGGGTGTCCGCCAGTCGCATTAATATTGATGGCCGGGGCTCACGTCAGCCTCTTGTGGCGAATGATACGCTTGCGAACCGGGCTAAAAACCGTCGTGTTGAAATCTTTGTGGCTGAACCACAGGCTGCTCCACAATAAGAGCGTACGTGAATAAGAGCGTACGAAAATGCAGCGTTCGCGGTAAGGGATGATGACACTACCCTTTAGCCATTTTTCCCCGCGCTTTCTGTTTGTGGGGTGACCGGGTCCGGCGCTTTACCCACCGAAAAATCTTCGGATGGATCCATGAATGGATGGATGGGTGTTCGAGATACGCTGCTTCGTCATTCGGTCGCGGCTCCGCTTCATCGGGTGCTGCCAAACAGGCTGCAACTGGGCCGTCGGAGACAGTTCAGAATCTTCCTCATCATTTCTCCTCATCCCGCATCGGTATCCCTCACGGGTATGCGCCAGACAAATACGGCCAGGGCGACACCCAGTACGGCTAGCATCCCCTGATGCCACCCAGAGGGCATGAAGAGCATGGAGCTGCCGAATGACAGTGCCAGCAACAGGTACACCCAGCGCTTGACCTGACGGCGAATGCTGCGGTGCTCGACCCACTCGTGGATAACGGGTCCGGCGATGCGGTTGGCCAGGAGCATGTCATGGAAGCGCTTTGAACTACGTGCGAAACATGCGGCCGCCAGGAGGACAAAAGGAGTCGTCGGTAATACTGGCAATACGATGCCCACCACAGCCAGTATCAGTGCGGCAAAACCACCGACTAAATAAACGGCACGTATTAACCGTGAATTATGTATCCTTGCCGAAGTCATCCTGACTCATCCTTGGTTTCATCCGTGCCTCATCCCTAAATCCCCTCGTCTTTTCCCCACGCCTGCCTCCTTTTAATCCATTGCCAGCTCCGGTCGCATGCTCAGATCCTCCCGGTAGCGATAAGTTGTCATGATCGCATCTCGACACAGATTACCCGGGTATAATGCGATTCTTGCCCGCTGTAGCTTGCGCTCCGCGGACTTATTTATTATTGAGGTAAACATGTTTAGAGTAAATATGCTGATCAAACTGAGCATGGCCATATTTGGCATGACTCTGTTGTCTTCCGGTGCATTTTCTGAAACCAATAAAGGAGCGGCCAGCGTGACCGAGCTTATAAAAAAGGATACAAAGGTTGGGACTGGCGAAGAAGCCGTCGTCGGCAAAATGGTTGAAGTGCACTATACCGGCTGGCTTTATGATGAAGCCGCACCGGATAAGAAGGGCGCGAAGTTCGATAGTTCGCGCGACCGTGGCGCTCCTTTTTCGTTTTTGCTTGGAGCGGGGCGCGTAATTAAAGGCTGGGATCGGGGTGTTGCGGGGATGAAAGTTGGAGGACAGCGCACTTTGATTATCCCCCCGGCAATGGCTTACGGCGCGCACGGGGCAGGGAACGTTATTCCTCCGAACGCGGCATTGATATTTGATGTTGAGTTATTGGGCCTGCGGCAAGGCTCTACGCATTGAATTCGTTTTTAAATATGCTCCGGCTTCTCAAACAGTATTCTGCGGGGAATGCGCCGGGAGGGCTTCAATAGCTGCAATGGGGGAAGGTGAGCAAATGCCGGGTAACCCCGCGAACCCTTATAGTTGAGGATGATCGTCTGGTATGCACGACGCGAAACGCCTTCCAGCCAATCGACATGCCAAGCCAGTACATCCCTGCGCCTGAATAAAGCAGGTTCAGCTTTCTTTCGTGGCTCTCAACCGTCTTGATGGCCTTGCGATAGATTCTTTCCTCTTCCTCCGGTTCCTCCTCTTCTATCCCTTCTACCTCTTCTACCTCTTCTACCTCTTCTATCCCTTCTACCTCTTCCTCGCCCACCATACCTTCATCTTCCAGTTTTTCCTGTATATCCGAGTCGTTCAACAACTCGATTTCGTTCTCCATTTTCGCCTCCGTTTAATCCGCATCATGGGTTGGACCGACATACTTGGAACCGTAGGTAGTGTAGGGCCGTATTGTTGCAACAGTGCGACACGGAATAGCGCCTGCCGACCCTCTGGCCTCTTCCGAGGAGGAGCGCCAGGGGTTGGTTGTAATGCCGTCCTCCCCTACACCTATCTGCAAACTCGGGCCCTTATTCAGCGGTTTTCTAGAGAAACCCTTAAATGCACGTTGACTTGTCAACTCAAAACATTCACAATTAGCGGTTTCGTTTGGAGGGGTTCCCGAGCGGTCAAAGGGATCAGACTGTAAATCTGACGGCTCTGCCTTCGAAGGTTCGAATCCTTCCCCCTCCACCAATTGGGACCGGCTGGCTTTCCGTTATCAACTCTTAAAAGCCTAGTTAAAGAGCCAGGTTAAAGGAAGAAGAAGAGAAAAAAGAAAGGGATGAATCAGCCATGCGGGCGGCGCATGCGGTGGTTTCTGTGATGAGTTGACTGGTTGCTTCGATCCACATCGGTTGCCAGACGCGGGTGTAGCTCAATGGTAGAGCAGAAGCCTTCCAAGCTTACGACGAGGGTTCGATTCCCTTCACCCGCTCCAGATGAGTAACAAGTCTATCGCAGGTTTGTTTTGAAAGAGCCAAGAGTCGCCGAACGTCAAGTGTTAATGAATTGTAATGAGGAAATGTAATTAGGCAGGATCGATGCTTGCCCATGTAGCTCAGTGGCAGAGCACTCCCTTGGTAAGGGAGAGGTCGCCAGTTCAATCCTGGCCATGGGCTCCATAGGCTTTAACATAGGCTTTAATTGAGAACCTGACAGAAGAAAAAGTGCTTTAAAAAGGATTTCATCATGGCAAAGAGCAAATTTGAGCGGACGAAGCCGCACGTGAACGTTGGGACGATAGGGCATGTGGACCATGGCAAGACCACATTGACGGCGGCGATCACGATGGTATTGTCGAAGAAGTTTGGTGGTGAGGCGAAGAGCTATGCGCAGATAGATTCGGCGCCGGAAGAGAAAGCGCGCGGCATCACCATCAACACGGCGCATGTTGAATACGAGACGAAGAGCCGTCATTACGCCCACGTTGACTGTCCTGGTCATGCTGACTACGTCAAGAACATGATAACGGGCGCGGCCCAGATGGACGGGGCCATACTGGTGGTATCGGCTGCGGACGGACCGATGCCGCAGACACGCGAGCACATACTGCTGGCGCGTCAGGTGGGAGTACCCTACATTGTGGTGTACATGAACAAAGCCGACATGGTGGACGATGCCGAACTGCTGGAACTGGTGGAGATGGAAGTTCGCGAACTGCTGTCGAAATACAACTTTCCCGGTGACGACACCCCGATCGTCATAGGTTCTGCCCTGAAGGCGCTCGAAGGCGACCAAAGCGATATAGGCGAGCCCTCCATATTCAAGCTTGCGGATGCACTGGACAGCTACATACCGGAGCCGGTACGGGCTGTGGACGGCCCCTTTCTGATGCCGGTTGAAGACGTTTTCTCCATTTCTGGCCGCGGCACGGTGGTAACGGGGCGGGTAGAGCGGGGTGTAGTCAAGGTGGGCGAAGAAATCGAGATAGTCGGATTGCGGCCCACGATCAAGACAGTCTGTACTGGCGTGGAGATGTTCAGGAAACTGCTGGACCAGGGGCAGGCAGGGGACAACGTTGGGGTATTGCTGCGAGGCACCAAGCGCGAGGAAGTCGAGCGTGGTCAAGTGCTGGCCAAGCCTGGCTCGATCACCCCGCATACCAAATTTACCGCCGAGATATACGTGCTGAGCAAAGAAGAAGGGGGACGTCACACCCCATTCTTCCAGGGCTATCGGCCCCAATTTTACTTTCGGACCACGGACGTCACGGGTGCGATTGAATTGCCGGCGGGCACTGAGATGGTGATGCCTGGGGACAATGTATCGGTGACAGTCAACCTGATTGCGCCGATTGCCATGGAAGAGGGTCTTCGTTTTGCCATTCGTGAAGGCGGAAGAACCGTCGGCGCAGGTGTGGTGGCAAAAATTATTGAGTAGTATCAGGTGGTGCAGATGATGCAGATCAGTTGTGAGAGGTGAAGTCTTGCAAACTGATGATTTGTGCATCGATATACTTGAGTGAATTTTGTGATTTCAGCTTTGGGCTCGCAACGAATACAGGCCAGTAGCTCAATTGGCAGAGCGTCGGTCTCCAAAACCGAAGGTTGGGGGTTCGATGCCCTCCTGGCCTGCCAAAACACGGAGTACCATTGAAAAACCATCAATTCCGCTTGCTTCGCAATGGAAGCGAAGTATCTTCTTAATGCCGCCCAATACGCTGAATCATGGGCTGAGGCTGCGATTTGCATGATCAGCTCGTACACCCCTTCATTTACTGACAAGCATTAAAGGCAGAGTGGAAAAAAGTAGTGGATAAGATCAAGTTGGGATTCGCGCTTCTGCTATTGATCGCAGGTATTGCCGGTTTTTATTACCTGCGGGATGGCGCCATGGTCATTCGTGTGATTTCGGTCCTGGCTGGCATTGTTCTGGCGGCGGTAGTAGTGTGGTTTACCCCTCAAGGTAAACAGTTCTATGCGTTCAGTAAGGAGTCATCGGAAGAAACCCGGAGGGTCGTGTGGCCGAGCCGCAAGGAAACGATGCAGACTACCGGGATAGTGTTCGCCTTTGTTCTGGTGATGGCAATATTTTTATGGATGGTGGATGCGGGGTTGCTGTTGGCGGTGAAGTATCTGATGGGACAGGAGGGGTAATGGATAAGAAATGGTATGTGGTTCATGCCTACTCCGGGTTTGAGAAGAGCGTGCAGCGCGCATTGAAAGAACGCATCAATCGCGCTGGTATGCAGGATAAATTTGGACAGATATTGGTTCCAGTAGAAGAAGTCATCGAAATGAAAGCCGGTCAGAAGAATCTCAGCGAGCGGAAGTTCTTTCCTGGCTATGTGCTGGTCGAGATGGAGATGACCGACGAAACGTGGCATCTGGTCAAGAATACCGCCAAAGTTACCGGATTTATCGGGGGTTCGGCAATGAAACCAACCCCGATCAGCGATAAGGAAGTACAGAACATCCTTCATCAGATTCAGGAAGGTGTAGAGAAACCCAAGCCCAAGGTTCTTTTCGAACCGGGCGAGGCCGTCCGGGTCAAGGAAGGGCCATTTACTGATTTCCACGGGAATGTGGAAGATGTCAATTATGACAAAAGTAAAATCAGGGTTTCAGTTTCCATTTTTGGCCGACCCACCCCCGTGGAACTGGATTTCAGCCAAGTCGAAAAAGCTTGAAGATGAAATAGAGGCGAGCGCTTCCGCAGGGATGGGGAGTGCCGCCGTCTTGTTTATTAAACGGGGAGAACAATACGTTCGCTTGTACCCAAGAGGAGAATTGTCGTGGCAAAAAAAATAGTCGGCTATATCAAGCTGCAGGTACCGGCGGGCAAGGCCAACCCCAGCCCGCCAATTGGCCCCGCGCTAGGCCAGCGGGGACTCAATATCATGGAGTTTTGCAAGGCATTCAATGCCGCTACGCAGAAAATGGAAGTTGGGCTACCGGTGCCGGTTGTAATAACCGCGTATGCCGACAAGAGCTTCACTTTCACTATGAAGACCACGCCTGCGACCGTGCTGATAAAGAAAGCAGCCGGAGTGAGCAAAGGCAGTCCCAAGCCCCACACCGATAAGATAGGGCGTTTGACAAGAAAGCAGGCGGAAGAAATCGCACAGGCAAAGATGCCCGATCTGACGGCAGCAAACATGGATGCGGCAGTTCGCACTATTGCCGGCAGCGCTCGCAGCATGGGTATCGAAGTGGAGGGTATATAACATGGCGCATATATCGCGGCGTTTCAAGGAGATTAGCGGAAAGGTGGATCGCACCAAATCTTATCCATTGCCCGAGGCGTTCAAGATCATCAAGGAAACGGCGACTGCAAAATTCGATGAGTCAGTCGACGTGGCTGTCAATCTTGGCATTGACGCGAAAAAATCGGACCAGACGGTGCGGGGATCAGTGGTTTTGCCGGCGGGTACGGGCAAGACCGCCCGCGTAGCCGTGTTCGCTCAAGGAGATAAAGCCAGGGAAGCGCTTGCAGCGGGTGCTGACATTGTGGGATTTGAAGACCTTGCGGAGCGGATCAAGGCGGGCAATATCGATTTTGATGTGGCGATCGCCAGCCCGGATGCCATGCGTATTGTCGGACAACTCGGTCAAATTCTCGGCCCGCGCGGCTTGATGCCCAACCCCAAGGTGGGTACCGTTACCCCGGACGTTGCGGGAGCGGTCAGAAATGCCAAGGCAGGTCAAGTTCAATATCGAGCCGATAAAGCGGGTATCGTTCAGTGCCCCATCGGGCGTGCGTCATTCAGCGTGGAAGCGTTAACTCAAAACATATCCGCATTGCTGGATGCGCTGAACAAGTCTAAGCCCGCGACATCCAAAGGTATTTATCTAAGAAAGATCTCGATCTCCAGCACTATGGGAATAGGAGTCCGGGTTGACCAGACCAGCATGCGTTAAGGTCAAAAAATGATTTTGTAAGACTTTGGGCTGCCGGAGAGACGCTTTCGCTTTTGTCGATTCGGCGGGTTATCAAAGACCGTTGGGGTTGTTTGGCGATTGGTGGAGTTCTTTTTAGAGTCAGGGGTTATTGAACAAACCATCGTCGAGGGCTTAATTGCAGAGACGGAAGAAGTTGAGGCAGGATCTAGTATCTTGTTTTTTCATCATCCGAGCACCCAACGCAGATGGCTTCCCAAAACAGGACAGATTCAGCAGGAACAGATTCAGCTCCTGAAAGAGATTCAGCTCCTGATTTAGGTCGCCGGTTCGTGGTATTGAGCCACCGTTTACGGTTTTTCGGATTGATCAGATCAGATTATCCGAAACTAAAGCTCAACGCCGTATTTTAACTGATGGAGAATGAACCTTGGGTCTAAATTTAGAAGAGAAAAAAGCGGTGGTCACCGAGGTCAGTGCCCAGGTGGCGAAAGCCCAGGCTATTATCATCGCGGAATATCGCGGGCTGGGAGTGGGAAACATGACCAAGTTGCGTGCCAAGACACGGGAGTCGGGAATATATTTTCGCGTACTTAAAAATTCCCTAGCACGGCGCGCGATAAGCGGAACACCTTTTAACGGGCTTTCCGACCATATGGTGGGACCGTTGGCCTATGGCATCGGAAGTGATCCCGTAGCGGCAGCGAAGGTGCTGCACGAGTTTTCCAAGGGTAACGACAAATTTGTGATCAAAGCTGGTGCAATGCCAAATTTGGTAATGTCCAGTAAAGAGATTGCCAGCCTTGCCGCGCTGCCGAGCCGTGACGAGCTTCTTTCGAAGCTGTTGGGCACCATGCAGGCACCCATTGCCAATTTCGTGCGCACCCTCAACGAAGTGCCGGCCCGTTTCGCACGTGGCCTCGCAGCCGTCCGTGATCAAAAGGAAGCTGCCTAGTCTAGTTTCGCGCCGTTTAGGACATAAGAACCGTAATACGATCATAAGCTTAAATTTATCAGGAGAAGAACATGGCTATAGCCAAAGCAGAAATTCTGGAAGCGATTGCAAACATGACTGTGCTGGAACTTTCCCAGCTAATTAAGGAGATGGAAGAGAAGTTTGGTGTTTCCGCTGCCGCCGCTGCTGTTGTAGCGTCTGCTCCCGCGGCAGGTGCAGCCGCGGCCCCCGTGGAAGAGCAAACGGAATTTACCGTGATGCTTACTGCCGTAGGAGACAGCAAGGTTAATGTTATCAAGGTCGTGCGCGCGATTACCGGACTTGGTTTGAAAGAAGCGAAAGACTTGGTGGATGGCGCGCCCAAGCCGGTCAAGGAAGGCATTCCCAAAGCTGATGCTGAAGCTATCCAGAAACAACTCACCGAAGCCGGTGCGACCGCTGAAATTAAGTAAAAGTAATGCAATAAGTCGAGCTGGCGGCGTCAACGACGCCGCCAGGCTCTGGCTTTTCCACATTTGGATTTCCGCATTCAATGTGCGGTAGAACACTCAGCACGGTAGCTAAAATCAGGTACTCTGCTCCCATTTTCTGTCCATCCGTCCTCTGACCTCCCGGAGAGATTCCATGAGCTATTCGTTTACCGAGAAAAAACGTATCCGTAAGAGTTTCGCCAAGCGCGCGAGCGTTTTGCCGATCCCCTTTCTTCTCGCTACACAAATCGAGTCTTACGCAGCGTTTCTGCAAGCTCAAGTTGAGCCTGATCGTCGCGCCAATCAGGGACTGCAGGCAGCATTTATGTCCATTTTTCCGATCGAGAGTCATTCCAGGAATGCGCGTCTCGACTTTGTCAATTATGTGCTGGGTGCTCCGCCGTTCGATGTGAAGGAATGCCAGCAGCGCGGGCTTACCTATGCTTCACCCTTGCGCGCAAAAGTACGGTTGACGATTATGGACAAAGAAGCGTCCAAGCCGACTGTAAAGGAAGTCAAGGAACAGGAAGTCTACATGGGTGAGATTCCGCTCATGACCAACACGGGTTCGTTCGTCATTAATGGCACCGAGCGCGTGATTGTGTCCCAATTGCACCGCTCACCAGGGGTGTTTTTTGAACATGATCGCGGCAAAACGCATTCATCCGGTAAATTGCTTTTTTCGGCACGTATCATTCCTTATCGTGGTTCCTGGCTCGATTTCGAATTCGACCCCAAGGATTACCTTTATTTCCGCGTCGACCGTCGCCGTAAGATGCCCATTACCGTTTTACTGAAGGCGATCGGTTACACTCCGGAGCAGATTCTTGCGGATTTCTTTTCCTTCGATACCTTCCATTTATCAAAAAAAGAGATCCTGTTCGAACTCATACCGGAACGGTTGAGAGGCGATATTGCGCGCTTCGATATCGTCACCAAGAATGGCAAGGTTATTGTTCAGAAAGACAAGCGTATAACCGTCAAGCACGTCCGTGAGATGCAGCAGGCAGGCATTGATAAACTGGCGGTACCGGAAGATTTTCTGTTGGGGCGCATATTGGGCCACAACGTGGTAGATAAAGAAACAGGTGAAGTGCTGGCATTGGCCAATGACGAGATTACCGAAGTTCTGCTTGCCAAGCTGCACGATGCAAATATAGAACAGATTCAGACAATTTATACGAATGATCTTGACCAGGGCGCATACATATCACAAACCCTTAGAATAGACGAGACCGCTGACCAGATGGCGGCGCAGGTGGCCATCTATCGAATGATGCGTCCAGGTGAACCACCCACCGAAGAAGCTGTCAAGGTGCTATTCAACGGATTATTTTATGCGCCTGAGCGCTACGATCTTTCGGTGGTTGGGCGAATGAAATTTAATCGCCGCATCGGCAGAACCGAATTGGACGGGGCAACCACGCTGTCGAATGAGGATATCACTGCCGTTATTAAAATCCTGGTTGAGCTTCGCAATGGCCGCGGTGAGATTGATGATATCGATCACCTTGGCAATCGCCGCGTGCGCTCTGTCGGTGAACTGGCGGAAAACCAGTTCCGTTCCGGGTTGGTACGAGTCGAAAGAGCGGTTAAGGAACGGCTCAGTCAAGCGGAGTCGGATAACCTGATGCCGCATGATTTGATTAACGCGAAGCCCGTCTCCGCCGCGGTGCGCGAGTTCTTCGGTTCGAGCCAGTTATCGCAATTTATGGATCAGACCAATCCGCTTTCCGAGATTACCCATAAACGACGAGTGTCTGCGTTGGGACCGGGCGGGTTGACGCGGGAGCGCGCAGGGTTCGAGGTGCGCGATGTCCACCCCACTCATTATGGTCGTGTTTGCCCGATCGAAACGCCGGAAGGCCCGAACATTGGCCTGATCAATTCACTGGCCTTATATGCGCGCACCAATGAATACGGTTTCATGGAAACCCCCTACCGCAAGGTGAAAAACGGTCAGGTAACGGATGAAATTGACTATCTGTCGGCTATCGAAGAAGGTCAGTATGTGATAGCGCAGGCAAACGCCGAGCTGGATCGCAATGGTAAATTCACCAACGAGATCATTTCCTGTCGCCATAAGAATGAATTTACCCTGGCGACACCGGACCGAATCGAGTACATGGACGTGGCGCCAGCGCAGATCGTATCGGTCGCTGCCTCATTGATTCCGTTTCTGGAACATGACGATGCAAACCGCGCCCTGATGGGTTCCAACATGCAGCGTCAGGCAGTCCCTTGTCTTCGCGCTGAAAAGTCTCTGGTTGGCACCGGTATCGAACGTGTTGTGGCGGTCGATTCCGGGACAGCGGTCCAGGCGGTGCGGGGTGGCGTGGTCGATTACGTGGATGCAAGCCGTATCGTCGTGCGCGTGCACGATACCGAAACACGCGCCGGCGAAGTGGGCGTGGACATCTATAACCTAATTAAATATACCCGCTCCAACCAGAACACTAATATCAACCAGCGTCCCCTGGTAAAGGTGGGTGACGTTATTGCGCGCGGCGACGTGGTCGCTGACGGTGCCTCTACCGACAAGGGTGAACTGGCTTTGGGGCAGAATATGCTGGTGGCGTTCATGCCATGGAACGGCTATAACTTCGAAGACTCGATTCTTATCTCAGAGCGTATCGTTGCTGAAGATCGTTTTACTTCGATTCATATCGAAGAGCTGTCCGTGGTGAGCCGTGATACCAAGTTGGGAACGGAAGAAATCACGGGCGATATTTCCAATTTGTCGGAAGCGCAGCTCGGACGCCTGGATGCTTCAGGCATAGTCCATATTGGCGCCGAAGTGGAAGCGGGCGATGTGCTGGTGGGGAAAGTCACTCCCAAAGGCGAAACCCAGTTGACGCCTGAGGAAAAGCTGTTACGCGCTATTTTTGGCGAGAAAGCTTCCGACGTGAAGGATACATCGCTACGTGTGCCATCCGGCATCTCGGGAACCGTTATCGACGTACAAGTATTTACACGGGAAGGAATCGAGCGCGACAAGCGTGCCCAGCAGATCATTGACGACGAACTGAAACGTTACAAGAAAGATCTGGCTGATCAGATGCGAATCGTCGAAGCCGACGCCTTCAAGCGTATCGAGCGCTTGCTCATAGGTAAGGCTGCTACCGGCGGCCCTAAAAAACTTGCCAAAGGCGCGGAGATTACCAAGGAATATCTTGACGGCGTTGATCCGCATCACTGGTTCGATATCCGGCTTTCCGAGGAAGAGGCAAGCCTGCAGCTCGAGCAGATCGAAGAGGGTCTGGCGCAGAAACGCAAGGCGTTCGATGCTGCTTTCGAAGAGAAGAAGAAGAAGCTTACCCAAGGCGACGAATTGCCGCCGGGCGTGCAAAAAATGGTCAAGGTTTATGTTGCGGTGAAGCGCCGCCTGCAGCCGGGGGATAAAATGGCCGGGCGCCACGGTAATAAAGGTGTCATTTCGAAGATTGTGCCCGTGGAAGACATGCCTTACATGGCTGACGGCACACCGGTCGATGTGGTGCTGAATCCCTTGGGCGTGCCTTCGCGCATGAATGTTGGCCAGATTCTGGAAACCCATCTTGGATGGGCGGCGAAAGGCCTGGGCACCCGGATCGGTAATCTGCTGCACGCTGGCAGCCAGGCCGCCGAGGTCCGCGTATTACTCGACAAGATTTATAACACCAGCGGGCGGCAAGAGGATATCGCTTCACTTACTGATGGAGAAATATTGGATTTGGCTGATAATCTCAAGGAGGGCGTGCCTTTCGCAACCCCTGTGTTCGATGGTGCGACCGAGCGTGAGATCAAGGATATGCTGGAGCTTGCCGGTCTCCCCCGGTCCGGACAGGTGACCCTCTACGATGGAAGGACGGGTGAAGCTTTTGATCGCCCTGTCACAGTGGGCTATATGCATGTGCTGAAGCTGCATCATCTGGTGGACGATAAAATGCACGCGCGCTCAACCGGTCCTTATAGTCTCGTAACCCAACAGCCGCTTGGCGGAAAAGCCCAGTTCGGTGGTCAGCGTTTTGGAGAAATGGAAGTGTGGGCACTGGAAGCGTACGGGGCCTCCTATACGTTGCAGGAAATGTTGACCGTTAAGTCGGACGATGTGAACGGGCGTACCAAAGTATATGAAAGTATTGTCAAGGGCGATCACAAAATTGATGCCGGCATGCCTGAGTCATTCAACGTATTGGTGAAGGAAATCCGCTCGCTGGCGATGGATATCGATTTAGACCGGCATTAGCATTCATATAGCGGCACGGAATCTCTGTATTTTTCGCTTCCGTGTTTAAAGTACCGGTAAATTTTTTATGTATCGACCCCTGATCAACAGGAGTGACAAATGAAAGCACTGCTTGATTTATTCAAACAGGTTACCCAGAAAGAAGAGTTCGATTCAATCAAGATCGGTCTGGCTTCGCCAGAGAAAATACGTTCGTGGTCCTATGGTGAAGTAAAGAAACCGGAAACCATCAATTACCGCACGTTCAAGCCGGAACGCGACGGGTTATTCTGCGCGAAAATTTTCGGTCCCGTAAAGGATTACGAGTGTCTGTGCGGAAAATATAAGCGCTTGAAGCATCGCGGCGTCATTTGCGAGAAATGCGGTGTGGAAGTCACGCTGTCGAAGGTACGGCGTGAGCGCATGGGTCATATCGAACTCGCCTCCCCGGTAGCGCACATCTGGTTTCTCAAATCGCTGCCCTCGCGCCTGGGCATGGTGCTGGATATGACCTTGCGTGATATCGAACGCGTGCTCTATTTCGAAGCTTATGTGGTGACGGATCCCGGCATGACTCCTCTGCTGCGGTGCCAGTTGTTGACGGATGACGACTATCGTGCGAAAACGGAAGAATACGGGGATGATTTTCGCGCCAGCATGGGTGCGGAAGGTATTCGCGACCTGTTGAGTAACTTGAACATTCGGGTCGAGATCGATAATCTCCGCCGCGAGATGGGAACAACCGGTTCGGAAACCAAAATGAAGAAGATCGCCAAGCGCCTCAAGGTGCTGGAGGCGTTCAACAAATCCGGTATCAAGCCGGAATGGATGGTTTTGGCGGTACTACCGGTATTGCCGCCCGAGTTGCGCCCCTTGGTGCCGCTGGATGGAGGGCGCTTTGCCACTTCCGATCTGAATGATCTATACCGCCGTGTCATTAACCGAAATAACCGGCTGAAACGTCTACTTGAGCTGAAAGCTCCGGAAATCATCGTACGCAACGAGAAACGCATGCTGCAGGAAGCGGTGGATTCACTGCTGGATAACGGCCGTCGCGGCAAAGCCATGACCGGCGCGAACAAGCGGCCGCTAAAATCGCTTGCCGACATGATTAAGGGCAAAGGCGGGCGTTTTCGTCAGAATCTGCTGGGCAAGCGGGTGGATTATTCCGGACGATCGGTGATTGTGGTGGGTCCGCAACTCAAACTGCATCAGTGCGGCTTGCCGAAGAAAATGGCGCTGGAATTGTTCAAGCCGTTCATCTTCAACAAACTCGAAATCATGGGCATAGCCAGCACCATCAAGGCGGCCAAGCGCGAGGTGGAAAACGAAAGCCCGATCGTCTGGGATATTCTGGAGGATGTCATCCGCGAGCACCCGGTAATGCTAAACAGGGCGCCAACCCTGCACCGCCTGGGTATACAAGCGTTCGAGCCGGTGCTGATCGAAGGCAAGGCTATTCAATTGCATCCGCTGGTATGTGCAGCATTCAATGCCGACTTCGACGGCGACCAGATGGCGGTTCACGTGCCGCTCTCGCTGGAAGCGCAAATGGAATGCCGCACCCTCATGATGTCCACCAATAATGTCCTATCGCCAGCAAACGGTGAACCGATTATCGTGCCATCGCAGGATATCGTGCTGGGACTGTATTACACGACGCGGGAGAAAATCAATGCGCGCGGCGAAGGGATGTTATTTTCCAACATCAGTGAAGTATCCCGCGCCTATGAGAGCCGCATCATCGAGCTGAACGCCAGAATCACGGTGCGGATCAGGGAATACGAAATCAACGCTGACGGTGAGCGCCGCGAGAAGACCACCCGTTACGATACTACCGTAGGACGAGCGCTGCTGTCCGAAATCCTGCCCGCCGGGCTTCCCTTTCCCCTCATCAACAAAGTCCTCAAGAAAAAGGAAATTTCAAGGCTTATTAATGCCAGTTTCCGCCGCTGTGGCCTTCGCGAGACGGTAATTTTTGCCGATAAACTGATGTATGCCGGTTTCAGTTACGCGACTCGCGCCGGTATATCGATCTGCCTGGACGATATGCTGACGCCGGTGCAGAAGGATGCCATTATCAGTGCTTCCGAAAGGGAGGTGCAGGAGATTGAAGTTCAATATACGTCGGGTTTGGTGACACAAGGAGAACGCTACAACAAGGTGGTGGATATATGGGGTCGTGCTGGCGATCAGGTGGCCAAGGCTATGATGGATCAGCTCGGCGTTGAGCCGATACGTGATCCGCTAACTGGGGAAACCAAGAACGACGAAAAAGGCAAGTCACTGACACAGGAATCCTTCAACTCGATTTATATGATGGCCGATTCAGGTGCGCGCGGATCCGCTGCCCAGATTCGTCAGTTGGCGGGAATGCGGGGATTGATGGCCAAGCCCGATGGCTCAATCATCGAAACGCCCATTACCGCGAATTTTCGTGAAGGGCTGAACGTGCTGCAGTATTTTATCTCGACCCATGGAGCTCGGAAGGGCTTGGCCGATACGGCACTGAAGACCGCCAATTCGGGTTATCTTACCCGCCGTTTAGTGGATGTGACCCAGGATCTGGTTGTGACCCAGGACGATTGTGGGACGGGTAATGGAGTACTGATGAAAGCGTTGGTAGAAGGGGGCGAAGTCATTGAGGCTCTGCGTGAACGGATACTCGGACGAGTCGTCGTTACCGATGTAATCAATCCGGAGCATCAGACCGTGATGTATCCCGCTGGCGTCTTGTTGGACGAAAGTGCGGTGGATATGATTGAGTCTTTAGGTATAGATGAAGTAAAAGTTCGCACCCCGCTTACCTGTGAAACGCGCTATGGTCTGTGCGCAAAATGTTATGGGCGCGACCTGGGACGAGGTACCCCTGTCAATGTAGGAGAGGCGGTAGGGGTTATTGCTGCCCAGTCGATAGGTGAACCCGGCACTCAGCTCACCATGCGCACATTCCACATTGGGGGTGCTGCCTCCAGAACCGCGGTAGCAAGTCAGGTGGAGAGCAAGTCAAATGGGATTGTGCGTTATTCGGCTACGATGCGTTATGTTACCAACGCCCGCAACGAACTGATCGCAATTTCGCGTAGTGGCGAAGTCGTGATATATGATGATAACGGCCGCGAACGCGAACGCCACAAAGCGCCTTATGGCGCAACATTGTTGATTCGCGACGGGGAAGCTGTAAAGGCTGGGCAGGTGCTGGCCGCCTGGGACCCGCATACTCGTCCCATCATTACCGAATATGCCGGTAAAGTTCGTTTCGAGAACGTTGAGGAAGGCGTGACCGTTGCCAAGCAGATCGACGAAGTGACGGGCTTGTCCACCCTTGTGGTGATCGATCCGAAACGACGCGGCGTGGCTCAAAGCAAGGGTTTGCGGCCGATGGTGAAACTTCTGGATGAAGATGACAAGGAGGTTAGACTCGCCGGAAGCAATCTCCCTGTCAATATCACATTCCAAGTGGGCTCTGTTATTACGGTGCGGGACGGACAGCAGGTCAGCGTCGGCGAGGTATTGGCCCGCATCCCACAGGAGAGTTCGAAAACGAGGGATATTACCGGTGGTTTGCCTCGCGTTGCGGAGCTGTTTGAGGCCCGTTCACCGAAGGATGCGGGTGTGCTGGCGGAGGTTACGGGGATCGTGTCATTCGGTAAAGACACCAAAGGCAAACAACGCCTGGTCATTACCGATCTGGACGGGGTTTCGCATGAGTATCTGATTCCCAAGGACAAGCACGTCACTGCGCACGACGGTCAAGTCGTGAACAAGGGAGAAAGCATTGTCGACGGACCGGCCGACCCGCATGATATTCTCCGCCTTTTGGGTATCGAAGCGCTCGCTCGTTATATTACCGACGAAGTTCAGGATGTTTATCGTCTCCAGGGTGTCAAGATCAACGACAAGCATATTGAGGTTATCGTCCGGCAAATGTTGCGCCGGGTACAAATTGTAGATGCCGGTGATACCCGATTCATCCCTGGCGAACAGGTCGAACGCGCGGATCTGCTGGCGGAAAATGAAGAGGTGGCATTGGAGAATAAAGAGCCTGCCACCTATGAGTATATGCTGCTCGGCATTACGAAGGCGTCACTTTCTACCGATTCCTTTATTTCCGCGGCTTCCTTCCAGGAAACCACGCGGGTGCTGACCGAGGCGGCCATCATGGGCAAGAAGGATGATCTACGTGGCCTTAAGGAGAATGTTATCGTCGGGCGGCTTATACCCGCGGGGACCGGCTTGACTTTCCACAATACGCGCAAAAAGCAGAGACTTGTGTTAAGTACCGAGGAGAGTCATGAGTTGCGTCAGGAAGATACAGGGAATCAGCAGTTGGCATTATGACGCATCACAGTCCGGATTTAATTTGAGATCAGCGGTCCATATTGCGAGCTCATCAATACAAAATGGAAGATCCGAGTTATGCCAATTGATATCAATGCAATAGTTGCCGAGACTCGCGGCAAAAACTTCGAGCTTTTCGAAGAACATGTGAATCCGGTCTTCGTCAAGGTACTGCGCACGCTTGGTTTCAACCGCACCTGGGTGCGCGGCGAAGGCCCATATCTTTGGGATGAACATGGTACACGTTATCTGGATTTTCTGACCAACTGGGGTGTTTTCAATTTCGGCCGCCGCCATCCTGCCATCCGCAACGCAATGCAGCAGGTGTTGGACTCCGATTTTCCGGGATGGGTTGGTTTCGACGCTCCGCCCCTGGCCGCCGTGCTGGCGCGTGAACTTGTGAAGCGCATGCTACCCGGTCTGGATATGGTTTACTTCAGCAATTCAGGAACCGAAGCCATCGAGGCGGCGATCAAGTTTGCACGCGCCCATACAGGCCGACCCACCACGATCCATCTCGCGAAAGCGTTTCACGGTCTCACGATGGGTTCCCTCTCGTTAAACGGAGAAGCAAGTTTTCGCAGAGGTTTCGATCCCATGCTTCCGGATAGTTCGGAAGTGAAGCTTGGTGACCTGGAGGGTCTTGAGGCACGGCTAGCCCGGGGCAATGTCGCGGCCTTTGTCTTTGAGCCTATCCAAGGCAAGGGCGTCAACATCGCCAGTGACGAGTATCTTCTTGGCGCACAGAGTCTTTGTCGGAAGTATGGCACATTGATGGTCTGCGACGAGGTGCAATCAGGGATGGGGCGCACGGGACGTTTTTTGGCCAGCCAATGGATCGAGGGCCTGGAACCCGACGTCATCTGTCTTTCAAAGGCGCTTTCCGGTGGTTATATTCCGGTGGGGGCGACGATTACTCGTCGCGCCGTTTATGATAGCGTTTACGACGGCATGCATCGCGCAATCGTCCACGCCTCGACTTTCGGTATGGGAAACATGGCAATGGCAGCGGCGCTGGCTTCCCTCCGGGTCCTGGACGATGAAAATCTTCCCGGTCGTGCCCTCGAACTCGGCGCACGCTTTCGCAACGGCATCGAGGCGATGGTGCCGCGTTTCGAATTCCTGAAGGGTGTGCGTCAGAGGGGGTTGATGATTGCCATTGAGTTTGGACAGCCGGAATCGATGTCGCTCAGGGCAGCCTGGGCCATGGTCAATAAGATGGATGAAAATCTCTTTGCCCAGGCAATCGTCCTTCCGCTTCTCGACGATCATCGCATTCTTACTCAGGTGGCTGGCCACGCCATGCCTATTATAAAAATACTCCCGCCTCTGAATATCAGTGAAGCGGATGTGGATTGGTTTCTCGCAGCACTTGAGGATGTGATGGTGAAGCTGCACAAATTCCCGGGACCGGCATGGGAGGTATTGAAAAAGTTGGGCAACCACGCGCTCACCGCGAAGCGGCGAGAGGGCCGCGCCGTCGTGGGCTAAGCAACCTGAATACATTCTCAATTTTGAGGTAGGGTAGTTCTCGGCTGTAAACACTCAGTTTTATGGCTCGGTTGGTACAGCACACGACAGTGGTCAATTTATAGTTGCAACTGATGTGCACTTCCCGATGGGGTTGTGCCATGGTTCGTCGCATATGGATGACATGTGCCTGACTTCGTTTGAAGTAAAGTGGTCGTGGCTTGACATGTCTATCCAAACCCCCTAAAATTCGCAGTCTTTTTGCCGCCCCTGCTCAGAAGTATCAGTAGTATTGGTATTGCGTATGGGCGGAATATCGAATTCAATGGCAGCGGGACAGCTTTATCTTGGTCCTGTTTTTTAAGGGATAATATGCCGACAATCAGCCAGTTAGTACGTAAACCTCGTGCGGAAAGGCGCGTGAAGAGCAAGGTGCCGGCGTTAGGAAACAGTCCTCAAAAGCGAGGCGTTTGCACCCGAGTTTATACGACTACACCAAAAAAACCGAACTCGGCCTTACGGAAAGTTGCACGGGTACGCCTGACGAACGGCTTCGAAGTGTCCAGTTATATTGGTGGTGAGGGTCACAACCTGCAGGAACACTCGGTTGTATTGATCCGGGGCGGTCGCGTTAAAGACTTGCCAGGTGTTCGCTATCACACAGTACGAGGTAGTCTGGATACCGCCGGAGTAAAAGACCGCAAGCAGGGCCGTTCCAAATATGGCGCGAAAAGACCCAAAGCGGCTTAAAGAGCAGCTTGTGCGTTGTGCCCAATATTAATACTCAACTGATAACTGAAGCCAGGCTAAACAGTTAAATCTCAAGGTTAGAAAATGCCAAGACGGAGAGAAGTACCGAAACGCGAAATTTTGCCTGACCCCAAATACCATAATACCGAGGTGGCGAAGTTCGTCAATGTACTGATGACGCGGGGTAAGAAATCCGTAGCGGAACGAATTATTTACGGCGCTATGGATCAAATTCAGAAGAAAACCGGCAAGGATCCGGTGGAAGTATTTACACAGGCACTGTCTAACGTTCGCCCAATGGTGGAAGTAAAGAGCCGGCGTGTAGGCGGCGCTAACTATCAGGTTCCAGTAGAGGTGCGGTCGATCCGGCGTAATGCTTTAGCAATGCGCTGGTTGCGGGATGCCGCACGAAAACGAGCCGAAAAATCGATGGGCGCTCGACTGGCTGGTGAATTAGCGGAAGCAGCCGAGGGCCGCGGAGGTGCAGTCAAGAAACGCGAGGAAGTCCACCGTATGGCCGAAGCCAACAAGGCATTTGCTCACTACCGGTTTTAACGATAATTATTGACGTCATTGATCGAGTTGATGGCTAACTCACTCGATTATTTAAATTTTAAGGTTTAAGGACTGTGGCAAGAAAGACACCTATCGAGCGTTATCGGAATATCGGCGTAATGGCACATATAGATGCCGGAAAAACCACGACTACCGAACGCATATTATTTTATACCGGTGTGTCGCACAAGCTTGGTGAGGTCCATGATGGCGCCGCTACGATGGATTGGATGGAGCAAGAGCAGGAGCGCGGTATTACCATCACGTCAGCCGCCACCACATGCTTTTGGAAAGGGATGGAAAATAATTACCCCTCCCATCGCATCAATATCATCGATACGCCAGGCCACGTGGATTTTACCATCGAGGTAGAGCGGTCATTGCGGGTTCTCGACGGTGCCTGTACCGTATTTTGCGCGGTGGGGGGGGTGCAACCCCAGACCGAAACCGTTTGGCGCCAGGCAAACAAGTACAAGGTTCCGCGTCTCGCTTTTGTCAATAAAATGGACCGCGCAGGCGCGAATTTCATGCGCGTTTATGAGCAGATACAGGCGCGTCTGAAAGCCCATCCGGTACCCGTACAATTGCCTGTAGGCGCTGAGGACAAATTCGAGGGCGTTGTCGACCTGATCAAGATGAAGGCTATTTATTGGGATGACACCAGCCAGGGGATGAAGTTTGAAGAACGCGACATTCCTGCCGATATGATCGAGAATGCCAAGCTGTGGCGTGAAAAAATGGTGGAGACCGCTGCCGAGGCGAATGAAGAGTTGATGGATAAATACCTTGAGGAAGGCGATTTGTCTATCGATGACATTAAACGCGGCCTGCGCATTCGTACCATCAGCAATGAGATTGTACCCATGCTTTGCGGTTCCGCATTCAAGAATAAAGGCGTGCAGGCCATGCTTGACGCCGTGCTGGATTATCTGCCTTCGCCTGTGGATATCCAGGCGATTAATGGCGAGAAAGAAAATGGCGAACCTGGAGAGCGTCACGCAAGCGACGAAGAGCCATTCGCCGGACTGGCATTCAAAATTGCAACCGATCCGTATGTCGGTCAGCTGATTTTTTTCCGCGTGTACTCTGGAGTTGTATCTTCCGGCGATACGGTTTATAACCCGGTAAAAGGACGAAAAGAAAGGATCGGCAGATTGTTGCAGATGCACGCAAATCAGCGTGAGGAAATCAAAGAGGTTCGGGCCGGGGACATAGCAGCCGCGGTCGGCCTGAAGGAGGCCATTACTGGCGATACACTGTGTGATCCGGGTGAAGTCATCACACTGGAGCGCATGTCTTTTCCAGAACCTGTGATTCATGTTGCGGTGGAGCCCAAAACAAAGGTCGACCAGGAAAAGATGGGTATCGCTTTGAACCGGTTGGCGCAGGAAGATCCTTCCTTCCGCGTTCGCACCGATGAGGAATCGGGTCAGACTATCATTTCGGGCATGGGCGAACTGCATCTCGAAATTATTGTGGACCGGATGAAGCGGGAATTCGGTGTGGAAGCCAATGTCGGTGCTCCGCAAGTGGCTTACCGCGAAGCTATCAGAAAACCGGTGGAGGTCGAGGGCAAGTTCATCAAGCAGTCGGGCGGGCGCGGGCAATATGGTCACGTCTGGCTCAAGATGGAGCCGAATGAAGCGGGTAAGGGGTTCGAGTTTATCGATGCCATCAAGGGTGGAACCGTGCCTCGCGAATACATTCCGGCAGTAGAAAAAGGTCTGCTAGAAACACTTCCCAACGGAGTATTGGCTGGTTTCCCGGTAGTGGATGTCAAAGTGATACTTTTTGATGGCTCCTACCATGATGTCGACTCCAATGAGAATGCCTTCAAGATGGCATCCTCCATTGCATTCAAGGATGGTATGCGCAAGGCTAATCCAGTGTTACTGGAACCGATGATGTCGGTTGAAGTGGAAACGCCGGCGGATTTCATGGGCAACGTCGTCGGAGATTTGTCTTCCCGTCGAGGTATGATCCAGGGCATGGACGATTTGCCCGGTCTCAAGGTGATACGCGCCGAGGTCCCATTGGCAGAAATGTTCGGCTACTCGACTTCACTACGGTCTGCGACTCAGGGCCGCGCTACATACACGATGGAATTCAAGCATTACTCGGAAGCACCTAGAAGTGTAGCTGAAGCAATTATCAATAAGAAATAACTGTTATTCACGTAAAGGATCATCATGGCAAAGAGCAAATTTGAGCGGACGAAGCCGCACGTGAACGTTGGGACGATAGGGCATGTGGACCATGGCAAGACCACATTGACGGCGGCGATCACGATGGTATTGTCGAAGAAGTTTGGTGGTGAGGCGAAGAGCTATGCGCAGATAGATTCGGCGCCGGAAGAGAAAGCGCGCGGCATCACCATCAACACGGCGCATGTTGAATACGAGACGAAGAGCCGTCATTACGCCCACGTTGACTGTCCTGGTCATGCTGACTACGTCAAGAACATGATAACGGGCGCGGCCCAGATGGACGGGGCCATACTGGTGGTATCGGCTGCGGACGGACCGATGCCGCAGACACGCGAGCACATACTGCTGGCGCGTCAGGTGGGAGTACCCTACATTGTGGTGTACATGAACAAAGCCGACATGGTGGACGATGCCGAACTGCTGGAACTGGTGGAGATGGAAGTTCGCGAACTGCTGTCGAAATACAACTTTCCCGGTGACGACACCCCGATCGTCATAGGTTCTGCCCTGAAGGCGCTCGAAGGCGACCAAAGCGATATAGGCGAGCCCTCCATATTCAAGCTTGCGGATGCACTGGACAGCTACATACCGGAGCCGGTACGGGCTGTGGACGGCCCCTTTCTGATGCCGGTTGAAGACGTTTTCTCCATTTCTGGCCGCGGCACGGTGGTAACGGGGCGGGTAGAGCGGGGTGTAGTCAAGGTGGGCGAAGAAATCGAGATAGTCGGATTGCGGCCCACGATCAAGACAGTCTGTACTGGCGTGGAGATGTTCAGGAAACTGCTGGACCAGGGGCAGGCAGGGGACAACGTTGGGGTATTGCTGCGAGGCACCAAGCGCGAGGAAGTCGAGCGTGGTCAAGTGCTGGCCAAGCCTGGCTCGATCACCCCGCATACCAAATTTACCGCCGAGATATACGTGCTGAGCAAAGAAGAAGGGGGACGTCACACCCCATTCTTCCAGGGCTATCGGCCCCAATTTTACTTTCGGACCACGGACGTCACGGGTGCGATTGAATTGCCGGCGGGCACTGAGATGGTGATGCCTGGGGACAATGTATCGGTGACAGTCAACCTGATTGCGCCGATTGCCATGGAAGAGGGTCTTCGTTTTGCCATTCGTGAAGGCGGAAGAACCGTCGGCGCAGGTGTGGTGGCAAAAATTATTGAGTAACAACAGGATCAAGGATAGGGTTTAAGGTTGGGTGCCGAGCACCGAATCGTCAATCGGAATCCGAATCCTCAACCTGAGGTTTGATTATGCAAAGCCAGAAAATTCGTATTCGTCTGAAAGCTTTTGACTACCGTTTGATAGATAAATCAGCAATGGAGATCGTTGAAACTGCCAAGCGGACCGGTGCTGTAGTAAAGGGACCCGTGCCTCTGCCTACACGCATCGAACGCTTCGATATATTGCGTTCTCCTCATGTCAATAAAACCTCGCGCGACCAATTCGAGATTCGAACTCATCTGCGCCTGATGGACATTATGGATCCTACCGATAAAACGGTGGATGCCTTGATGAAGCTGGATTTGCCTGCGGGTGTGGATGTGGAAATAAAGCTGTAAGTTTTGAATGTCGAATCTCCAGTTGCCGATTTGGGCGAGCCCGTCGGATACTGACCCAAAACCAATACGAATTGCCGGTCAATTGCAATCGGCACCTTTTAAGAAAGGGTAATTAAAATGAGTTTAGGACTTGTCGGCCGTAAGGTTGGCATGACTCGCATTTTTACTGGCGATGGCGATAGCCAGCCGGTTACAGTGCTTGACGTGTCGAATAATCGCGTCACACAAATCAAAACCCCGGACACAGATGGCTATTCCGCTGTCCAGGTGACTTTCGGAAAGCGTCGCGCTATTCGCGTCAACAAGCCTTCGGCAGGGCATTTCGCCAAGGCTGCCGTTGAGGCTGGCCATGTGCTCAAGGAATTTCGTGTAACACCAGAGGTGCTTGGCAACCTCAAGCCTGGTTCGGTCATCGGTCTGGACATTTTTCAGGCCGGGCAGAATGTGGATGTGACAGGGATTTCGATCGGGAAGGGCTACAGCGGCGTAATCAAGCGGCACGGTTTTTCCTCAAACCGTGCCAGTCACGGTAATTCGAGATCACACAACGTTCCAGGCTCCATTGGCATGGCCCAGGACCCCGGTCGCGTATTTCCCGGCAAACGCATGTCCGGGCATTTGGGAGCCGTACAGCGCACCACTCAAAACCTGGAAGTGCTCCAGGTCGATGTCCCCCGCGGTTTGCTGATCATCAAAGGGGCCGTTCCGGGATCAAAGGGCGGCGATGTGGTAGTGCGCCCGAGCGTGAAGGTCGGCAGAGCCCGTGTGGCGCCCACTGTCAAGGCTGATGTTAAACAAGGCGCGAAAAGCGGCGCAAAGTCCGGTAAGAAGTAGGGGCGCATAATGGAACTTAAACTCATCGACGATAACGGCCAGTCATCTGCAAGCGTTTCCGCTTCTGATGCGCTGTTTGCCCGTGAATATAACGAAGCCCTGGTGCATCAGGTAGTGACGGCTTATCTGGCGAATGCCCGCAGCGCGAATCGCGCCCAAAAAGGCCGTTCTGATATCGCAAAATCGACCCGTAAGCCGTGGCGGCAGAAAGGTACAGGCCGGGCCCGTGCGGGCATGGCATCCAGCCCTCTCTGGCGCGGCGGGGGCAAGATATTTCCCAGCAGTCCTGAAGAGAATTTTAGTCATAAGGTGAATCGCAAGATGTATCGTGCCGGCATCGGCGCAATACTTTCCCAACTTGTGCGCGAGAACCGTTTATCGGTGATAGAGCACTTCACCGTGGAAACGGCTAAAACCAAGGCCTTGGCTCAAAAATTGAAGGGTATGCAATTGAACGAGGTTATGATCATCACCGATGCCATGGATGAGAATCTGTATCTTTCGGCGCGTAATCTTCCATTGGTACAAGTAGTTGAAGTGAGTCATGCCGATCCGGTGAGCCTCATGCGTTTTGCGAACATACTGGTGACGCGCGGCGCCCTGACAAAAATGGAGGAGATATTCGCATGAATGCGCAAACGTTCAGCCAGGAATACCTGATGGGGATAATATTGGCGCCCCAGGTATCCGAAAAAGCGACTTATATCGGGGAAAAACACAACCACGTCATTTTTCGCGTTGCGCCGGACGCAACCAAGCCCGAGATCAAGGCCGCCGTCGAGTTGATGTGGAAGAGCCAAAACATCGAGGTTGAGAACGTGCGGGTGGCCAACGTCAAAGGAAAACAAAAACGCTTTGGCCGCTTCATGGGGCGCCGCAGCAATTGGAAAAAGGCTTATGTCAGCATCAAGGCCGGCCAGGAAATCAATTTCTCTGAAATCGCACAAGGAGACGTCAAGTAATGGCACTGGTTAAAGTCAAACCAACCTCTCCCGGTCGACGCGCGGTAGTCAAAATTATCAATTCCGGTTTGCATAAGGGGGCACCTTATCCGAAACTGGTTGAAAAACAGACGCATACTGCCGGACGCAACAATTATGGTCATATCACCACCCGTCACATAGGGGGGGGGCATAAGCAACATTATCGAATCATCGATTTCCGCCGGACCAAGGATGGTATTGCCGCAAGGATCGAACGGCTGGAGTACGACCCGAATCGCAGCGCAAATCTGGCGCTGCTATGTTATGCGGATGGGGAGCGCCGCTACATTATCGCGCCGAAGGGCGTCGTGGCGGGGATGCAATTGATGAGTGGCGCGGACGCGCCGATCAAGAATGGCAATACGCTGCCTCTGCGCAATATTCCGGTAGGCAGTACCATTCATTGCGTGGAGATGATGCCCGGCAAAGGTGCACAATTGGCCCGCTCGGCGGGTACCTCGGTGCAACTGCTCGCCAGAGAGGGTGATTATGCGCAGCTACGTCTGCGTTCCGGAGAAATTCGCAAGGTCCACGTGAACTGTCGTGCCACGATAGGCGAGGTCGGAAACGAAGAACACAATCTGCAATCGATCGGGAAAGCCGGTGCGCAACGCTGGCGTGGTATTCGTCCCACGGTTCGCGGCGTGGTAATGAATCCTATAGACCATCCCCATGGCGGCGGCGAAGGTAAAACCGCGGCAGGTCGACATCCAGTCAGTCCCTGGGGAACTCCCGCCAAAGGTTTTCGTACTCGTGCAAACAAGCGTACCGACGGCATGATCATACGTCGTCGTTATTCAACTAAAGGTTAATGAAACATGGCACGCTCCATAAAGAAAGGCCCGTTTGTTGACTTGCACCTGATAGCCAAGGTGGAAGCGGCACGCGCTACGAATGACAAGCGTCCGATCAAGACCTGGTCGCGCCGTTCGACCGTCTTGCCGGATTTTATCGGATTGACGATTGCCGTGCATAATGGCAAGCAGCATGTACCGGTGTATATCACCGAGAACATGGTGGGCCACAAACTTGGGGAGTTTTCTCATACGCGGACCTTCAAGGGGCACTCGGGCGATAGAAAAGCGGCTGCTGCCGGTTCGAAGAGATAGGAGTCGATATGCAAACAACTGCCATATTGCGCGGGGTCAGGTTATCCGAACAAAAAGGTCGGCTCGTAGCCGATCAGATTCGGGGATTGCCTGTAGACCGGGCGCTTAACGTGCTTGCCTTCAGCCCGAAAAAAGGTGCGGTTATCATTCGTAAGTTGCTTGAATCGGCTATTGCCAATGCTGAGCACAACGATGGAGCGGACATAGACGAATTGAAAGTATCGACGATATATGTGGATCGGGGAAAGTCCATGATGCGTACCAGCGCCCGTGCCAAAGGGCGTGGTAATCGCATTGTCAAGCCGACCTGCCATATTTTTCTCACTGTGGGCGATAAAGCCGGCAACAAAAAATAAAGGGCGTACCAATCTATTATGGGACAAAAAATACATCCGACGGGTTTTCGACTTTCAGTGCTGAAAAACTGGTCGTCGAAGTGGTATGCCAATAAAAAGAATTTTCCGGGAATGCTGAACGAGGATATCAAGGTAAGGGGATATCTGAAAAAGAAATTGGCGCACGCATCGGTAGGCCGTGTGATTATCGAACGGCCATCCAAGAATGCACGTATCACCATTTTCAGTTCACGCCCTGGCGTGGTGATCGGCAAGAAAGGGGAAGACATCGAGGTTCTGCGCGGCGCATTGCAGAAGCTCATGGGGGTGCCGGTACATGTGAACATTGAAGAAATACGCAAGCCGGAAATTGATGCGCAGCTGATTGCCGACAATATTGCACAACAATTGGAAAAGCGGATCATGTTCCGCCGCGCCATGAAACGCGCAATGCAAAATGCCATGCGTCTCGGCGCACAGGGAATTAAAATCATGAGTTCGGGCCGGTTAAATGGTATAGAAATTGCCCGCACTGAATGGTATCGCGAAGGCCGTGTACCTCTTCACACCTTACGTGCGGATCTGGATTACGGCGTATCCGAAGCCAAAACTACTTATGGTGTGATTGGAATTAAGGTGTGGGTATTCAAGGGTGAAGTGATAGGCCGAAGCGAGCAACCGGGAGCGGCAAGCCCTTCGACACAAGCACAGACTCCCGCGGGGGAGCTCGAGGGGAAACGTGCAGCCAGAAAACCTGCAGGACGGGCTGAGCCGAGAGCCGACGCAAAGGTTAATGAAAAGAAAACGGGTCGAAAGGCTGACGCTGCGCTAGAGGAAACGGCCAAGTCTGCAATTCGAAAGACAGGAGCAAAAGATGCTGCAACCAGCTAGAACAAAATACCGCAAGCAGCAAAAAGGCCGGAACAAGGGCATCGCAACGCGCGGTGCAAAAGTGAGTTTTGGCGAGTATGGGCTCAAGGCGGTCGGCCGCGGCCGGTTAACCGCGCGGCAGATTGAGGCGGCGCGGCGTGCAATGAGCCGGCACATAAAACGGGGCGGTCGTATCTGGATTCGTATTTTTCCCGATAAACCAATCTCTCACAAGCCGGCAGAGGTTCGGATGGGTAATGGCAAGGGCAATCCGGAGTATTTCGTTGCAGAGATTCAGCCAGGTAAAGTGCTGTATGAAATGGATGGTGTTGATGAAGTGCTGGCGCGGCAGGCTTTTAGCCTGGCTGCCGCCAAGCTGCCGATCCAGACCACATTTGTTATACGACAGGTAGGTGGTTAACTATGAAAGCGAAGGAATTGAGGGGCAAGAACCCGGCCGAACTGCAACAGGAGTTATTGGAACTTTTGCGGGCACAATTTGGTCTCCGCATGCAGCATGCGACCCAGCAGTTAAGCAATACAAATCAATTACGCAACATGCGCCGGGACATCGCTCGCGTAAAAACCATTCTTAGCCAGAAAGTGAAGCCCTCATGAGCGAAACCAATTTGAACCGCACGCTTAGCGGCAAAGTAGTAAGTGATAAAATGGATAAAACGATCACCGTTTTGGTCGAACGCAAAGTCAAGCATCCACTCTACGGCAAAATTATGGTTCGCTCGAAAAAGTATCATGTGCATGACGAGAGCAATGAATTCCATACAGGGGACACCGTGGTAATCGAGGAATGCCGTCCTTTTTCCAAAACCAAGGCTTGGCGGGTGGTTAAATTGATGGAAAAAGCTTTGCCGGTTAGCTGACCGTAGGGCAGCGCCGCCAAGAATTTTCTTTATTTTCTTGTTTTTCTAATGGGATGTCCGTATAATTCGGCCTCTTCAAATTTTTGGTTTAAACCTTTTTAATAGTCGTGCCGCCGTATTAGGTTTGGCGGCGTCATAACCCGAACGGGATCCAATACTATCCACGCGTCAGCCTGGAGCGGGAAAAGTTGGAGAGAGTGAGTAAATAATGATTCAAATGCAATCGATTCTCCAAGTCGCCGATAATACGGGCGCGCGCTCTATCATGTGTATCAAGGTATTAGGCGGCTCAAAGCGGCGGTATGCGGGCATTGGCGACGTGATAAAGGTGAGCATCAAGGATGTTGCGCCCCGGGGGCGTGTTAAAAAAGGCGAAGTATATAACGCCGTGGTGGTACGTACTGCCAAAGGCGTACGCCGTGCCGATGGCTCGCTTATCAAGTTCGACGCCAATGCCGCGGTGCTGCTGAACGCCAAGCTGGAGCCACTCGGCACACGTATTTTTGGCCCGGTAACACGTGAATTGCGCAATGCGCGTTTCATGAAAATCGTTTCGCTTGCGCCAGAAGTTCTGTAAGCGCGCGATAAGAGGTCAATATGAAAAAAATCAAGAAAGGTGATGATGTGGTAATCATCGCCGGAAAGGACAAGGGCAAACGGGGCACGGTGCTGCGGGTAGTGAACACTGATCTGGTAGTCATCGAGGGAGTCAATAAGGTCAAGAAACACGAACGGCCCAACCCGAGTAAGGGAACAACGGGTGGAATCGTTGAGATGGAAAAGCCTATTCAGATATCAAATGTGGCGATTTACAATCCAGCCACCCAAAAAGCGGACCGGGTAGGTTTCAAGATCCTGGAGGATAAGCGTAAAGTACGTTATTTCAAATCGAGCGGCCAGCTGCTTGATGCCTGAAACAGGTAGAGGAAAGAAATGGCTCGTTTACAAGAATATTATCGCGACACCGTGGTGAATCAGTTAATGCAGCAATTCGGCTATAAGTCTGTGATGGAGGTGCCGCGTATCCATAAGATCACGCTCAATATGGGCGTAGGAGAGGCGGTCGCTGATAAAAAGGTCATGGACAGCGCCGTAAGTGACATGCAGAAAATTGCCGGCCAGAAGCCGGTGGTGACCAAGGCAAAAAAATCGATCGCGACTTTTAAGGTACGTGATGGCTATCCGGTTGGCTGCATGGTCACTTTGCGACGTACGCGCATGTATGAATTTCTGGATCGGCTGGTTAGCGTGGCGATTCCCCGCATTCGTGACTTTCGTGGTATTTCCGGCAGGTCCTTCGATGGACGAGGCAATTATAATATGGGAATAAAGGAGCAAATCATATTTCCGGAAATCGAGTACGATAAGATCGATGCGTTGCGGGGAATGAATATTACGATTACCACCACTGCGAAAACGGATGCGGAAGCCAAAGCGTTGTTGGCGGCATTCAAGTTTCCATTCAAAAATTGAGCTAGTATGGCCAAGACAGCTGTAATAAATCGAGATCTGAAGCGTCGCGAGACGGTGAAAAAATATGCCGCGCGGCGTGCTGAACTGTTAGCGGTTATCAATAATACCGGGTTGAGTGATGAGGAGCGGACTTCCGCCAGGATCAAGCTTCAAATGTTACCGCGCAATTCCAGTCCTGTGCGGTTGCGTAATCGTTGTTCATTAACCGGCCGTCCTCGCGGCGTGTATAGCAAGTTCGGTTTGGGTCGAGGCAAACTTCGTGATATCGCAATGAGCGGAGAAATTCCGGGTATGACGAAGGCGAGTTGGTGAGCTGCATGGGCTATTACGAGAATTGGATTTCCAGAGGTACCCTTAGATGAGCATGAGTGACCCCATCGCTGATATGCTGACGCGTATACGTAACGCGCAGCTTTCTGAAAAAGCATCTGTCGAAATGCCTGCTTCCAAGCTCAAAGCAGCTATTGCACAGGTGTTAAAAGATGAAGGATACGTAGAGGATTTTCTGGTTCGCCAGGCGGACGGCAAACCAATGCTGGATATCAGTCTGAAATATTATGCCGGGCGGCCGGTAATCGAAAAGATCGAGCGCGTCAGCCGCCCCGGTTTACGCATCTATAAGGCCAGCAATCAACTTCCCAATGTGATGAATGGCCTTGGGGTTGCGATTGTATCAACCTCCAAGGGTGTGATGACTGAACGGAAAGCCCGCGCCAGCGGTGTCGGCGGTGAAGTGTTATGTATCGTAGCGTAAGGGTATAAAAAATGTCTCGAGTGGGTAAAAATCCCGTCACAGTTCCCGCAAATGTTGAGGTAACGCTGTCGACTTCCGAGGTATCGGTGAAAGGCCCCTTGGGTACATTGCGACATCGCCTCGTTTCCGACATTTCGGTCGAGCATGAGGGCGGTAAGTTGCTCGTAAAAGCTGCGAACGGCTCAAAGCAGGCCGACGCCATGTCCGGCACGATGCGTGCGCTATTGGCCAACATGGTCAAAGGTGTAACGGATGGTTTCGAGAAAAAACTGACGTTGGTAGGCGTAGGTTATCGCGCCCAGGCGGCAGGTGATGTTCTTAATCTGACATTGGGCTTTTCTCACCCCGTCGCTCATAAGATGCCCGGCGGTGTGAAAGTTGAAACGCCAACCCAAACGGAAGTGGTGATTAAAGGGATAGACAAGCAGCAAGTAGGTCAAGTGGCAGCGGAAGTGCGAGCTTATCGCAAGCCGGAACCCTACAAGGGCAAGGGTGTGCGTTACGTTGACGAAGTAATCGTTATGAAAGAAACCAAGAAGAAATAATTGGGGTAGATATGCCGAATCCGACACAATCCCGTTTGCGCCGCGCGCGCCGGACCCGCGCCAAGATTATCGAATTGAAAATGGTGCGTTTAGCGGTACACCGCAGCAATTGCCATATCTATGCGCAACTGATAGATGGCTCGGGTGGGAACGTATTAACCAGTGCTTCCACACTCGAACCGGAGGTGCGCAAACAGTTACCCAATGGCGGTACGATCAGCGCGGCCGCAGAAGTGGGCAGGCGTGTAGCCGAGAAGGCCAGAAGCCTGGGTATCGAAACAGTTGCGTTCGACCGTTCAGGGTTTAAATATCATGGCCGCGTGAAGGCACTGGCTGAGGCTGCTCGAGAGCACGGCCTCAAATTCTAAGTGAGACAAGACAATGGCTAAGATGCAGGCACGGATGCAGGGGAAAATACCGCAAGGCGATGACCGTGGCGACGGGCTCAAGGAGAAGATGGTTGCGATCAACCGCGTTACCAAGGTGGTCAAAGGGGGGCGCATCCTTGGTTTTGCCGCGTTGACGGTGGTGGGAAACGGGGACGGCGGTGTTGGAATGGGTAAAGGCAAGTCTCGCGAAGTACCCGTGGCGGTTCAGAAGGCAATGGATGAAGCGCGCCGGAAAATGATAAAAGTTAGTCTCAAGAATGGTACGCTGCAGCATCCCGTCATCGGCAGGCATGGCGCCGCTACAGTGTATATGCAGCCCGCTTCCGAGGGTACCGGTATCATCGCCGGAGGCCCGATGCGCGCCATTTTCGAAGTGATGGGCATACATAATATTCTTGCAAAATGTATTGGTTCAACCAATCCTTATAATGTCGTGCGGGCTACTCTGCAGGGTTTGCAAGCGATGAACACCCCCGCGGAGATTGCAGCAAAACGAGGTAAGAGCATAGAAGAAATTATGGGATCGGCCAAATGACCAGAGACGGAAAGAAAATTAAGGTCACTTTGATCAAGAGCCTGATCGGCACCAAACGGTCACATCGGGCAACCGCACGCGGATTGGGGCTGCGGAGGATTAACAGCAGCGTGGAACTGGACGATACGCCCGCGGTGCGCGGCATGATCAATAATATTTATTATCTCGTCAAAAGTGAGACATAGATGAGGCTGAATTCGATTAAACCCGCAGTTGGCGCGAAGCATCCGAGGCGCCGGGTAGGGCGTGGTATCGGTTGTGGCCTCGGCAAGACTGCCGGGCGCGGCCACAAGGGTCAGAAATCCCGTACGGGTGGTTTTCACAAAGTAGGCTTTGAAGGCGGCCAGATGCCCTTGCAACGCCGTTTGCCGAAGCGCGGCTTTGTTTCGCTTACCAAAAAAAGCGGTGCGCAAGTACGATTGTCAGATTTAAGCAAGCTGCCGGGAGATACAATCGATATTCTAATGTTAAAAAACGCCGGAATTGTTCCCGGTGCTGCCTCAACCGCTAAAGTTATACTTTCCGGAAAAATTGAGCGTGCGGTAAAGCTACAGGGTATCTCGGTAACCAAGGGTGCGCGAGCTGCCATTGAGGCTATTGGTGGCAGTATAGAATAAGCTCAAGAGGATTCACATTGGCCGCTAGCGACTCTCTTAAGGGTATTTCCGGAAAACTTGGCGACTTGAAGCGCCGGCTTTGGTTTCTATTGTTTGCTTTAATCGTCTATCGTATCGGCGCGCACGTACCCGTCCCCGGCATCGATCCTGTGGTATTGAAGGATTTGTTCGAGTCCCAGCAGGGGGGCATTCTTGGCATGTTTAACATGTTTTCCGGTGGGGCGCTTTCCCGTTTTTCGATCTTTGCATTGGGAATCATGCCGTATATTTCGGCTTCGATTATCATGCAATTGGGCACAGTAGCGTTTCCTTATTTGGAAGCTTTGAAAAAGGAGGGCGAATCCGGGCGGCGAAAGATCACGCAATACACCCGCTACGGTACGTTAGGGTTGGCGCTGGTCCAGGGCTATGGAATATCCATTGCGTTACAGGCCCAGCCCGGCTTGGTGATTGAGCCTGGACCCATGTTCCTGTTGACGACGGTCATAACCCTGGTGACTGGCACAATATTTCTGATGTGGCTAGGGGAGCAGATCACCGAACGTGGTATCGGCAACGGTATCTCTCTCATAATTTTTGCCGGCATTGCTGCGGGGCTCCCGAGCGCAATTGGTGGAACACTTGAGCTGGTGCGAACCGGAGCCATGCATTTCCTGGTGGCCCTAGGGATTTTTGTGGCGGCAATCGTAGTGACGGGCTTCGTCGTCTTCGTTGAGCGCGGGCAACGCAAAATATTGGTGAATTATGCGAAGCGTCAGGTTGGGCGAAAGGTTTATGGCGGCCAGAGTTCTCATCTACCGCTGAAGCTTAATATGGCTGGCGTGATTCCCCCAATCTTCGCTTCCAGCATCATATTGTTTCCGGCTACGCTAGCCGGTTGGTTCTCTAGTGGCGAATCGATGAACTGGCTGAAGGACATAAGCAATGCCTTATCTCCGGGTCAGCCGATATACGTAATCATGTACGCGGCTATGATCGTATTTTTCTGTTTCTTTTATACGGCGCTCGTGTTCAATCCCAAGGAAACCGCAGAGAATCTGAAAAAAAGTGGCGCATTCATTCCTGGGATTCGTCCAGGTGACCAGACGGCCCGCTATATAGAGCGCATTATGTTGCGACTAACCCTGGCGGGAGCGATTTATGTAACACTTGTCTGCTTGCTGCCTGAATTTCTTATCCTGAAATGGAACGTGCCCTTTTATTTTGGTGGAACTTCCCTGTTGATCATAGTGGTGGTGACGATGGATTTCATGTCGCAGGTACAGGCATACATCATGTCGCATCAATACGAGAGCTTATTAAAGAAAGCTAACTTCAAGGGTGGTGGTGGGTTGCCCGCGAGGTAATTACATCCAAGGACAGGATGGCTAAGGAAGAAACGATACAAATGCAGGGCGAAATTCTGGAAACATTGCCCAATGCAACGTTCCGGGTAAAGTTGGAAAACGGGCATATCGTATTGGGACATATTTCCGGCAAGATGCGTATGCACTATATCCGTATTTTACCGGGCGATAAGGTAACGGTAGATCTTACGCCGTATGATTTAAGCAGGGCGCGGATTACATTTCGTGCCAAATAGCGGAAAAGGAGGCTCTCATGAAAGTGTTGGCATCGGTAAAAAAGATTTGCCGTAATTGTAAAATTATCCGGCGCAATCGCGTGGTGAGAGTGATCTGTACAGATCCAAGGCACAAGCAACGCCAGGGTTGATCTGATGGTATTGCGTTCGATGTTATAATTTAAAACTTTAGGAAAACCGTATGGCCCGTATCGCTGGAGTAAATATCCCAAATCATCAGCATGCTGAAATTGCGTTGACCGCGATTTATGGCATAGGTCGCACCAGGGCGCGGGAGATTTGTGCAGCGGCCGGCATTGACGCATCCACCAAGATCAAGGATGTAACGGATGCGCAAATGGATAAACTACGGGATCATGTGGCCAAAATTGCGGTCGAGGGTGATCTGCGGCGTGAAATATCGATGAACATCAAGCGCTTGATGGATCTAGGCTGCTATCGCGGACTACGTCATCGGCGGGGTTTGCCGGTGCGTGGTCAGCGCACTCGTACTAACGCCAGGACACGCAAAGGGCCGCGTAAGGCAGTTCGCGCCTCGAGCACGAAGCCAGCGGCGAAATAAGAAATATTTGATAGCCAACTGAACGAAAGTTCAAGGATTAATTCATATGGTAAAAGCAGCCGCGCGCGTACGTAAAAAGGTCAAGAAAAACATAGCCGAGGGCATAGCGCACGTCCATGCCTCTTTTAATAATACGATTGTGACCATAACCGATCGTCAGGGGAATGCCCTGTCGTGGGCTACTTCCGGCGGCGCAGGTTTCAAGGGATCGCGTAAGAGTACCCCATTCGCGGCTCAGGTGGCAGCGGAGCAAGCCGGCAAGCTGGCGCAGGAGTCTGGGGTGAAGAATTTGGAGGTACGTATCAAAGGACCTGGCCCGGGACGCGAATCCGCAGTCCGGGCATTGAACGCAGCAGGCTTCAAAATTACCAGTATTTCGGATGTGACGCCAGTTCCGCATAACGGTTGCCGTCCGCCGAAGAAACGCCGCATTTAAGGAGTGGATTGTGGCCAGAAATCTTGACCCAAAATGTCGTCAGTGTCGCCGGGAAGGAGAAAAGCTTTTTCTGAAAGGTGAAAAGTGTTTTACCGACAAGTGTGCAATCGAGCGCAGAAATTATGCGCCTGGTCAGCATGGTCAGAAAAGCGGGCGGTTGTCCGATTATGGTGTGCAGCTACGCGAGAAGCAGAAGTTGCGCCGGATATACGGAATATTGGAGCGTCAGTTCCGCAATAATTACGAGTTGGCTGACAGGCAGCGCGGCATCACGGGAGAGAACTTGCTCCAATTGCTGGAATGCCGTCTGGATACGGTTTCCTATCGTATGGGTTTTGGCGCATCGCGTTCAGAGGCGCGCCAGGTCGTGCGCCATAATGGCATTCTTGTGAATGGCCGGAAAGTTAATATTCCATCTTATCAGGTAAAACCGGGGGATGTGATAGAGGTTGTCGAGAAGGCAAAAAACCATTTGCGCATCAAAGCGGCGGTGGAAGCGGCCGAGCGGCGAAATTTTCCGGAATGGATAGAGATGGATGTCAAAGCCATGAAGGGAACCTTCAAGATCAGGCCGGAGCGGTCCGATTTGCCCTCCAGCATCAATGAATCATTAGTAATTGAATTGTATTCCAAGTAACCAGCTGCCAAAGCTTTCCGCAAAAGGATCAGGCTATGCCAAGTAATACCACTTTTCTTACGCCGCGTATTATTGACGTTCAGAATATTTCACCTCTGCACGCCAAGATTACCATGGAACCGTTTGAACGCGGTTATGGGCATACTTTAGGAAATGCACTGCGTCGAATCCTGCTCTCATCAATGCCGGGATTCGCGCCGACTGAGGTTCAAATCAGCGGTGTCGTGCATGAATATTCCGCGCTCGATGGCGTGCAGGAAGACGTTGTAGATATTCTGCTTAATCTGAAGGGTATCGTTCTGAAATTGCATAACCGCACCGAGGCCATTCTGATTCTGAAAAAGAAGGGTGAGGGTACGGTAACCGCTGGAGATATTGAGGCTATACATGACGTTGAGATTGTTAATCCGGATCATGTTATTGCGCATCTCACCGCGGGCGGGAAGCTGGACATGCAGATCAAGGTGGAACTTGGGCGCGGGTATGTGCCAGGAACCGTACGGCAGTTGACAAATGAAAGCCGTACGATTGGCAGCATCCTGCTTGATGCTTCTTTTAGTCCCATTCGCCGCGTAAGTTATGCGGTGGAAAGCGCACGCGTCGAACAGCGTACCGACCTTGATAAACTTGTTATGGATATTGAGACCAACGGGGTTGTCGAGCCGGAGGAAGCAATCCGATATGCCGCTAAGGTGCTGGTGGAGCAACTATCAGTATTCGCGGATCTTAAGGGTACACCCTTGCCCGTGGAGCAGCCCAAATTGCCGCAGATTGATCCGGTGCTGCTGCGACCAGTAGATGATCTTGAGCTGACGGTGCGCTCTGCCAATTGTCTTAAGGCGGAGAACATCTACTATATTGGCGATCTCATCCAGCGTACCGAGACCGAACTGCTCAAGACGCCCAACCTGGGCAGAAAATCGCTTAATGAAATTAAAGAAGTGTTGGCTTCACGCGGACTTACGCTGGGAATGAAGCTGGAAAGCTGGCCGCCTGCCAACCTTGATAAAAGTAAAAAGGAAACAAGCCATGCGGCACCATAATGGGCTTAGGAAACTGAATCGCACGAGCAGCCATCGTCTTTTAATGCTGCGTAATATGACTAATTCCTTGCTGCGACATGAGGTTATTAAGACCACGCTGCCGAAAGCCAAGGAGTTGCGGCGTGTAATTGAACCGATGATAACGCTCGGCAAAAAGCCATCGCTCGCTAACCGGCGTCTGGCGTTTAATCGCCTGCGGGATCGCGACATGGTCGGTAAATTATTCGCGGAGCTTGGCCCCCGTTATCAATCACGAAATGGTGGCTACCTGCGTATTCTTAAATTTGGTTTTCGAGCCGGAGACAATGCACCGATGGCGCTGATCGAATTAATGGATCGACCAGAGCAGGTTGCTGCACCCGGGGCTGAGAAAACTGATACATAATCCCTAAGCAAGGGAAGCAAAAAGCCGGGTTGCCCCGGCTTTTTTTTCGGATGAGCTTATAATCTATATTGCGGTATGGGATTCAGCATTTCTTTGCCTTATCAGCTAAATGGTCTTGAGTATTTAGTTCGCATGGTTTCACGTTTTTATTTTCTAATGCAACATTAATCTGACCCGAACCTGGATTAAAAAACCTTTTGTTCAGATGAGGCATTCTGATGGATCTAGCAACTTGGACTGATGCCGATCTTGTTTCTGTACGTGAAAAGCTGCATTTATGGTGCGCCCAACGCCAAGCTCCAACATGGGGAAACCGATTTTGGGCTGTGATGGGATACCTGGGCGCATTTGCGTTTCTTACCGGGCTCACGGATACGTTTTTTGGTGGTCCAACTTTGTTGAACGTTTTTCTGATGTTGCTCGGTGTTGCAGCCTGTTTTTCCTGGTACAAGGGAGATAAACAACGCAAGAAGAATATCAGTTTTCTTGAAAAGCTCGATCAAGAACTTGCGCGCCGCGGACATAAAATCTAGGGCAACCCTCTTTCTGGATTCGCATGTTTCTCAGGAGCAGCTTCATGGCAATCCCATCCTGGACCGATCAGTACGGTCATCTGATGAGATCCTTGAACGGCTCCCCTTACAATAATGTTTCTTGACAATAAGATACATGCATGTGAGATTGGTGACCAAAACGTCGCACTGTTTAGCTCTATTTGCCAATTCATATGGGTTCAGGGAGAGCCGCTGCCTCTCATTTATGACATTGAGCATGATATCTATACCAGCCATGGCATCGATCTGCCGGCGTTAAAGCACCTGCAGAGAATCGGCCTGATATCTTTAGACGCGGCGGGCTATGTAAAGAAGAAACTCGGTAAGCACACTCGCTTGTTCTACTTCGGCAAGCCGACAAAAATACAGTTTCGTCAAGAGATGAACAATCAACTTGATCTCGGCCATGTTCTGCTGACCGAAAAAGGAAAAAAGTTGAGTGCTTTTTGCAAGGTTGCGTCGAACCGGAATTTCTATGAATATGTTATTGAAAAGTGGTCCGGGCAAGGGATGATTACATCATCCATTTTAACAAAGTGCCGGGTTGAAGTAGGCCATCCAGCATAGATTCACTGTGCCACCTTTTGTCATGTGATCCTTTATTTCCCTGCTCTCAGGTCCTCATGTCCTCAGGTCCTCTTATCCTCATGCCCTCGCGTCCCTTCTATTCTCGCGCTTGAAACCTTGAGTAGCCCTGGCGATTGTTCAAATAAGATAGGTATCGATACCTGTCAGCAATAAATCGTATTGAGCCTCCACTACTTCCTTGATCAGCAGTGCCGGAACTCCTCCCACTACATTACCTTCTAACGCCAGCCAGCCCACCGCATCGGTTGGTCCAAGACTGACGACATAACCCAGATCGCGATGCCAATAGGGTTCAAGCAATTTGAGGAAGCCTGAATGGCGCAGCATATTGCGTGCTGCCAGCATTCCTTTCCGCACAGCGGACTGGGCAGTCATGGTATTAGAACCTGAAGAATTGTAGATACAGCAGTCGCCCGAGGTAAAGATATTTTGTAGCGGCTTTCGCTCGACCATAACTTGTCCAAAGGCATTGGCCGAAAGCAATATTTCAGGTTTCTTGCCAAGAAACAGAAACGACATTGCGGAGGGCAGTTTGAATTGACGGCCAGTATCCTTTTCTTCCAGCACGACATTATTCACTTCCTGACCCTGATAGCGCGTGTTGGGGTAGAAGTCGATATCCAGCTCATCCATGCGCGATTGAGCATAGGTGGAGAAACCCTCTGGAAACTGTTGAAGCACACGATTTTGTCCATGAACCAACCGCAACCTGCATTCGACCTTCCTGCGCCGGAGAAAGTGAGCAATTTCAAAAAGAAATTGAATACCCGTGGCGCCGCCACCCACTACCGAAATGAACTGCTCGCTTGCATTGCATACAGCAAGCTCTCTGTCCAGTAAACCGGAGCCAGGATAAATCATGAAATCCTGCAGATCGAAAACATTTCCAGATTTCGATGCCGGCGCTATAGGTGCGCCCGAAGCAATCAGAACATAATCAAAATCTATAATCTCATTGTTGACTACGAGAAATTTATCATTCTGCCAGTGCAACAGCGTACGTTCGTCTATGCTCAGACTGGCGCAAATATGACGGCAGCCAAAACGATCTTCCAGTATCGAAAACGGTATCAAGAAATCCTGTAAAGGATATCTGAACGTTTCATGTAGATGAGTGATCTTGAGGTGATGGGATCTCGGATCAATGATGGTTATGCGAGCGTCCGGCATATGGCGCAACAATGTGACCAAAGCAGCCACTCCCGCATAACCGCCGCCTACAATAACAATTTTGAGTTGTTTACGCCCGGGTATATAAAATGGCAGAAACGACATAATTCCTCCTTCGAAAATGCAGGTTTTATTTCTAAAACCTGCATCCATCGCATCCCTTTGTGCAGGTACGGTGTGTTTGGCCGACTGACTGTTGGTTCTATCAACACAATAATTGCCGTCGCGCCTGCGTGTTTACCCCATACGCTATATCAGCGAATTCGCATTTCTTCCGAGGGATAGTCTCTGGCTTCCAATTTTCCAATGCCCATTTCCAAAACGATGCAACACTGCTTTTGATCAATTCTTTTGGGGGTGTCTGACCCAGAAAACGTATTGCCATGATCAGTTGCGGCATTGGATCGGAGGAATCAACAGGCATCGCCCGGGTCTGCTTGCTGAGTTTCTCGCCCACAGCGTTAACCACTACCGGTAAATGCATATAAGTGGGCGTTGAATAACCCAGCAATCGTTGCAAGTAAATTTGGCGGGAGGTGGAATTTAGCAAATCCGCGCCGCGCACCACGTGAGTAACGCATTGCTCGGCATCATCCACGACCACGGCGAGCTGATAAGCAAAGATGCCGTCGGCACGGCGCAGTACGAAGTCGCCGATATCGGCTCGCAGATGCTGCTGAATTCGGCTCTGCAATGCATCCGTAAATTCAACAGGATAGTTATCCGTTCGCACCCGCCATGCTGCAGAATCCTCTATTGGAACGGAGCGGGCACGGCAAGTGCCGGAATAAACCGGTCCATCCATTCCCACGATGGTGGAATCAGCAATTTCTTTCCGGCTGCAGATGCAGGGATAAAGCATACGCTGCTTTTCAAGCGCCTCAAATGCGGCTCTGTAGGCTTCGTTCCGTCTACTTTGATAGAGCACTTCGCCATCCCATTCCATTCCCAACGTCACAAGAGTATTCAGAATGGCTGTGGATGCTCCAGGGATTTCCCGCGCTGGGTCCAGGTCTTCAATTCGCAACAGCCATTCGCCCCGGCGTGATTTGGCCTCCAAATAGCTGCCTACGGCGGTGACAAGGGAGCCAAAATGGAGTGGTCCAGTGGGAGACGGCGCAAAACGGCCACGATAGACCGAAAGTGTGGGAAGGCTATTGGGCACCGGTTAGTACTGGTGAATTGGGTTGCTCGATTCTACCAGCTCAATATCAAGTCGGCTGTCAATTTGGCGCCAACTCATGCCAACCAGGTTGGCAGCCAGGCTTCCAACGGAAATTTATTCGGGGTTCCTATAATACCAGATTATTTAGTCACCCGGCATATTTGAACAGCATTTTCCAAGAGGGGACAAGCACAGCAATTATGTCGTTAAGGTAGAGAATGAAGACTTTTGATGCACATTTACCATTTAACCTAAAACATGCCTTTCAGATTGGGTATTAGTGGGATGCGATTGGGCACGGAAATTGCGTTATGTTCCAGCCTGGGCATGTTCGACAAACCGCTTGACTTGGGGGATCTTCGCGGATAGTCTTTACAGGGTTGTGGGTATGTAACGTGCCCGTAATAGTATGTGCAACAGTGTATTG
>NZ_FOBH01000013.1 GCF_900109785.1 Nitrosovibrio tenuis
TGACCCCAAGCGAATACGTTAAAACCAAGCAGGTCAGACTGCCAGAAGCGGCCAGATTCTAGTTTTGAATCCCAGCAGAATTGGGGGGACGTCACCTGCCAGAAAGTTCTACTTATTGCTTGTCTCTTAAAAAGGGGAGCTTACGCCACCATCCTTCGCTTAGATCCTTTGATACTACGATTTCTTGGAAGGTAACCTTACCGGGAAGAGAGAGGTTTACTTGATAGCCTTCACTCTGATATACCCCGTTTCCACCTTGGACAAGGGTAGGCTTAATGGACCCCAGGGGTTTAAGCCCACATGCCTCGATGACTCTGGGGGTGATTACTGATCTGGTCGCGCCGGTGTCCCATAGGGCCGAATGTATTGATAAAGAGTTTCCCGGCTTATGCCGAACTCTTTTGCTAACTTTGTTTTGTTAGCGCCGCTTCTGCTTCTGTATCTGGAAGCGTCACCTTACGCACCCATTACCTGACCCGTTTACGTCACCCGTTACCTCACCCGTTACCGTAACGTTACCTCACCTGGGCGGTAGGGCTTTTTTGTTGTCTGGGGCGATTTTCATGTAATGGCGGCAAGCAGGGCGGCAAAATTCCCTGCTTAATGCCAACTGTGATACTAAAATTCTCTAATAGGAGAATATCAATCTATCTGGTTGGCGGCTCGGCAAAGCATTGTGGAGGTGCACATGAACGCACATTCTGATTCAACGGCACAGACAAACCACCCTCGGTCTAATTTGAGCTTCCAGGATATTCTGGAAACGGTGAGCCACGAACCGGGACAAGGTCGCCTGCTTGAGCAAATCGAAAAGATTGTAAGGGTCCAGCAGCGGGAACGCTTATATGTCATGCTGTCGGAAGTCACGGAAGACCAACTCCTGCCTGTGCTGGTCCTGCTCGAGCGCGATCTGCCACAGAGGGGAAAATGCAATACGGCCTATAACCGCTTCGTGATTCCATCCTGGAAAAAATACGACGACATCTATTGGCAATCGCTAATCGACTATACGATCCTCGCGCTTCGTACATTCAAGGAAATCGACTTCTGCGCCAGCCGGGGGAAGCTCGTGCTGCATTATTTTGATATTCCAGGTGGAACGCCACGGGTTCAGGATGTCATTAGAAGACTGGTCTGGCTGATCGGTAATGATCGTTTGTCCGTCGACTTTACACGATCCCGGTGGATGGAAAGCTGGCGCAATACTGTGGCGAGCATGAGCCGTGAGGAAGTATTCACGGCTGCCGGCATCCTCGAGATTGTCCCTAAATTGTTGCTCTAGTCCAGATTGGATGGCCCGGATCAGGATCTTTACACAAGGAACGTCAACTGGAGAACAGGACACTTGGGAGAAAGTAGAGATAACTCACGTTTGATCACTTTCATTTACGTCCCTGCCAGAAGCAAGGACAATGGATAAAAGCGGTCTGTTTCAGGTAGTCTCGCTTATGGGTAGCAGCAAGTGCCGCCCGTTGTTGCTGAGATCGGCGCGATTCACCGCCCTGTCCACCTTCCGTCAGACGAATTCTTCCGTAGGCAATGACCGGCTGTGCGCAATATGAGAGGCCTCTTCTACTGGCGTTTCTGAGTCCATCCAGCGCCTGGCATCCTCGGGCGCCAAAACAACAGACCTGCAGTCATGGATGTCCACCATTCCGCCTTCGCACTCCTCGGTGACGATCAAGGCGGCGGAAACAAAATTACTGGCTTGCGCTGGCTGCCTGATACGCTTAAGCATTAATATTTGAAGAGGTATTGCATCCCGAATAGGGGTTGCAATACCATTTTTCGACTGATAATTACGCCAGTAGCATTGTCAGAACACTTCTTGTGAGTACCTCTACAAATCGATTCCAAGGGGTAGATTGAGTTTAAATGTAGGGGCTGTAAGTAGATTAGCTTTGGACTTTGGACTTGTTCAGGGCCACGGCGGCGCGAATGAGAGCCTTCAACGCCTCCTCGTCTATTTTCTCATCCTCGTGGAAGTCAATGGCACGCCTTGTGTTCCCGTCAAGACTGGAGTTGAAGAGGCCCGAAGGATCCGTCAGAGCCGCCCCTTTAGCAAAGGTCATCTTTACGACGTTCTTGTAAGTCTCGCCTGTGCAGATCAACCCGTCGTGCGACCATACCGGAACCCCTCTCCACTTCCATTCCTCGACGATTTCGGGATCGGCTTCCTTGATTAAGGTGCGGAGCTGGCTGAGCATCTTGCCCCGCCAGTCGGCTAGCTCCTTGATTCTAGCGTCGATCAGCTGAGAAGGAGGCTTGCTTTCATGCGACCCGCTCTTCTTCATGCCTATTTTTCTTCCTTTTAAAAAAGGTTTACCACAAACCTGCCGTAGGCAATAAACGCGCGTATGGCAGCCACTATGCGAAGTTGCTCAACATTGTCTTTTTCATGAGGTGAATTCAATATTTCTCTAATCAAGGCCAGGTATTAGGACGAATCTTAGTAAACCGATTAAAGATAGAATTGTTTTCTCTGTCTTTTGAAATCAAAATATTTTTATATCTTATTTGAGTCTCCCATTAACGGCAAATCCGGCGGCTTGCGTCCGCGCAAAGGGGGCGCGCGCCGGGCACTGCCCAAAGGCTGCGCAAGCAGCGCCTGTTTGCCAGCGGTGTTTCAGTTTCATTCCAGAATAGCCCATTCGATCAGGCCGACTTCTAGGGAAGGAAGAAAGACATCATGGCTAGTAAAATTGAATAATATTAGAAGCTATGCGGACCATGAATACAGCGTCCTTAAGGATGAGGCAGATTATGTTGCAGCCGATGCGGGCGACCATTGTTCGTGTCACTCACCGAATCGCGCGGTGCAGAGCTTGGCTTCTCCACACCCGGAGACCCAAGTGCGCCACTTTTTAAACCAGAAATAAGAATGAAGAAAGCTGCCATCATTTTAACACTCGCCCTTTGTGGCTGCTTTGGACCGTATCACGGACAAACGCCAATGGTTGGGACTGATGGCACACCGTTTTATCTATTAAAAGGTGCGGCATCTTTTACTGAAAAAAGCAGGATTGATGCCGCGATTGACTTGGACACACGCTCCCTTGAGATTTGTCCAGCGGGATACCATCTTATCAATCGAGATATTCAGCCCGTAAATAATCCAGCAGGTTTTCATAGCGGCTCATATGACGTGCTTTGGCAAATAAAGTGCAAGAACCAAGAACAGCCAAAGCCCTAGCTGTTAAACATCGCTATAAAAACAAAGCCGCAGCGGGCAAAGACAATGGCGGCAAATATATGAAAAGATACGTGCATCCGTTCAGTTTCGTCAAAGTTGGTGATGGTGATGGTGATGTCGGCGATCAAACGGCGGGCTTATTTGATAGTGGCCAGATCGATCCAGCATCGAGCGAACCTGCGGTATCGCGGGGCTACTCCCATTCATAGTCGCAGCCGGGCGCGACGGCGTACACAGACAATTGTTGCAAGTAAGGAGACTGCGGTGGCCATAGCCATATCAAACAGCACGAACGGAATCCAGCTCAAGCTGATGGCCTACTCTAATTGCGACGACGTACAGTTGTTCTGGCGCGTCACGGTTGATGGCATCGCCGACTCGCCGATTCCCGGCTGCCTCGGCTTCATGATCGAGCGTCAGCGCATGCAGGACAACGGAGAATGGGCACCGGTCGAGATTCTGCGTAATCGCGTCGCATTCGTCGATCAGCCGGAGCCCGCGGCATTTGATGATCCGAAGGACCTTTCGCGGCCTTCGAATGTATGGCCTTTCCAACGTTATGAATGGACCGATCACGGCGCAAACAATGGCCAAACCCTACGCTATCGCATTTCTGCAATCATTCTACCGACTGACGGAACAGCGGGTACAACAGTGCTCACAGCGGTCGCTGATACGGGTTGGACGCAGAGCTTCCGCATTGATGCCGCAACTGGCAACGAGTTGGAGGCCTACTTTAACCGCGGTTTTGTCATGTCCCAGTTCGTCTCGCGGATCGCGCGTGAAAATGGCTGGAAGGCGCCCGATATCAAGGAGCACCTCAAGGAACTAGAGGAGCCGCTACGCCGATTTCTGTCGGGGGAGCTGCGCCTTTCGTTGCTCCGCCTTGTCGACGAGGTAATCGATAGCCCTCTGCTCGAACTCTATGGGGCACTATACGAACTGAGCGATAAGGAACTGATTGATCGCCTCCAGAAGGGCGGCACACGCGCCCACATCGTGCTCGCCAACGGCTCAAAAGGCGGCGACGAAAATGCCGAAGCAAGAGCAGCTTTGAAAAAGGCAAAAGTAGACGTCCACGATCGGTTGCTGGGCAACAAGGGGCTCGGCCACAACAAGTTCGTGGTGATAGTTCGAAAGAAGGATCAGCTGTCGCTTAAAGCATGGACCGGAAGCACAAACTGGACTCCCTCGGGTCTATGCACGCAAGTGAACAATGGATTGCTGATCAAGAACGGTGCTGTGGCGCAGATCTTTCTCGACCAATGGCATCGGCTGGCGGCCGCTGATGGCGATTTTCCGCCCGAGCTCGTGTCGAAAAATGCAGAGTCTCCGCGGAGCGTCGACAATCTGGATGTATGGTTCACGCGGGTCAGGAACAAATCGAAGAAGAACGCGGGATCGCCTGGAATCGACATTCAGGGGCTTATCGATTTAGTCAAGAGCGCTAAGTCGATGGTCCTCTACGTCATGTTCCAACCTGGCCCCGAGCCGCTAACGACCATTCTGCAGTCTACCGCACAGGTCTACACGCGCGGAGTCGTCAGCACCGTCATCGGCAGCAATGTTGAATATTTTTCGTTGAAAGGAATTGATACACAGTCGCGCAGCTACCGCACTGCGCTTATTCAGCCAGAAGGTGTGGCACGAGGGTTCTCGTCTTGGATCGCCGAGGTCACGCGCGCACAATTTCTGCCGCGAGACGGATACCCTGGGATCGGTCACGCTATTACACATTCCAAGATGATCGTCATTGACCCTTTTAGCGATGACTGCAAGGTCATTACTGGCTCGCATAATTTTTCAGGTTCGGCAAGCGAGCAGAACGATGACAACTTTGTGGTAGTGCACCGGAACAAGGCACTCGCAGAAGCTTATGCAGTCGCCTGCCTTGGCACCTATGAGCACTATGCGTGGCGTGCCTACGTGAAGGATCGCAAGGCCGCTGGCAAATCTGTCTGGTCTCACCTTTCGACAGATCCGTCGTGGCAACAGACCTATCTAACGACACAGCGCAAAGATCACCTCTCGCGTTGGTGCTGAACACTAGACTGGGGTTCTCGTCGTTGAAGTGAACGACCCTATCTCTCTTCCTGCCTCCGATATTCCTCTCTTTCGTCTCTTGGTGCGCCAAAAATGTGCCATCGCTTCCGATGTGCCACACTCTCCGCTGATTCGGTTTTCCCGTTGGTACACCTCCTCGATTGAATCATCCCGGCAATTTTGTACCCCTTTATAGCTGCTCATCTTATTGAGTTCGGTTTCGTAATCGGTAGGTCGGAGGTTCGACCCTTCCCCATTACATATAAAAAGCAAGCAAGCGTTTAAATGAACCATGCCAGCACCGCCTGCTCTCCGCCGTTTTCACCAACACAAACCGTACGTCGGCCGCGTAATTGCGTCGCAATCGCCTCGACGTCGTCGCGGCCGCTTTTGTTCGTTTTCATCCATGGTGAAGGTTTTCCTGTTCAATCGCCGTTTTATGAATAGGCCGTTCAGATTACGCAAAATTTTTCTAAGGAGTTACGGTTGTAATGTGTGGCCCCTAACATCTTTGTCGGCAAAGATTGCCGCTGGGACGTCAACGATAGTCAAGGTACTGCCGCCTTGAATAAGGGACACCTTGCTCTTCTAAAGGAAAAAATAATGCGAAATCTTATCTTTTCAATGTTGTTAGGCGCCAACGTTCTCGCGATCGCCGGAACGGCCCTGGCTGACGAATCCGATCACAAGGAGTCGCGAGGCGTCTTAAGCATCGCCGTATTCGGTGATTCCCCTTATGGCAATAACGACGCCGACACAGCCCAGTTTCTCGCGACCCCGGCGTTCATCAAGTCGATCAATGACGATTCCGACGTCTCCCTGGTCCTCCACGTCGGCGACATCCACTCCGGCAAGCAAACATGCAGCTTGGGCTACAACCAATCGATCTATGACATGTGGAAGGCTTTCAAGTCTCCCGTCGTATATACCCCCGGCGACAATGAGTGGACCGATTGCAACAAGAGCAAAGAAGGCGGTCTCGACCCGCTAGTCAACCTGGGTTATGTGCGTGATACCTTCTTTGCGACCCCTGGCCACGCCATTGCAGTTGACAAGCCGGTGTTGTCCCAGTCCCAGCACTACGATCCGAACTACCCTAAGGATGCCGAATACGTCGAAAACGTGATGTGGGAGCAGTCAAACGTCGTGTTCGTCACCCTGAACGTTCCAGGCGGCTCGAACAATGATGAAGACAACTGGTATGGTATCGATCGCACGCAACCGCAGACCGATGAAATTTTGAATCGCACCGGCGCCGATCTGCGCTGGCTCGACAAAGCCTTCGCCCTTGCCAAGGCCAGCCACGCCAAAGCCATGGTCATCCAGCTTCAGGCCGACATGTGGGATCTCGACGGCAATCAGCCCAGCCACATCGGCGCGTATCGGCAGTTCATCGACAGCATAGCATTGCACACCACGAACTTCGGCAAGCCGGTGCTGCTCTTGAATGGCGATTCCCATGGCTACCGTTCGGATAACCCTCTGCTCAAGGGCGCTCCTTGTGTTACAGAAAAAATAGGAAGTCAGTCGACGGAAGTGGCTTGCACCAACGATGCCTATAACAATCAGCCTAACGGTTACAGCGTAAAAAACTTCCACCGCATAACCGTGCACGGCAGCAACAGCGTCGATAACCCCAACATGGAGTGGCTCAAGCTCAATGTTGACCGGGATGATAGTGATGACCACGCTAGTGCTAGTTCATTCGGGCCCTTCAGTTGGAAGCGCATGGTCCAGGCGTTACCTCCGAAGCCGAAGCCTTAAGTTGTCCGTTCGGTCCCGGAACTCACGCTGTTTAAGTCCGTCTGCTTGATTTTGGTTAACAGCTGCTTTCAACAAATTTAAAGAGGGAGCTTCGGGTCGGAAACCAACCATCGCGACAGGCAGATCTTGGCGAAGTTAACATGCCATAACCAACTAGCGGATGAATGAAGGAATAGCCAAAAAAAAACGGACTCTAGCAAAGCTCAAGCCGAACGCATAGTTCGCGCCCTGCTTGAGGTAATCTCGAAACGCTTAAAAAGGGAGAGTCTATGACGTTGCCCGGTTTTGGCACTTTTGAAGTGTGTGCGAGCGTGCCGCCCGTGCCGGCCGCATCCCAAAACCGGGGAAGAATTGGAAGATTGCCGCATCTAAGGTTCCAGCATTCAAGCCAGCGGCAATGCTAAAGGCTGCTGTGGACGGCAGCGGAAAATGAAAAGCCGGCAGGCCGACTGCAAGCGCTGCAGGAGTGATTAACCCTTGTCGATTTCGATGAGGTTGCCGTCCTCATCAACCTTGATCTCAATCTTCGAGCCGTCGGTTTTTCTTACATCGGCTTCATAAATCGGTGTCATCTTGCCACCGATCATTTTGCTTTCTTTCTCGATCTCTTCGATCTCTCCGCCACCTGCATTTTCAGTTATCGTTTTCTGCACCATTGCCGGAACATCAGACCATTGAACTTTTTCATTCACGATCCCTGTGGCGTTGGGGTGGGACGAGATCCCTGCGGCGTTGGGGTGGGACGAGATCCCTATGGCGTCGGGGTGGGACGAGATCCCTATGGCGTTGGGGTGGGATGAGATCCCTGTAGCGTCGGGGTGGGACGAGATCCCTGTGGCGTTGGGGTGGGACGAGACCCCTGTGGCGTTGGGGTTGGACGAGATCCCCGCGGCGTTGGGGTGGGACGAGATCCCTGTGGCGTCGGGGTGGGACGAGATGCCCGTGGCGTTGGGATGGGACGAGATCCCTCGGGCGTTGGGGTGGGACGAGATCCCTGTGGCGTTGGGGCTGGACGAGATCCCTGTGGCGTGGAGGTCGAATGAGATGAAAAATAGGGGTATAAGGGGGAATAATCTTACTATCAAGCGCTTCAAACGAGAATTACTGATTGAACCATAATAATCGTTATCCTTCTTCACTCCTGCTTCCGCAACAGTTTGAGGCTTATCGCCGCCATTCGTAGCTATTCCCGAGGACGCTAATAATTCGTTAATCACTTTTTATACATGTTATATGTGAAAAGGGCCGCCCCTTGGTAGGTTTGGCTAAGAGAGGCTGGCGAAGGCTAGCAAACGGGAGACGGAAAGATTTTCGCAAGTGCGAAAATCTCCGGAAAAGGGTAAAGAGGCCGATTTATCGGTCCGCGACGAATTTCAGGACGTTTCCATTGATGCAATAACGCTTGTGGCTGGGCGGCGGTCCGTCATTGAACAGATGGCCGAGATGAATGCCGGAGCTTGCACTACGCACTTCGACTCGCCTCATGCCGTGCGAGTTGTCTTCGTGCAGGGTAACGGCGCCTTCCACGGGATCGAAGAAACTGGGCCACCCCGTTCCGCTTTCAAATTTGGTATTGCTGTAAAAGAGCGTTGCGCCTGTGACAGGGTCGACAAATCTTCCAGGACGCTTTTCATCCAGATTGGACGCGGTAAAAGGAGGCTCGGTGCCTTGCTGGAAGGCGATTTTCTGCTGTTCGGGAGACAGCAGCTGAAAACCCAGCCATTTCCAGAAATTGGATTTCTCGCCGTTGTACCCCGTGTAGCGGGCGGCCTCCTTGCCGTCCTTGAACAGCACGATGGTGGGTGCCGCGAACAAGGGCTTTTCCAATGTCCAGCCGCTGGGCGGATTTGAGTTCAATGTCCTGGCAATTGGCACTTCCGCTTGCCAGTGGCTCATTATGTCCTTCTCGAAGCGCTCGCAAAATTCGCAATGCTCGGCCTCGAATGCAACCAACTGTCGCGCGAGGTTCAGATCGCTGCTCTTCAGGGGCTGCGCTGCCATGTTGGATGTTGCTGACGCCGCAGAGGTCCCGGAGGAGATGGAGGATGTGTCCGCCTGCGCAACTTTGCTGGCTGAATCGGGGTATTTCACTCCGGTGCCACCCAGGCCGCAATAGCCATCGGGGTTCTTTTTCAGATAGTTCTGGTGGTATTCCTCAGCAGTAATGTAATTCTTGAGCGGCAAGATTTCTGTGGTGATCCTGCCGTAACCCGCAGCATCGAGTGCTTTTTGATAAGCGGCCTGGGTTGCCAGTCCCGCAGTCTTCTGGTTCGCATCATGGTAATAGATGGCACTGCGATAATTGCTGCCGACATCGTTCCCCTGGCGGTCGCCTTGAGTGGGATTATGGCTCTCCCAGAATTTGCCTAGCACTGTTTCCAGGTTTACCTTGGCTGGATTGAAAATCACCTTGACCACTTCCGCATGATTGCGCGCCGTAGTTTTACCGGTATGAAGCGCTCTCTCGTGATTCAGAATGTCCTGGTAACCGGCGCCGGGAAGATCGCCACCCGCATAGCCGCTTTCCACGTCGACAACACCGGGAATTTCTCCCATGCGCTTTTCCGCACCCCAGAAGCAACCCATGCCCAGAACGATGTAATCCGTCGCTTGGCGGTGCGTCGTGGTTTTCTCCATTGCATATGCTCCTATAATAACGCTCAAGCCTGCTGCCATGGCTATAACCCCTTTCATTTCAGGGCATCTCCATAAATCCACATCGTAAAATCCCGATCTCGTTTTGTAATACTTTTGTAATACTTGAATACCGTATCTTTCAAGAAATTCTGTCGCTTACCGTTAAACCAGGCGATGCCAAGCGCATGCTTAGTACATCCGTCGATCTTATCGATGGGTACATCTTCATGTTACTTGTTCTGCTCGCACATGGATGGAGGAAGGGAGCGCACATTTCTTGGAATTTGAAACCTGAAATGAAAATAAATTCCCCCTTGGCTATAACGAAAAAATAATTTAGGCTTCCCCTCTTTTGTTTGGCTTGTTTCCGCCTGATCGCGTGCCTTGTGGCGCCCCGTCTTCTTAATGTCGTCACATTCGGGACCGGATATAGCCTTGGCTATGGTTAACCCCAAGTAGTATCCTTCGCATATGGATATAAAAACTTACGCACCTCTGGCTAGATTTATAGATCACCTGCTCGACGCTATTTGCATTGTTGATAGAGAGGGGCGTTTTATCTTTGTCAGTGCAGCATGCGAGCGTATTTTTGGCTACACACCGAAAGAAATGATTGGCAAGGCTATGTTAGAGATGGTGGTACCCGAGGATCGAGCGATAACTCTCCAGGCGGCCAATGAAATCATGTCAGGGCATCCCAAACTTGATTTTGAGAACCGCTATATACGGAAGGACGGACAAGTGGTGCACATTATGTGGTCAGCCCGCTGGTCGGAAGCCGATCGGTTGAGGATTGCTGTTGCCCGAGACGTCACCGGGCGCAAGCAGGCTGAATCAATGCAGGCGGCGCTCTACGCCATTTCTGAAGCCGCGCATAATGCGGAGGATCTGCCCTCTTTGTTTCAGCTAATTCATCAAATAGTCGGCAAGCTGCTGTCAGCAACTAATTTTTCCGTGGCGATGTACGATGAGAGCAATGATCAGCTGAGCTTTCCCTATTACACCGGTGACTGCGGCGAGGCGTCCGAACTGCAGCAAACAGCCGTAGGTACCCTCTGTGCAGAAGTCATTCGTACCAGGCAGCCCCTGTTGCTGGGGCCTGAGTCGCTGGCCACCTTTCCCGAGGAATTAAGAGCTATCAAGGATAGCAATGTGGTGTGCTGGCTGGTCGTCCCGCTCAACTCTCATAAGGGTACTATTGGTGCCCTGATTTTGAAAGGCCACTCGGACGGAGCACGCTACACCAAAAAGGACAAGGAACTGCTGCAATTCGTCGCTACTCAAGTTGCCACTGCTATCGAGCGAAAACAGTTACACGCCCGACTAACGCACATGGCGCAATACGACAGCTTGACCGGGCTACCCAACCGAGGACTTTTGTATGATCGCCTGAAAATGGCCCTCGCAAGAACACGACGGGAACAAGGACAAATGGCCGTGCTCTACCTGGACTTGAACAATTTCAAACAAGTCAACGACTCTCTGGGTCATGCTGCAGGAGATGAGTTGCTGCAGAAGGTTGCCAATCGCCTAAAGCAGTGCATGCGCGATATGGATACGGTCGCGCGCATGGGCGGCGATGAGTTTGTGGTGCTGCTCGAAAACATCCAGTTGCCTGAGCACGCCTCGAATATGGCCAAAAAAATCCGCAGTGCTATCAGCCAACCCATCAAAATAGAGGGCTGCAGCTTGTGCATACTACCGAGCATAGGAATTGCACTCTACCCTGATCATGGTGACGAGGCGCAACAACTTCTCAGACATGCTGACGAGGCCATGTATTTTGAGAAAAAGAACAGTGATAACCGCTTTGCAAAGGGCGCTTATAACGGCGTCCGCACGAAATCGGCATCATAAAAGAGAGGTTTATCAGTGAGGTATCCGGGAGCGATTACGAAGTATAAGGCCCTTCCGGATGAATTCTTGCCGTCAGCGAGGCCGACTCTCAAGTTTAATTAACTGTCGAGAGAAGATTAACCCTTATTTTATGTTCCCCGGCGGGCGGGCTGTTCAGCGTTATTTCCCAATTAGTAATGTCAGCAGGGTTAATACCATAAAGCGGTCCCATTGCAACCTGGCAGTGGTCAATATACGCGTTAGGACGTGTTCCAGGTGTTCCAGGAGGTACGGAAGGGCAAGTTGTATAAATCCAGAGTACTGATCGTCCAGCTTTTGGCAAGCTATAAGCTTGCTGCCAAATTTTCCCATCCTTTGTCGTCAGCATGAAGACAACCGCGTCGGGAGAGGGGTTCACATAGCTGTTAGTAACTTCGAGGGTGAAGCCGCCCCCTGATCCATCAATCGGGGCGGCAATGGAGAGGCGATCTCCGACGCCTGCTGAGCTAATGTCTGCAATCACCCCATCAGAAGAAAAGCTGCGCTCCAGCCATCGCGCCTGCCCGGTGGTTCCAAACGTGTTGGCCGCCCGGACTAAAGAAGTTGCGACAATGGTATCAATGCTGCCAAGGAAAACAGCATGCTCTCCTTGCCCAAGATTATTGAAGAACAACTCCCATGCTTTAATCCGGCTGAGGTCAAATCTGCCTGTCGGCCCCCAGGCCGCCATCGTCCAGCCCTTCCCGTCGGGAGCCAGGGGAAACCTGTATGGCGAAACGAGATTGCGATCGTCCGCATAGTTCATCAACGAGCCAGACTCTCTAACCACATCCAGCGGCCTACCTTGTTGCCAGATGCTGCCATCCTCCATGGTAAGGCTCATGATCAAGGCGTTCGGATCCAGATTTAGATCAGCATTCACTAAAGCCACAATTTGGTTGTTGCCGTTGGCTGTCAAATCGAAATAGGTTTGTGCTTCCTTGCGCAATGACACGGTTTCCCATGGGTCACCTTCCGAACGGTAGACCGCCTTTAGAAACCCATATGGATCATAAGACGTCGGCTGCTTGCGTATGTGATATAACCAATCGGTATCGCCGTCGGCCGGGTTCCAGTCAGCATGACGGAATAGGATACTTCCATCCCCATTGAAAAAATTTACCCCGAACGGCTCGGCAGCATTCTTATCTTGTGGCGCGTCGTAATTACCCTTCATGTACACGGCACGAAAGTTAATGTGATGGTTATTATTGGGAGGCAGATCAGCCAGGATAACTTCCCATGAGGCAACCTTGCCAAGGTCGAACATACCCTCCGGCCCCCACTGGGCACGGGCAAACGCGTCCTCCTTAATCGGGAATGCTCCTGTTTGCCATACGTTATTTGCCAGCACCTTGGGCTGGTCCCAGATACTGCCGTCCTGCATGGTCAGGCGCAGTACGACACTGACAAAGGGATTGCTCGTCACGTATAGTGGGCGGGCAACAAGCTGCATTTCCTGTGTTTGCCGCAGGTCAAGTTGTTCCCCGGCAAGGCTTTTTATCGAGACGATTTCCCAAGGATCGTCCCCGACAGAAAAGCTCCCGGCAACATTCGCTCCAAAAAAATCCAAAAGGTAGGGGTCGGTACCGACCCACATACCATCGACTCCAATGGCTTCCCAGTGTGTATCGCCATCTGCCGGGTTCCAGTCATTTTGAAGAAACTGTACTGTATTCGTCGAATCAATGTACTTGAGGGCTTTCAGCGTGGTTGCCTGCGAGGGTAAGGCGAGCACTAAACTTGAGGTCATAATCAAAAGCCGAATCTGCGAGATATCCATATCTTGTTGCTCCGTATTTGTATTGTTACCTACAGGAAAAGCAACCTCGGGTGCCTAAAATAATCGTAGCTCAAATTTTTCATAAAGCAAGGAAATGAGTATTGTTTAAACAATTGATTATAATTATAAAAATACGAAATAGACCATGGTTTTATCTTACGCTCCATCGGTACCCGATACCGAATTCATGTGATGCCGCGCCGTGCCCGCCTTGCTTTCGCACATACATCTCTACACATCATCCAACGCGGCAACAATCTTAAGCTTGCTGCTGCGCCGGACCCGAACCTTGCCGAGAAGAGTTCAGGAAGAACAAGCGCTCATGAGTTCCCGGACCTGTAAGAATAGAAACCTAAGAGGCCGAGCCTGTGATGATCTGAATTGCTACCAGCGCGATCGTCTCCGGCGTTTCATTGAAAAATAACGGATAAGCTCCGCCGCGAAAGCCCCGGCTGTCTGACTTATCCTTTCAAACAGTGTAATGTCATATATTATTATGCGTTCCAAATAATCTAAGCCAAATGTTTTGTCCGGACAATCGGAACCGTTTGTGTACCTGTCCGGAGATATTTGCAAACACTTCCGCAACATATTCCGAATCCAGACTTAGATTGTCTGCCGCAACATCGGCAAGCACTGACGCTGCCGTCCTGACAGGGGCTGGAACTATTGGGTCATTAAAGACATCCTCTGGTTCGAAACTGGCATGGCGTAGTCTTCTATCCAAAAAATTTTGGCTGAAGTCAATCAAACGAGCAGGATCGAGCCTTTTGACCAAGCCCAGGTGGAGGGCGATTCTGCTGATCTGTTTGTAAGGGTCCGCCAAAAGGAGATCGTAGTCGACCAGCACGCGAGGCGCTCCCTGGGTAAGCAGCACTGACGGAAGAACATGATCAAGCCAAAGATTATGGCATTTCTCAGGGGGGAAATTGTTCCTTTTTCTTAGCGACTTCGCGACACTGAGCGGATTTCTCAGTGCAATGACATACGAGACGTCAACTTGCAGTTCTTCAAAAATACCTTGCCAGAATGGCAAGGTGCGGCATATACGGGGATCTTTAACGCCAAAATACTCTACAGTTTCCAATCGCGATCCGAGCACTTCAATGGCGCGCAGCCGGAGAGGAGTATTTTTTTTGTGAAGGAGTTCGTTTTTTGGCACAGACGCGGGGGTATGCCAACGGAGGGGACGATTCAGAGAGCGATATAAGGCCTTATTAATGGCATGTATATCGGTATCCTCGAAAAATCCTTTCTCGTTATTCGGTGCCGGCGGCAGCAGACGGTTTCCCAGATCGACATCCATGACCATAAGTCCGCGAGTAATAGCGCTTGTACCGCTTCTATGCATACCCAGGACGACAATAATGGATTTTCCGCATCTCATCGGTGTATTTTGGACACATGCCGTGGAAGTCGCACTCATTTAAATATCCTTTTCATGGGCTAAATATAGATACCGGGCTGTTGTTCAGATCCTGAATTCCCGCCTTAGGGGCACCACAACCGCATGGCGTATATCAAACCGCTGTTCCAGCGTTGTGCCTCATCCTTTATTGCGCTCCCAATGTTTCTCACGCATCTGCCTCATCTGTTCCTGCTGCGTGTCAGTCAGTACCTGCCGAATCTCGTTACGTACCTTGCTACGCGCGACGATCAGCTCGGCCATCAGATTTCCTCGTTCCCGCGCCAATTCCTGTACTTGGCCATCATCAATCTTGACGCTCTGCCCGAGTTCTCGTAATGCCTTGCGATTCGTCCGCATTTTTTCCTTTAAGTCCGCGATTTGAGGTTTTGATTTTTCCATAACTGTTTTAACCGATATCCGCTGTTCGGTAGTAAGCTTGAGGCGATCGGCCATTCGTTCCAGAAAACGCCCCTGATCCTTCATCATTTTGGAATGCGCGCCAGGGCCGCATCCACGCGATCCATTTCCAGAGTAAGTGTCCTGATTCGGATCGGCCAAAGCGATGCTGCTGGCTAACAATCCGCTGATTAGCGAAATTTTCGTGACGGTCTTCATTGGTTGATTCCTCGTAATGGTGTTGGTTACGAATATCAGCCGGTCTGGTGGGTAGACAGGCGCCCATACGGCATGAACAAAGAATAAGATCAAGCCGTGTCAAGATGGGTGATGGAAGCGTAAATTTATGTAAAGAAATCAGCGCTCTCTATATTTGTTTGCTTCAATTTGGCAATATCTGAAACGAAATGAATGACCGGGGTGATCCATAAAGTGGTTCGTAACAGGCTTGATTCCCAAGAAAAGATGGCGCGCATACTTCTGGCGGATGACGATATCGAATTAAGCGACATGCTCATCGATTACCTTGACAAAGAGGGGTTTGAGGTCGACGTGGCTCATGATGGCAACGCCGCTTTAGAAAAGGCGCTGGCTAACCAATACGATTTATTGATACTCGACGTCATGATGCCGAATAGGAACGGGTTCGACGTATTACGCGAACTGCGTACGCAATCTTCACTTCCCGTGCTGATGTTAACGGCGCGCGGGGATGACGTTGACAGCGTCGTAGGGCTTGAACTCGGTGCGGATGACTATCTGGCCAAACCGTCCAATCCGCGTGTAATGGTGGCGCGGATTCGCGCAATTTTGAGAAGAGCGGAGACGCAAGGAGAGTTGCATGGTGTCAACGAGCCACCCGACAGGATTGCACAGCATGACCTGGTTATGCATATTGGCTCACGCACCGTGCTGTGCGCAGGTAAACCCATACCCATGACCAGCACGGAATTCAGTCTGTTGGAGGTGCTGCTGCGAGAAGCCGGTCACATCGTATCGAAAGCGAAGCTGTCCGAGCAGGCGCTTGGCCGTAAATTGAGCCGTTACGATCGCAGTCTTGACATGCATGTAAGCAATCTGCGTAAGAAGCTGGGTCCGTTACCCAACGGCCAGGAGCGGATTAAAACAGTGCGCGGCGTCGGTTACATCTATTCATTACCCTGACCGTGCACAGACTTTTCTGGAAAATATTCCTCTCCTTTTGGCTGACGCTTGCCATTTTCGCCGCAGCGCTTATGTTCGCTGCCTCCAGTTATCTCGAACATACCCGGACACAGCAGGATATCGGCAGCATGCGGACGCGTCTGTCGAAATACTTCGACCAGGGTCAAGCCGTCGCAAAGCAGGAAGGTATCGCAGGCCTCAAGGAATGGTTGGATCAGTTAGACCGTAGCGAAGCAATCCCTATTCTCCTGATCAATGAGGCAGGTCGGGACCTGCTTGGGCGAGAGGTTCCCGCTTACATCATTACAAGATTGGATCGAAGGCGGCAACGGGCTGAACAAAATGAACAAAGATGGCTTCATCACCAGCAGCCCATTCGCCTGGCTGATGGGAGTTCCTTTCACATGGTGCCGGATTTTCAGAGCATTACGCTGCGCAGGGTTTTGCAGCGGCCAAGAGTCATTGCGCTACCCATGGCTATCGCCGCCCTGGTAAGTGTGCTGGCTTGCCTGATACTCGGCCGCTATTTGACCTTTCCGCTGGAGCGCCTGCGACGTGCCACCCAGCACATCGCGGCCGGTGACCTTACTCAGCGTGTTGTTCCATCCATGAGGGGCCGGCGGGATGAAATTGCAGAGCTGGCAGGCGCGTTCGATAAAATGGCTGAACGGCTCGAGAAAGTGTTTAGCGCTCAACGCCAGCTACTGAGCGATGTTTCCCATGAATTGCGCTCTCCGCTCGCGCGCTTGCAAGTCGCGTTGGGGCTTGCCCGGCAGCGATCTAACGGCCAGGCAGAAAAAGAGCTTGACCGCATCGAGCTTGAAATAGAACGCCTGAATGAGTTGGTCAGCCACCTCCTCGAGTTCTCTCGCCTGCAAGCCGGCGTGGATGCGGCCCATATCGAGCAGGTGGATATACGGGAACTGCTCGAGGGACTTATAGAGGATGCGCAATTTGAAGCAGAGTCGAAGGATTGCAAGGTCAGATTGAGAACATCCTTTCCGGCGATCGTTAAGGCAAATGCGACACTGCTTTACAGCGCGATTGAAAACGTCGTTCGCAACGCCATCAAATATACAAAACGGGGTACGGCAGTGGAAATAAGCATGCTGGCGGATGCAGGAAATGAGCAGGGTATCATTATTCAGGTACGCGATCATGGACCAGGTGTGCCCAATGAAATGCTGCCCCATCTTTTTGAACCATTCACAAGAGTGGAGAAAGCGAGAGACCGCCTAAGCGGTGGATACGGGCTCGGGTTAGCCATTGCTGATCGGGCTATCCGATTGTATGGTGGCGATATCACGGCAAGAAACGACCCCGATGAAGGGTTGAATATTCATATCCGCTTACAGCTCGTCAAGGTTTAACGAGAATTTAACGGCGCGGCCGCTTCCCTCCTCGCATACAAGGGCTGGGCCACGGCAGGACGTTATTGTTGAGAAGTGAGGCAGTAGCTCAGCCTTGAGCTGACAGATAGACAGCTAGAGTGCCCAGAACTTCTAAATGGGAATCATTAGCTTGCAATAATCTCGATAATCCGACTCACGCCGGTTGGAACACAGGCTTGCTTATTTGCAGCCTGCCCCGGTAACTGCAGCTCGACCCGTAGGCCGACCGTCATCTTGTCAGATTGAGGGCCGGTCCTATGCACCTTATAGCGTTTTGCCGGAATTACCGCTCCAGTCTTCGGCATCTATTCCAGTCCTGGCCTTTGTATCCCGGTTGTTTAGCCGGGCAGCATGATCGTCTTTTAAAAGTTCCGACGCCATTCTCTGGTGAAAAGCAGCTTGCTTTATGGTTTCCTCTGCAGCTTGCTGATACTTGTTCAGCAAAGCCGAAGTATGCGATTGGTAATCTTGTGCCTGTCTACCATAGAGATAGCTTTTTTCTTCGTAATGCTGAAGAAGTTTCTTTTGTTCTTCTACTTTTACCAGCAATTCCCTGGCGGTATTCTCATATTGCTTTGCCAACCTGTTGTGGTCGGCATAAGTCGTGGCGTTCTCTGCAGCTTTACGAATACTGACATTCTGTGCCTCGAGAGGACCCATTTGTGCGCAGGAGGCCAGCAGACCTATGACTAAAGCCGCAGCAAATTTTCCTATTTTCGTTTTCATGGTAGTAATAAACACAAATAGAATGGAGTGATGGCATCCTATCCGAGTCAATACTATGCGTATATTGGGGAAACCCTTGTTTTAGTCTAAGGGAAACCCTTAGACAACATTGTTATGGTAGAAGTATCAATTAGTCCCCCGCCTTCGCGGGTGCTGAAGGGTGCTTGATTGAAAGAATAAAATTGAACACTTTGAGTACTTTCTGTGAGTATTTTATTTGCGGGTCCCTTGCTCAGAAGCAACGTTTCTAGCGCTCTTCCGAAATCCAGTGGGTGGCATAACGTATCAGGTCGGCGCTATCCTTTAAATTCAATTTCGCGCGAATGTTGAACCGATGCGTTTCGATGGTCTTAATACTGCGGCTAAGCAACCTGGCAATTTCCTGGCTGCTATGTCCGGACCCGATCAAATGCAGCACCTCAAATTCACTGGGGGTTAAGTTGTTGATCAATGGTTCAGGCTCCGTACTTCCGATCGCCACCCGATTCAGCAGCCTCGCGTGAATTTGCTTGCTCAGATAAATATTTCCCTTCAATACTTCGCGGACGGCAGTTATCAGTACTTCACCCGGCTCCTGCTTCATTACGTAACCGCGCGCACCCGCCCGCAAAGCGCGCTGGGCATAAACGCCTTCATCGTGCATGGAGACGACGAGCACAGGCAACGCGGGGACCAGGCTATGCATGTTTTTTATCACCTCGAAGCCGGAGAGGGTCTTCAGAGACACATCCATCAAAACGATACTGGGATGAGGCTCTGTCCTGAGTCTGGCCAGCGCTTCGTCACCGTCACCCGCTTCGGCAACCACCTCCATGTCAGTCTCGAGATTGATGAGCATTGCCATACCATGGCGCAACATGGCATGGTCGTCCACGAGCATCACTTGGGCTTTCTTGGTTGATGTGGCTGACATTAGACCCCTTGCATCTCCAGCCGCACCTCTATGCCGCCTTGGGCACGCCTCAGGAATTCCAGCGTCGCGCCGAGCTGTCTGGCGCGATACTGCATGATTTTAATGCCCATCCCCGGGGTGGTTGCGTTCTTGTTGTCAACGCCCGCAAAGCCACTGCCATTGTCGGATATCGAGAGACAAAGAATTCCTTCCTCCGAGCCCAGCGAGATTGTTACCCGCTGCGCACCCCCATGGCGTATCGCGTTATTGGCTGCCTCCTGGGCAATCCGGTACAGGTTAAGTGCGAGATTATTATCATCGATAACAACTCCGTTTTTGTATATAAAATCGCATGTAATCTTGTAGGCGGACGCGATCCTCGATGCAAAGGCCTGCAACGCGGCTACCAGGCCATTGGTCTCCAGCTCAAACGGGAGCAGTCCCTGTGCGATCTGCTTGCACTGCATCACGGCGGTCTGCGCCTGTGCCGCAATCGAAGCCGCAACGGTTGCCGCATCCACGCTGCCCGAGGCGGATATTTTTTTCTCCAGCGCCTTGGCTTGATAGCTAATTGCCGCAATCTGCTGCCCAAGATTGTCGTGCAATTCCTGCCCGAGCGAACGCTGGTGCTCTTCCGTTATGGAAACGAGTGTCTGCTCCAGAGTTTTACGCTCAAGCCACCTTTCCAGATCGCTCGCAATGGCGTCGATGAGCCTCTGCTCTTCAGGCACCAGGAACGGTTTGTCTTCAGGATAAAACACGCGCAGTTGGCCGCAGGGTTTATTGTTGACGCTGATTTTCGATTGCAGCTCATGCGTAAGACCCTGGCCGTGATTTGCTGAGGTGAAGCGCCTGCCATCGAGCTCAATCACGGCGGTCGCAATTTCCGGGAATTGCATGGCGGGAATCAGGTGCTCGAAAATCTGCTGGCACGCACCATCTATCGATAATTCCAGTCCCATGCCGCGGCGAATTTCATAGAGGCAGGTGATCTCCTTCAGGCGCTCGCGCAGCAGCTCGTCGACCTGCTTGCGCTCCAGCCACATCTCCAGGTCGCTTGCGACAGCGTCGATGAGCCTCTGTTCTTCGGGTACCAGGAAGGGCTTGTTTTCCGGATAGAACACGCGCAATTGGCCGCAGATTTTATTGTTGGCGCTGATCCTGGATTGCAACTCATGCGTAAGACCCTGGCCGTGATTGTCTGACGTGAAGCGCCTGCCATCGAGTTCGATCACGGCGGTGGCAATTTCCGGAAACTGCATGGCGGGTATCAGGTGCTTGAAAATCTGCTGGCAGACATTCTCTACCGATAATTCCAGTCCCATGATGCCTCGGCGAATTTCATGTAGGCACGTAATTTCCTTCAGGCGCTCGCGCAGCGTCTCATCGATCTGTTTGCGCTCCAGCCACATCCCCAGATCGCTCGCGACTGCGTCGATAAGTCTCTGCTCTTCCGGCACCAGGAACGGCTTGTCTTCGGGATAGAACACGCGCAGCTGGCCCCACGGTTTATTGTTGGCGCTGATCGTGGATTGCAACTCATGCGTAAGACCCTGGCCGTGATTCTCTGAAATGAAACGCCTGCCATCGAGTTCGATCACGGCAGTTGCGATTTCCGGAAACTGCATGGCAGGAATCAGGTGCCTGAAAATCTGCTGGCAGACATTCTCTACCGATAATTCCAGGCCAATGCCGCGACGAATCTCATAAAGACAGGTAATTTCCTTCAGACGCTCGCGCAGAATCCCCCCTGTGTTTGAATGCCCATCCGGCGTGGGAAGGGTTGCATCTGCGGGGCTTGCGTCTGCGTCGCTTTTACCCTTGCTGGTCATTGAAATTTTTCATCATTCATCAATCTGATGTTTTCGTCCGTTTCATATACATCTACCTGATTTCATCAGCGCCTATCGCTTGTTGAAAAATTCCAGGACCCAAACCTTATAAATTATGCAGCGTCTCTTGTGTTCTGTGCAATGCTGTTCGTTTTTTGGACCGAACAGGGTAGTGGATGAGGAGGTGTTTCCGCGGAAGTTGCCAGCGACAACATGGATTCCCCTATGCACGCAGCTGATTGCCGAACGATGCGTAAAGCTGGCGCGCGGGTTGAATCCGATACGCCCGGTCGGCCCCGTTCCCATTCACGGTATCGCACCCATACCCCCGGGGTTTGCATCCAGATTCGCTTCAGCTCGCTTTACATAGCTCTTCAAAAACATCCGCTGCTGGCTATCGGGAAAGACGATGGTAACCATGTCGCCCGTGGTGCCGACGACCTGACCTTTTCCCACTTTCGGAACTTCCACTGGGGTGCCAATGGGGAACGAAAACTGTAGCAAGGGTTTTGTTTCCCGAAAGAGGCTCGAGCTCGGGTGCCGATCAGGAACAGGCTGTGCCGATAGGGCTTTTTCCGGCGGGTTCAGGCAATTATCGCAGTGCCCGCAGCGGTCCCATTCCACTTCCTCATCGAAATACTCCAGAAGAATCTTCCATCGGCACAATCCGCTCTGGGCATAAAATATCATGCGTTCCAGCGCCTGCCGGTCATGATCGGCTTTTTTACGCGATGTGGCGGCAAGTTGAGTCAGGGTTTCTGTGGTAAGATTTTCATTTCGAAGGCGATAATCCAGAGCTTTATCACGCACGAGTATGTCCCCATCCTCCAGCAGCTTTAGCATTACCTGAAGTCGGCGAACAGAATATTGGGGAATCCGAGCATGTAGCCGCTCGAATTCAACCACAGGCTGCTCCTTGAGGAGGCCCTGTACCGTTCGATAGACTTCTCGCAGCTCTTCATGCCCCGGATGATGGCGCGCCAGGAAGAACTGCTGTATCCGTTTATCCTGTGTGTCGTAAAGAAGCGTGCACCTGGCGGGTTTTCCGTCACGCCCGGCACGGCCGGACTCCTGATAATATGATCCAAGGCTTCCCGGAATCTGGTAGTGCACCACGAACCGGATGTCAGGCTTATCAATACCCATGCCGAATGCATTGGTCGCCACCATGATCCGGCTGTGGCCCTCCATGAAGCGTTGCTGGTTTTCGTTGCGCACTTTTCTGGGCAGATGTCCATGGTAGAACGTCACGCTGTCCTCGACCATCCGCAATGCCGGTATCAGATCGTCCACCGCTTTTACGGTGGCGGTATATATGATTCCGCTGCCTTCGCTCTCCTGAATCAGGTGTTGCAGTTTCTTGAGTTTTTCGCCCGCGCTTGTGGCATGTACGACGTTGTAGCTCAGATTGGCTCTATAGATGCCTGTATTGACAATATGGATGGTGGGACGCTCCAGCTGCCGGACGATGTCGTCAATTACCTCTGGTGTGGCAGTCGCGGTCAATGCGAGCACCGGGGGGCTGCCGAGCGCCTTGATCGCATCACTCAATGCGAGGTAAGCCGGGCGAAAATCATGCCCCCACTGCGAAATGCAATGCGCTTCATCCACGACAAAGACGTTTATCGTGATGCGCTGCAGGTTGGCAATGAAATCAGGATCGGACAGGCGCTCAGGCGTAACAAATACAACTTCGCTGCGCGCCCGCCGGATATTCCGTAACGTTTCCGACTTTTCCTGCGTGTTGAGCATACTGTTGACCTGGGCCGCATCAATCCCGACCTCTTCCAATTTTTCGGCCTGATCCTTCATCAGGGAAATGAGAGGCGAAACGACCACGGCAGTGCCGGGTAATTTTAACGCGGGCAACTGGTAGCAAAGCGATTTGCCGCTTCCCGTTGGCATGACTGCAAGTGTGTCTTGCCCATTCAGCACATTCCGAATGACCTCCTCCTGGCCGGGTCTCAAGTGAGAAAGACCGAAAACTTCATGCAGGCTTTCTTCCAGGCTATCCTGCTTATCGGGCAAGTTTTTCATATGGTTAAATCTGTTTGCCATCATCCTGCCTTATCAATTATCCTGTCCTATATCCTCTTTCCTATACCCTATTTGGTCAGCCTCTGTTCCTCTGTTTGCTCAGCTGTGGCCGCCCCCTTGCACTTATCCTGTCATCATATCCTGAGCAGGGATGCCAACGGAGATGCTCGGGAAAATAAAAGGCAGGTTACGATGGACCGCATGATTTGCGGTACGCCAGCCGAGGTCGAGCCGGACAAGCCGGAACAACGTTAGCGCGGCATGCTTGAGATGTAGTGGTCGCCGTAGCGAGCGTACCGATTCTTCAATCCACTTTTCCCTATCATCTGGAGCATCAATGGACAAGCAACTGACTCCCGAAAAAATTATGCAGACTGGTATGGCCTTCTGGCCAGCGAAAACCCTATTATGCGCTGTCGAGATGGGTCTTTTCACGGAACTGGCACAAGGACCGAAAAATCTGGATTCGCTACGCGAGCGGGTAGGACTGCATCCGCGCGCCGCGCGTGATTTCCTCGACGCGCTGGTAGCACTCGGGTTCCTGAATCGCGAGGGAGATCGCTATAGCAATACGCCGGATACCGATCTGTTCCTCGACCGGACCAAGCTCTCCTACATTGGCGGAATACTTGAGATGGCAAACCGCCGCCTCTACCCGATCTGGAACAACTTGACCGAAGCGCTGCGTACCGGTGCGCCGCAGAACGAATGTAAGAACGGAGGAGCGGATCTCTTCGAGACTTTATATGCCGATCCCACCGGCCTGAATGAGTTTCTCTCAGCCATGACCGGCGTCAGCCACGCAGCCAACACCGTCATCGCTCAGTCCTTTCCGTGGCAGGGCTATCACACATTCGTGGATGTAGGTACCGCGCAGGGGGACCTCGCGGTCCAGATCGCGCTGGCGAATCCTCACTTGCGCGGCCTGGGATTCGACCGGCCAGAAGTTGGGCCCATTTTTCAGCAGTATACGGAAATCACAGGTGTCGCCGACCAGGTCGCTTTCATGCCCGGCGACTTCTTCAAAGAAGATCTGCCCAAGGCAGACGTTGTGCTGATGGGGCACATCCTGCATGACTGGGACTTGCCCACAAAAAAAATGCTTATCCGGAAGGCATTCGACGCGATCCCTTCCGGTGGCGCGCTCATCGTTTACGAATCCATCATTGATGATGACCGGTCAAAGAATGCCTTCGGATTGATGATGAGCCTGAACATGCTCATAGAAACGCCGGGGGGGTTTGATTATACCGGCGCCGACTGCACTGGATGGATGAAAGAGGCTGGATTCTCGGCCGCGCATGTGGAGCAGTTGGTCGGACCGGACTCCATGGTTATAGGAATTAAATAAGGGATGGAATTAAATGAGGGATCAAATAAGCTGGGCCATGTTTACTTCGATCTGCCTATAGAAGCTCGGGATCTCCCGATCTCCCACTTACCCTGCGGATTGATCTGAGAGGAATATGATCTCCTTGGGGGCATTCATGCATGAGCTTTTTATCCCGTCGTCCTGCATTGAGCATATTCGTCGCATTAGTTGCTTCGCGGCAATCCTGTTATCGGGCTTGCCAGCCTGCGCGTATACGGAGGAAATTTCCCCTGCCCAGGAAACTTCCCCTACTGAAATCCCTGTAGCAAGCTCTGTTCCAACCCCTGTTGGCATCGCGGTGTTCAACATGGCGTGGGCGGGGACCATCGACGATTTCAAACGCCATGTCGAAGTCTGTAGCGCACCAGAGGTTGACTGGTGCGACAGCCGGGTAAAGATTTCGCGGGGCGCTTCGCATCCAACACCGGAAGAAGAAGCTCGCGCAAAGAAATGCCAGGAAGCCTTCATTGCAGCAGCCGGGGGCTTTGACACGGCAATGATGATCGCCCCATGCAACGCCTATGGGAAGCATCCGGCAAGAGCGGAAACAGTTGAAAATTACAATCTCAAGCTGGATGGTTTGCGAGCAGCCGTCGAGGACTTGATTCAGAACGAGAAAATTAAGGTAATCGCCTTTCAGGAAGTTAAGTCACAAGAGACTATCGAGCGGGTACTTGGAAAATTCGCCGGGCAATTCGATGTTTGTGCCGCGCCGCACAGCGCATTTCAGACGGTCGCATTCGCTTGGGATAAATCGATACCAGCAGGCGCAAACAGATGCACAACGAACCGGGAACTTGCACTCGCGGAAAATCCTGGGGATAAACGCGCGCACCGGGTCAGGCCTGGCTTGGCGCTCGAACTCGTGATCGGCGGCTCACCCGTGACTTTCCTGAATGTCCATCTCAAGTCGGGCTGCGCCAACCTGAAGACTGCGCCTGGTTTCCCGGGTCACCAGCTCACGGACTCCGAGCCGGCCTGCACGGTTCTCAACCGCCAGATTCCCATCCTGGAGGATTGGATCGAACAAATCGCCAGTCAAAGTCCTCGTTTTATTTTGCTGGGAGACTTTAACCGGCGAATAGACGAGGAAGCCAGAGCGCGGATTCCCAAGGCCCAGGTGCGCGCGGATGGCTCCGACCCGGCGGGGCCCAATACCAGGGATGAGTTCGGCAGCGTTAAAAGCAATTACCTGTGGCAAGAGATTGCCGACGGGTCTCCTTCAATGTACCAGGTGCGCCTGACATCCACGGAGCCAGGCTGCACCGGCTTCAAGGGGCTGGATCACATTGTCATAAGTGGCCCGGTCAGGCGGGCACAAGCGGGCGCGCCGCGCTCAAGCAAGATCGCATTGGTAAAGAGCGGCCGCCAGTCCATTGCAACGAGCGATCATTGCCCAAGAATCACTATTCTTGAGTTTTAAAAGTATCGGCGCACGGGGAAGGCATTCGTCGTTGTGCGGCCTTTCGCACAGATATGTTGCATCGAAATGAGGATCATGGAGCCGTGATTAATCACATGCAAGGAGGTGCGCCATGAACAACATGTTATTGTTTTGGGGTACATATATTCTTGTACTCGTGTCCGGTTTAGGAATTCTGGGAGCAAGCTGGAGCTGATCGGATAGCCGACGAGATACGGCGAGGTAAAGGTAAAACAATGGCCCGCAGCGGCAACCGCTCCGGGCTATTTCATTTTGGGGGGATTAAAAGGCGCGGAGCATTCCGGGCAGAGATTACGCCAAACGACTTGCGGAGTACGTGATTTTTGCACGGTCCGCCGCTGTCAGCCAATTCTTACGCTGCCCACGCAGCTTTAAAGCGCCGGGAGTTCATGGCGAGTTCGTGGCTGGTAAAGTCTCATCGACCGCCACCATTTAAAAGAAAAAGCCCGCGGATTGCTTGGCGCAACTCAACGGTTTTTAGCCCGCGCCTTGGGCGGCACCAGGGCCCCGTGGTTGGCTCGCAGCCCACGCAAAAACTCTTCAATATACGGGATGAGTTCGAACAAAAGGATGGCCGCCATGACGGAAAGCACATAGGTTGCAGGCAGCGGTGGATCCTTCCAGGCTAGATCGAACCGGGCAGCTTCCGTACCAAAGCCGAACAGCGCAAGAAACTGGTCCCAGTGACGGGATAGCACGAACAGAATTGCCATGAGGGGAATCATCTCCAGAAAGCTGTGCACGTGCTGCTCGATCGGGGTCACATCCCGGGCGGTAACCGCATAACGGACATCCCACAACGCTGTAGCTTCGTGAATGAAGAACGCAACAATCATAATGGCGATGATTCCGGCGTTTATCTGCAGGAAGATCGCTGCGAGCAGCGGCAGGCCGAGCTCGGCGAACATGAGAAGGTGAAGGAGCGATTCCTTTGCGCCGGTCGTCCTCTCGATATGGGATGCGCGATGGCAGAGCCAATCGGCACAGCCCGCCATCAACCAGACCGGCAGAATGAAATACATCAATATGAGAAGCGTTGGATCGTTCAGCATGGCGTTTTTCCGCCTTGGGAAAATGCGGGGACACACTCTCGATTCATCATTGGGGCTTATCCAGCATTTGAAGCTGAAATATCGACCCCTACGAATGAAGAACTTGGGAACGAAGGACCTGGAACGAAGAATTTGGAACGAAGAATGTGAGAACGAAGACCTTGCAACGCTAACTGGTCAGGCCGAGATAACCAACGGCAACTCCCCTGCCAGGCTGGCAACGTCCGCCAAGCTTCGTACTGCTTTCCCCGCGCAACCCTCCTACTGCTGGGGAACCGCGCCGCGCCATGAGCCGGTTTCTTTGCCGCGCCCTTCAAGAAATTCCTTGAAACCCCTCAGGTTATCACGGACTTCCATTTTCACCAGTCCTAATACATCACCGATTCCTTCAACAACATCACGAGGCTCATAGTCCATTTGCAGCATGACTCTCGTGGCTGAATCGGAGATTTTATGGAATGTAACGACCCCTGCGTTTTTTGCACCGCTGGTGCTGTGCCAGGCAATTCGTGTGTCAGGAATTTGCTCGGTAATTTCCGAATCCCATTCCTGTTCTTTGCCGGCAACCACCGCGCGCCAATGCAAATGTGTGGGGTCAAGCTGCCGCACTTCCTTTACCCCCTTCATGAACTTGGGAAACTCCTCGAATTGCGTCCACTGATTGTATGCGGTACTGACCGGCACGTTGACTTCCACTGACTCTTCAATCGTCGACATCGTTTCCGATCCGGGAGATTTACGGAAACGTTTCGATAACATGATTCCTCCTGCGGCAAGCGCGGCAAGCGCTACAATTTTCTTCAACATTTCAAGTACCTCCGGTTATCTGTTTGCGATAGGATCGTTGCCCCGTCCATTCATCCCTGAAAGCCTTCGGTTGACCCTGGCTTTGGGAAAATGCCTGGTTACGGTCCTGGACCGAGATCTCATTTTTGAGACCTCATTCTTCACGGGAAACTTGTCCAGAACTTCTCCGAATGCAATTTCCTATTATGGTGCGAATGATACCTACATAAAAACGATCGCTCTGTTCGGTGGTGTACATTGTGAAATGGAGTGGTTGAAGTCCGTCATTTGAGCAATAATATAGCGCTTGCCCATCTCCTGCGCCTCGTGTTCCATGCTTGGCGAACCTGTAAACCCCCGAGCCAGTCAGCCAAATCTCTCAAATGAAGCGTTACACCATAGAACAGTTCATGGCTACGACTTCTATATTGGGAGCGTCTTTTAGTGCCGATGAGCAACGGATTCTGTTCAGCAGCAATGCATCCGGTATATTTAATGCCTATACGCTGCCAATAGGCGGAGGAAGTGAAGGCCGAGCCGGCAGGACCACGCCAGAGCCTCTGACTCGGTCTACCGTTGACAGCACCTTTGCAGTAGCCTTCTTTCCCCATGATGATCGCATCCTTTTTACGCGAGACCGGGGCGGCGATGAGAATTTTCATCTGTTCGTGCTTGGCCCGGATGGTGCGGAAACAGACTTGACGCCGGGCCAGACGCTCAAGGCCCAATTCATCGGTTGGCGGCCGGATGGGAGCGCTTTTTTTGTATCAAGTAATGAGCGTGATCCCAGATTCTTCGATATTTACCGCTACGATGCAAAGACTTACGCCCGGACTTTACTATACAGGAACGAGCAGGGATTCGATTTGGGGCCGATTAGCCGCGACGAGCGATGGATGGCGCTGAACAGGTCCAATACCACTTCCGATAGCGATATCTATCTGTTTGATATCGGCAAACAAGAGATGAAACACCTTACCTCGCATGAGGGCAGCATCAGTTATCGTGCGGAGACGTTCGATCCAGCCTCGCAAAAGCTGTTTTTTCTCACGAATGAGGGAAGCGAGTTCAAGCGCATTTGCACCTATGACCTGACCACGGCCGAAGTCGAGGATCACGAAGGCGCGGATTGGGATGTAATCAACACCTATTTCTCCCAGGATGGCCGTTTCAGGATTACGGGAATCAATCAGGATGGCAGCATCATGATTCGGATCGTGGAAATTAAAGAGGAAAATGGGGAAGAGGGCGGCGATAAAGGTAAAAGAGAAAATTCGGTAAATATCCCGGCACTTCCGAAGGGAGAAATTCGTGGTGTGGTTTTTTCGCGGAGCAGCACCCGCATGGCCTTTTATTTGAATGGTGACCGTTCCCCCGATAATCTGTTCGTTTATGATTTCTGCACCGCACAACTCCTGCAGCTTACCCAGAGCCTGAGCAGTGAAATCGACGAGTCAGACCTGATCGACGCGCAAGTGATCCGTTTCAAGTCTTTCGACGGAATGGTGATTCCATCGATCTACTACAAGCCGCATGGAGCTTCGGGATCAAACAGAGTGCCCGCTATCGTGTATGTTCACGGGGGGCCGGGTGGGCAGACCATGCGCGGCTATAACGCTCAGATTCAATATCTGGTGAACCACGGCTACGCCGTGTTGGGGATCAATAATCGCGGCAGTTCCGGTTACGGCAAGACTTTTTTTACCGCGGCAAATCGCAAACATGGACGGGAGCCCCTTTGGGATTGCGTGGAGGCCAAAACCTATCTCGCCAGTCTGGGTTACATCGACCACGAGCGTATCGGCATCATGGGCGCCAGCTATGGCGGCTATATGACATTGTCCGCGTTGGCTTTCCGCCCCGAGGTTTTTAAAGTAGGGGTGGATATTTTTGGCGTCAGTAACTGGCTTCGTACGCTGGAAAACATTCCGCCGTATTGGGAATCCGTTCGTAGAGCCATTTACGATGAGATTGGCGATCCGGTGAACGATATAGATATCCTGGTCGCGACTTCCCCGCTTTTTCATGCCAAAGAAATACGAAAGCCTTTAATGGTTATTCAGGGTGCCAACGATCCGCGCGTGGTCAAGGCGGAGAGCGATGAAATCGTGGAAGCGGTCAGGAAACACAATGTTCCGGTGGAGTATGTAGTCTTCCCGGACGAAGGGCACAGTTTCACCAAGAAGAAAAATCAGATCGAGGCCAATCGCAGGATTTTGCAGTTTCTGGAGAAATACCTCAAAGGCGACGAAAGCGGAAACAGATAAGGTGACGGGCAACGATCGCTGAATGTCGTCAGATCGAGCCTGTCGAACACCCATCCCTATCGTGGAAGCGGCGCGGCGGTTTCGCCAAAAAACTCGCGTATCAGGAAATCTTCAACTCCTTTACTGTCTTCAAGGCGTGCCGACAGGACAACCACGCGATCGAGCCGGAACGACTCCCAGTTAAAATCACCTTTGTGATATTCCCGGATCAGTTCGATCATTTTCCGGGCGACCGCGCGGTGTATGTCGCCATCCGGTCCGGCAGTGACTTCAATTACTTCGCGCCGGGGATTGCTGCTATCCATTCTCCAGGCGCGAAACAAAAACTGGGCGGTGCGCGGTCCCATCCGCGTAATTTGAAATATGCCGGTTGCGCCGGGTTCGCGAAGGTTGCGTTTGACGTTGGCCATCCTGAGCTCTTCCTCCGATGGCTCGCGCTCGACATTTTTCGGTTCTGCCGGCTCATCTTGGAAAATCCCTCCAGCACGGCGGCGCTCCCGGGTTTCGTTCATGTAGGCCGTTAGGTCTTTGGGAGCTGTGGGCGGGGTGCGCGCAAGCGTTGACGGCGTTTCGTCCTTCGGAGCGCCTTTTTGGGATGAGGGTTTTGCCGGTTTGGGCTCGTTAACGCCCAGACGTGGCTGAGGTCTGGGGCTAGGCGGCGCCTTTGTGCTTTTCTGGGGAACCGGCGCCGATTTTTGTACAGGCTTTTCCTCAGGCAGTTCCACGAAGCTTGCTTCGATCGGAGGCGGAGCGTTAGTTTCAATTTTCGGAGCGGTCAGAAAAAATCCGAATGCCCAGATAATAATCAACCAGATGGCGGCTGCCAGCGGCAAAGGCCACCAGACTTGAACCTCCCTCGACCTCGATTTGACCATGCGTGCGGTGTATTTACTGATGTTTAACCGCAATCAGGAAGTGCTGCGCACCAGCGGACCGGGCCCGCAACATGGCCTGCACGACCATTCCTTGTGGCGCATCGTTATCAGCGGATACGACCAATTTCTGGTCGGAATCCTGAAGTAATGGTTTGAGCGTCTCAGCGAGCGTCTCCAATGTGACGGGTGTACGGTTAACAAAAATTTTGCTGTCGTTTGTCAGTGTTAGGGTTACCGGTGCTTTGGTATTGAGCTTCTCGGCCTGGCCCTGAGGCAGATTCACCTGCAGGGAGTCGAGGTTTTGCATGGATAATGAAGCCAGCATGAACGTTGCAAGCAGGAAAAACATCACATCGATCATCGGGATGATTTCGATTCGCCCCTTGCGAAAAACCCTGGGCTTACGCAGTTTCATGATCGAACACCCTCCTGGTCGAGGCGGATATGGTCGATCAGACGCGTGCCAAGCCGTTCCATCTCGTCCATTGTTTGGGATTGCAAACGCGAAAAATAATTGAATCCGAACAGGGCAACCAAAGCGATGACCAAGCCAACCACGGTTGCAATGAGCGCTTCGGCCACGCCTCCCGTTACCGCTGTAGGGTTGACGACGCCCTGACTGCCGATTACCTGGAAGGCTCGCATCATCCCTACGACGGTTCCGACGAGTCCGAGCAGGGGCGCTGCGGTAACGATTGTTTCCAGCACCCATAGCCTGCGGGCAAGCGAGGTTTCGATCAGTTGAGCCTCATCGGCTGCACGAGATTCGGTCCACCATGATGGTCGATGACGGTTACTGATGACCACCTCGAAGAACCGCTTGTAATAATGCCGTTCGTCCAGCCCTGAAAGAATTTTTTCCAGATCGGCCCAGGCGAACCCGTAGGTCTCGACGAGGTTCAGCAAGTCGTGCGACAGGCGGGCGAAGCGCCAGTAGACGAACGCCTTCTCGAGCATGATGGCCAACGCGACGACCGCCAGCAACGATAACGGCAAAATGATAAATCCGCCGAGTTTCAGCGCGGTCCAGGTTGCATTGAGTTCTTGCATGTTTATCTCCGAACGGGGCAGGTATCACCCCTTTTTCTGGTTAAAAATTGATTTACCAATTAAACCCTATTTATTTACAGCGTGGCAGGTGGTTCGGCACAACGCATCAAATAAACAGGATGGGCTAGCCGCACCCATCCTGTAGCGTCGATTTTAGCTTGTCAGGGCTGGGAAATTCTGCCCGCGAGATAAGGGGCACGTGTAGTTCTTTCAGTTATGAGCTGGTCCTGTATTCCTCGAGGCAAAACCTTCCGATTTCCCACCTGTAAGATTTTACAGCTATGCACTTCTACCATTTTAAGGTTTCATAGCTCTGTTATGGCTGCGCAATTCGGCTCAGCTTTTTAAGTTTTTTAACGAAATTTACGGTTAAAAATGACGCTGGAGGAATTATGGGCATCCCTGAGATGACCACAAACGCCACCGAACTTATGGTCGATAAGCTGGACAAGCAGTTTCCCGCCGTTCTTGAGCAGAGTTTGACTGAAATTTATATTTTTGACGCGCAAACCTTGCGTTTCAAGCACGTTAGCATGGGTGCCCAGCGCAACCTGGGCTATCACAGAGAAGCGTTTTTTATGATGAAGGCGCTGGACATCATGCCGGAATTTGACGAGGTATCGTTCCGGGCCTGTGCCAAACCGCTCATTAATGATGAGCAAGAAGTTTTGACTTTCGAGACTATGCACCTGCGCGCTGACGGCACGGTCTATCCTGTGGAAATTCATTTGCAGCTATTTGTGCAGCCGGATCCCGGGGAATTTTTGACGATCGTTCTGGATATTACTGCCCGCCGTCGCTCAGAGGTAGCGTTGCAGCAAAGCGAGGCGCGGTTCCGCGCCATGATCAATACCATTCCCCAGTTAACGTGGGTAGCTGAAACCAACGGCTCGCGATCCTGGTACAACCAGCGCTGGTTCGATTACACAGGCACAACGCCAGAAGATATGCTCGGCTGGGGTTGGCAGAAAGTGCACGATCCCGAACTCCTTCCGAAAGTTCTGAGAAAGTGGGCAGATGCAACAGCCGCTGGGCAAGCGTTCGATATGGAGTTTCCTTTGCGCGGCGCCGATGGAAACTTTCGAATATTCCTGACACGGGCTGAACCGCTAAGGGATGCAGAAGGCCATATAGTACAGTGGTTTGGTAGCAATACGGATGTAAATGAGCAGAGGCTCGAGGAGAAAGCCCGACGCGAAACAGAAAAACGGCTCCAGGTAGTGATGGAGAATATGAGCGAAGGTCTCATCGTATCGGATTCTGCACGCCAACTGCTGTACTGGAACCCGGCGGCGCTTAAGATGCATGACATCCGTAATCCGGAAGAAGTACGGCTCGGTCTTCACGACTTTATGCAAATCTATGAGCTGGCTACCATTGAGGGATTTGTTCTGCCTTTTGATGAGTGGCCGTTCAATCGCATTCTTCGAGGTGAGCATTTGCACGATGTAGAGCTACGCATCAGACGTATGGATAGGGACTGGGAGCGTATTTTCAATTATTCCGGAGCGGTTTCTCAATACGACGAAAGCAACGGGCTGGCGTTCCTGACCATTAGAGATATTACCGATCGTAAACAGGCTGACGAAGCTTTGCGCGATGCAAAGATGAATCTCGAGTCAAAAGTTGATCAGCGCACTGCTCAGCTTCTAGCCAAGAGCAAGGAGCTGGAAAATTTTTGCTATTCCGTTTCCCATGATCTTAGGGCGCCGCTGCGAGGAATAGATGGTTACAGCCGCCTTTTACTGGAGTGTTATCACGAACAATTGGATGAAGAGGGCCGGAGCTTCTTAAGAAATGTGCGGACGGCAACGAAAAATATGACACAGCTGATTGAAGATCTGCTCGCATATTCGAAGCTCGAACGGAGAAAGTTATCCGCAACGATCGTAGAGCTTTCCAGCTTTGTTTTCGATTTATTGGATCAATGCCGCGACACTACTGAAAATGTACGGTTCTCTGTCAATGTCGATGAGTGCCACATTACGGCGGATTCGGATGGTCTCGCGATAGCGTTGCGCAACCTGATCGATAATGCCGTCAAGTTTTCTCGGTATGCTCCTGTACCGGCCGTGGAAATCCTTGCACGAGAAATGGGTGAACACTGTGTTATTTCCGTGCGCGACAATGGGATTGGGTTTGACATGCGATTTTACGACAAAATTTTTAAGATATTTCAGCGCCTCCATCGTGCCGAAGAATATCCAGGCACCGGTATCGGCCTCGCGATGGTTCATAAAGCCATGGAACGGATGGGAGGTCAGGTTTGGGCGGAAAGCAAGGTGGGCGATGGAGCGGTTTTTTTTCTGCAATTACCTCTTGCTAAACCCATCTTATCCGTTAATTCAACCAGTATTCACGGTTCAGCCAGGATTTAATCATGAATATAACGTCGCCAATTTTTCTAATCGAAGACAACCCGATGGACGTGGATCTCACGCGGCGCGCCTTCGTTCGTCATAATTTGACCAATCCGCTCCAGGTGGCGCGCGATGGGCAGGAGGCGCTCGACTTTCTTGCCGGATGGAAAGCAGGGGAGCCTGTGCCTTCCCTCATATTGCTCGATTTAAAATTACCCAAGGTGGATGGGCTGGAAGTCTTGCGAATTATTCGGGCGCATCCCACTTTTGGAACTGTCCCCGTGGTCGTTCTCACATCTTCTGCCGAGGACCGTGATATTCATGAAGCCTATTCGCTTGGCGCAAACTCCTATATTGTGAAGCCGGTGGATTTTGAGAAATTTATCGATGTAGCCAGACAAATTGAGCTTTATTGGACAGTTCTCAACATGCACTGCTTTTCCAAGTCGCGGACCTCTGAATGAGAGTCAGTGCAACGCTCAGTTGGCAAATGAGTTGGCAAATGAGTTGGCAAACGAGTTGGCAATGAGCTGGCAAAAATCAAATGATGACAAGGCGCACCGCAAAGACCGCGCCTCGCACCCCTATATTAATAGCGATACTGGAGAAATCCCGCAGTGAGCGCCCGATTTTGCTCCCATCTGATGGGGGGGAAATCGCCGGACAATCGATGTAGTCGGGCTTCTTGGGAACCCATACGCAGGAACGCTGATCGGTCAGCAGCCGGGATACCCCTGCCGTGGCTGCCGGGGTCTCATTCGGAGATTCCGTGAATGAAAATTCTCTACCTGGAGGATAACGCACAAGACGCCGATCTCGTGCGAACCGAACTACGAAAGCGTGCGCCCGATATGCAGTTGGATATAGCGTGTACGCTGACCGAGGCACTGGCAAAGATTAAACTGTTCGAGGAGATTTATGGAACCGGTCTGCAATCGACAGCAGCCGAACCACCATCTGCTTCGGCGGATGGGAACAGTTGTCCTCGCTATGATCTCGTCCTGACCGATCTTAATCTGCCGGATGGAAGCGGGACAACTCTGTTGGCTGAGGTCCGCAGTCAGCATCTGCCGTTACCGGTGGTGGTGCTCACCTCATCTGGCAGCGAAGAGGCACTGGCGCTGCTCCAGGCGGGCGCCGATGATTACGTCATAAAACGTCATAATTTCCATGAGACCCTGGCCCTCGTACTGCGTGCCGCGCTGGATAAATTTCATACGGAAACCAGCCGGCGAGCCGCGCCACTACGGGTCCTGTATGTCGAACCCAACGCCCATGATATCGATCTTGCAAAAAGGGAATTGGCTTCCATTGCTCCGCACCTCCGTATTGAATCACTGCGGACAGCCGGGCAGGTGTTTCAACGCCTGGAGGCGCAGAGTCCACAGGCCACCGTCGACGTTCTTCTACTTGATTATCGCTTACCCGGACCTTCCATCACCGATATTTTAAAAGAACTGTGCCAGGTCCGCGGGCTGGACCTTCCTATCATTCTAATCACCGAGCATGGAGACGAAGAGATTGCGCGGCAGTCTCTCAAGCTGGGAGCGGCTGACTATGTAGTGAAGGGTAATGGTTACCTGCAGCGTTTATCCACTGTTATTGAAAACGCCTGGCTTAGAGCCGAAACATCTCGGAGGGAGAGGGTCTTGCTGGAAGAAAGAACTCGACTTGCTCTAGCCACCGAGGCGGCCGCAATGGGCATATGGGAGTGGAACCCCGTTACCAACAAGATGATCTGGGATGACCGCATGTACAACATATTCGGCGCACGTCGCGGTAGCCTGGTTACTTATGAGACCTGGAAATCCTATATTCATCCTGACGATCTGGCCGAGCAGGAGGCACAGCTTAAAAAAATCAGCAAGGAGGATGGTGGCGGGCAACTGGATTTCCGAATCCTGCGTGGACATGAAACGGTGCGTCATCTGCATATCGCCAAAGCGGTGAGATGGAGTACAAACGGTGATGAATTGAGAATCGTAGGTACTGCCATCGATATCACCAAGCGCAAGCAGACTGAATTGGCAATCCAGCGACATGCGAAACAGCAGGGTCTCATTGCGGCATTCGGACAGCAGGCACTGGCCAATTTGAATATTGATGAGCTATGGGATCAAGCAGCGGTGATGGTCTTACAAGGCCTCAATGTCGGCTTCTGCAAAGTGCTTCAGCTTGCGTCGGATAATAGTCGTTTCATACTTAAGGCAGGGGCGGGGTGGAAAGACGGCTGGATAGGCCGCCATATAGCCGCCACCTACGAGAATACGCAGAACCGTTTTGTTCTCGCGAGTCACCGATCCGTCATAGTGGGGGATTTTCACTCCGAGGTTCGCTTCAAGCCTTCGGCCATTCTCACGAAACATGGAATACGGAGTGCCGCCAATGTGCTTATTTCCGGGGCGGGTGGACCCTATGGTGTATTAGGAGCTTATTCCCGCGATGCCCACCGTTTTACCCCGAGCTGTGTTGATTTTTTGCAGGGACTCGCCAACATTCTTGCGACCGCGATAGACAGAAAAACCACAGAGGAGCGGCTCACTTATTTGGCGCAGTTCGACCCACTGACCGAACTGCCCAATCGGAGCCTATTTCTCGATCGCCTCAACCAGGCGATGCAGCATGCCAAACGCAGCAAGGGTCGAATTGCCGTGGTATTTGTCGATCTCGATCGCTTCAAGATCGTCAACGATACCATGGGTCACAGCATGGGCGACAAATTGCTGGTTCAGGTTGCGCAAAGACTCCGGCAGTGCGTGCGTTCAGGCGATACGGTCGCCCGTCTGGGGGGGGACGAGTTCGCTTTCATTCTTTCCAGTCTGGCCCAGGCCGAAGATGCAACGATGGTTGCAGAAAAAATAATTACTGCCCTATCGCTGCTGTTCGAGCTTGACGGGCAGGAAATCTATATTTCTGCGAGCGTCGGCATCAGCATCTATCCCGGAGATGGTACGGATGCGGGTAGCTTGCTGAAAAACGCTGATACTGCGATGTTTCAGGCTAAAGAACAGGGTCCCGCAATCTACCAGTTCTATCTTCCACAGATGAACGAACGCGCTGTCGCTCGCCTGAAATTGGAAACGCAGCTCCGTGGCGCGCTGGCGCGGCAGGAATTTATACTGCATTATCAGCCGAAGGCAAGTTTGATAACCGGCAAGATCACCGGTTTCGAAGCGCTGTTGCGCTGGCAGCATCCCGCGCATGGGCTCGTGCCGCCACTCCAATTTATCTCTGTCCTTGAGGATACCGGTTTGATTGTATCGGTTGGAGAATGGGTAGTGCGAACTGTCTGTGAGCAGATCCGGAAATGGCAGGACCAAGGCTTGGCTCCTTATCCCATATCGATCAATCTTTCCGCTCGGCAGTTCCAACAGCAGGACCTTGATGCCATCATTGGGAAGACTCTGAAAGTCACCGACATTGATCCCCGTCTGCTGGAGTTTGAGCTGACCGAGTCAGTCCTGATGAAAGAAGCCGAAACGGCCACGAATGCACTCCAGAACCTGAAGTCCTTCGGTGTACAAATATCCATGGATGATTTCGGGACCGGTTATTCCAGCCTGGCTTACCTCAAGCGATTTCCGCTTGACGTACTCAAAATAGATCGTACATTTATCCGGGACGTTACGACAGATCCGGACGATGCGACCATTACTGTGGCAATGATCAAGCTTGCGCACAGCTTGGGGTTGAAAGTCGTAGCAGAAGGGGTGGAAACCAAGGCTCAACTGCACTTTCTGATAGAGAACGGTTGCGACGAGATGCAAGGTTTTTACTTCTCTCGGCCTCTACCGCTCGAAACTGTCTCGCAAGCACTTATTGAAGGATACCGATTGCCGGCATTTTAAGAGGCCTCGCACGGTTCCCCGCAGGGGCACGTGGATAATCCGATTGCAACGCGGCTGCAACGAGTGTCAAGCCTGACAATATAAACAACGCGCAGCGGTTTTTCGCGCGCAGGCGTCGGACGGGAAACGAGTAGATGGCTGAGCCGGGCAAGGTCGGGACTCATCCGGAGATTCTCCAATAATAGCAACGCGCTGGATTCGCCGGCGCACCGCCGATGTTGATTGCGCAACAATCGAATAAAGTTCTTCCACTATCCGCCGTTATTTGTTAACTTAATGCCCGCTGAGCAAGGGCTCCACAGTTCATGAAACCTGTTCAGAATTTCCTGATTTTGCGAATCCCGGTCCGCGGGGGGCGGATGAATTTCTCCAAGGGATAAGATAATGAAAAAAATTATCCTTGCGGCTTGCGTAATATTTGCATTTATCGGCTGTGCTTCAGCACAGCCGGGCGGATTGAATCTGAGATCGCAGGCTGCGCTGATTCTGGATGCGGAGCATGGGCGCATTCTTTTCCATAAGAATGCAGATGCCATCATGCCGATCGCTTCCATTACGAAGCTCATGACAGCGATCGTTGTGCTCGATGCCAACTTGCCTCTGACTGATCAAATTTTCATTGAAGATGGCGACGTAGATATTCTCAAGAATACCCGTTCTCGCTTGCGGGTGGGTTCGAGCCTTTCGCGGCGAGACATGCTGCGATTGGCACTGATGTCTTCCGAGAATCGTGCCGCCGCGGCGCTCGGGCGCACCTATCCCGGAGGCATAGGCGCTTTCGTGGAAGCAATGAACCGCAAAGCCTTTGAACTTGGCATGGGTAACAGTTACTTCGTTGATTCGACGGGGTTGAATAGTGCAAATGTCTCCACAGCACGAGATCTGGCCAAGCTTGTGGATGCGGCCGAGGATTACGACATCATTCGTGAATTCTCAACAACTGCGAAGCACGCCGTAATATTTGGAGATGAAGACCGCAGCCTGCAATTCGTCAATTCCAATAATCTGGTGAGTAGCAGCAACTGGGATATAGGCGTGTCAAAGACCGGTTTTCTCAGCGAGGCCGGAAGATGTCTCGTCATGCAGGCGAAAATAACGGGGAAGCCGGTCATTATTGTGTTACTCGATTCCTGGGGTAAAAACACCCGCCTCGGCGATGCCAACCGTATAAAAAAATGGATGGAGACGGGTTTCGCTCGTAAAGTTCGCGGCTAATCCTCCAGTTCTGCGCGCCCTCCGGATAAATCGCTTTTCTGTTTGGAGCTAACGATCGCCTGGTGGAATTGTCATGCCGTTACAGTTGGTTGCCGCGTTCATTATCGTCTTTCTGATTGTCGTGTTCGCGGTTCAGAATGCTGTGGCCGTAAGCGTCGTATTTTTTCTATGGCGAGTTGATGCTTCGCTTGCCACGGTGATTGCCGCATGTTTTAGCCTGGGCGCTCTTATCGGCGCATTGGTAACGGTCCCAACGATGTTGCGTGAACGCATCTCGATTAGCCGGTTGCGTAAACAGGTTGAAGCCTTGCGTGCCGAGAATGACAATTTGCGCAAACTGAAGAAGGATTCGCCGTCGGCCGCATCAGATTTCTGACAGAAAAGAATACTGAACACGGCGGTTCAGGGGTGACGGTCCAACCAACGGATGGCGTGCTTTGCACGCTACGGCAGCACCGTTGCCGCCGGTAACGTTCATAATATCTGGGACTTATATATCCCTTATGCGCGGACCAATAGACCTTTCGAACAAAATTCACTGTTCTGAGGGTGTTCATTTAGAGCAGCTGAAACGCAAGAATAGCAACAACTGTCGGCGGCAACGCGGCTGCCAACAGGCCTAAAGGATGAATGGCTTCATCCCTGAATGATCTTTTGAGCAGAGCGAAGCCTGCCGGGTTTGGAGCATTGGCAATCACAGTCAACCCCCCGCCAGTAACAGCTCCGGCAACGAGCGAATACCGGAATTCGGCGCTCGTCCCTTCCAGAAGAGACCCCAGGTAAGTCAGCGCTGCATTGTCGGTCACCGCTGTAAGGAGCGTCGCGCCGAAAAAGAGCGTGGTACTGTCCATTCCCGCCAGCATGGGCTGCAGCCACCACTTCTGCTGCCCTCCAAGAACGATCAAGCCAGCGAGAAAGAACGCAACCATTAATCCCTCGCGCAGGATGAGACGGTCCTGGTAGCGTTCATATGCCTGGGTAAAGCCGATGAAGAAGAGGAGCAATCCGATAAAGACGACGGGATGATGAGCAAATATCACTACGCCAATCAGAAAGGCGAGATGCACAAGCGCTACCGGGAGTGGCACTGCGGCGGATAGCCCGTTTTCCTGGTTTTTGATTTTCGACAATTCGCTCTGAAACAGCAAAGTGGCCGCCAGAGCGTTGATTATTACTGCGAGGGCGGCTTTCCAGCCGAAGGCGCTAAACATAAAGGCCGTGTCCCATCCCCACTTGCCGGCCACCATGAGCACGGGAGGCGCCGCGAACGATGTCATCGTTCCGCCTATCGAAATATTGACGAACAGCACGCCGAGGGTGACGTATTTGAGCCGGACGGAAATATCCTTCCGGGAGTATAAGCGCTCGAGCAGAATCAAGCCGGCCAAGGTCATGGCTGCCGGCTCGGTGATGAAGGAACCCAACAGGGGAACGAACGACAGCGTTATGAAATAAAAAGCCTTTCCATCCGGCCAGGGAATGAGCCGCGCGAGCATTTTGACGCAAAGCATGGCGAGTTGCAGAATCGGGCGGCTGCCCGAAATGACCATGATTGCAAACACGAACATTGGTTCGGTAAAACTCTGCTGATTGAGATACGCGACGGCGGTTTGCTTTCCGTCCATGACCAGCATCGCGACGATCAGTACCATTGCCCAGAAGCCAAAAACGACCTCGACTTCGCCCAGAAAATGCCATATACCCGCGTGTGCCGGGTGAACGTGTGCAAGATGCTCGAAGAACTTTGTCGAAAAAGTATGAATCAGCGCGATTCCGAACAGGGCTGCACCAATAATTTCGATAGGAACGGGGTCCATTCTTTTATGTGGATGAGCCTATGCGGATTTAGGATGGCGCTGGGAAGCATCTTCAGATTCAAGTGCTGAATCCGAAGGTTTGAAAGAACGTATCTCGAACCGCTTCCCTGCTTGTCAGCGAGCTCGGATGGGTTTTAGCTGGAAAATGGTTCTATTTCATCGCATCGAGGTTTGCCTGTGCATCAGCATTACCCTGCGCGGCCGCTTTCTTGAACCATTCCTTTGCCTTGGCCGCATCGTTGGGAACACCTTCACCCGAGTAATACATTACGCCGAGGTTATTTTGCGCGTCGGCATTTCCTTGATCGGCAGCTTTTTTAAACAACTCTACCGCTTTGGCGGAATCTTTCGGCACGCCTTCTCCGTTGGCGTATAGCAATCCGAGGTTGAATTGTGCGTCGGCATATCCCTGGGCCGCAGACCGGTGAAACCACGCCGCGGCCTTCTCCGGGTCATTGCTCAGGGTCTTGCCTGACGCATCCTTGGATATGGCTTCCCCTGTGTAGTACATCACGCCGAGGCCATTTTGTGCCTTGGCGTCCCCACTTTCCGCGTCCTGCCTTAATTTAACGAATTTTTCTTCCGGCGTTGGTTCGTTCGCTGCCGAGGGCATGATCTGATTTATCAGCGCCGCTTTTTCTTCTGGCGTTAACTCATTCTCCAGTACCGACGGAATTTGCTTCTCAGAGGTAAATTCATCCGGAATCTTGATCTGTTTTTCGGTTTTGGCAGCGGTCCCGGGAGATTTCTCACCGCACCCTGCAAGCATGAGCAGGGGTACAGCGAGCAATGTAACGAACAAAATTTTCATCGCGTATTATGTCCAGTATTCTGCCAGGCTGGCTCCGCAACAGGCATGGAAAAAAATGATTCTCACAGGCTGTAGTACATATCAAACTCGACCGGATGCGTGGTCATCCGAAAGCGCGTAACCTCCTCCATCTTGAGTTCGATATAACCGTTTATCATATCATTTGAAAACACGCCGCCGCGTGTCAGAAAATCACGGTCCTTGTCCAGGCTGCTCAGCGCTTCTTCCAGCGAAGCGCAAGGGTTTGGAATCCGGGCGGCTTCTTCAGCAGGAAGGTCGTAGAGATTTTTGTCCATGGGATCGCCTGGATGAATCTTGTTCTGGATGCCATCGAGTCCTGCCATCATCAGTGCGGTGAACATGAGGTAGGGATTCGCGGTCGGATCAGGAAACCGGACCTCGATGCGCCGCCCCTTGGGGCTATTCGCATAGGGAATACGTACTGCTGCGGAACGGTTGCTGACCGAGTAAGCGAGATTGATCGGCGCTTCAAAGCCGGGGACCAGTCGCTTGTAAGAATTGGTACCCGGGTTGGTTATCGCATTCAGCGCCTTCGCATGTTTGATAATGCCTCCTATGTAAAACAGGGCCATTTCCGAAAGTCCCCCATAACCATTTCCGGAAAACAGATTATGCCCTCCTTTCCAAATGGACTGGTGGACGTGCATTCCCGAACCGTTATCGCCGACGATGGGTTTCGGCATGAAGGTCGCTGTTTTACCGTACGAGTGCGCCACGTTGTGCACCACATACTTGAATACCTGGGTCCAATCGGCTCGCTTCACAAGGCTGCTGTATTTCGTGCCGATTTCGCATTGTCCCGCGGTTGCGACCTCATGATGATGCACCTCGACTTCGATACCCATCTCTTCCAGGGCCAGGCACATGGCGGAACGAATGTCATGCAAGGAATCGATCGGAGGGACCGGAAAATACCCGCCTTTTATGCCGGGGCGATGTCCGATATTTCCGCCTTCATATTTCTTCCCGGAACTCCAGGCCGCTTCCTCGGATTCAATTTTTACCGAACAACCAGACATGTCGGCATGCCAGGTTACAGAATCAAAGATGAAAAATTCGGGTTCCGGGCCGAAGTAAGCGGTATCACCAATACTGGTCGATTTGAGGTAAGCTTCACCGCGCTTCGCCAAAGAGCGTGGATCACGATCATAGCCTTTCCCATCTGAGGGCTCTACCACGTCACAGGTAAGAAAAAGCGTAGCCTCATCCATGAACGGATCCATTTTCGCGGTGTCTGGGTCGGGTATCAGCAGCATGTCGGACGCCTGAACGCCTTTCCAGCCGGCAATGGAAGAACCATCGAACGCATGACCGTCCTCAAGCTTATCCGCGTCAACCGCATGAGCGGGGAGCGTCACGTGTTGTTCCTTGCCTCGGGTATCAGTAAATCGCAGATCAACAAATTTGACTTCATTGTCCTGGATCATTTTCAGAACATCGGCTGCCGCCATTTTAATCTCCAGACTAGGACTTTCAGTTGTACGATAAAAGATAACAAGAGAATAATCGAAAACAGCATTATATCAGCAGGAGCGCCGCCATTACCCTATTACCTTAAGGGTGACGGCCGGGTGACGGCCGAATCCATGCAGGGGCTTTGCCTTTCTGGTCGTTCAATCTCGAACAGATAGACGGCATTAGAAATGCCGCCAGCCTTGAGCACCTCAACGGGTTTCCGTGGATTAGTGCGGGGGGAAAAAGTATTAATTCTTTTTCAGAGCGGTAATCCGCGAAGAACGCGACGAAGCCCCTACCTTGATTCGAAGATGAAATTTACATGCTGGAGCACAACCGTTTTTCCATCCACTATTGAGCCGAAATATATTGCGATCCACCTAGGTCTTCGTGAACAAGCAGTGTGCCGTAATGATGGATTCGCTCGCCGGTTTCTTCGAAAGCCCCTGGGTATTTTAACCATACGCCGGCCGAAAAATGGAATACCATTGTATATTCCGTTCACCGTTATCGAGAGTTTATATGGAAACTATCGCCGCGATACTCGACAGGGCCGAACAACGCGCCAAGGAAATGGATTTACCCTATCAAGGTGCTTTGTTGCCCGCTGAAGCACTTACTCTGCTTCAGGAAGCGCCGGACGCCAAACTGGTGGATGTGCGTTCCCGGGCTGAGTTGGATTGGGTGGGCCGAATTCCAGGCGCGGTTGAAATTGAGTGGCAATCCTATCCTGGCATGCGATACAACCCGGAGTTTGTGAACTATCTTTCCAGCCAGGTGGACAAGGAATCACTGGTAATGTTTATCTGCCGCAGCGGAGGGCGGTCACATCAGGCCGCCACGACCGCCACCGAACTGGGTTATACGGGCTGCTTCAACGTTCTCGAAGGTTTTGAGGGCGACAAGGATGCGACTGGCCATAGAGGAACCAAAGGCGGCTGGAAGGCAGCAGGATTGCCGTGGGTGCAGGGTTAATTGGGAATAATACCGCGGGGAATGACATACCGAGGTTACGGCGTGGCGTGCTACTTCGCCTTGATCAGGCTGCCGACCATTTAACCAAGCCGGAATAAGCTGTGATCAGCACGATTACCCCAAACCCGATGCGATACCATGCAAATACGGTGAAGTCATGATGACTGATAAAGCGCAATAACCCCCGCACGGCCAGCAGCGCGCTAACGAACGACGCTATAAAGCCAATCGCAAATACCCCCGCGTCACCGAAATGGAGGATATCGCGGTTTTTGTAAAGGTCGTAAAACGTGGCGGCGAACATAATGGGAATTGCCAGAAAGAAAGAAAATTCCGTGGCGGCCCTGCGGGATAAACCAAAAAAAAGACCGCCAATAATGGTTGCACCGGAGCGCGAAGTGCCTGGTATCAGTGCAAGGCACTGCATTAGTCCAACCTTGAGCGCATGTTTCCAGTCCATGTCTTCCACTCGCTCGACATCCACCACATGCTTTCTGCGCTCAGCCCAGAGAATGAGGATTCCGCCAATAATAAACGCCATTGCCACGGGCACCGGGTGAAAAAGGTGTTGCTTGATGGTCTTGATGAACAACAAGCCCAAAATGGCGGCGGGCAGAAATGCTATGAAAAGGTTTAACACAAAGCGGTTCGCGTCCTGACGAGAACCGATATCCGACACCACATTCCCGATCTTCACACGATATTCCCAGCACACTGCAAGGATTGCGCCGAGCTGGATGACGATAGTGAATACCTTGCCTTTTTCATCATTGAAGTCGAGCAAATCACTTACCAGGATGAGATGGCCGGTAGAGGAGATCGGAAGAAATTCGGTCAGACCCTCTACGATACCGAGAATCAAAGCCTTGAGGAATAGAAACCAGTCCATGAGCTTATCCGGAAACCATTTGGGGCTGGACAGGTATGAATGAACGCAGGCAAATCCTGAGGTTACCAGGCAACGGGATTATCCAGTCGTATTCAGAGGTCTTATGAGGATTTGGTATTTACCGGTGGCCCTCATCCGTCTGATTATTAATTATTATTCCGACATTATCGCACGAATTGCGGTGTCAGGCTTGAGCAGGTACCCAGGGATACAAATTGCGCAATCGCTCGCACGTACCCGCCCGATGGCTCTGGCAGCGCGCCTGCATTGGCCGTAGCTGATAGGCGATGTTGGCATTACAACCTGCTATAAATTTCCGCTCCTCTTGCCTTGAACTCGGAGGCTTTTTCTTCCATTCCCTTTTTCAAGGCATCATCTTCATTGACACCCTGGCTAGCGGCAAAGTCGCGTACATCCTGAGTGATTTTCATCGAGCAAAAATGAGGTCCGCACATGGAGCAGAAATGCGCGAGTTTCGCGCCTTCCTGAGGCAAGGTTTCATCATGAAATTGTTTTGCCTTGTCGGGATCGAGGCCGAGATTGAACTGGTCCTCCCAGCGGAACTCGAAGCGGGCCTTGGAAAGCGCATTGTCGCGGATTTGTGCGCCGGGGTGACCCTTGGCCAGGTCTGCCGCGTGGGCCGCGATCTTATAGGTGATGATACCGTCCTTCACGTCATCCTTATCAGGCAAGCCAAGGTGTTCCTTGGGCGTCACATAACATAGCATCGCTGTCCCGTACCAACCGATCATCGCGGCGCCTATGGCGGACGTAATGTGATCATATCCCGGCGCGATGTCCATGGTGAGCGGGCCCAGCGTATAAAAAGGCGCCTCATCGCAGTATTTCAATTGCAGATCCATATTCTCCTTGATGAGGTGCATGGGAACATGGCCGGGGCCCTCGATCATCACCTGCACGTCGTGCTTCCAAGCAACCTGCGTTAATTCCCCAAGCGTTCTCAGTTCAGCAAATTGGGCCTCATCATTTGCATCATAAATCGAGCCCGGACGCAGCCCGTCGCCAAGCGAAAAACTGACGTCATAAGCCTTCATGATTTCGCAGATTTCCTCGAAGCGGGTATAAAGAAAGCTTTCACGGTGGTGCGCAAGGCACCACTTGGCCATAATGGAGCCGCCGCGTGAAACAATGCCGGTCAGCCGCTTTGCTGTCATTGGAACAAAAGCGAGCCGCACACCCGCATGGATGGTAAAGTAGTCCACGCCCTGTTCAGCCTGTTCAATCAAGGTATCGCGGAAAATCTCCCAGGTGAGGTCCTCCGCTTTGCCATTGACTTTCTCCAATGCCTGATAAATGGGGACCGTACCAATCGGAACAGGACTATTTCGGATGATCCACTCACGGGTTTCATGAATATTTTTGCCGGTGGAGAGATCCATTACGGTATCGCCGCCCCAGCGGATAGCCCAGGTCATCTTTTCGACTTCTTCCTGAATGCTCGAGCCAAGTGCGGAATTCCCGATATTCGCATTAATTTTCACTAGAAAATTGCGCCCGATGATCATGGGTTCTGATTCGGGATGGTTGATGTTGACCGGAATGATGGCACGACCTCGAGCCACCTCATCGCGTACAAATTCAGGCGTAATATGCTGAGGCAGAAAAGCGCCGAAATCCTTCCCGGGATGCTGGCGGGTAAGTAATTCCCGGTGCTGTTTGCTCAAATGCTCGCACCGCTGGTTTTCGCGTATGGCGATGTACTCCATTTCGGGAGTAATGATACCCTTGCGGGCATAATGCATTTGTGTCACGTTTGACCCCGCTCTGCCGCAGCGGGGCTGGCGCTTCAAACTGAAGCGCATCTCCGCAAGCTTGGGATCGGCCAGCCGCTGTTTGCCATAAGCGGAAGCAGGGCCGGAAAGGATTTCGCTGTCGTTGCGCTCTTCTATCCACTTTTCGCGCAGGGGGGGCAACCCGGAGCGGATATCTATTTTTACCTCGGGATCAGTATAAGGGCCCGATGTGTCATATACAAAAATGGGCGGATTTGCTTCCGCTCCCGCGCCAGCGGGCGTATCCGACTGGCTGATTTCCCGCATTGGCACACGCATATCGGCACGCGAACCCTGTACATAGACTTTGCGGGATTTAGGCAGAGGCTTTATTGCCGCTTCGTCCACCTGGGCCGTTTTGCTCGTAAACGGGGAGGGAAATTGCGCCGTGTTAAAGACTGTTGCATTCATATAATGTTCCTTTAAGTGCCATAAACGAGCGGGAAGCTAAACCCAGCTTCCTTACGGCGGTATTAGCCATGTCAGGTGTAAGAAACCCATGAATAGCCGTCCGCGGACATCGCGCCGTGTGAGGTTCGTCCAGAGGTTTACCACGCTACTGCTGTGAAGCTAATGGAAATGTGGAATAATTGCAAGTCCGTCGAAGGCAATTTATCTGGAAGGTGGACATGGATCTCGAACAAAGCCGTTTTAACATGGTGGAACAGCAAATTCGCCCATGGGATGTGCTGGACCAGGAAGTTCTCAAATTGTTGTTCGAGCTGCGCCGCGAGGAATTCGTCCCTGCGGCTTATCGCTCTCTCGCGTTTGTGGACATGGAAATTCCGTTGGGATACGGCCAGGTCATGCTTGCCCCCAAGCTCGAAGCGCGCATGTTGCAGGAATTGCAGATAAAAAAGACAGACAGGATTTTAGAGATCGGTAGTGGCAGCGGTTACTTTACCGCACTGCTGGCCAGCAAAGGCGACTACGTTTATAGCGTGGAAATCGTCCCCGAACTGAAAGCCATGGCTGAAAAAAATCTGGAAAGGCACGGCATTAACAACGTGACACTCGAAATAGGCGATGCGGCGTGCGGGTGGCATCAGCACGGGCCTTATGATGCCATCGTTTTAACGGGATCCACTCCGGTTTTACCTGAAACATTTCAAAGAAGCCTTCGGGCTGGCGGTCGTTTGTTTGCAGTAAGAGGTGATGCGCCAGTGATGGAAGCCATACTCGTCACGTGCGTGGCACAGGAGGAAAAAGCTGGCTTGTATAACACTGTCAGTCTGTTCGAGACCTGCATTTCCCCGCTCAAAAACGCCAAGCAGCCGGAGAGATTCGTTTTTTGATTTTTCAGACCAGTTGGTACGAATTCGGATTACGCTGGCTCACCTATTGCTTATGCCTATGCTCAATCGGGCGGTGATCCGGGCTTGCCGCGAGCGGGGCGGTCCCTCAAAGTGAAGCTCGCGCAATACATTTTTACGTTTTTCATTGCCGGCTTGTTACCGCATGCTCCGGTGCATGCGGCCGACCTGATGGCGGTTTACCGTGAAGCGCTGGAGCAGGATGCCCAGTATAGTTCAGCGCGCGCTGCATACCAGGCAGCCCAGGAAAAGCTGCCTCAGGGTCGAGCCGGACTGCTTCCCACGCTTACATTCTCGGGAGTGCGCCGCAGGCAATTGATTGATAGAATTGGAGCTCCTGAGGTTACCATCGATAACCAGAGCTTGACTATTACCGCAACCCAGCCGATCTATCGCAAGGAAAATTTCGTTATATACGAGCAGGCCAAGCTCCAGGTTGCACAAGCAGATTCACAGTTCATACTGGCGTCGCAGGACCTGATCCTGCGCGTGGCACAGGCTTATTTCGACATATTGACCTCCCAGGTAAATGTAGAGGTTGCGGAAGCCCAGAAAAAAGCCATTGCGGAGCAATTGGAGCTGGCCAAACGCAACTTTCAGGTCGGTACTGCGACTATTGTAGACACCTATGAGGCACAGGCACGCTATGATTTGACGCTCTCCCAGGAAATAGCCGCCAGAAACGATCTGGAGGTGCGCAGACGTGCCTTACAGCAGATTATTGGACGCATGCCGGATATCCTTGTGCGTCCGGACGAAATAGCTTCCGATCTGCTCACACTGAAGCATCCGAGGATGGAGGATTGGATCAATCTGGCCGAACAGAATAACCTCACTCTCAAGATTCAGCAAGCCGTCTACAATATTGCTAAACAGGACGTGGAACGCGCCAAGGCGGGACACTATCCAACGCTGGACCTGGTTGCAATATACAGCGACCAGAAAGGCGTGGGGGGAACCATTACCGGCCAAGGGATAAATTTGACTTCCAGGGAAATTGGGCTTCAGCTAAACCTGCCTTTATTTCAAGGGTTCGCCGTACAGTCGCGTGTACGCGAAGCATTGGCTAATCAAGAGCGGGTGCACCAGGATCTGAACAATACGCGCCGTAGCAGCGTGCTGCTGGTGAGTCAACAGTATCTGAATGTCACCAACGGCATGGCCCAGGTGAAAGCATTGCAGCAAGCGGTGGTATCCAGCCAGAGCCAGTTGGACTCAACCAGGCTTGGGCGGGACGTCGGAGTCAGGACCGAAGTGGATGTGCTGAATGCGCAGCAATTGTTTTTTTCCGCCCGCCGGGATCTTGCCCAGGCGCGTTATAACCTGCTTATGTCAAGGTTGAGACTGGAGGCCGAAGCCGGCGAACTGGATGAGGATGATCTGCGACAGATTAACGATGTACTGCTGCAAAAATCGGATACTGTTGCGATAAACCCTCTGCGACATACCGAGCTTGAAAAAATATCCCGCTAAATATTCGATATATCCAGTGCACGTTTCTCAAACCCGATTTTCCCCTGCCGCTTTGACGCGCAAATGATTGAGTGCTAGATTTTCTGTAAGGGAAGGTCGCGCGTTTACACTCCATTTAAAGGCTGACCATGAAGGAGCCAGCTGTATCCGATGCGTACTGGGCTCAGCCGCCGCTTCTTTCCACCGGCGAGCGGCTTGCAGGTGTTCGGGATATGCGTCCTACCGACGTCGATAAAAACGTACTGGATGCGAAGACCTTCGACGCGGTCGAAGCCGATCAATTATTCGATTCGATCAATCTTGCCGCCACTCATGTGGGGCAGTGCGTGCTTTATCGCTCACTGGCCAGGCTTGGGACTGATGCCTCAGTCATACGGGATAAACAGGAGGCAGTACGCGAACTGGAATCCAACCCCAGCCTGCGGGAGTCGCTACAGCGGTTTATCGATGCGATGGCGCGCCAGGAACAGTCGCTTTACCAATTACTCTACGGCACGTTCATTGGCGGCCTGGCCATAGACAGTTCCAGAGCCGGAAAGGATGAGATGGAATTCAGTGGTTATGGATACCACCAGTTCGTCGATGGGACTGACTTTGTGGTTGACCTGGTGGAGACCGTGAAAGCCTTGCCTCAGCCGCACAGCAAGTATCTGCGGAATTTATTCGACGCCATTCGCAACTTCGAAAATTCGCGCATTTATTCTCTGATATGCGGGCCGGTTTATCTTGCAGGTGGAAAATTCAAGACACGCGAAGAAAAACCATCTTATATGTTTCTTCCGCGCTTCAAGCCGTCCATGATCAAGCCTCTTCCCATGTTGTTTGCGCTGGCGTCAATTGGCGGAGCCCTTTATTTCTTTCAGGGTCTGCTAGCGAGCTTCGGCATTGCTTACTTGGGGTATGGGATACTGGTGCTGGCGCTGCCGCTTCTGCCCGTTCTCCTGATTGCCATCGCCGCATCCGACCGAGATTCCGTCATTTATCCGTTACGCAGGCTATTCAAGCACAGTCCTGAACTGGCGCGCGTACTGGACACGCTGGGCATGATCGATGAGATCCTGTCCATTCATCGTTATTCGAAGGCGTTTGGCGGAGGCATGACGCTACCGGAAATACTTGAAAGCGAAAGGCACTTCATCAGTGTCACAGAAGCCAGAAACCCGATACTTGCCCGCGCCAATCCCAACTACGTGCCAAACGATATACTACTTGATGATGCCGGGCGGCTGCTGGTGATCACGGGGCCGAATAGCGGCGGCAAGACAGCCTACTGCAAAACAGTGGTCCAGATTCAGTTATTGGGACAGATCGGTTGCTATATCCCTGCGGCTGCGGCGCGCCTGGTTCTGGCGGAGCGAGTCTTTTATCAAGTACCTGATCCGGGCCATCTTGATGAGGGTATGGGGCGGTTTGGGCATGAGCTGAAACGTACGAAAGAGATTTTTTTCAATTCGACCGCTCGCAGCCTTGTCGTGCTCGACGAACTTTCGGAGGGAACCACTTTCGAGGAAAAAATGGAGCTTTCCGAGTACGTGCTCTCAGGCTTCTATAAGCTCGGAGCCAGCACATTGCTTGTGACTCACAACCACGAGTTATGTGAGCGTTTACAAGAAAAAGCAATGGGCCGCTACCTGCAGGGCGAGTTTCTGCCTCAAGGTCCTACTTATCGCCTGATTCCGGGCGTATCACGGGTGAGCCATGCCGACCGTGTAGCTGCCGCCCTGGGTTTCAGCAAGGAGGACATCGAAAAGCACCTGGCGGCGCGGGGCGCGTGATGCGGCAAAATTATTTTCCGATATGCTCGGACTGAGGGCGTAGTCGAATCATGCGTATTTCTTACTGAGTTTTTTCGGACGCTGGTTGCACGCACGGTACTATTTTTAAATATGACTTACAGGCTTTTCATAAAGAATCCGGAGCTGGATAGGAATCGACGATGATGAAATCGTTGGTCACTGGCGCGAATGGTTTTGTCGGTTCGGCGGTTGCGCGCTGTTTGTTGAGTGCCGGGCATGAGGTGCGGTGTCTTGTCAGACCGGGGAGCGATCGGCGGAATCTCGACAAGTTGCCGGTCGAAATTTCAGAAGGGGATCTTCGCTCCGCCCCATCGCTAAAACGCGCGGTTACTGGTTGCGATAATTTATTCCACGTTGCAGCGGATTATCGTCTTTGGGTTCCAAACCCGAATACGATGTATGACATCAATGTGAGGGGAACCGAATCACTCATACTCGCCGCAGCCGAAGCCGGAATGCGCCGCATGATATATACCAGTAGCGTGGCGACACTCGGACCATGCCAGAATGGCGTCCCCGCTAACGAAAAGACGCCCTCCAATCTGGGATCTATGAAGGGGCATTACAAGCGCTCGAAGTTCATGGCGGAACAGATGGTTCAACAAATAACCGATGAGTATAAGCTGCCCCTGGTCATTGTAAACCCGTCGACGCCGATAGGACCGCGCGACATCAAGCCCACGCCAACGGGTCGCATCGTTGTCGATACCCTGTGCGACCGGATGCCAGCCTACGTGAATACCGGTTTGAACGTGGCGCATGCCGATGATATTGCGCATGGCCATTTGCTGGCTTACGCCCATGGAAAACCAGGCGAGCGTTACATTCTAGGCGGCGAAAACATGACGCTGCTGCAAATACTTCAGACCATAGACGGAATTCGTGGCAAACGAACAAAGCGGCTCAATCTTCCCATAAAGCTGGTTTTACCGGCTGCCTGGCTGATGGAAAAAATGGCAATGGTTACGAATGTTGAACCGCGCGCGACAGTGGACAGTATACGTATGGCGGAAAAAAAGATGTTCTATTCCAGCGACAAGGCCGTACGGGAGCTGGGCTATAAATATCGCCCTGCGGAAGAGGCGCTTGAGGATGCGATGGGCTGGTTTCAAGCTAATGGTTATTGCGGTTAATGCTGCGGATAGGTTCTCAGTGGAGCCTCAGTTCCCAACCCAGCTTGGAAAATGGACTCCAATCCATTGTAATAAGGGCATCGGAATTAAAAATAATGAGCTGTGTTGAGAATCAGGTTAAATGATCTGATCCTTTCCCATTTATCGTCCCCGCCGGTTTTCAGTGCTTGTTTTACAATGCCGGGTCAACCACCATGGAAAATGGCGCTCCGCCATACAAGCAGCTAACGGAGCGCCAGCTTTTATCAGTGCTGCGTATGATGGTGATGTCCGCCAGCATCGTCTGCTTGTGGCTTGGCATCTTTATTCTTCATGGCAAGCTTGGCTTGGGATTTATGCGGAACGAAGCGGGCAGCAGTCGCTTCCTGCCCCGGCAGTTCCACGAATACGGTCACCACTGTTTCGGGCGTAACCGTGAAGTCTCCGATTCCCTTAAGCATATTGCTTCCCGCCGGTTCCAGCCTGACCGAAGTTTTGGTCTTGGCCTTGCCGATTTGAACCGTGGCCTTGCCTGCGCCACCTGCTGTGCTGAGATCCTGGTCGGCGTGATCCATTACGTAGAGCACGATTTCCTTGTCCTTGGCGACAAGCTCCAGATGATAAGGCCCGGCCATACGCGTTTGCCCACCATGAGCGGACTCCTTGGAGTCGAAATATTCTTCGGTATGCGCCGCAGCAAATATGGATACTCCCGCTAATGTGACACCGATGAGAAGGGTAACAACTCGCAACGTAACCATTCTAAGTTTCTCCTCGAAATATCTAAAATCTTGAATTCGGTCAAGGGTCCGTAAAACAATTTCTATTTTAATCCTGATCCTTTACGTTTATATACTATACCCCAGTTAGGTATATGTCAATACCCATTAGGGGTATAAATCAGTGCTCTCCAACGAATTCAAGAAACGGCCGGGCGGCCAGCAGCGATAGCATATCCAACGCCTCAGCGTGAATTTGCGATGTGACTCGGAGGGTACGTGTTATCTCTGCAGGGGGCCGGGACGGGCAACCACCACGGGTAAACTTGAGCCAACTACTTCATTGCGCACCCTTCCGGCTCCGGTCAACCTGAACCGCACTAACCAGAGTGCCGCGGTTACCCCATGCGTTACGGATATACGACAAAACCAATGCGATTTCTTCATCATGCAGAACTTGTGCAAACGGCGGCATACCGTAAGGACGAGGATTGCCTATAGTGACCGGCGCATAACCCCCGTTGAGAATGCTGCGAATTGCATTAATCGGGGACGCCAGCATAATGCCACGGTTGCCTGTCAGCGCTGGATAGGCGCCCGGTGCACCTTGTCCCAGATTTCCATGGCAATCCTGACAATGTGTCTCGTAGAGCTCGCCGCCTCGTTGGAGCAGCTTGTCGACTTCCTCCGTAAGTGGAGGCGCTACTCCCCTGGAATGCGGATCGGTCTCGGGCAAGGATTTCAGATACACAGCCATTGCACGGGCATCATCACTCGTTAGATGCTGAAGGCTTTGGCTGACGACGTCTGCCATGGGTCCTGTTGCGACTGCGCGGTATGACAAGCCCGTGGTGAGTAATTCAATGATGTCCTCGATCGGCCAGTCGGCCGTGCTGGCCTCCTGGAGGGAGGTCAGTGAAGGTGCATACCAGTTGGAGCCCATGAGTTGCCCGCCTCCCAGTATATTGCCCTGGCTTGCACCGAATGGATTCCGAGCTGTGTGGCAAGCGTTGCAATGTCCCAAGCCTTGCACCAGATAGGCACCGCGATTCCATTCATCACTCTTTGCAGCTTGAGGCTGATAAATGCCTTGCTCGAAGTAAAAGGCGCGCCAGACATAAATAAGTGGGCGGAGGTTGAATGGAAAATTGATCCGGTTCGGTGGATTGCGCTGCTGAATGGGAGGAAGCGACTGAAGATAGGCGAAGATAGCGTTGGAATCTTCACGCGTGATTTTAGTATATTCGGTATACGGAAACGCGGGATATAAAGGGCTGCCATTGCGTCCTTTGCCGTCGTGCAGAGCCCGCCAGAAGTCGTCTTCACTCCATCGTCCGATGCCGGTTTCCTGATCGGGTGTGATATTAGGCGTGACGAATGTACCGATGGAGGTCGCAAGGCTGTGCCCTCCTGCGTAAGGTTGTCCACCCTGCATCGTGTGGCATCCCATGCAATTGCCAACTTGTGCGAGATAGGCGCCCCGAGCTTGCCGTTGCACAATGTTATCTGTCTTTGTCATTGACTGTTCCTTGGCCTCGGGGGGCGGATCGACAGGTATCAGGAACATCGCAAGACCTATGAGCCCGGCGATCACAGTAACGATGATGGCGCGTTTCATTACAGCCCTGGGGATTGAAGAACGCTGCTGCAACGTCTGGCCAATTTATCAGGGAGGGCTGATGGTGGACCCTCGTGCTTTAAAAGCGCCTCCGAAACCGGCTGTGCCGCCAACCATTTTGCAACGGCCGTTGCCTCGTCGGCAGTGAGCTGTTTTGCAATTTCCGACATGCAGTCGGGGGTCTGTCCGCGCATCAAACCGCCATTTCGCCAGTTGCCGAATTGAGCAAGGATGTAGATACGTGGCAGACCGAGCAAACCCGGAATGAAAGGCGCTGTCCCCATTAAATCCCGGCCATGACATTCGACACACGCGGGAATTTTCCTGACAGGATCGCCCCGCATGATAAGCCTGCGGGCCAGCTCGATTTCGGCAGGTGAGGAGCCTATCGGTTCGGGCGGGGGGAAAGCCTGCCTCAGTGAAGCGAAATACGCGGCCATATCCCGCAGATATTGATCGGGCAAACCTTCCAGGAGTAAGGCCATGGGCCGATAGTGACGCCGGCCGTCCCGGAAATTGCGCAGCTGATTGAAAAGGTAGCCTTCTGGCTTGCCAGCGATGCGCGGATAGTATGCATCTCTTCCTTCCTTGTCCTCCGGACCGTGGCAGATGACACATGCTTTGACCCGCTCCGCCATCGTATTGGGAACCTCAACCGGAGGAATGCCGGCGGCAATGGCGGAGCAGGTAAAAAACAAGCTAGCGATCAGCAAAATCAGTGCAAGCGGTCTCATTTTATCTCCGTGAAGCTGCCTCCGTGAAGCGCCCAGGAGCCTATTGACTGTTGGCTACCGTGCAAATTTCCTCACCACAGCCATCAGCTCATCAATTGCCTCATCTCCGTTACCGGACTTGATCGCACCCTGCATGCAGCCGTGGGTATGGCTCTCCAATAACAGCATGGCCACCGCATCCAACGCGGACTGCAGCGCAGCGACCTGGTTCAGGATATCAACACAATATCGGTCTTCCGATACCATCTTGTTGACGCCGCGCACCTGGCCTTCGATACGGTTGAGGCGCCGTATCAGCGCCCCCTTGTCTGGTTGCACCACCGTCCGGGGGTCGTGACACGATTCCTTCCTAACTGGCGACTTCAAAACCGGCCCCCTTGATCGCATCCTTGAACTGGTCGGTATTGGCTGCGGCGGCGTCATACCGGATTGTGACCTGTTTCTGTTCGAGGGAAACATCTGCGCTGTTCACACCGGGCAGTTTCTCCAGGACGTTCTTCACGCTATTGACGCACCCCGAGCACGTCATTCCCTTGACTTTTATGACTTCTGTTTCCATTTTATGACTCCTTTCAGTTGGGTTAAATGAAGGGGTTGCTCAAGCACCAGCCCGCCATCGTTTCAGCAACAGTGAATTGCTTACCACCGATACCGAACTCATTGCCATTGCCGCGCCAGCAATGACAGGATTAAGCAATCCTATCGCTGCAAGCGGTATGCCGAATATGTTGTAGATGAAGGCGAAGAAAAGGTTCTGGCGAATTTTCCTCAGCGTCGCGCGCGAAAGTGAAATGGCGTCAGCCACACTCATCAAGTCGTTACGCATGAGCGTTATGTCAGCAGCTTCAATCGCCACGTCGGAGCCTGCACCGATGGCAAAACTTACATCAGCCGCAGCCAATGCCGGCGCATCGTTGATGCCATCACCAACCATACCGGTAAACTTACCGTCTGATTTTATTTTGCCCACTTCGGCAGCCTTTTCTTGCGGCAGCACTTCCGCACGGTAGACGGTGATGCCCGCCTGCCTGGCAATGGCGGCTGCGGTGGCGGCGTTATCGCCAGTCAACATCATGACCTCGATGCCCATCGCTTGCAGCCGTTCTACCGCTGGCGCGGAGGTACTTCGCAACCGGTCGGCAATGGCGAGATAGCCGAGAACTTCAAATCCGCTGCCGGATACAGTAGCAGCACTGGCTAAGCCTACGACGGTTTTGCCTTTCGCCTGGAGAACAGCTATTGCGTTATTGTCCGGGGACGCGCCATGTTCCTGCAGAAATCCGGGCGACCCGAGAATATACTCCACGCCATCAATACGGGCGGTAATTCCGCCGCCGGTAACCGCGCTAAAATCGCTCATCGTTCGAGGCCGGATATCCATGCTTGCGGCATAATCCATTACCGCTTTTGCGAGGGGATGCTCGGACCCCTGCTCAAGGGTGACGGCAAGTTGCAGTAAATCGCGCTCGGTAACTGATCCTGTTGAAACAATATCCGTAACTGTGGGCCTGCCTTCCGTCAGGGTGCCGGTTTTGTCCACGATCAGAACCTGAATTTTTTCTGCTTGTTCCAGCGCGGCAGCATTTTTCACCAACACGCCGACTTGCGCACCGCGTCCTGTCCCGACCATTATTGCGGTTGGCGTAGCGAGTCCCAATGCACAGGGGCAGGCAATAACCAGTACCGCTACCCCATTGATCAGGGCTGGAACGAAATCGCCTGCCAGCCACCATGTAAAGATCAACGTCACTGCACTGAGCGTCACCACCACCGGCACAAATATCCCCGAAATGGTGTCGGCCAATCGCTGGATCGGGGCCTTGGAGCCCTGTGCTTCTTCGACCAGGCGGATAATGGCTGCAAGCTGGGTATGTGCGCCGACGCTGGTCGCGCGGCATTTGAGCAAACCTTGCTGGTTCAGGGTAGCAGCATAGACCTTTACGCCGGCCCGTTTTGCGACAGGCAGACTCTCGCCAGTCAGCATTGCCTCGTTCACGCTGGATGTTCCTTCGATGACCACGCCGTCCACCGGCAGGTACTCACCCGGGCGCACGATAAAAATATCACCCGTCTTGAGGGTGCTTGCGTCCACTTCGACGATTTCACCATCGCGTTCAACCCGGGCGATCTTGGGCTGCAACCTGATGAGTTCCTCGATGGCTGCCGAAGTCTTGCTTTTGGCGCGGGCTTCCATCAATTTGCCCAACAGTACCAGCGTAATGATGGCCGCGCTTGCCTCAAAATACACATGCTGATCCAGTGCCAACAAGGTCACGATCGCACTGAAAAAGTACGCCATGCTGGTGCCAAGCGCAATCAGCACATCCATGTTGGCGCCGCCGCCTCGCAGCGCGTTCCATGCAGCGATATAGAAGCGTTTGCCGACCCAGAATTGCACCGGCGTGGCCAGCAGCAGTTGCAGCCAACGCGGCAGAATTTCTTCGTGCCCGCCGCTAAACATTGCTGCCATTTGCAGTACCAGCGGAAGAGTAAGAATGGCCGAAATCCAGAATATCCGCATTTCAGCATGGTAAGCGGCAAGTCTGCGCGCTTTTTCTTCGGTCCGGCTGGCTTCGCTGATTTCGCTGGCTTTATAGCCTGACCTGGCAACGGCGGCGAGCAACTCGTCCACTGCCACAGCGCCGGGACTGAAGCTGGCGTGAGCTGCTTCCGTGGCCAAATTGACGGTAGCAGTAACGCCGGGAAGACTGTTCAACGCCTTTTCGATACGGTTGCTGCAGGTCGCACAGGTCATCCCGCTGATCTGAAGCTGTACCGATTGCGGAACCACATGAAATCCCGTTTTTTCGATCGAACGGACCAGGTCTTCAGGTTGAATCATGGCGGCATCGAATTCCACCCGTGCTTTTTCGCTGGCGAAATTGACTGCCGCACGAACGCCGGGGAGTCTATTTAGCGTTTTCTCGATCCGTGCCGCGCAGGCTGTGCAGGTCATGCCTTCAATAGCCAGTTCTATTTGCTTGAGCGTAAGTGAATTCATAAATTTGGCGTCTGGAACTATTTACGCGGCAAATGGCTGCTTAGCGCTGCCGGACATCATTCCTCGAATCCAGGTGATTGTCCGCTGGCGTCACCTGCTGCTGCCAACTAGATAACAGCGAGTTAACGTCATACCCGGACCCAGTCAGCTTGAGTCCCCGGTCCGCCATCATCAGGCCCATGGCGATAACGAGAATGGCGGACGCCATTACCAGTTGACGCATGATGCTTCGGGAGACGCTGCTGGCAATCAGGCCGAAACTCAGGAGCGGCAGCAATGTACCCAGGCCAAAAAAGAAAAGCATCGTTGCCCCTTCCTGCGGATTGCCGGTTCCCGCAGCCATGATGTACATGGCCTGCAAAGGGCCACAACCCAGCATGAAGCCGTTCAACAACCCTATCACCAGCGGATTCCGTTGACCCCGCAACTCATTCGCGACGCCTTTCGTCACATAGCGAGGTAAGCGCAAGGTGAACCCGCGCAGTGCAGGAAAAACGTCCAGCATTTTCAGGCCGTAAATGATTACGAAAATGCTCGCTGCAAGGTTGATTACACCCCGCATATAAGGTGTGAAAGTCATGACGGAGCCCAATAAACCCATAGCGCCGCCGATAGCCGTATAAGAAGCAGTTTTGCCGGTGGCGTACATCAGATGGCGTGTCGTGGTGGTAACAGCGGATTGCGGTCCGCCCGCGGTTGCGTAGCCGACCACAAAGCCGCCGCACATACCGATGCAATGAAAGCCCGTAAAAAATCCGATGGAAAACAACATGGCGTGGCCGAGGCTGGAATTCATCTCACCTATCAGCCCCGGTACCATACTTTTGCCCCAGAAGGTGACGCCACCCACCACCAGTAGGAAGAACAAAAAAATCAGCCCATTTTGTATATGTCGATTTGAATTATTGATGGATGCACTTTCAAACTCATAACCTTTTTCTTCAATTGTGTGGCGAATGCCGCTATCCCCGATGAGTTTGCCGTCGAATTCGACGTCGACAGTCCTTTTCGCATAATCCGCCTTTACTTTCTTCACGCCGGGCAGGCAGCCTACCGCATTCTCGATGGTTTCCTCGCAACCGGTGCAATGCATGCCTTTGATTTTCAGATGGACTGATTTGATAGCCATTTTGCGCACCATGATGTTATGTGATAACAGTGCCATCCCAAGCCAACCTGCCTGGAGCCATTCACCAGGAATTCTCGTTTCACGGAGCTGTATGTCCGGATGTTGATTACCTGGAATAGTCCCGTTCCGGAGCACGGAATCCAGGAAATCCCCAGTTATTGGTGCTTACCATATACCCTAATGGGGTATATGTCAATACTTATGAGGGGTATATAGAGAGCCTCTGAACGGATCTCCGTGGAGAGCATTGCGGGTGTTCAAGATGAGAGACCTGGACGAGATTTTGATCGCCCAAAAAATGATTTAGGAATGCCCGTTGAGGCTTTTTTTAGGGTGTCTTAAAAGATAAGGTTTGATAGTTGATCTGAGTCCGAAATCCCCACTATCTTTAGTCTTCCCGCCGCAGTTGCGGAAACAGGATTACATCGCGAATGCTTGGGCTATCGGTGAAGAGCATCACCAGCCGGTCTATGCCGATACCTTCGCCGGCGGTGGGAGGCAGGCCGTATTCGAGCGCGCGGATATAGTCCGCGTCATAATGCATGGCTTCGGCATCGCCCGCTTCCTTGGCGCGGGCCTGCTCCTGGAAGCGTGCCTTTTGATCCTCCGGATCGTTCAATTCGGAAAAACCATTGGCAATTTCGCGACCGGCAATGTAAAGCTCGAACCGGTCGGTGACGGAAGGGTTTGAGTCTTTTCGCCGGGCAAGGGGGGACACCTCGGCCGGATAGTCAATGATGAAAGTGGGCTCAAACAGTAGATGTTCGGTAGTTTCGTCAAACAACGTGAGCTGTAATCCGCCGATGCCATCCGCCGGTTTATAGGAAATACCCAGTGCATCCAGCTTGGCGATGAGAAATGCACGGTCGCCCAGTTGCGCGTCGGTATACTCAGGATGAAACCTTTGAATGGCCTGGGTGATCGTAAGCCGTTCGAACGGTTGCACCAGATCGATTTCACGTCCTTGGTAAGTTATCCTGGTTGTACCTAAGACCTTTTCCGCTATCTCGCGCAGCATGATTTCCGTGAAATCCATCAAATATGCATAATCCTGATAGGCTTCATAAAATTCCAGCATGGTGAATTCGGGGTTGTGCCGGGTCGAAATGCCCTCGTTCCTGAAGCTTCGGTTGATTTCGAACACGCGTTCCATACCGCCAATTACCAGTCGCTTCAAGTAAAGCTCCGGCGCGATGCGCAGATACAGTTTCGTGTCGAGCGCATTGTGGTGCGTGACGAAAGGCCGTGCCGCCGCCCCGCCGGGGATGGGGTGCATCATCGGCGTTTCAACTTCCAGATAGCTGCGAGCACCGAGACATTCGCGAATGGCCTGCATGATCCTGGATCGCGTTATGAATACCTTGCGGCTATCTTCATTGGTGATCAGGTCGAGGTAACGCTGGCGGTATTTCTGTTCCTGGTCGGTCAGCCCGTGGAATTTTTCCGGCAGAGGCCGCAAGGATTTGGTCAGCAGACGCAAACTGGTCACGCGCACCGACAGTTCGCCGGTCCTGGTCCTAAACAGAGTACCCTCAGCTCCAAGGATGTCTCCCAGGTCGTAATGCTTGAATGCAGCGTGCGTATCCGCACCAGCAACGTCGGTGGCGATATATAGCTGGATGCGCTCGCTCATATCCTGGATGGAGGCGAAGCTCGCCTTGCCCATGACGCGCTTGAGGATCATGCGCCCTGCCACGCTTACTGTACGAGGCTCCGCTTCCAGTGCTTCGCCGGAATAATTCGCATAGTGGTAATGCAGATCCGCTGCCAAGTCGCTACGGCGGAAATCATTGGGGAACGCGCTGCCAGCCTCTCGCAGCGCAGCAAGCTTGGCGCGACGCTCTTCTGTAAGTGACCACGTGTCAATAACAGCTCGTTCCGCCTCTTGACGCACGCTTCGATCTTTTATTTGATCAAGCTCATCAATTCTTTTAAGGTCATTAAGCTCGTCCTTATTTTTACCCATATTCCTTAAATTCCTTGTTTCAAACTGGCCCCAATAAACTCATCCAGTCCTCCGTCGAGGACAGCCTGGGTATTCCCGCTTTCAACCCCCGTGCGCAGGTCCTTGATGCGGGACTGATCCAGTACGTACGAGCGGATCTGGTGACCCCAGCCGATATCTGTCTTGCTGTCTTCCACCGCTTGTTTCTCCTCGTTGCGCTTGCGCAGCTCAGCCTCGTACAGGCGCGATTTCAGCATTGACATGGCATCCGCGCGGTTGCGGTGCTGCGAACGGCCGCTTTGGCACTGCACGACGATACCCGTGGGGTTGTGGGTGATACGAACGGCCGAGTCTGTCTTATTGATATGCTGGCCGCCCGCACCGGATGCGCGGAATGTATCCACGCGCAGATCCGCCGGGTTGATGTCTATTTCGATGGTCTCGTCTGCCTCGGGATAAACAAACACGCTGGCAAACGACGTATGGCGGCGGTTGCCGGAGTCGAACGGAGACTTGCGCACCAGCCTGTGCACGCCGGTTTCCGTGCGAAGGTAGCCATATGCATACTCGCCTGACACCTTCAGGCTTACGCTCTTGATGCCCGCCACCTCGCCGGGCGACTCTTCCATGATTTCCACGCTATAGCCGCGGCGCTCGCAATAGCGCAAGTACATGCGCTCCAGCATGGCTGCCCAATCCTGGGCTTCAGTCCCCCCGGAGCCGGACTGAATATCGACAAAGCAATTATTGGGATCCATCGGATTGGAAAACATACGGCGGAACTCCATATCCGCAACGGTTTTTTCCACTTTCCCGAGATCGCGTTGAATGCTGAGGAGGGCCGCGTCGTCATCCTCTTCTTCAGCCATCTGGAACAGGTCCCGGGCATCGTCCAACTGACGCGCGACCGTTCGCAATCCGATGACGACGTCTTCCAGCAGTTTTTTTTCGCGGCCCAACTCCTGAGCCCGTTTATTGTCCTCCCAGATGGCGGGGTCTTCGGTCAGGCGGGTGATTTCGTTTAGCCGTGTTTGTTTGGTATCGAAGTCAAAGATACCTCCGTAATTCTGCTGCCCGGCTATCGAGATCGCTAAGCTGATAGTCGATGGAGTTAATCTGTTCCGCTTCCATGGCGCTTTTCCAAAAAGGGATCAATTATACAGAAAGCACGTGAGGTATTGCCTTCGGCGCGAAACCACGCTGGCGGTTTATTTATTGAAGTGAATTACCGTACGGATCGATTTACCCTCGTGCATCAGGTCAAATGCTTTATTAATATCCTCCAGCCCCATGGTGTGAGTGATAAAGGTATCAAGTTCGAATTCTCCGTCCAGATAGCGTTGCACGTACCGGGGGAGTTCGGTGCGGCCCTTCACCCCGCCAAACGCCGAGCCACGCCAGACGCGGCCCGTTACCAGTTGAAAAGGGCGAGTGCAGATTTCTTCGCCCGCCCCCGCAACGCCGATGATGACCGATTCTCCCCAACCTTTATGGCAGCATTCCAGGGCTGAGCGCATGACTTTGACATTACCGATGCATTCGAAGGAAAAATCAACCCCGCCGCCCGTCATTTCGACAATCACATCCTGAATCGGCTTGTCATAATCCTTGGGATTCACCACATCGGTAGCCCCTAGCTGGCGCGCAATTTCAAATTTTTCAGGATTGATGTCGATTGCGAGAATGCGCCCGGCTTTTGCCAGCACCGCTCCGATGATCACGGCGAGCCCGATGCCGCCCAGGCCGAAGACCGCTACGGTATCACCTGCTTTTACTTTTGCAGTGTTGGCGACAGCGCCCAAGCCTGTGGTCACGCCGCACCCGAGCAGGCAGACTTTTTCCAGCGGCGCTTCCCTGCTGATTTTTGCGAGCGCGATTTCAGGTATCACCGTATATTCGGAGAAGGTTGACGTGCCCATATAGTGGTAAACGGGTGTTCCGCCCTTGGAAAAACGCGTCGTCCCATCGGGCATCAGTCCCTGCCCCTGCGTGGCTCGAATGGCCTGGCAGAGATTGGTTTTTCCAGATTTGCAGAATTTGCACTGGCCGCATTCCGGGGTGTAAAGCGGGATAACGTGATCGCCCACTTCCACACTCGTCACGCCCTCGCCCAGCGCCTCAACGATGCCGCCGCCTTCATGCCCAAGGATGATGGGAAACTTGCCCTCAGGGTCTCTTCCCGACAGCGTAAATGCATCGGTATGGCAGACTCCGGTGGCAACGATGCGCACCAGTACTTCGCCTCGCCGCGGCGGCAATAAATCAATTTCTTCAATGCTCAAAGGCTGACCCGGACCCCAGGCCACGGCCGCTCGAGTTTTTATTGCTTCCATGTAACCGCTCTCCCTGTGACTACTGATCTGATGAGTATGCGGGTTCCGCACTACGTAACCCGTGCCCTGCTGAACAATCTTCGTAATGAGTACAGCAACCCATCATAATATATCGCCGATATCTTGTCGGCGCCAAAACTGCAATGAGCGGTGCAGTTCGGGTCAGCGTTCAGTTCGCGGTGTTCAGTTCGCAGTATTTAGATCGCAGTATTTAGATCGCTGGCAGCCGGTAGCCAGACACGACTATATTGCCGACTCCCTACCATAACGGGATGAGGACGATGGTTTGCTTTTTCGGTTGAGCCATCCTATGATGAATTCAAGCCGGCGGAATCTCTGTGCTGAATCTCTGCGTTGGGTAATTATGTTTTAAAACTTTCAGGAGATCATCATGCGACGAATTTACTTTCTCGTTCCCGACATTGCCACCACTAAACGCATTGTCGATGACCTGCTTCTTGCGCGCATCGAAGAGCGGCACATTCACGTAATCGCAAAGCGCGGTACTGAGTTAGAGGATTTGCCCGAGGCTAATCTATTTCAGAAAAGCGACTTTATTCCCGCAGTGGAGCGTGGCCTGGCGCTCGGCGGATCGGCTGGCGTACTGGCCGGATTGGTCGCCATTGCGCTTCCCCCTGCTTCAACCGTCATAGCAGGCGGTATTCTGCTGGGAAGCGCGCTCGCAGGGGCGGGAGTGGGCGCGTGGGCTGGCGGAATGATAGGTGCAAGTACCGGCAGCTCGAGGATCAAGGAGTTTGAAGATGAGATTGAGGCCGGTCAGCTATTGGTTATGGCCGATGTTCCGAAAGATCGGGTTGAGGAGATCGAGGCTCTTGTAAAAGTACACTTGCCTCAGGTTGACATAGAGGGAACGGAACCAAAAATACCGGCGTTTCCTTGACCAGCGGCGCAACGAATCAGGCGCTGCATCGACCAAAGCGCGAGCTAATCTTTCCGCTGTCAACAGGGGGAATCAGTGTATTTGCCAGGCGGACGCAGTGAGCAATCAGGCATCGCAGCAGAACAATGCTGCGGCTGTGGCGTGGTGGATTGCTCGCTGCGAGCGGATCATCTGACTGTACTTCCGAATATCATAAACCGTTACCTCATACTATGCTGACGCGCCCGACTTGGGCAGTTTGAGTTGGCAATGCCTGCCGTGACTCTGCCTTAAAAAACTTCCCAGGGTTTTAGTTTTGCATCTGCTGGTTTATCATTCGCGGTTTCCAACCATAGGATGTCGCGATGGCAGGGCTAAGCAAAGAAACCCCCTATCCCAGCGAAATAAAACTGCATCGAAAATCCAGGGTACTGGAAATTTCGTTCAGCAACGGCAAGACTTTCCATTTTCCATGTGAATTCTTGCGCGTCTATTCTCCTTCGGCGGAGGTGCGGGGTCATAGTCCGGGTCAGGAGGTGCTGCAAACCGGCAAGAAAGAGGTCAATATCAACCATATTGAACCGGTGGGCAATTATGCAATCCAGCTGAATTTCTCCGATGGCCACAACACGGGACTCTACTCGTGGGATCTGCTCCATGAATATGGCATGCATCAGGATGAAATGTGGCAGCGATACCTGCACCGAATGGATGAGGCAGGTGCCAGCCGCGACCCCGTTGGGCGTTTACATGCATCAGATCAACGGTCGGGAACGAAGTAGGGTTCGTTCGATATGAAAAATAACTACTCTAATGGAAATTGAGCATTCATGACAAAAACCACTCATTTCGGCTTCCATACCGTTGCTGAAGCAGAGAAAGCCCGCAGGGTAGCAGGCGTATTCGATTCGGTTGCAGAACGATACAACCTGATGAATGACCTCATGTCAGCAGGCATGCACAGGCTCTGGAAGCGTTTTGCCGTGGAAGCGAGCGGCATCAAGAAAGGCGGACGGGTACTCGACATTGCCGGCGGCACTGCCGACCTGAGTGCCTTATTTGTGGAGCATGTAGGAGGCAGTGGGGAGGTCTGGCTTACCGATATCAATAATTCCATGCTTACACTGGGCCGTGACCGTTTATTGGATCAAGGCACGGCTGTGCCGGTAGCGCAGTGCGATGCCGAAAAGCTGCCATTTCCGAGTGACTATTTCGATTGCGTGAGCGTCGCTTTTGGTCTCAGAAACATGACACACAAGGACGGGGCATTGAAGGAAATGTTACGGGTACTCCGCCCCAGCGGGTGTGTCATCGTACTTGAATTTTCCAAGGTTTGGAAACCGCTCCAACGTCTTTATGATGCGTACTCGTTCAATCTGCTCCCAGCGATGGGTGGTCTTATTGCCAAGGATCGCGACAGCTACCGTTATCTGGTCGAATCCATCCGTATGCATCCTTCTCAAGAAGAATTGAAACAATTAATGCAACAGGTGGGATTTGAACGGGTAGGGTATTTCAATCTGGCCGGCGGTGTGGTTGCCCTGCATCGAGGCTACAAATTCTAGAGAATCCTACTAAATCTTCGCGGAGTATGTTGCGGGTAAAATCGGGATGATCACAAGGCGCACGACATAGGTCGTAGCCAGGTCTACGATGCCCGGGAGCGCAATATGGCACCTCTAGTGCCGAAGTGTAGACAAATTCAACAGGGAAATTGCCCGTTATTCAAGTATTCAATTTTTAGATGGAATAGCTAGGCTTCGGGTAAGCAAATAAACAGACAACCGTTCTCGTTCATCTCGTGCAATTCGCGACTACCTGTAGCTTCTTACATACAGATTCTGTGCTTTCCAAGATGGAACCTCTAGATAAGGGATTAAAAATGTCTGGATGCATTTTTCCTAAGACAGTTGATTTATTAATAATT
>NZ_FOBH01000020.1 GCF_900109785.1 Nitrosovibrio tenuis
TCATGCCGACATGCTGCTGCAACAGCTCGCACAACTCAACCGGGAAAAGGAAATCCTCCCACCACCCGGCGATCACGTCCATTGAGCGCGCGGTCTCTTGTGAGGAGACTCTTATAAGCGGCAGCCCAAAAGAGCAAAAGGTCCTAGAGAGATTAATTTAGATGCGATTGCTCTCGATCTTGGAATACAGATTCGTCGCAGGAAGCTTGATGGTGCTGATGCACGGCTTGTTGCAGTGGATGATAGCGGTGTTATTACTGTGAATACTGCCACAAGTCTAGCTAGGCAGCGTTTTTCCATCGGACATGAAATCGGTCATTGGTTTCGCGACCGTAAAGGTGATGGTCTAATGGCTTGCAGCAAGAGGATGTCTCTTCCCGGAACCAGAGCGCGATGACGATGGAGGCCGAAGCCAACCGCTTCAGTTCGGATCTCCTGTTGCCTCCCTATTTGGTTGTGCCTAAGATCGTTCGGCGCGAGCCCTGTATCGATCTTGTCAGCGATATTGGAAAGAGTTTGATACAAGCCTCCCAGCCACCGCCATTCGTATAATGCGGCATTCCCCTGGCCCTGCCGCTGTTGTGGTTCATAGTCAACATAAGCGAGAGTGGTTTTTTCGAAACCTAGTTTGGCCTGATGATGTGCTTGTGGCGAAAGAAGTGCATCACGATAGTCCGGCGCTCGACTTGCTTTACTCTGGGACATATGGGGACAAGACGCGTGACATTAAAGAACCCGGGTATCGTTGGATCTTTGGTGGAAACTCACATTCCCTAGAAGTAAGGGTTCAATCTATCAAACGTTATGACGACCAAATTCTGTCACTGGTGAGGATCTGCAAGTAGTTAGCCATCAACACAATGGCCTGTAGAAAAGAGGGTCAATTTTGCCAGAACGGGGTCTTCATGACCGTAACGCCGCGCGAGCCCTCCGTTCGTCCTTCGACGAGGGGAGAAAACACTGATTACCGGCCCGCTTACGGCGATCTTCGCAACGTCGGTTGGAGTCGTCGTCACCAATCTTTATGCCCCGCAGACCTTAATCGGTCTGATTGGCCCATCGCTTGGCCTCGCCGATGCTAGCGGCGGGCTCGTCTCTATGGCAACCTTGCTCGGTTACTCCGTGGGCCTCTTCCTTCTGGTTCCCCTAGCCGATCTTTTGGAAAACCGCAAGCTGATCGTCCGGATGCTCGGATGCGCGGCGGTAAGCGCGATCGCCGCTGCTTTCGCTCCAAGTGCAGCTTTGCTGTTGGTAATTCTTTTCATCCTTGGGGCGGCGTGTTCCGCTATTCATATCCTGGTTCCCGTCGCGGCCTCCATGGTACCGCCAGAACAACGCGGCCGTGTCATCGGAGACGTTATGGGCGGGCTGATGATCGGTATTGTGCTGTCGAGGCCACTCGCGAGCATTATCACTGACGCCTTTGGATGGCGCGCTTTTTATGGTGTGAGCGCTTTCGCTCTGGCGATACTCACGCTTACGCTTGCTGCGCGCCTGCCCAAACGCCAACCGGTGGCGAGCTCGAACTACCCAACCCTCATAGCCTCTCTTTGGCATCTATTGCGCACGGAGCCTGTGCTGCGGCGCCGTGCCCTGACAGCAAGCTTGACCATGGCCGCGTTTAGCCTATTCTGGACTGCTGTCGCTCTCAGGTTGATGCAGTCGCCGTTTGAATTCGACCAAAGTGAAATTGCTTTGTTCGCGCTTGTCGGGGCAGCCGGCGCAGCTGCGACGCCACTGGTCGGACGAGCGGGCGACCTCGGCTGGACGAGATCAGGGACGATCGCATCCCATCTCCTGATGGTGGGTGCCTTCGGGCTTACTGGATGGGCCGGGTCGTCACACGTCACAACGCCGCTCTTGTCTCTTCTCCTAATGGGCGTAGGCGCAGTTTTGCTCGATATCGGAGTCGTAGGCGACCACAACCTCGGCCGCCGAGCCATCAATCTTCTGCGACCGGAGGCGCTCGGGAGGCTCAATGGTCTTTTTGTAGGTCTCTTCTTCCTCGGCGGAGCTATCGGCGCAGCTGCTGCAGGAATCGCCTGGACTGCAGGCGGATGGATAGCGGTTTGTCTTATCGGTGTCGCCTGCGGAATCGCCGCCTTACTTGTCGACTGGATCGGCGGAATCACGTAAGCAATCAATTTTCTTTTCTTTGCTGTGTTTTTCCCACTTTAGGTGTAGCAACCTGCATTTAAAAGCGGTTCGACCAGCATTCAGCGCGGATTTGTGCCAGCATTAATTGCAACTATCCACCCGCTTAAACCGGCATTAACTGCAAATGAATCTGCATTCAGCCGCGCCGACCTGCATTTGATCGGCGCAAACCAGAATTAACTGCAACTGATCAAGTTCAGCGCTCAGCGCAAAGTTGCATGGCGAGTTCGATGATGCTGTTGTGGCCTAAATTCCTATTTTTTCCACTTCATCCAGCGTCATTTCGTCGTGTCGCCGGTCGTAAAGCTGTGTCGTGCGGGTGCTGGAGTGGTTTGCCATGGCGGCGGCCTTTTCCAGCGAGCCGCCATTCTTGAGATAGAAAGATGCTGAATACTGTTCGATGACTGTTGCGAATGGAGAACTGATTCCCGTCAACAACCGTACCGGCAAGGCGTTGAGTAACGCTGCCATGCTCTGTCCGGACATGTTCTCATGGAAACTATTTGCTGAGGCGATCCAAGGTAAATTCTGGTCAAACTGGGCTGACGAGACAAACAATTGGCCAACGCAGCCTTATGCACTATGCAAAGCTGGCCAATCACCCGATACAGATAAGGATGGCTGTTGCAAGCGCGGAGCCGGAGCCAAAAATGATCCTGCTCATTGTCCCGTATACCCCGGTAGTCAGTATGCTGCCAAACTCACGAGTCTGACTCTGGCACTGAAGACCAAAAGATGATGATAATGATTTCCTCAATAACCTCGATGCCCCGCCGCTTAATTCCCGCGATTAATTGCGGGATCAGGTTCAAGCGCAGAATAGTCTCCCTCCGAGTGTACCCCTGCCCACACTCATCAAAGGCAGACGATTGCGCGCTTCCTATTCTCCTATGGCAGGATGAGTTGGCAACCCATTTTCAAACTTAGCGCCGACTTAATCGCGGACTGAATACCGATAAATCGGCACGCCAGGCGGCTTATTCAGGAATGCTGATTCTCAAGTGTTTATCCACTCGATGAGCGGCCTCCATTGCGCCAGATCGCGCTCAATCTGATAGGTAGGCAGATCGAAAATACTTTTACCAACGAAGGCGGCATTGACATACACCATGGTGTCACGCAGATAGGTGAGGACGGGAAGATCATATTGCTTGAGAAACTGTTCCAGCGTGGCGGCAGCACGTGTGCGCGGGTCTACGCGCATACCAATTATGCCTATAAAGGTTCTGTGCTTTTGTACCCTTTTTTCCTCCATCAACTGGTCCAAAAAATCTCGCGTGGCGGCCATGTCGAATAGCGAAGGCTGTACGGGTACAAGAATCTTATGGGCAAATTTCAAGGCATGGGCAAGGTTCTTGCCATGCATTCCCGCTGGAGAATCGAGGACGAGCCATTCATAGTCGGCGGGGATGTCCGGATAATCTTCGCGGCGTGGGGCGTTCAGCTGGGCAATGGATGGCAGCTCAGCGGGGCGCAATGCCAGCCACCCGAGCGAGGATTTTTGACGGTCGAGATCCCACATTGCAACTTGCCGGTTTTGACCCGCAAAAAAAGCCGCCAGATTAGTTGCCAGCGTCGTCTTTCCGCTCCCCCCTTTTGGGTTCGCCACTAAAACCGTTCGCATGGTTCCCCGAGCTTCAGCCATTTATTCCCCAGTATCGACAGCCATATCCGGCCGTGCGCCGGGCAGCAATTCCATAGTTCCCTGTGGTTCAATCAACGATCCCAATTCTTCAAGCGGAGGTAATTCCTCCAACGATCTCAAGTTCAGATCATTGAGAAAGTAGGCCGTCGTGGCATACAAAACCGGTCTGCCTGGAACATCGCGGTGCCCGACCGCCCCAATCCAGCCGCGCGCCTCAAGCGCCCTAAGTATATGGGCGGACACGGCAACTCCCCGAATTTCCTCAATGTCACCGCGCGTAACTGGCTGACGGTAGGCAATGATGGCAAGTGTCTCCAGAACCGCACGGGAATAGCGGGGCGGCTTTTGCGGATTGAGCCGATCAAGAAATTTCTGCATTTCGGGCCTGGCCTGGAAGCGCCAGCCGCTGGCGACATTGACCAGCTCGACCCCCTTGCCCTCCCAGTCCTCACGCAGCTCTTCCAATAGCCTGCGCAGAATTTCCGCACTCAGTTCCATGTCGAACAGATTCTTCAGTTCGGACAATGGCAACGGTTCAGTACTGGTGAGCAATATTGTTTCCAATATCCGCTTAATCTCGTCCGGGCCAGGATAGCCGGAGTTAGACGGCAGTGAGGAAACTGATGGGTTTGACATAAATAATCCCGAATGCCTGAGGCTGACTGACTTCCACCTGATTTTCCCTAATAAGCTCCAGCAATGCGAGAAAGGTTACCACGAGCTCCGCCACGCCGGCGGAAGGGCTGAATAACTCGGTGAACTCTACAAACTTATGTCCTTGCAAGCGGTGCAGAATACGGCTCATGTGCAACCGGACGGAAAGCTCTTCCCTGGTAATCTGATGACGCCGATTCGCCTGCGAGCGTGCCAACAGTGCAAGCCAGGCGTTACGCAGGTCATCCACGTGCACTTCCGGCAGGCGCTCGATCACCGCTTTTTCGACCCACACCTGAACCAGCGCAAAATCCCGCTCGGCCTGTGGTAACTCATCGAGCCGCCGCGCCGCCGTCTTCATCTGCTCGTATTCCAGCAGGCGCCGCACCAGCTCAGCACGTGGATCGCCATCCTCTTCTTCCTCGGTATCGACCGGCTTGGGCAGCAACATCCGGGATTTGATCTCAATCAGCACCGCCGCCATCAGCAGGTATTCCGCCGCCAATTCCAGCCTGTTAGCCCGCATCATTTCGATGTAGGACAGATATTGCCGCGTAAGTTCCGCCATGGGAATATCCAGCACATCCAGATTATGCTTGCGGATGAGATAAAGCAGCAGATCGAGCGGACCCTGGAATGTATCGAGAAATACTTCGAGCGCATCCGGGGGAATATACAAGTCCCGAGGCAACTCCGTCAGGGGCTCTCCATGAATTCTGGCGATGGGGTTGGCGGAAGCAGGATGGATAAAATCGTTCATACGGAAATGGAATCCCGCCAAGGACTATGGGAGATGTGTCTATGCAAGGGGAGCTACCGTGCGCGGAACGTTCTCATGTCAAGAACCTAGGAATAATCCAACCCCATCGCCTCCCGGACGTCACGCATTGTTTCCTGGGCCAGTTTGTCCGCTCTCTCGCATCCGTCCGCAATGATGTTGCGCACCAGTGTCGGATCCTCCTCATACATTTGAGCACGCTCGTGCATAGGCCCCTGCTCCGCCAGGATTGCATCGATAACCGGCTGCTTGCAGTCCAGGCAGCCAATCCCCGCGGTAGTGCAACCGTTGTATGCCCAGTCCCTCGTTGCCTCGTTCGAATAAACGAGATGAAATTGCCATAGAGGGCATTTGTTGGGATCGCCCGGATCGTTGCGTCTCACCCGTGCCGGGTCGGTCGGCATGGTCCTGATTTTTTTGATGACGCTGTCCGGATCTTCGCGCAGATTAATCGTATTGTTATAGGATTTGGACATCTTCTGTCCATCCAGCCCCGGCATTTTGGATTCCGGGGTCAGCATCACATCGGGTTCAGAGAGAATCATCTTTCCGCCGCCCTCCAGATATCCGAACAATCGCTCCTGATCGCCCATGCTCAAATTCTGTTGGGCATCGAGCAAGGATTTTGCCGCCGCCAGCGCCTCCTCATCACCATGTTCCTGGTAGCGATTGCGCAGTTCGCGGTAGACCTTGGACTTCTTGGAACCGAGCTTTTTAATCGCCGCTTCGGCTTTTTCGCGGAACCCAACGTCCTTGCCGAAGATATGGTTGAAGCGCCGAGCGATCTCGCGGGTAAATTCGATATGTGGCACCTGGTCTTCACCCACTGGCACGCGTGTGGCCCGGTATATCAGGATATCCGCGCTTTGCAGCAGCGGATAGCCGAGGAAACCGTAAGTACTGAGATCCTTTTCGGCCAGCTTCTCCTGCTGATCCTTATAAGAAGGCACTCGTTCCAGCCAGCCCAGCGGGGTAATCATGGAAAGCAGGACATGCAACTCGGCATGGGCCGGAACACGCGACTGAATGAATAAAGTGGCTTGTGCCGGATCCACCCCCGCCGCGAGCCAGTCGATCACCATATCCCAGACATGCTGCTCGATGACTTCCGGCGTATCGTAATGGGTTGTGAGAGCATGCCAGTCAGCAACAAAGAACAGGCACTCGAATTGGTGCTGCAATTCCACCCAGTTCTTCAGCACCCCATGGTAATGGCCCAGATGCAGGCCTCCTGTGGGACGCATCCCGGATAAAACTCGATCAGCGAACATTGATTAATCCCTACCAGTATTTTTATTCAGTTCCCAACCCGAAAAACCACGCTACCATACGTATTCCCATGCCGATAAAAGGGCCGATAATGGCGCCGAGGATCCCTGTAATCAATAGCAATAGCAGAATCATGAATCCATAAGGTTCAATTTTGGAAAAGCTCTGTGCCATACGGAGGGGCAGAAGGCTTGCCGCAATCCGGCCGCCATCCAGAGGCGGCAAGGGCAGCAGATTCAGTACCATTAGTACGATATTGATTTTAATACCCGCTTCGCCCATCAATATCATCGGGCGGGACAGGTCGCTCTCGGACATGGCGAGACCGAGCTTGATTACAAGTCCCCAGAGTAAAGCCATGAAAAGATTCGCGCCCGGCCCAGCCAGCGCCACCCATAACATGTCCTGTTTGGGTCGCCGCAGCGCCGAAAAATTGACGGGTACCGGCTTGGCCCAGCCGAACAGGATGCCACCTAGCATCAATGTCATCAGTGGAAGAAGAATGGTGCCAATCGGATCAATATGCCTGATCGGATTCAGGCTGACACGTCCTTGAGCATAGGCGGTGAGATCGCCGAAATGTTTGGCCACATAGCCATGCGCGGCTTCGTGAAGTGTGATCGCGAAAATGACGGGCAGCGCATAGATAGCGATCGTCTGGATAATGTTATCCATGCTCGATTCCAAAAGGCTCAAGGCTGCCCTTGCCATGGCGTACGAGTTTTGGCGCTTCTCCGGTGAAATCGATCACAGTGCTCATTTCCAGGCCGCAGGCTCCCCCGTCCACAACCGCCTCTACATGATGTTCAAGCCGAGCGCGGATCTCCGAGGCGTCGTTGAGCGGAAATTCATCACCTGGCATTAACAACGTGGAACTCAACAATGGTGCATCCAACTCCGCCAGCAATGCCTGCACTATGGGGTGATCGGGGATTCGCAAGCCGATGGTATTGCGCTTGGGATGCTGCAAGCGGCGCGGCACTTCGCGAGTGGCCGGGAATATGAACGTATAGCATCCGGGCGTGCTTGCCTTGAGCAATCTGTACTGGGTATTGTCGAATTTGGCGTAACGCGAGACTTCCGTTAAGTCCCGGCACATCAAAGTAAAGTGATGATCCTCATCCACTTGCCGTATCGCGCGAATGCGCGTCATTACGCCCTTGTCGCCCAATTGCCCACCTAGGGCATAGCAGGAATCGGTCGGATATGCAATCACGCCGCCAGCCTTGACAATAGCTCCAGCCTGTCTCACAAGGCGCAACTGAGGATTATCCGGATGTACTGAAAAAAATTGGGCCAAGAGGAACAGGTTCTAGTTTTTAATTTTAGGACAAGCGTGGATTCAGGATTTCAGACAAGCACCGATATGCTCAGCCGCGGAGTTTAACCATACTTTTTAAGGGGAGTGCTGGAGCCGGCACAGCATGAGGCTCGCAATAATGAAGGCGGACGAAACACAGGCTGAAAAAGGGGTGGGAGGACATTCATTGCCGCATCACGCCGTTCCCTTCCAATCGTGCCACACGGGGGTGCAATCGGCAGGCAGCTCCGGCATCCGGCCAAGATCGAAATAGCTCTCGCCCGGCCCATGAAAATCGGAGCCGCGCGATGCCAGCAAACCGAGACGCTGGCTATGGCGCGCAAACAGCAGAGATTGTTCCGGAGTATGACTGCCCGTGACGACCTCCATCGCCTCACCGCCGAGAGCGCGAAACTCCAGCAGCAGCTCCTCCAACGCACTCTTGCTCAACTTGTAGCGGCCTGGATGAGCAATTACGGCCCTGCCACCGCTGTTGCGTATCCAGCTTACGGCATCGCTTAACGATGCCCACTGGTGGGGTGCATATCCTGGTTTACCCTTGACCAGATAGTGCCTGAATACCGCTTTCACATCTTTGGCATACCCTTGCTCGACCAGGAAACGCGCGAAGTGCATGCGGCCGATCAGGTGGCCGTCGCCAGCGTTCCGGCAGGCGCCTTCGAAACTGCCGTGAATGCCGAAGTTATCGAGTTGCGCCGCAATACTGCGAGCGCGCACGGTGCGTCCATTGCGGATCGCCATCAAGCCTTTGGCGAGCTCCGGATGATCGGGGTCTATGCCAAGGCCGACGATATGCACGGTTTGGCCGCGCCAGCTGACGGATATCTCGACTCCGTTGACCAATGTAATGCCATGCTCGGCAGCCGTTCGACGAGCTTCATCCAACCCGCCCACCTCGTCATGGTCGGTCAAGGCAAGTACCTCGACTCCCCGCGTGGCCGCATGCTGCACCAGTTGTGCGGGCGTCAGTAGTCCATCGGAAGCCGTGGAATGGCAGTGAAGGTCAATATTGAACATGAAGCGATTGTTCGTGCAAAGCAAGACCTGCATCATAGCAAATAAGGTGAAGCAGTGGGGAGGTACGGACCAGCAAGGCAGGTAGAAGGAGGGGGGGGACGCGTCGTAAAGTGCATTTTCAGGTAAAGTAGGAGAGGTAAAGAAGAGAAGATAAAGCAACAAACCTTATAGCTGGGCAAGAGTACCCATTGCGGCAATATATTGCGGCCATACGTAGTGCGACCATGTGTATTGCGGCCATTATAATTTTCGAACGGAACAGATGGATTTTCTGCCGATTTTTATCGATATCAAGAACCGCAATTGCCTGGTGGTGGGCGGGGGAGACGTCGCCGCCCGCAAGGTAGTGCTGCTCTCACGCGCGGGTGCCCGCATTACCCTGGTTTCCCCGCAGCTTGGCGCGGAGCTGGCGGGCCAGGTGCAGGAAGCGGTGCGAAATCCGGCAGGCGAAGGAGAAATTATTTACCGCTCCGAAGCCTTTCATCCCGATCATCTGGATGATGTCGTTCTCGTCATTGCCGCTACCGATGATCCCGAGACCAACCGCAAGGTCTCCGAGATTGCCAACCAGCGCCATATTCCGGTCAATGTAGTCGACAACCCGGCCTTGTGCTCTTTCATTATGCCTGCCATTATCGACCGCTCGCCTGTCCTCATCGCGGTTTCAAGTGGTGGCACATCGCCGGTGCTTGCACGGCTGCTACGGGCGCGTCTTGAAACGACGATACCCATGGCTTATGGCCGCCTGGCTGCCTACGCCGGGGACTTTCGCGAGCGCGTGAAACGACATTTGTCCCAACCCGGAAGGCGGCGCAGGTTCTGGGAAAGAGCGTTGCAGGGCCCATTTGCGGAAATGGTCTTCGCAGGCAAGGATCAGGAGGCCCGAAAATATCTGGAACGGTCGCTAGAAAATGAATCCCATGGCGTAACGCAGGAACAACTGCAAGGGGAAGTTTATCTGGTGGGCGCCGGTCCGGGAGACCCCGAGCTGTTGACTTTTCGAGCGATGCGCCTCATGCAGCAGGCCGACGTAGTGGTGTATGACCGGCTGGTTTCACCTGAAATCCTCGACATGGTGCGCCGCGATGCGCCCCGCATTTATGCGGGTAAGGAACGCAGCAAGCACACCATGCCGCAGGAATCGATCAATGAATTACTGGTGCGGCTGGCGAAAGAAGGCAAGCGCGTGCTGCGGTTGAAAGGCGGCGATCCGTTCATCTTCGGCCGCGGCGGGGAGGAAATCGAAACCCTTTCCGCAGAACATATTCCGTTTCAGGTGGTGCCGGGCATCACCGCGGCGAACGGGGCGGCCTCCTATGCCGGTATTCCCCTTACGCATCGTGATTACGCGCAATCATGCGTTTTCGTCACGGGACATCTCAAAGATGGCAGCGTGAACCTGGATTGGCCCATGCTGGCGCGGCCAAACCAGACCATCGTCGTATATATGGGGCTGGTGGGATTAGCCGTGTTGTGCCGGCAATTGATTCTGCATGGTTTGCCCGCGACAACACCTGCGGCTATCGTACAGCAGGGGACAACGCACAAACAGCGGGTATTGACAGGCTCATTGACGACACTGCCTGATTTGACGGCTTCCGCCCATCTCACACCGCCCACGTTGATTATCATCGGCGAGGTCGTGAAACTGCATCAGAAGCTTGCCTGGTTCGAGCCTGAGAAGGATTTACCCGCAGGACAATCCGCTGCAGCCGCAAATAGCGAGCAGGCGTGAACCAAACGCATTAAGCCGCCCGGCTTGGTGTGCCGAACATGTTTTTTATCCGCCTAACGGTTATTTCTCGGGGCCATTTCTCATGGCCTTTCTCAGGTAAAAAGCATCCTTCAGCAGGGCGCTTCGCTTTTAAACTTCCTGCGGTCCGCGATTCCTTATTTATTCGGCTGCGGCGTAATGCGGAGATAGGGGCGGGGTGCCACATACCCTTTCGGGTATTTCTGCTTGATGACAGCCTCATCCTGAACCGTCAACGGAATGATAACGTCATCTCCATCCTTCCAGTTGGCCGGGGTTGCCACCGTGCAGTTATCGGTCAGTTGCAGCGCATCGATCACGCGCAGAACCTCGTCAAAATTGCGCCCGGTGCTCATCGGATAGGTAATGATGAGGCGCACTTTCTTTTTTGGGTCGATGACGAACAGCGAACGAACGGTCATCGTTTCCGACTGGTTTGGATGGATCATGTCGTACAGGGCGGCGACCTTCTTGTCCACGTCCGCGACAATCGGAAATTGCACGGCGCAATGTTGCGTTTCCTCGATATCCTTGATCCAGCCGCTGTGCTTTTCCACCGGATCGACCGACAGCCCAATCGCTTTTACATTGCGCTTGTCAAACTCCGACTTGAGTTTAGCCGTCATTCCCAGCTCGGTCGTGCACACCGGCGTGTAATCGGCCGGATGCGAGAAAAGCACCACCCAGGAATCGTCTGCCCATTCATGAAACTTGATTCTCCCAATTGAAGAATCCTGCTCGAAATCAGGTGCTGTATCGCCCAAGCGTAAAGTCATGACGTTCTCCCTAAGGTTAAGATTTAGTCAAAATCTGTTTAAACTGTTAAAACGGATGAAAAACTGGCAGGCTCAATATAGCCTGACTGCTCCCATGACTCAACAATTATTGCAATAAAGAACTAAGATAACGGCACGCCGGGGCTCACCTTATCGCCAGGCGGAAAACCCCACGAGTAAGGCCGTTCGTATTTCAGCAGAATCTCATAATAAGTGCGGACTGACTCCGCCAGCACGACCGCTTCCCCACCGCGCGCATAGCCATGTTTCAGCGTGCGGAAATGCTTGCTGAGGCTCAATAGCGGCATTGTTTTTTTTAGATCCACCCACGAGTCCGGGTTCAGCCCCATGCGCTGCGCCAGGATGCGTGCATCCTCGAGGTGGCCGAAACCCTGATTATAGGCAGCCAACGCCATCCAAGTCCGATCGGGCTCCTTGATACGCACGGGCAGCCTGTCTTTCAGCATCAGCAAGTACCGCGCGCCGGCCAGGATGCTCTGCCGCACATCGAGGCGATCGGTCACCTTCATGCGGTCGGCGGTAGTTTCCGTCAGCATCATGAGTCCGCGCACATTAGCGAAAGAAACCGCGAGCGGATTCCAGTGCGATTCCTGGTACGCCAGCGCTGCGATCAGCCGCCAGTCGATCGCTGTCAATTCCTCTGCCTGGTGAAAATAATCGCGCAAATCGGGCAACAGCGTGCGGCGTTTATCAAGAATGCCGCTGACGTCCGCCTGTTCGAGCCGCTCGATATGTCCATAATATCGGTCCAGCAGCCGTGTCAGCGTGCCATCCTGCTCGATCCGGCCAAAAAACTTGTCCATTGTTTTCAAAACAGTTCGTTCTGTGAATAGCGGAAATACCCAGACCCTGCCGGTTGGCCAGCCGAGGTCGAACGCCGCATCCAGATTGGGATAGAAATTCTTCGCCAGGTTCATCTGAGGAGCGCCGATCACCGCATAATCGATCTTTCCCTCTGCCAATCTGGCCAGCAGGTCATCGGTCGTCATATCCACGTCGGTCCATTTCAGATCCGGCACCCGCTGCCTGGCTTTATTCAACTGTTCGGCATATGGCGTGCCGCTCGCGATTTCGATGGTACTTCCTGCGAGCTGCTGAACACTTCTGGGCCTGGAGTAATCGGTGTTGTAGGCTACCTGCGGCTGTATGGACTGATATACCGGCCCAAAACGCACGCCCAATGCAAGCTTGTCGCTCATTATAAAACCGGCGGCAAAGTGCCCTTGGCGCTTTTCCAGCGCCAGCAATGCATCTTCCAGCTTCGGCACGAGTTTGAACCGGACCTTTATCCCCAGGTCGCGCGCGAGCTCGGAAGCGAGATCGAACTCCAACCCCGCATAGGCCCCATCGGCGTTCTCGTAATATGTATCCGGGCTATTTACGGTGATAACCACCAGCTCATCGGTTTGATCGAGCGGTAACACCGGTCTTTCAGGTGTCTCGCAGGCGGATAGCAGCGAACCGCAAGCAATAACAACAATGAACAGACGGGGAAAGGGGCGCATGGAAGACAGACAAACAGAATTCGCAAACATTCTGCCATGTTTGCCCCAGACGAGCGCGAGATAAACGCAAGATAAGCTGGTAAAATAGAGCTACCACAATGGAGAGGTACCGAAGTGGCCATAACGGCGCTGACTCGAAATCAGATGGTCAGGGTAACCTGGCACGTGGGTTCGAATCCCACCCTCTCCGCCAACTTAACATCCGAACTCGTCCAGTAGTATCCTGTAAATCCAATAACTACGTATGCTTACGCCACATTAATGTCCATAGTCGTGTGGTAACATCCTGTTGAGTCCGACTCTAAACCGTGGTAAGTTTCGTGGTAATAAATTTACCACGGTTAGAAGTTACCACGATGGCTACCAATCTATTATCCGCTGCGGAATGCAAGAACGCCAACAGTAAGGGAGCCAGCATACGCAAACTACCGGACGGTGATGGCCTTTACTTATGGATTTATTTAGATGGCCGCAAGTATTGGCGGCTGCGTTACTGGCAGGCAGGAAAGGAAAAATCCCTTTCTCTTGGCGTCTATCCCAAAGTTACCCTTAGTGATGCCCGGAACAAGCGTGACGAACTGCGCAAGCAGCTGCAAGCCGATCTTGACCCTTCCGCGGAACGAAAAGCAACGAACCTCCGTAAAAAACTCGCTGCCGAGAACTCTTTCGAGGCAGTTGGTCGCGAGTGGTATGGCAAGCAACTGCATACTTGGGTTCCCCACCATGCTAGCGACGTTAAACGCCGCCTGGAAAATAATATTTTCCCGAGCATCGGCAAGCGCTCCATTGACGAGATTCAAGCGCCCGAATTGCTACGGACCGTACAGAAAATAGAAGCCCGTGGCGCGTACGATCTGGCGCATCGGGTATTACAGGTATGTGGACAGGTATTCCGGTATGGCATCGCGACCGGACGCTGCACTCGCAATTTGTCCACCGATTTACGCGGCGCCTTGACTCCGCACAAGAAACAACATCAGGCGGCCGTTCGGCCGGAAGAGTTGCCGGAGCTATTATGCGCAATTGCCCGATATGATGAAACGGGCGATAAACAAACACGTTTGGCACTGCAGCTGTTAGCGCTAACTTTTGTTCGTACGAACGAGCTCATTGCGGCCGAATGGGTAGAGTTCGATTTGAATAATGCCTTATGGATCATCCCCGCGGGGCGAATGAAGATGAAAGCCGAGCATGTTGTGCCGCTGTCGAGGCAGGCGATTCTCATTCTTACCGAACTCAACGAAATATCTAATAGCAGCCGATTCGTCTTCCCTGGGCGCAACCGTGACAAGCCCATCAGTAATAACACAATGCTTTTTGCCCTTTACCGTCTGGGCTACAAAGGCAAGATGACGGGACACGGGTTCCGCGCGGTAGCTTCTACCATTCTCAATGAAACGGGCTTTAATCCAGATGTTATTGAGCGCCAGCTTGCGCACTGCGAACGAAATGAGATCCGAGGTGCGTATAACCGCGCTGAATACCTGCCTGAGCGCAAGCGCATGATGCAGGCGTGGGCCGATCATCTGGAAAAGGTTATAAGGAGTTCAGACGTGATAGAGCTGCATCGAGCAACCGGATAAGCAGGTAGTGGGAATACAAGCACTAGCCCGGTATAAGAGTTCGTCAACAGGGAATGTAGAGAATGAAAGAAGCAAACGTCGCATTGGTCTATGAATCACTATATAGGCACCCAAGAGGAAGCTGCTTACGAATTCGAAGACGGGCCTTCAACTACTCTTATTTGGGAAGAAGAACTTACAAGGCGATGAACCGTGCGGGTGGAACCTTCGAGCACCTCAAGTAGATGAGTTACTTCCGTCAATTCGATAATTTCGACCCTTATAATGGTGAAGTGCAATCCTATCCATTTGATCTACTTCCAGCTATTGCTACACGCGCGCGTAACCTTTTGTCGAAACCACGGGAGCAGCTTATTCAAATAGCGGAAACTGCCGATTGGATAGTTGAAGAGTACTTCCATAACGCAAGAGAAAAGTATTTTCATGAGTTATTGACCGAGGGAGGTTGGGAGCTCCAGGAGGTGCCGGAGGAGGGGCGGACAGAAGCTGCTATTCGTAAGTTTATGGAGAATGGATTTCCCGGAATTACAAATGACCCTGGATCCCTATTTGATAATGCTGGCAATACCTCAGTCGTTACGGCGTTAAAAGCGGCCATTAGTAATTATTCGTTAGACGGTTCAGATCTAGCGGGTACAGAAGAGTACGAGTTTTTTGCGGTGCTTGCTTTATGGCTTATTGCGGACTGCCTTATGTGGGTGCAATTAGAGCCTAAATATCTTGCCTTGGGGGGAAATGCAGCAATAGAAGCAATGGATGCCGTCTGCTACGCCGAGTACCTGCAAGGCACTGATCAATTCGTTGCTTGTATTCGAGGGCAAGTTTCAAAAATTGAAGATGATTCGGGGCTGAGGGCAGAAGAAGAAGTTCAGAAGAAATTAAAGCAGAGAATCTCACTCGCCTCGAAAGAAGCGGCAAACAAGCGGCACCGAAAAAGTGCCGAATTAAGAGCTATGGCAAGGCACCTTTTTTTGTCGGGGAACTGGCAGTCTGTTAGGCAAGCATCGAAAAGGATATTCCCGCAGCTGGTTGAGCATGGACACAGAATTGGCTTTGCCTTTAGTCCTGAAAGGGGGGAGCAAACGGTTTATGAGTGGCTGCTTAAAGTTTCTAAGCAGAATCCGCGAGCTGGCAGACGTATAACATCACCTAGCAGCCGTTAAACGCCTTCCGCCCGGCGTTCTATCAACGCGTCGTTGTCCATCTTAGGATGTCGCCGTCACTTACTGCACGGAGTCATTCAATGTCGCATGAACTTCCTGAAATTGGTTATGTCCGCCTATCCCAAATCATCGGGAATTTGAAGGCAAAGCCCCCTATTCCGGCTATTCTTCCTATCAGCAAATCAACATGGTGGAGCGGCATCAAGAGCGGTCGTTTTCCAAAAGCGGTAAAGCTGGGTCCCCGTATTACTGCATGGCGCGTTGAAGACATTCGCGCATTGATGAAACAGCTGACTAAGTAGTCAATCAATGCGTAAGAAAAAGAAAAATTGGCTTTCGCCAGAACGCCGGGAACCAGGGGGGTTTGCCGCCTTGCCTCACTGCTTGCTGGAAAGTCAGGTTTTTATCGAGCTGTCGGCCCACGCCATTAAGCTTCTAATTGATCTGCTAATGCAATTCAAAGGCTTTAACAACGGAGACTTGTGTTTGGCGTGGTCTCTCATGGAAAAGCGAGGCTGGAAGTCGCGCGATACTTTGAACAAAGCTAGACAAGAACTTCTGAACGTAGAACTGATCTTGATCACGAGATATGGTGACCGCAAGCGTCCCCATCTCTATGCCCTGACCTTTTTTGCGGTGGATGAATGCGGCGGGAAGCTAGACATTCATGCTACGGAAAAGCCCATGAGCTTGTGGCGGCTTCATGTCCCAGTGCTATCCCTTTTTAAAATTAAACCCAGACTCCCGCCGCGCGGGTTAGATCACGGCGATATGAACCGCCCAGCGAGTGACTCGATCGTGCTTCAAGACAAATATTGCCCGCCAAGCGTGTCAAATGAGGGGATAGCAGAGATGTTATGACACGCCCTTCGTGCACCTTTCTAGGTAGCCATACCTCAGCATGTATTCTTTCTGCGTTTAGGCGCATACCGATCCATGGATACCCTCTTGTTCTTCCTACATCTGGGGACAAACTAACGGCCATTCGATTCGTATAGCTAGGCAAAATCATGTGTTACATATCGTATTTCGAACAACGGGTGATGGGTGGTGAATGGTCTCCATTCAGCTGGCACTTAAAGCAGCTAAAACAACGGTGAAAATATGAAAATCAAAATCAGCCAGATCAAACTCAACGAACTCACACAAAGCCGGGTGGATATAAATGATGAAATCGTCTCTGATTACGAAGAGGCTTACATGCAGGGTGCGAGGCTTCCAGATATCAAGGTGTACTTCGACGGCGCTGAATACTGGCTGGCCGACGGTTACCACCGATATCACGCCGCATCCAAAATCGAACTGCTGGAAATAGATGCGGATGTTGTTCAAGGAACAAGACGTGACGCCATTCTTTATAGCGTAGGCGCAAATGCAGAGCATGGGCTACGCCGAACACCAGCGGATAAGCGCAAGGCAGTGCAGACCCTTTTAGATGACCAGGAATGGTCGCAGTGGAGTAATAACTTGATAGCCAAACGTTGCGCGGTATCTCACACCCTAGTTAACGAAGTCCGTCGGACACTTGAAGCGGCTTCAAGTGCTGAGAGCAATACAGATAGCGAAAGTGGGACGGTAAAGCGGAAATTCGTCACCTCAAGCGGTAACACGACTGAAATGAACACGGCCAGAATCGGGAGAAAATCAAAATCCCATCAGTGGGAAGGGCCGGGACAAGATGAAAATGAAAAACGCGCGGCCCAGCCTGATCCAGACATTGTGCAGACTTCTTCAATTCCCGACGAGATGGTGCTGGTGAATAAGTACGAATACCAGGAGATTACGTTGAGCTATGAGGAGCTCCTCAATGACAACGCTCGTATGCAGAAGATCGTTGACGCTACTGAAGGGCTTTCTGAAGCGATGGCAGAGATTAGACGACTAAGCGAAAACGTGAGGATTTTGGAGAGACGTAATGACGGTCTTATGAGGGAAAAGAACGAGGCGATCCGGCTTACAAAGTGGGGGCAGCGCAAATGCGCCCAGCTGGAGAAACAGGTTAAAACGCTGGAGATACAGGTAAAAAACTACGAGAAAGAGATCGTTCAATTCTGACCAGGATAGGGTTAGGGGTCGGGGCAACCCAAGGCTTCATTTAGCCATCGCGGATGTTCTAGGAGCAGGTTTGCTTAGAGTTTAAAGATGTTCAGATCTATTTACCCGGCAATTACCAAAATAGTGTGAGGGCTGAAGGTTGAGCCCGCCGTACACATCATGGATGTCGGATACATATTGGGTATGCCCCTTTATTAATAAGGAATGCGAATGAAACAACTTGTTGAGAGTTGGCTCCGGGCAGAGAAGCATTACTATGGAAATACGCAGGCCCGGGCCATTCGTCTAATGATTGAAGCGACCGGCCAACGGATCACTCACTCCCGCTTATCCGAGTGGAAGCGGGGTAAATATTGCCCATCGGTCAGTGTGCTCTCGGAGATGCTTTGGCGAACTCTGCCATGGGTTCTTGGGCAGGCCGATCTATACGTTTCACCTGAGCAACAGGACAAGATTGACATGAAGTTTTGGGTATTCAAGGGCGAAGGGGCTCAGCGGGAGCGATGTTAGCCATAGGACGCAGAACGTGCGCCCCCCCGACCTTTTTCAAGGAAACTGGAAGACCATTGCCATTGGCAACCTCCCTGACCGATCTCTGGAAGGTGTGCTTTATCGTTGCATCGCCCACCGGAAGACGGAGACGTGGAGGCGAGTATTAGGTCAGGAATATGAACAAAGGCTTAACAAAATCGCCTCTGAAAAGTTAACGTTTTGAGGTTCAATCACAACAGATAAGCCAACATCGGTCTCGTTTTTTGCTTAATGCACGTTAACGAGGCTTGCATGCAAAATGTGCCGAAATTCCCAGCCATTTACCCCGTCAAAATAATAGTTGAATATGATCGCGCAAAGTGCTCTGACCGGCGTGAGCCTCACGGTAACAGGGGCAGTCCCAGCTCCTTGAGAAATATGTTGTGCTGCTCGGCGGTCGTCCTGATTTTCTTGTCCAGCGAGACCAGCTCCGCATGTACAGCCGCGAGATCAATTTCCTCCTCGGCTTCTGCGGTGCTGACGTAGCGCGAGATATTCAGGTTGAAATCATTTTTCTCGATCTCCTCCATGCTCACCCGTTGCGAGTAGCGCACCTCTTCCTTGCGGTGCTGGTAGGTGTCGAGGATCTTGTCGATGTGCTCGGGCAGAAGCTGGTTTTGCCGCTTGCCCTTCTCGAAGCGCTCGGCAGCGTTTATGAATAACACGTCGTCCGGCTTCTTGCACTTCTTCAGCACCAGGATGCACACCGGAATGCCGGTGGAGAAGAACAGGTTGGCTGGCAGGCCGATTACCGTGTCGATGTGGCCGTCCTGGAGCAGCTTGGTGCGGATGCGTGCCTCGGCACCGCCACGAAACAGCACGCCGTGGGGCAGGATGATGGCCATCACGCCGTCCTGCTTCAGGAAATGGAAGCCATGCAGCAGGAAGGCAAAGTCGGCGGCGGACTTCGGCGCCAAGCCGTAGTTCTTGAAGCGCATGTCCTCGCTCATTGCCTCGGAAGGCTCCCAGCGGTAGCTGAAGGGCGGGTTGACAACCACTGCGTCGAACTTCGGTATCTTGGCGGGGTTGGTCTCGCGTAGCATGTCCCAGTCGTTGAGCAGGGTGTCGCCGTGGAAGATTTCGAACTCAGAGTCCTTCACGCCGTGCAGCAGCATATTCATGCGCGCCAGGTTGTAGGTGGTGATGTTCTTTTCCTGGCCGTAAATCTTGCCGATCCCGTGCGGCCCCATGCGGTGGCGCACATTCAAGAGCAGCGAACCCGAACCGCACGCAAAGTCCATCACGCTGTCCAGATGCCGGCGCAGACCCGTGGCGGGTTCTTGCCCGTCCAGCGTCGCGATGGCAGAGAGAATGCTCGAAATGGGTTGCGGCGTATAGAACTCGCCGGCCTTCTTGCCCGAGCCCGCGGCGAATTGGCCGATCAGATACTCGTAGGCATCGCCCAAAGTATCACTGTCCGTGGAAAACTGGGCCAGACCCTTGGCAATTTCGCTGATGATCTTGCAAAGGCGGACATTGCGATCAAGGTAGGTTTTGCCTAGCTTGTCGGACGCTAGGTTGATTTCGGAGAACAAGCCCCGGAAGGTACTGGCGAAGGATTCGGTTTCGATGTGATCAAAGCCTTTTTGCAGCGTGTCCAGAAGATATTGGCTTTGCTCACGCGCCGTCTGGGCAATGCTACCCCACAGGTACTGGGGCTCGATCACGTAGTGCACCTTGCGTCGCATCTGCTTTTCAAACTCGGCTACGTCCTCCAGATTGCTTTCGTACCAAAATTGCAACGGCGTACTAGCACCCCCATCGGTTGTTTTGGGATAGTCCGGCCCCAGTTCCTTCTTCGCGGCAGCCTCGTAGTTGTCTGACAGGTAGCGCAGGAACAAAAAGGCTAGCATATAGTCGCGGAAATCGTCCGCGTTCATCGCGCCGCGCAATTGGTCAGCAATCGCCCAAAGGGTTTTGCCCAGCTTCTGTTTTTCGAGATCGGTCATGATGTGCCTGCTTTCTCAACGGCCTGAGGGAATAAGTCTGGATTGAATGGGTAGCGATTCAGGAAGTCATGCAATATTTTCCTGAAGTACGCCTTGTTCTCGTCCAGCATCTGCTGGGGCTCGAACAATGAATAGTTGCCGTGGCTCAGGATGTTGATCAGGCGAGTGTGCAGGATGCCCTCCGGGTCATCATTTTCCTGCTTGATGCAGACAGAAAAATTCTTGTGCCCGTGAAAGCTTGCCGTCTTCTCCAGGATGCTGCGCAGCATATTGAAGTGGTGAGTGAACAGTCGGTCTTCCTGTGCGGCCTGATACAGCTCGGCTAGGGCGGCAACATGGTGAAAGAACGGCGTGTCGCCCCTGACGTCATCCCCAAAAACCTGGGCAATTCTAAATTAGAGTAAAGTCGCATCTGGCTCCCCTATTGAAGGAGTTTGAAGCGATGAAGAGATCCC
>NZ_FOBH01000014.1 GCF_900109785.1 Nitrosovibrio tenuis
TCTCAACAGATCAAAATGACGCCGCACCGCTATCCCTTCCTGAATGATCCGGAAGTAACGCTGGAGATGCTCGGCAGAAAGCGAGGAGAAGAAACGCATACTCGACGATATTTCAAACCCAAAAAAGTTTCTGTCTATTAATCAGATTAGACGTTAAAGTCGTTTCCGTATTTATTTAATTTTCATATCCATATTAGAAATGGGCATTAGCGATCAGTTGGCTGAACATACTCCGGTTAAGTCAGAGTCAATTCGCAGCGATGTTCCATCGAGAGCAAGTATAAGAAAGAGAAATGACAGGCTTATTACCACGCCTGATTGCGCATCATATTCACAGCGTCGCCAGCTGCGCTGGCCGCGCGCCTCCCGTCAATATAACCGGTCTCGACAACATTATCTTGTCGAATCAAAGCGGTGGCTACCTCCACCCAATTACGGCAGTTTAAAAACTAGAACTTGCTCAGTTGGTGCGGTTACGCACTGATGGTCTAATATGACGAGGGTCTAATAAATAATGCTTACATTTCCTACCTAGAGCGCCCAACAGCGCCCAGCACGATTTTCGGTAGGATGATGGAGCGAAGCGCAACCCATCATGAAACTAGCGCGTCTTCAGCGTTTGGAGATCAAATATGGAAAAGACGTGTACCCATCTGAATCAGATCCGGCAAGTGACACCGAGCGCGGTGGGTTGTGAGGATTGTCTGAAAACGGGCGATAGCTGGGTTCATTTGCGCCTGTGCCTCATTTGCGGGCATGTCGGCTGCTGTGACTCATCGAAGAACAAGCATGCCACCAAGCATTATCACACTACGTCTCATCCAATTATCAGATCGTTTGAGCCCGGCGAAAACTGGAAGTGGTGCTATATCGATGAGCTTTTCATTTCTTTTTAAAAGGATATGATTTATGGGGCCTAATCCGATTTCCACGAGTGGACTTTACGTCCAGACGGATACTATCTTTTGAAATCACCTGAATCAGGCTTCCGGCGCGCCATAGGCGAGTAGGTAAAGACAGTGAACTCAGGACAGCGGAATTGATGGTGGGCCAGCATGTACAAAACGAGAAATGATTTGCTTGAAAGCGAAGCGATCTGCTTGAAAGCGAAGTGGCGGGAAGCGAAATGATCCGGTTTCCCGGCTGATCGACCTACATTAGGCGGAGAAGGTTATGTCCATATCCAGCGCGAATATCCCTATTGCCGAGGTGCGGCGGACGGGGACGGAACGGCTGTTTCAGCCTGTCGGGCTGGGGCGCTACAACCTGCCGCATCGCATCGTCATGGCGCCGCTCACGCGTTCTCGAGCCCGCCAGCCGGGCAATGTCCCAACCGCTCTCAACGCAAGCTACTATGCACAGCGGGCCTCGGCCGCACTGATCATCAGCGAGGCGACGCAAGTATCGCAACAAGGTCAAGGGTATGCCTGGACCCCGGGTATTCACAGCCACGATCAGGTCGAGGGCTGGCGACTGGTCACCGGCGCGGTGCATGGCGCCGGCGGCCTGATCTTCATGCAGCTCTGGCATGTCGGGCGAATATCCCATCCGTCGCTGCAGCCGGACGGCATGATCCCGGTCGCACCTTCGGCCATCAGGCCCGCGGGCGAAGCGTTCATCGAGAACGAGAAAGGCGAGGGCGCACTGGTGCCATTCGTGACACCACGCGCCCTGCAGACCGAGGAGATGCACTACGTTGTCCAGCAATACGCACGCGGAGCAAGAAACGCGCTGGAAGCCGGCTTCGACGGCGTCGAGGTGCACGCGGCCAACGGGTATCTGCCCGATCAATTTATCTGCTCGCGGACCAACCGGCGCACAGACCAGTACGGCGGCCCGATTGAGAACCGGGCGCGGTTGCTGACGGAAGTGACCGAGGCGGTGTGCGAAGTCTGGGGTCCAAATCGCATCGGAGTGCGGTTGTCGCCGCTAGGCATTTTTAATGACATCGGCGACGACGAGCCGGAGATAACCTTCGGCTACCTTGCCGAAAAGCTCAATGAGTACGGGCTTGCCTACCTGCATATCGTGAACCCGGCCGCGGCGGCGATCGGGAAAGGGATCGAACCCGACCTCGCGACATCGCGCATGCTCCAGTTGATTCGTGAAAAATACCACGGACCGCTCATCGCAGCCGGTGGATTCGACCAGGACACTGCGGAGGCGTGGCTTAAGCAGGGCAAGGCGGATCTGATCGCCTTCGGGCGCAAATTCCTCGCTAACCCGGACCTGCCGGAACGGTTTCGCCGGCGCGCGCATCTCAATGCCGATGATGCCTCTACTTATTACGGCGGCGGTGTCAAAGGCTACACCGACTATCCAACGCTTGCCCAAGAACGGGGCGAGGAGGCGAAACCGTGCGTGGATGACAGGTGGCGCTAATGCCTGCCCGAGCTCATACCGCTACACCAGATCACTTTTGCCCGTCGCGATACTCATAGGGTGGTGTCATAGCGGCTATGGTTACCATAGCCGACATTGCGGGCGGGCGCGGCGCTGTGCTAGGCGGCTTCGTTCCGGGGCTGCCGCAGTATCCGGTTGATCTGTAATTCCTCTTGATGGTGCCGCCGATCCTTTATCGCCCGGCTTTATCCCCTCCGCCTCCGTCCGTATTCGTGACTCAAGACCTGATTGAGCGCCACATCCGCCGGCGGGCCAGTCCGTCCAGCCACTTGTTCCTTTAACGCTTGTTCCCTATGTGATGATCAATGGTCTCGACAACATTAGCTTAGCGAATCAAGGCGGTGGCTAGCCTCTGCGTAATTTACATTAGTTTAAGGCTCGATCGTACTCGGTTGGTGCGGTTACGCACCGATGTCTAATAATACCGAGGATTTAATAACACCGAGCGTCTAAGGCATACCGGCTTTTCGATGAGGCTCGCCGCAGACATTTGTTATCAACCCATATGGCAGCTTGAAGAAAGCCGCATAAAAGCAGCTTGCTCATGCGTAAGCATTTTTCCATATACCCGAAACTATCGAAAGGAGAATGAATATGGCTGATGAAACCCTAAAACGACTGAAGGTTGCCATCCTGGTTACGGATGGCTTCGAGCAGATTGAACTGGTTGAGCCGCGCAAGGCTCTGGACAATGCTGGCGCCGAGACCCATATCGTGTCGCCCAAGAGCGATACGGTCCGCAGCTGGGACTTTACGGACTGGGGCAGCGAATTTCCGGTCGATAACGTGCTCGACCAGGCGAATATGCAGGACTTCGACGCGCTGTTGCTGCCGGGCGGTGTGATGAATCCCGATAAGCTGCGGATGCAGCCCAAGTGCGTGGAATGGGTGAAGGGTTTCTTTGATGCAGGCAAGCCGGTAGCGGTCATTTGCCATGGTCCCTGGACTATCATTGAGGCCGGGGTAGCGCGGGGTCGGCGGATCGCCTCCTGGCCTTCACTCAAGACCGATCTCAAAAATGCGGGTGCTGAATGGGTGGATCAGGAGACCGTGGTGGATGGTAATCTGGTATCAAGCCGTTCGCCCGATGATATTCCCGCGTTCAACCGCGAGATGATTGCGTTATTCAGTCAACAGAGTGGACAGGCACGGCGAGTGGCGTGAATAGTATTTGCGCCGCTGGCTGAACTATGCCCGGAGATATATGGCGAGGGCCAGTCTGAAACGTTCATCGGCGAGGCGTTCCTGGTGAGCAAGGTCTTCCGCACAATGCATCCCGTGGAGCCGCTGCCGGCAAGCGCAGCCTCGCCGTGTCAATACCTATCGGATCGATCTTTATCCTTTACCCTCCTGCATTGGACGGGAAATGTTCCGCTGGTGGAGACGATAGGATTTCACGGTTCTCAAGCGGGCCGGCAGATCCTCCATTGGGGGGGCGAAAAAATCCTCCGTTAAACTTGAATGCAAGTGATTTTAGAACGGGAGAGTCGACCACCGTTCCTGGCTGGTTCTTGCCAGAACGGTGAAGACGAGGAAGAAACCCAGCATAAATTCTGCCTATCCACGGTGTCGAATCTCGCCTTGCGGTATGTTTTATCGCCATTTTCGTTACCAGTGCAGACGGCGCAACAGTGCACGCTTTTTCTGCTGATGTCCCTGCATGCGTTGCAGAATACTATCGAGCATCTGGATAGCCTGGATGATGTGGGGTCCCTTGTTGAGCATGACGCATTCTGCTCGCTCGCTCATTGCCGCATCGCTGACCTCGGCCCGGCTCGGTCTGCCGGTCTTGGTCAATCCTTCCAGTACCTGAGTAGCCCAAATGACCGGAAGATGCGCGGCCTCAGTCAGCCACAGAATTTCTTCCTGCAATTCCGCCAGTCTCTCATAACCGCACTCTACGGCTAAATCGCCGCGGGCGATCATGACCCCGACCACCGGGGAGCGGAGCAGCGCAAGTATCAGTTCCGGCAATCCCTCAAAAGCAACTCGTGTTTCCACCTTGATCACAATGCCGAGCCTGGCTGCCTCAAGCCCCTCCAGGTGATACTGCAACAGCTCTATATCAGCGGGTTTCCGCACAAAGGAAAGCCCAACCATGTCCGCATGGCGGACGATGAATTCGAGATTCTTTATATCTGAGGCCGTCAATCCTTCCAGATCAAGCTGGCTGTCTGGCAGATTGATACCCTTGTCCGCCAGTAATTTTTCTCCGCCGTCCCGCGCCTGGGTGATTTCAACCAGAATTTTATCGGCGTGGATATCACGAATCAGGCCACCTATGCGGCCATCGTCAAACAGGATGCGTTCGCCGGGGCGAACGGCAGCGAAAATTTCGGGTAATGAGCAGGCAATACTGGCGGGTTGCAACAGATGGCCTTCTTTATCGAACCGGGCGGGATGGCCGGAGACAGCCTTGCGGGTCAAAATCAAGGTGTCCCCACGGTGCAGCCTGATCGTTGCCGTTGTCGCAGGGAGCGCGCCTACCTCGCCGGCATAGCCTGTGCCGCGCGCATTCCGCAACAGGTAGAGCTTCAGGCCGGGTTTGATATAACTGGTTTGCGTAGACTCAGCCCAGTAACCAGTCCCGGCTTGTTCCACCAGCCGCAGACTGCGCAATGCTCCTCGGGCATCGCTGAATTCGATCCTGTCCTGCCCGGTGACTTGTTTCAGCCAGTTTCCTTTGACGGGCAGCTGTGCATGCGTGGGCTCGGGGCAGGGCGTGGGATCATCCTCTGGATATATCCAGATACGGGCGGGTGCTGTCACCTTTCCATAAACGTCGCGCTGTGGCTGCCACTTGAGAACGGCCGGTCCGGGCGCGATCTGACCGGTACGCAACTTCGGGCCAGCCAGATCCATAAGGATACGGCAGCGGCGTCCCGTTTCGCGTCGCGCGCGCTTGATTTGCTTGATCAAGCGCCTCCACACGGCCTCATCGTCATGTGCACAATTGATGCGTGCGCAATCCATGCCTTGGAGTAGCATTTCCTTGACCAATGCATAGTCATCTGCGGCACTGCCCGGCAATGTAACCATGATACGCACGTGTCTGGGTGACACTGATTTGCCGAGCAGATTATTGGTATTGGTTTCCAGTAGAGCAGAGCCCGGTATGGAAGAGTCGATCACGGAAGGGGCCATTTGCGGGGGCTGTCGCCCGAGGGCGCGCTGCAACAGTACGATAATCGCGCGCAGATTGCTCAGGACATGAGATTCGGCGCGTCCCATGGACGATAGACCGGCCGCTGCCAATTTTTCCTGCAAGGGGCGCACGTCGTGCCGTCGCAAGCCAAGATAGTGAATCAAGTTAGCCGCGCTGGCTCGATGGCGTGCGTCTACTTTTTCTATTATTTCGGCAGAGTCGATCTCAAGAGTCAGTAGCTCCTGCTGAAGTGTTACCAGCTCAAGCAACAGCTCGGCATAAGCATCTTTTTTGCCGTACCGGATTGGAAGGGCTTCAATAATCTTGTGGGACGGATTCATGGTGGCTGAAAATGAACAACCGAAACGTTGACACGATATTGTTGCATCAATGTGACGAGTGCGAATAAAAAAGGTTTGTTTTCCAGTTATGGTTAAAGATAACAAGAATCATTGTAATTAATGAACAGAACAGTAATTATTAATTTATTAATAGTAGTACATCGGTAGTACATTGCAGGCGATTCGAACCTGCAGGCGATTCGAACCTCGCCTGTTATATGAGTGGTAAGTGCAGGGTAAGTGACAAGTCGGGGAAACTTTGCTGACCTATCGGGAGAAGTGCGCTTAAAAGCGATACCCTTCATTTGAGGTGCGCTGAAAGTCTATTACTTCCATAATTATTATTGTTAACGTATTAAGGGGCCAAAATGGTTCTTGTTCCGGGTATTGTTTGAGTGCTAAGAGTGAAACTCTGCATTGGCGCGCGGATATATCCGGTACTCAATATGATGCAAGAAGTTTCAACAGAAAATGGATAAGGCTTTATTCCCGCTACTGATAGCGATAAATGTAAACTCACTTGATCTAAAGCCTCGTTGATGACCCACCTAACAACCACGTCGTAGCTGGCGTTGCTCCACTCAGGCGATTGTTATTTGTTTGGCCCGGTGACAGATTGTTCTACTTAAACAGAGCATCAATCTTGAACAAGGTGAGCGCGCCCATGACTGCGAAGATTCCTGCAGCAATCGTATGCACCAGCTTCATGGGGATCTTTGAGGCCAGCCTGTCACCGACGAATACAGCCGGTACGTCAGCCAGGAGCATGCCCAAGGTCGTTCCGATCACCACCAGTAAGGGGCTGGCGTAGTGCGCAGCCATTGCAACAGTCGCGATCTGGGTCTTGTCACCCATTTCAGCCAGGAAAAACGTGATTAGCGTGGCCCCAAATACCCCGAACTTCTTGGCAACCTGGGTTTCCTCTTCCTCGATTTTGTCGGGAATTATTGTCCAGATTGCCATTCCGATGAATGACAACCCCAACACCCACCGCAGAATTTCCGGGCTTACAACTGATACAATCCATGCCCCCAAAGCACCCGCGAGACCGTGGTTCACCAACGTGGCGCATAGGATGCCCGCGATGATCGGAATGGGTTTCTTGAATCTTGCTGCAAGGATAAACGCGAGGAGTTGGGTCTTGTCCCCAATTTCAGCGAGCGCAATCACCCCAGTCGAGATAAAGAGAGCTTCCATTAAGAGTTCCAAGGCCGGTCGAAGACGATGACCACATTACTTCCCCGGCCAATGCGGAAGCGATGTGGTCAAAGGTCTTGCCAAGCTAAGGGACTGCTTACGCCATGACCGAACGGTCAAGTATGTTGACGCAAGCCTCTTTGTGCAAAGAGCGGCTACTCCCCAATGACATGATAATGATAACGTATCCAAGCTGATCAGTCGATAGACTAATCAGAGAATGGGCTTGCGTTGCAGATTCGGTTATGAGCCTATCAATAAGCACGCCAAGAAGTCAAAACATTTAAAACACAGCGCATTTAGAAAAAATGGGAGAGTTCCCTCCCAGTTGAGGTGGGAGGGGATACCGCTAAGCACCAAACTAATTAAACAGTCGATTTGCTCCTGCGTTTTACGATAAAGCCCATTAAACCAAGCCCTGCCAGCAGCATCGCGTAAGTTTCCGGTTCGGGAATGGCCGGCACTTGTTTCAGGGTAACGGCGCTGGCATTACGAAAGCCGGCATCGTCCAGGCTCAGGTTAAAGGTTGCGGCGGGTGCAGCGCTAGCCGTCAATGCTCCGGTAAAGTCAATATTACGTGAACCGATCGAAGAATCGAGCGTGATATCTGTCAGCGTTGACTGGTTGTGGCTGGCAGATACGTTTCCCTGAACTCCGATTGTTGGTTCCTTAATAGGGAGGTGAAGGTTGGTCCATTCCTGACCGGGGAGGTTGATGCTGTTCTCAGTTACGGCGTAGTTGGAACCCCCATCAGTATGACCAACCGTAACAACTGGCGTGACAGGGTCCAGACTATTTAAGGTTTTGGAAAGATTCAGTACATTGGAAGCGGTAGTGTCACCGTGAACGTCCAATCCCAATCTCCCCACGCTTGCTGTAATGTCGGTGACGACGCCTGCAGCGGATGCGGTAGAGATGGACCCCCCAAAGGCCAAGGCCGTGATAATCAACTTAGACAAGCTATTCATTTCCTATTTTTCTCCTATAAAATAAGCTGTTTTCCTGTTGGAAAACAAGATCAACCATTGCGACATGCTGTATCTCCCATAAATATTACTTCCAGAAGAGAGCGCAGCATTGCAATGACAAGCATTTATCGTGCCAAGCTTGGAACAGCTAAATATTCTCTGCAATAACAAGGAGTTATTAAGGAACAGGTGGAGTCATGCACATAGCAGATGTGGCTCTCAACTCATCAGTAATTTACTCATCTAAATATAAGCAGTTGATTAGAATAATTTATTTCTGTCGTGAAATCGCAACAATCTCATTGGAAGTATCCCCAAGCATTTATCCTGCATGAGCCACAGCGATAACATTAAGCGAGCAGCCGCCATGTCATGCCAAGGATGCCGCAAGAGATAATGACCGGAATCATGCCAACGTTGAATCGGAATATGACAATAATCGACGCCATCACAAGCCCGATGGAGAACGAATCAATATCTCCATTCAAACCGCGCGGCCAGAATACGTGATAAGCAAAGAACAGGGCGAGGTTAAAGATGACACCCACCACGGCAGCGGTTATCGCTTTTAATGGCACAGTGAACGCAAGTTTGCCATGCGTGGTTTCCACGAATGGTCCGCCCATAAAAATGAAGATGAAGCTTGGCAGGAAGGTAAAAAAAGTAACGATGGCCGCCCCGGCCAAAGCTGAAATGAACTTGGCCTCCACCCCAAATACCTGTGTTACCCATCCTCCGACAAAACCCACGAAAGTGACCACCATGATCAATGGACCGGGGGTTGTCTCGCCCAGCGCCAGGCCATCGATCATTTGCGCGGGTGTAAGCCAGAGATAATGCTCTACCGCCCCCTGATAAACATAGGGCAGGACCGCATAAGCACCGCCGAACGTCAGTAGCGCGGCTTTTGTAAAAAACCAGCCCATTTGGGTAAAAGTGCCATCCCATCCGTAAAGACCGAATAGGATTCCCATCGCAGAGAGCCACATAAGCAGCCCTGCAGCGGCCACTTGCGATAACCTTGTCCAGCTAAACAAGGCATGAGAGGGCACGGGAGTGAAATCTCCAAGTAGAGCGCCTCCGGACTGTCCATCGGCAGTTGCATGCGCCTCGTCCGTCCTAAAATAATGGGGCGCGACGCGACTGCCGGAATATCCGATCAGGCCGGCTGCCAGAATGATGAGCGGAAAGGGGATATGCAAGACAGCCACAGCGAGGAAGGCGGCTGCTGAAATCGCCCAGAGCGCCCTGTTTTTTAGTGTCCTGGACCCGATACGATATGCGGCAAACAGCACGATGGCGACAATTGCCGGTTTTATGCCATACAGTAACCCGGCTACCGCCGGGACATTGCCGTATGTCAAATATATCCACGTCAGCCCCACCAGGATGAAAAAGGACGGCAGTACGAATAGGCCGCCAGCAATAAGCCCGCCATAGGTACGGTGCATGAGCCAGCCGATATAAGTTGCCAACTGCTGAGCTTCCGGGCCTGGCAACACCATGCAGAAATTGAGCGCATGAAGAAAGCGCTTTTCAGAAATCCAGCGCTTTTGCTCAACCAGATCGCGATGCATGATGGCGATCTGGCCGGCAGGCCCGCCAAAACTAATAAAACCCAGCTTTAACCAGTAGAGGGAAGCTTGCCAAAGCGTGACAGGTAGAGGTTGAATTTCCATAAGCTAGCGGCTGACGGATATTGCCGCTATTTTTATGTGGATAAGGTGGAACGCTGGCTATTATTTCGTTCGCTTATTATTGCTTTTCGGCAACCGCTAAAATATAATGCGAATGGTTCTCATTCACTACACTAAAAAGTTATATACCCGTTGACCTGTTTCGGCATCTCAAACAGTTTGTTACTTGTTACCAGAATGAGGATGACCGGCCCATCTAAAAAATAAGAAAAAACTATATGGTCATCTGAAAACCCTGTAATTGTATCGCTTATTTTATCCCTTGCCGCTGAGTTTCCTTATATCAGCGGTTCATTAGCCCGCCAGCCCCCCTTGGGCAAGCCAGCCAGTTTTCATTCTGTCTTGTCAGAGGAACATGGGTTATGAAACTCAATAGAAACACGTACGCAGCCACTCAAGCCAAGCGCAAACGTCGTCGTAATTTATCCAATACAGCATTGCACGCAACACTGATCTGCTTGGGATTAAGTACTGCTTTTGCTCCCCCTCGTAGTGTTGCTGCCGAGTCAAATCTCTCTGCCGGGAAGGCTGTTCAGGCGTACGACATCTCTGCAAGGGATCTGGAAGAGGCACTCAATCTTTTTGCGACTCGGGCGGGCATTGATCTCTCCTTCGATGCTGAGGAGGTCAAAGGAAAGATAGCGCAAGCATTAAAAGGCCATTTCACTGTTCAGGCCGGGTTAAATAAGTTATTGGCGGGAAGCGGGCTGGAAGCCATACCGCAGGCTAACGGATACATCGTGAAGAAATCCGCTGTTGTAGCGGCTGATAGCGCAAGTGTTACGGCGGGCGATCCACCCGCCATGCTGACCCCAATAAAAGTATCCGCGAGCAGCGTAACTGGCCCGACAGATGGATATATGGCCACGAAAAGTTTCAGTGCGACCAGGACCGATACCCCCCTACGTGACGTACCGCAATCCATAACCGTTGTGACGCAGGATCTGATCAAAGATCAGACCATGCAGAATATGGGGGATGTGGTGCGTTATGTGCCCGGGGTGGGCGTTTCGCAGGGGGAGGGCAATCGCGATGCGGTGATTTTCCGCGGTAACAATTCAACGGGAGATTTCTTTGTCGATGGGCTGCGCGATGACGCCCAGTATTTTCGCGACCTCTATAATATAGACCGGGTTGAAGTCCTGAAGGGCTCTAACGGCATGATTTTCGGCCGGGGCGGCGCGGGCGGCGTGATCAATCGGGTGACCAAGGAAGCCGGCTGGACACCCGTAAATGAAGTTTCGGCACAGTATGGGTCTTTCAGCCATAAGCGAATAGCGGTTGACGTCGGCCGGGCCATAAACGAAGTGGCCGCTTTTCGCCTCAATGCCATGTATGAACATTCCAACAGCTTCCGTAACGGTGTGGAGCTGGAGCGAGGCGGTGTCAATCCTACCCTAACCATCAAGCCCACCGCTCAGACCAAGATTGTTTTAAGCGGCGAGTATTTTACCGACAACCGCACGGCGGACCGGGGGATACCTTCTTTTGGAACCAGGGCAGGTGTCGTGGGGTCGGGCCGCCCCGCCGATATCGACCGGTCAACATTTTTCGGCAATGCGCCAAATAGCCCGACACATGTTGACGTCTGGGCGCTGAATTCGCTTATTCAGCATACGTTCGACAACAATCTTACCTTCCGCAATCGCACTCGCTACGCCAACTACGATAAGTTCTACCAGAACATATTTGCCAACGGGATGGCCACGGCCCAGGATGCTTCCGGAACAGTAAATATTCAAGCCTATAACAATGCGACCCAGCGGGACAATATTTTCAACCAGACAGACTTTTTGTACACCTTGAACACGTGGGGCATAAAGCATGAGTTCATGACGGGCGTGGAATATGGCCGCCAGGTTACAGACAATTTCCGTGATACCGGCTTTTTCAACAATACCGCCACCAGCGTGGACGTGCCTTTCTTTAATCCCACTACCCTGGTTCCGGTCACCTTCCGGCAGAATGCAACCGATGCCAATAACCATGGTGTCGTTGAAGTAGTGGGACTATACGCACAGGATCAGATTACGCTCCTTCCCCAGGTCAAAGCCGTTTTAGGCTTACGCTACGATAACTTCGACGTGAATTTCGTCAACAACCGTAACGGGCAACGATTCCATACCAATGACGGATTGGTCTCGCCACGTGTAGGATTGATCTATAAACCCATCGAACCGGTTTCGATTTACGGAAACTACAGCTTGGCCTACGTGCCGCGCGCGGGCGATCAGCTTAGTTCGTTATCCCTAACTAATGCCGCGCTTAAACCGGAAAGCTTTATGAATCTGGAACTCGGCGCCAAGTGGGATATCCGACCTGATCTCTCACTTTCCGCGGCGCTGTATCAACTGGATCGCAGCAATGTTATCGCGCCCGTTCCCAACGATCCCACCCGAACCATGCTGGTCGACGGCCAGCGTGTCAGAGGCGCCGAAATCGGTTTGATGGGGCGCATCACCCCGCAATGGAGCGTCATGGGGGGATATGCGTATACGGATGCCGAAATTACTCGCGCAATAACCGGGGCGAATGCTGGTGCGGTCGTGGCGCAAGTCCCCAAGCATACTGTGTCCATGTGGAATCGCTATGACCTTACTCCCTTTTTGGGATTGGGCCTGGGTGTCGTGCATCGCAGCAGCATGTACGCTGCGCTCGACAATACTGTGCTCCTGCCGGGCTTTACACGGATGGATGCGGCAATGTTCGTCAGGCTCAACAAGGTCTTGCGCGTGCAGGCGAATATCGAAAATATAGCCAACGTTGATTACATTGCCTCCGCGAACAATAACAATAACATTCTGCCAGGCGCACCCCGCATTTTCCGGTTGACGGTAGTAGCTAACTTTTAACCGGGGGGTGGTCTCAGCAGTCTAAAAGAAATAATTGACTGAGAAAATTCCTTCGTTGTTATGATCGTAGCGATTCAATTCCAGTCGCATATCAAGATCCTGAGATAGGGCATAGCGGGTTATAAAATGAGAAGTGAAAAAACGCTTACTTTCACCCACGACAAAAACCTGGTAACTGCCGGCAAGTTTGATTCTTAAATTTTCAGTTATATCGTAGTACGCGCCGACTTCAGCATCGCCACCCACACGAGAATATTGTTTTAAGTCACCGGAAAACTCTGCTTTTAGATCAACAAAGGAATATAACAGCAAGGGTGAAAAAAAATCCGGCCGATAGGAAATACCTCTCCCATACGTGGCTTTGAAGGAATTGCAATAGTTACAGTTGCGATCTCTAAGCGTGTCGATCCCCACGTCTACACGCCAGGAAGATTTGGCGAATAAGGAATCGTAGGGATTGAGCGACGTGATCGAGAGGAGCTTTGCCTGATCCAACCTTACTCGCTGGGACTCCAAGTAGTAGCGGAGCTTGAAGTCCATAAAAATGATTTCCGAGTTTTTATCATATCCAACATCTCTGGCCATTAGATCGTGGTAAGCCGGGCGATAAGCAAATTCCAGGAAAGGCTCACGGGCATTATGTCCTATCCCTAAAAGAAAGCGGTCGGTACCGTGACCATGCTCCGGACGGCTCGAAAAGCGCGTGATGCCTCCTAGCCCATCATCGTCAGCTTGCAGGCGGCTTCGCGCTAACAAAACAGAACGCGGAATTTTTATTTCTTTATCGCTCGTTTCCTGCATGCTTTGATACTGTGAATAGTCCATATAAGCATTCAACACAAGTGCTTGTGATCGGGTGGAAAGACCTCTGAAGGTATTGCTTTCCAGTGAGAGTTCCCCTTTAACCATACTTTGTAGTAACCGCTTCTCATCATCAACCATCTTAAGTCGCTTATGATTCATCTGGCTGAGCACTGCGGGTCGGTACACGGCCTCCTTTACCAGCCCTTCCTGCGCCATTACGATTTTTACCGTATCAGTCGGGATCACGCTGAAAAAAAATGAGTCTTTTAATCGCAGATTCGGATTGGCAACCTCCAACAGGGAAAGCACATGGTATGAGCAATTTTCCTGAAAATAATAATAATCAAAATATGTTCCGCCTAATTCCCATAAGTGCAGAACCATCGTGTTCAACTGATCTTCGGTAAATTTGAGCTCATACTCCCAAAGATCCCGGCTTTCCCAATTGTTGTATTCCTGCACCTTGGTGTAATAAGGAAAAATTGCGAAGCGGCCCTGGAACGAGCCTATTAAACCCTTCAACGCATATAGAAACGCATTGTCTGTATCTGGAACCGCAGCATAGTTTGCTCCGTAGTTCATTAAATTATTGCCACTCCCCGCTCTCCGGCTATCAATGCGTAGCAGAGTATGCCCAAACATGGAGGCAGGATTGTTCATGAAATAAGATGCAAATACTAATGTTGCCCCGACTGGATCTAATGTTTTTACCCAGCGGTCGAGTCGATCACAGGCTTGGATTTCCAGACGGTGGAGGTCGAATGCTAATTGCTGATTCAACCATTTGAATCGGGCGGGAAAGTTACACTGCGGATGCTCTTTGCCTTCTTTAATCTCGGATAGTGGAACAAAGAAGCTGGTGAGGGTCGCTAGTAGCTCTGCTTCTGGATCAGTTTTCCCTTGCGGGGAATTGAAAAACTCCATTCCATCGGCTTCACTGATCGTGCCACCGAAGGGTTTCTTGTCGTACTTTAAAAGGAGGTGCCAGACACGTTCACGGCCCAGGTTTTTTTGCTTGGCTTGCTGTTGCAATTCAGCCAGATAATCAGCAGCGGCTTTATTAGGTTGGGAATGAGCAACTACGGGAAATAAGCAAAAACAGAAAAGTAACCCAGCTACAAGACAAACAGGCTGCACAAAGGAACCATAGGTGTGATAACAAGATTGAAACGGATACAGGCTTTCGCCTATATCCGTTTACCGTTTCTTCTTAATTCAGTGCGGATAAATTGATATTACAAGATTTTGCAAGCTTGGGATGACGAGTTAATTGATTTTCAAGCTGACTCAGTAATTCAGTTGAAGTTGTTTGATCGTTCGCTACTAAACTGTCAAATTTCTCCTGAACCATTGCGCCAAATTCTTGATGGCTTCCTGCGGGGCACTGATATAAGCTGGCCAGGGTGTACAGATTTTCACCTTTACCTTGCGCCATTTCTTTAATCAAACTGGTGTAATTCTCTTGCGCAAATACTTCACGTTCCTTACTTATCTTCACCAATCCATGGTCGCCACAATTTGAAGTCCCGAATGTAATTCCCAAAGTCTGAGACCCCAATGTTGCGTTGGTTGTTGAAGCAAAGATCTGCTCTGCACCGGGCTTTGATCCTATAACCATGGAACCCAGTCCACACCCTGCTGCACCATAACCAGCGGCAAAAACAGAAACAGGAAGTAAAAATAGAGAAGCTGCTACTGCAATCCGACTATATCGTCCCATAATCTCGCTCCATAAGAGGTTGTTATCGCTTCAAATCAAGATCAACGATCCAATAACTCAACGACAGTTTTAAAGCGTCAAATTTTTAGCTAAGACGGCAGTAAAATGTTCCACGAAAAATAAATAGCCTTCTCCGCTGGAACAAAACTGAATGTACTGAACGCCTCTCAGGTTGTCAAATATTATATTTATATCTTGGAGTTGCCGCTATTAAGCCGGACAGGATGCGGATAGTAATTGGCTGCGGAGCCAATCAGGCGCGGGGTTGGCGGCGGGCGGAAGGCCTTTTCGGCGACTCGGAGCTAGCGCAGCGGACTTCCGGGCTTGTGGCTGCGATGGCGAGCGGGTTGGGCGCGGGCGACCGACGAATAGAGGAACGGATGGAGGTGATCGTTTTTTTAGGGAATTGCTGCGCTAAACTTTGCTTACCCATTTTGGGTAATAGCTCATGCGAAAATGCTCACCCGCGCAATGCCGTCGCTGCCGATGGTGCCGCGGAACATGCCTCGGGTGTTGAAGCGCATTGCATAGTTGCCTTTTGCATCCAGCACGATTAAACCGCCACCACCGCCGATCGCGGCGATTTCCGCCAGCGTATTATCCGCCGCATCGGTGGTCGGAATGTGCTGCAACCGTACCTGTGCCGCCGTGTTGAACGCGGCACAGGTACGGATGAACATTTCTCCAGTGCCGGTGGCGGATACCGCGACCGAGCGGTTGTCCGCGTAAGTCCCGGCGCCAATGATGGGCGAATCGCCCACACGCCCGAAGCGCTTGTTCGTAAGCCCGCCAGTTGAGGTGCCGGCGGCAAGGGTGCCGTGACGATCGAGCGCCACGGCACCCACCGTTCCGTGCTTTTCATCCGTCTTTTCGTCCGTCTTTTCGTCCATCTTCTCATCCATCTTTTTACCCATTTCGGGCTGGGATGTATCGGGATCAACGTCATGATCGAGTAACACGCGTTCTTGAGCAATGGCCTTTTGCAACTGATTCCAGCGGTATTGGGTATAAAAATAGGACGGATCGACGATCTCCAGACCCTGCTCAGCGGCGAAGGCTTCAGCACCTTGGCCCATCAGCATCACATGCGGGCTTTGCATCATCACGGCGTACGCGGCGCGGATGGGGTTGCGTATCGTTGTCACCGCGGCAACGGAACCCGCCATGAGCCTGGAGCCATCCATGATGGATGCATCCAGTTCGATACGGCCAGCATTGCTGAACACAGCGCCCTTGCCAGCATTGAATAACGGTGAATCCTCCATTACTACGATGGCTGCAATCACCGCATCAATGCTGCTGCCGCCCATTGCAAGCACTGCATAGCCAGCGGTCAGCGATTCTGAAAGTACCTGTGTAACAGCCTGCTCGCGTTCCCCTTTGAGCTTGCTGCGCTTGATTGTACCGGCGCCACCATGAATCACCAGCCGGATGGGTGAGGCATCCAGCCTAGCTGTGTTTTTTTGTACTGTCACGTTTACAAACGTAAAGGAAAGTTACCGTCGGAGCTTCTTCGGAAGGGTTGTAAAACTGTTCAAAGTTGGAAATGGTAGCATTGGATGCTTAGAATGAGCGAAGAATAAAATCTCGCGCCGAAACCCAAGAATGTTAATGTTTAGGCATTGCCAATGGGCATTTGAACCCGTTCTCTACGCTCTTCATGAAGGCATTTGCCGCATGGCCGATGACGTTAATCCTCGGTGTCCGATTTCCTGTACCCGCCATGCAGTTAAACCGGCGCAGGTAAGCGTAGCGGCTTCTGCGTGACTGTAACCCTTCGGCGCGCAAGTGAAGGCGATAGCCGGCATTCCTGCAGGCGGGCGTAGCCATCTATGCCGTCGCCCGGCAACTGCTCATGTCATCCACCTTGGGTTCACCGTCCGGCTAGATGGGAAAGGACGTGCTGACAACATGATCGCCAGGGGCGAATGCGGTCACACCTTTCCCCCCGATGACCTTTCCCGCTCCATCCGATATGTGAACCCGCGGCACCGCCAATTACGATGAACACTCATCCGACCACCAGGAGTTCGACACACCAAACTTATCATCACATCCACAGACCCGGCGACCCATCTTGCTGGTATATTCGGCAAACCAATCTGAATAGACCTGATGGATGACTCTCATGCGGGACAAGAGGATATCGAGCGCGGTTAGCGTAGAGGCTTTGGCCGCACAAGCTGTTATGGCGGGATTGGTGTATGTTTCGGATAATGAACCGGGGATCAGGAGAATTCGCCAGGGCAGCGCTTTCCAGTATATTGGCCCGGATGAAAAAGTACTTACTGACCAAGCCGAGCTGGAACGCATTGCCAGACTTGCAATTCCGCCGGCATATAATGATGTGTGGATTTGCCACAACGCCCAAGGTCACTTGCAGGCAACGGGCTTCGATGCCCGTATGCGCAAACAGTACCGCTATCACACCGATTGGCGCATTGTACGCGACCGCATCAAATTTTGCCGGATGGCGGACTTCGGTGAAGCGCTACCCAGTCTGCGTCAACGTTTGCAGCATGATCTGAGGCGCCACGGCCTTCCACAGGAAAAGATCCTTGCTGCTATCGTGAGCCTGCTGGACAGGACCCGCGTACGCATCGGTAACCGCACCTATGCACGCGATAATCGCAGCTTCGGACTCACTACGCTACGCAAGCGTCACCTCGCCTCCCTCAGCAACCGGCGCGCAGTGCTCAAGTTCAAGGGCAAGAGTGGTATCGGACACGAAGTCATGATAGATGACAAGCGCATCGTTAAAATCATTCACGACTGCCAGCAGCTACGCGGTCACCCTCTATTCCAATATGTGGATAGTGATGGAAAGCGTCATGCCGTGAAATCTGAGCAGGTAAATAGCTACCTTCATGAAACGATGGGCGCGGATTTTACAGCAAAGGATTTTCGAACTTGGGGTGCCACGCTCAGGGCGTTTGAGCTTATGCTGGAAACACCATTGCCGGAAGTGTCCAGCAAACGTCGACTCCAGGCCTGTATCGTATCGGCAATAAAAAAAGTCGCCGAGGAATTACGCAATACCGTGGCGGTCTGTCGCAAGTCTTATATTAACCCCTGGTATTTACTGCATGGCAAACGGGGATTCTCCATCAGTACCTGCAGGAACAGGCCGAATGCGTGCAGGAGGAACTGGAAAGCAGGGTTCTGACATTCCTCCGCCGGGAGCATTAGATAGAAACAACCAAGAAGTGAGGTCTGAGCCTAATTCTTCACCACCACTTCTTTTTCCTTCCAAATTAAATCCTTGCGCTGCCCGCAATTATGAGAGGTGCGTGCAATCTGGCCACGGATAAGCTCACCGAGACACTCTCCGAAATCTGATGGCGCCGCCGATAGCGAGGAAGCGGATTTTCTGGGTAACAGCTCAAGGTTGCCAGGGTTGCCAAGGTTGCCTAAGGGTTGCTCGATCAGTACATGGCAGCCAAAGTAAAATCCTGGGCGAAACACCAGGAATGTTGATGCGAATGTTGATGTGAATGTACATGCTTAAGGGGTTGGCAGCCCGCATTCGATCCCGTTCTCTACGCTCTTCATGAAGGCACCGGCCGCATGGCCGGTGATGTCGATCCTCTGCGCCCTATCTCCGAGGGTCAGGCCAAAACCGCCTCGTTCCCTTTCCGTTTCATCATGGGTGCATTGCAGCCTGAGCAGGTATGCCAGTCCGGTGCAGATACACTGGTGATAGCGCTTGGTGCGCTCATCGTTTGAGGTGCCGTCCGAGGTGCGTATGAACGCATGGGTGTCGAACGCATAGGCGTCGTTGAGGCCCTCTAGGGCGCAGGCCACCTCCACTGACACCTGCTGGGCTGGATGGCGCTCGACGTTCTCATAGAAGCCCCGCTCAATGATCTGGTCGTGCATGCGGCAGAGGTAGTCCGCAACATCCTGCTTGATCCCGGCGCTTTGAGTGTACTCGAACAAGAGGCGGCAGAGCTGGGATTGCCAGTTGGCGAAGAAGACCAGCATATCCTCCGCTACGTGATCGCGCCGGAAGTACTGCGCATCATAATAGAAAAAGCCGCGTTCCACGCTTTGCAGGTACCGGCTGTCCTTTAACTGCCGATAGGTTTCCAGAAGGGAGAGCATGGCCTCGCCGGCGTACAGCTCCTCTCCCTGGTCGGGCAGATCGTGGAAGTACACCTTGTACGAGCCGTTTGGCCTCTGCTGCCGGAGTATCCCGTCGGCGAGGGCGGCGATTTGCCGCGCCCTTCGAGTCTCCTTGGGCGGCGGGGCGTGCAGCAGGGCCAGGATCATGAAGGCGCTGTGGGAGATGGATGAAGGCTCTTCCAGGCGGTGGGGGTCGAGGATCACATACCCGTCGCGTTCCACGAGGTAATCATCGTAGTGCCGCAACGACTTCTCGACCAGTGGTCGAAGCTCATTCCTGTTCAGGAAATCGCCGAGCATTGCCGCATCCCACACGGAGGCGATCTCCCGGATGGGGGATTTCTTGCGGATGAAGGTGTCGTCCTGGGGGAGGTAGAGGTACTCAAACAGCCCGGTATCCGGACTGATCATGCCCTCGTACCACCGGTAGACGAGTTCCAGACGCTGCGTCAGCAACTCTGCTGTTTTCATGGGGCTTGTCCCTCCAGCCATTCCTGTACGCAATGAAGTCAATGCGCCGCTTTCATTCGAGCCTGAATAGAGATGGGTTCGACGGCCGGAACTTTGCCTGGCAATCTGAACTGACGTTTCGATTCCGGAAAGCTATGCGGTGAATCCCCCATCAATCATCAGGCTCGCGCCGGTTACGAAGCCCGCTTCGGGTCCAGCAAGATACGCGACCATCGCGGCGACCTCGTCGACGCTACCGTAGCGCCGAAGAGCCATAACCTGCGTCCGCAGAACCTCGGCGAAATCGCTATCCGCGGGATTCATATCGGTGTCGATCGGCCCCGGCTGAACATTGTTGATGGTGATTCCGAGCGGGCCGAGGTCGCGCGCCAGTCCCTTGACCAGTCCCACAAGTGCGGCCTTGCTCATGGCGTATACAGCCCCGCCCGCAAATGGCATGCGATCGGCGTTGCAGCTGCCAATATTGATGATGCGTCCGCTTGTCTTCATGTGCTGTACGGCGGCCTGCGTGGCGACGAACACGGCGCGCACGTTCACCGCCAGCATATGATCGAAATCTTCAAGGCGATAACTATAAATAGATCCCATCACGCCGATACCAGCGCTATTTACCAGAATATCGATGCCGCCCAACTCCCCTACCGTTCGCTCCACGGCAGCTACTACCGCCTTCGCATCCGCACTGTCGGCCTCGATCGCCAATGCCCGCACTCCAAACGCTTGTGCCGCCTTCACCGTTTCATCGGCCCGGCCAGGATTGCTGACATAGGTCAGCGCGACGGCGGCGCCTTCGCGCGCGAGACGCTTCACGATGGCGGCGCCAATACCGCGACTGCCACCGGTAACCAGCGCACATTTATTTTGAAGTGTGAGGCTCAAGAGTTTTTCCTACTGTGAACATGAGTTGCCACGATGGTTTTTTCGTAGGGTAAAGGCCATGTCACCATGCTCACCGGCATATTCAGCGACTCCCTTCTGACGGCGGGGGCAACCTGAGCGGATCCTTCAAGAGCAGGATATGGTGTTCTCCCGCGGCGTCCACGACCTCCATGCTGTGGAGGCTCTCGACGTCCTGATCGACGTGGATTTGCTTCGGATGCCAGATGTTGTGCTCAATCCCCTCAACCATCACCGTGAGAACGTCGTCCTTTGGATCGTAACTCAGCCCCAGTAGCGGCAACCAGTCGACCTCAACCTGGTCGCCCAGTCCCAGCCCGGCGACTTCCACTTCCACCAGCTTCGTGGGCAGCGCCTTCGAGACGTGGTCGAAATAGTCTTGCCACCTGGATTTCGCGAGTTGTGTCAATGCCATGTCTGATCTCCTTTTGATTATGCCGCCGCCGCAAAGTCGGGCAGAATATTGCCCTCGATGTTACCGTCCTTCCCAATCCGCATTTCTCCCCGCTAGTCACGACGGGCGCAAGGGATGATGTGCTATGACTCCAATATAGATCAAGTGGAATGACAGCGCTTGGTACGCAATGAGTACTTGCCGGAACGGAGCTTAAATCGGCGTTTCATCGTTTCGGGGAAACCAGCCGGTGAGCAAGCGTCGAGCCAGTGTCCGAGTTTCTCGATGACGTGCAAATCAGGAACTAAAAATAATCGCGTGACGAGCGATCCCAACATGGACAGACAGCCCGGGTGACCAACAGGGAGGCGGATTTCCTATAAGAGGAGCGGATTTCCTATATGAGGCGGTCGCAAGGCGAGCCCCAAATAACGTAGCCAGACGACAAGTTGCGCCTGCACCCCATTACTGCAGGCGCCTTTCTTTGTGAACAATAAAGGGGGGGCAATACCCCTCATCAGGTTCGTGCCGATACTATTGATTAGTTACAGGCAGCGACGTTCCGAATACGGTCCTGCGACCCAGGGGTGATACCGCCAGGGTTGGCATGAAGGTAAGCTTCAAGGGCATCCAGATCGACGTCGCCGCCCAACTGATTGGTGCCGAGGTTGAACACGCTGTAGTTGTCGCCGCCGCTGGCCAGAAAGGAGTTCATGGTCACACGATAGCTTGCGGATTTGTCGATGGCGACGCCATTGAGCTTCAACGATCCGTCACAGACGTAGTTCGCACCCAGAGGGCTCACCTTCGGCACGAAGGTGTGCTGGTAGGTGAAGCCGTTGGAAATTTGCAGGGTGCGCCCGCCATCGGCGTACTGGCCGGCAGCCCACTGCTGATTGAGCAGGTCATAGAGTTGCTGGCCGGTCAACGTTTTTATTGTCAGGCTGTTGCCGAAAGGCTGCACGGTAAATGCTTCACCATACGTAACATTGCCGTCGCCTTCGTCAGCAGTGCTACCGGCATAGGTCAAATCGGCGCGGATGCCACCGGTATTCATGAAAGCGATTGCCGCGCCGCCTTTGTCTGGGGGAGCGGTGGCCGCAAGTTGCGAATCAGCGATAACGTCGCCCAGTGCGGACTCGCCGGCTGCGTTTCGGACAGCGGTGATATTGGCGGTAATGCTACCAATGACGCGGTTGGCGATCGGCTCGGCAAGTGCTTGGTAGTTGGCGACGATGACGCTGATCTCGTCCACGGGCTTGATCGGATCGGCGGCATGTAGAACATTGTCGCGGTCCACAAGTTTGTTCATGGCGCTAACCGCGACGATGTCCTTGGTGCGGGTATCGAGGATGAGGTCGATGCTGGTGAGGAGGCGACCAAATGCCCCGGCGCTGGTGACCGGGATGGTGCGGCCTGTGCTATTTGGCAGGGTGCAGTTGTACGCTTGGTGGGTATGGCCGGAAATGATCAAGTCCACTGCATCGTCCAGGCGCTTGACGATATCGACGATGGGGCCCGAGACGCCGGCGCAGCCGTTGATGCTGCCCGGGGCCAGTCCGCCTTCATGGAGCAGCACGACAACGGCGTTGATGCCGTGACGTTTGAGCTTGCCAATCAACTGGTTAACGGTGTCGGCTTCATCTTTGAATGCCAGCCCGGAGATACCGGCAGGCGTAACGATGCTGGGCGTGCCTTTCAGGGTCATTCCGATGAAGGCCACACGGTTACCCTTGAAGTTCTTCACGCCATACGCGGGAAACAGGGTTTTGCCGCTGGCGGTGTCCATCACGTTGGCAGCGAGGAAGTCGAACCTGGCACCTTCAAACGGGTAGGGAGTGCCGACGCTGTTGCCCTGGCAGCTATTGGCATCGGTGGGATGGCAGCCGCCATTCTGCATGCGCAGCAGTTCTTCGCGGCCTTCGTCGAATTCGTGGTTGCCTACGGCGTTGAACTCCAAACCAAGGCGGTTCATGGTTTCGATCGTAGGCTCATCATGGAACAGAGCGGAATCGAGCGGACTGGCACCGATCAGGTCGCCCGCGGACACCACCACGTTGTTTGGCGCGCTTGCCTTGAGTTGCTTTACCAGGCCGGCCAAGTAATCGACACCACCAGCCGGCGTACGGGGGGGAATGCCGTCCACGGGACTGGTAAAGTTCAGGTCGGCTCCGTCGATGTTGCCGTGGAAGTCGTTGAAGGCTATCACGCGCACCTTCAGGGTTTTACCGACCTCGGATCGTGCACCGGCTGCGCGCAATTCCGCGGCTTCTTTTGACCTTAGTATGCCTTGCCGGGCCCACCCGGTCACCTGTTTCGAAAGGCGGGCGACAAATTCGCCATGGTTGCGGTAGTTAGCGCCTTCTGCTTCAGTGTCGATGATCAGATTATTCAGGCAGGTTGCGCCGACCGTTTTGTTTGCCACTGCGGTGGAGATCTGCGAGCTGTCTTCGCCGATGGTGATATTGCCGGTGCAATTTGCGGTGGCTGTGCCGGCCAAGGCTAAACCTATTAGGGCGGCGAGCGGCTTTAAAATGGGAATCATCTAATTTGCCTTCAAATATGGGTTTTGGAGGACGCGTCGCACAGCTTGGTGGCGGGATGACTAACGCATCATCCCGCTTGGGCTGAGTTCGCGTCCAGCTCGCGGGCTCGAAACCCGCGGGCAACGGTTTTGACAGAGTCAACGACGATCGTGATGTTCTTCTCGAGCTTCACAGCGGTTGGCAGAGGCTTCTCCCTGGGCGTGGCGATGATGTCCGAGGCCGGAGATCGGGCTCGCGACCCGGATCTTAAGCAGTTCCGTGTTGTCCGATGCCAGCTCGCGGCCACCGCCGTAGGGGAAGTTGTTGTCGTTAATCACCAACAGGGTTTCGGCATCGAGGATCAACACGTCCTCGATGGTTACATAAGGGAAGGTGAATGTAGTCTTACCATCACCGTTCAGATCGTTCGGGTCGGCGATATTCATCAGGTCGACCAATTCGGTCTTCTTGAGCGTGCCGCCGCTGGCGACATTGTTGATGTCGGCGATGAATATTTTCTTGACCGGCGTGCCGCTGGTCGCCGTACTGCCATTATGCTCGATGACCAGGAAGCGATGGTCGTCGATGGCAGTCATGTCGCCGATAGCGTTGCCATCGGAATCCAGCGGATAAACATAGCTGACACCGGTATAGGCCTCGTCGTCGATATCGAACTCATCGATACGCAGCACCTTGGCCGCATCTCCGGTAACGGTCTTCTCGAGCAGGGTGTATAGCTTGTCACCGCGTCTGTTGATCGCCATGCCCTCGAAGCCGCCTGAACTGCCAAGGTTGGCGACGGCAGCGCCAGCGATGACATCCTTGTGTTGAGGAGCATAAACACCTGGCAGAGAGATTTCGCTGCGCAGAACGGTACCCGACGTGTCAGTCTTGATCAGGTAAGGTCCGAACTCGTCACCGAACCAGAGATTGCAGTTCTTGTCGCGGCGGACCGATTCGATGTCGAGGTCAGCACCGGTCAGAAGGCGACCGAACTTGATGCTCGGGTCGACGCTTGGCTTGCCGGGGTCGTTGTAGTAATTATCCAGATCGGCCTGGATCGTGATCCCAAGCTTGTGATTTACATCGTTGAGCGTGATCCGGCTGGGGTTGGAAAACTTGCGCAGTTTGGTGCCCAACGTGAAGTTAGCCGCGGAAACCAGGCCCGTACCGCCGATTGATGTCTTGAAGTCCGCCTTCAAGGCGTACATACGCAGCAGAGCATCGGCCGAGTTGGTCTGTGCGCCGAACCCGTTGTCGGTGATCACCAGGAAGTTATCCTTCTCAGGTCCGGGCAGGACAGCAGAAAACCCTTGCACTGGCTGCAGGTCGACGTATGGAGGAAGATTGGTCCCATACGGGTTCGCGGCAGTGAACTGACCCGAGGTCGGGCCGTCGGAAAAGGTGGCTGCAGGAAGCATGGCCCAGCCGATTAACGTATTGCCGGCAGCGAACGCCGGGGTGGCGAGGGCGACGGCCAGGGTGATGATCAGCGGGTTGAAGGCAGTTTTCATGGTCTGTTTGTTCTCCGAGCGGTTGGGGGCGGACGAATTACTGCTGCGTCCCGAACTGGCTATAAAATCATCGCTCACATCGGGAGCAATTCGGATGTTCCGCGACCATCACAGAAAGAGAAACAGGGATTAGTAGTGTCGGGCAACGGGCACTGAGCAGGGCACCAGGATACATGACTCTCGAAATGACCGGCGTCGTACTTCTGCCATTACAAGGCCGCGGGTACAACCTTGGAAGAGCATAAAGGGCAAACATGACAGTATATCCTTTGGACTGCAAATCAAACTGGTTCGAAGAGACTATGCGAGATCACCTTCCCCGGCAGTCGCTGCCAGGGGTTTTACCCCGGCTCCACGAACGGTTTGGTTAAGTCTAAATTGCATTGCTGACGCATTTCCATCTGTCGACGTTTTCTTGGGTTGTGAAATCGCTCGATGTAGTCGAAGATATCTTTCCTTGCTTCAGCGCGAGTTCGATACTGTCGGCGATATATCCGCTCGCGCTTGAGCACTCCAAAGAAGCTTTCCGCTGCTGCATGGTCGGCACAGCTGCCCACCGCACTCATGCTGCAGATCAGGTTGTGTCCCTTCAGGAAATACTGGTACTCACCACTGGTAAACTGACATCCGCGCCAGCGTTTACGCTGGGGAATTCCCTTTAGCCCCGGCTTACGCATCAGCCTCGCTACACGATTGCGGCCACACGGCTCGCCTGCATACGCAACTCCTCCCAAACTCGGGGACTACCCATCACCCCGTCACTCCCATCATGAATCCTCTTGATGCGCTCGAGCAATCGCTGGTTATCCTCAGCTCCATGACTCAAGGGGCGAGCCCGCCAATCATAGTAGCCGCTGGACGAAACATGCAGATAACGGCACATCAGGCGGATCGGGAAGGCGTCGCGGCAGCGTTCGATCATGCGATATCTCATTTCTATCGAATTCCGAAGGCCTTGCTTGTTTTATGGAATAGTATATAATGCGAATCATTCGTATTCGTAATCACAAAAAAAATCACAAGAGCCTCACAAAACCTGAACAAATGTTACAAATGCAGCGCCCCAATGTTGAGGGACCAATGTTTGACATTATGAAAACCAGAAACAGGAAACGAACATGTAGCCAGGCATAGATTTATCCGTTGCCGCTGAGTTTCTCCTTCTCAGTGGCCTTTCAGCCAGCCAGCCCATCCCCGGCAAGCCAGCCACTTTTTTTTAACCGACTTGTCAGGGCTTGCTGGCTGTGGCGCAGCATAAAACAACACTGAGCAATGATATAGCCGCTCTTCGCCTTACTACGGGCGTTCTGGACGCGGTTTCTCCTCTTTCCATTTATCCTCACCGGTTGCATGCTTCCTGGTCGCGCAGAAGCTGTCGATTGCGTGCTCTTGCGGCGTTCCACGGCATCCTGATCTGCCTGGGAACGATCTTCATGACATCCGCCTATGACGCCCGTGCGGAGTCAGCCAGTGCCGCCGATACCGCGGTGCAGTCATTCAACATTCTCCCGAGCCCGCTGGAAGATACACTGAACCGTTTTGCGCAACAAACGGGTATCACGCTTTCGTTCAATGCGGCCGAGATAAAAGGACTGATGACCCAAGGACTACAGGGAGATTTCACTGTTCAGGCCGGGTTAAATCAATTACCGATCGGCAGCGGTTTGCAAGCAGTGCCCCAGGCGAATGGGTATGCCATAAAGAGAACGCAGGAATCTACAGCCAGTGCCCCCTCCGGTACCGCATCCTCTAGCGGCGTGCCGGTACTTCCGCCGCTTGTGGTGTCGGCAAGCAAGGGACGTGACTACGCCGTCGCCCAAAGCGTGACCGCCACTAAGACAAATACGCTCTTACGCGATGTGCCGCAAGCCATCACCGTCGTGACGCAGGATCTGATCAAGGATCAGGGAATGCTGAGCATGGCCGATGTGGTGCGCTATGTTCCTGGCGTGGGGATGGCGCAAGGAGAAGGCAACACCGATGCACCGATCTTCAGGGGTAATCAATCAACAGGGAACTTTTTTGTCGATGGCATCCGTGATGATGTCGAGTATTTTCGCGACCTTTATAACATTGAGCGTGTGGAAACCCTGAAAGGTCCCAATGGCATGATCTTCGGCCGCGGTGGCGCCGGCGGCGTGATCAACCGGGTCAGCAAGGTGGCTGGTTGGGATCCCATACGCTCCTTCTCGTTCCAGGCAGGGTCATTCGGGACGAAACGGCTGTTAATGGACGTCGGCCAGGGCTTGAACGATGTGGCGGCTTTTCGCGTCAATGCCATGTATGAAAATTCCGGCAGTTACCGTGACGGTGTCCACTTGAGCCGCCACGGCATCAATCCTACGCTTACGCTCAAGCCGACGGACCGCACCAACATTACTATGGGGGGAGAGTATTTTCGCGACGATCGTGTCGCCGACCGCGGTATTCCATCTTTCATGGGGCGCCCCATTGATACCAGTACATCCACTTTCTTTGGCGATCCTCGCCGCAGTCCGACGGGTACCACGGTTCTCAGTTTGTACTCATTGATCGAGCATGGGTTCGACAATGGCGTTACCTTTCGCAATCGCACACGCTATGCCGTTTACGACAAGTTTTATCAGAACATATTTCCCAGTACAGTCAGTCCTGACGGAACCATGGTTGATCTCGGTGCATACAACAGTTCCATGAAGCGCAGCAACGTCTTCAACCAGTCTGACCTGATGTACACCCTGAATACGGGGCCACTGGAACACAGACTGTTGGCGGGAATCGAGGTAGGCCAACAAATTACCAATAACTTGCGCAAGACCGGTTATTTCAACAACGATGTCTTCTCGGGCACAGATCATCCGGACGACCCGGAGGATGACGCCCTTTTCAGTTCGGTGTCAGTACCGGTAATCAACCCGCGAACGGCGGACCCCGTCTCCTTCAGGCTCGATCCCACCGGCGTAAGCAACCGTATTACTGCAAACATAATCGGGCTCTACGTACAGAATCAACTGAAATGGTCCAAATTTCAGGCGATACTCGGTTTGCGCTATGACGATTTCGAGTTGAAATTGCATAATAATCGCACTGGGGAAGAACTCAGCAAAACAAACGGATTACTCTCGCCGCGCGCCGGCCTGGTTTTCAAGCCGATTGAGCCGGTTTCCATTTATTGGAGCTATAGCCTGGCCTATGTACCGCGTGCTGGCGATCAACTGTCCTCACTTGAAATCACCAACCAGGCACTTACCCCGGAAAGATTCATTAATCTCGAAGCCGGCGTAAAGTGGGATATACGGCCCAACCTGGCTGTTACCGCAGCAGCATACCGGCTGGACCGTACCAACGTAGCTATTCCCGATCCGGTTAACCCGGTACGGCTACTGCTTGCCAACGCCCAGCGCAGCGAGGGCATCGAATTGGGTATCAGCGGAAGAATAACCTCGACCTGGAGCGTGATGGGTGGATATGCCTATCAGGACAGCAGAATCACCCGTTCACAAGGAGAGGGTGGTGAAGCAGGTTCCGTTTTGGCGCAGGTCCCCCGGCACACGTTCTCGCTATGGAACCGTTTGGACATTACGCCATGGTGGGGCTAGCGCTGGGCGTGATCACGCGCAGCAAAATGTTCGCCGCGGTGGATGATTCGGTTGTTTTGCCGGGCTACACGCGGCTGGATGCGGCAATGTACGCGAGACTCGACAAGCGCTTGCGTCTGCAGGTGAACGTCGAAAACATGCTTAACAAGCACTACTTTCTCTCCGCCAGCAATAACAACAACATTACGCCGGGCTCGCCGGTCGCCATACGCGGAATGGTGATATTGGATTTTTAGTGCATTGTCATTTCTGCAAACCAGGAATCCAGCAGTTTTTAAAGGGTCTCCCTAAAGCTATTTGATAGCTACCTTTAAACGGAAGGGGCTGCATGCTTTTTCGTTAAGTCGAGCCCCATATCTATACAACATTCATGCCACAGGAGGAAAAATGAAAAATGCATATAAAATCGGAAACAAAGGCAAAGCATGGTTGTCGGGCAGCGCCTTCCTGGCACTTCTGGCAGCTTCGGTGCAAGTCCATGCGGCTGGGTACATGCAGACGAACCTGGTTGCAAGCACCGACGCCTACGGTGCAAGCATTGTCGATCCAACCCTCATCAATGCCTGGGGCATTGCTATCCGCCCCGCCGGCTTTGGCGGCCACTTCTGGGTGGAGAGCAACGTTGCGGGAACAACGAACCAGTTCATCGGGGATGTGGGTGGTACCCCGCTGTTTTCAGACGACCTTCGGCTGGTAACTGTCCCTGGTCCGGCGACCGGCCAGGCGGTTTCCATCGGAACGCCAACCGGCGTGGTATTCAACCCGGGCGCACGATTCCCGATAACGCAGGGATCTCTCACGGAACCGGCCAAGTTTATTTTCGCGACCGATACAGGCACCATTTCGGCATGGACTGAACGTAAAAACGCTGATGGCAGCTTCGATCGTCCGGCGTTCGCCAAGCTCGTCATTGATCGTTCGTCAGCGGGGGCACACTATTTCGGCATTGCCCTGGGTCCGGGCAATGATCGTATCCATGTTGCAAATTTCGGAGCCAACGCAGGTATTCAGAGCTTCGACGGCAACTTCACCGAAACGAGCACTCCGGCTGCATTCGTAAACCCTTTTTCCACTTCGGCAAGCGCACAGCCCGGCGGCTATGCCCCATTCAATATCCAGGCATTGACAGGTCCGGACGGAACGAACCTGTTTGTGCCATATGCCAAAACACAGGAAGACCCTGAAAGGCCGGGGCAGATCCTTGGCGGTGAAGAAGTCAGCGGTGCAGGCTTCGGACGGCTCGCAGAGTTCGATGCATCCGGCGCCTTGCTGCATACCTGGGATGATCGGGGCCTGTTAAACGCACCTTGGGGAGTTGCCTTCGCTCCTGACGGTTTCGGCGTCTATAGCGGCAAGCTGCTTGTAGGCAATTTTGGCGATGGCACAATCGTGGCATTCGATGCCGACACCCATAAGGCAATCGATTACCTGCGCGATGAGCAGGGGAACGTCATTTCCATCGACGGGTTATGGGGCCTGCAATTCGGCAATGGCGCGAGCCTCGGCCGGGCGGATGCCCTGTATTTCGCAGCAGGACCGCACGGTGAAACTGAAGGTCTTTTTGGCCGTCTGGAGGCCGCACCGGTTCCTGAACCTGAAACGTGGGTGATGTTCGCCGCAGGGCTCACCGTTCTCGGCTGGATTATGCGGCAACGCGTGAGAAACTCCTGAGGCGAAGCAAGAGGTGACGGCATAAAACTCATTGATCGCCATTGAACGGAAGAGTTTCTCACGGTACCCCAGGTGTGGGCGCTACGTCAATCCGTGGAGTCATCCACGTCGTTCTCCACGCGGGCGCCGGGCTATCGCGCCCATCAGGCCCAAGCCTGCCAGCAGCATTGCATAGGATTCCGGTTCAGGCACGGCGCTGACTGGAGAGTTTGCAGAGAGATCGAAGTTGATGTGGAGAGATCCACTGCCAGCGCCGTTCGCGAAAACGCCAAATACAAGAGTTCCAGATTGCATTTGCGGGGAAGTGCGCCCGTAGTTGTTATCTAATGTATAGGAAACGCCGGAATTGGAGTACGAGCTCCCGTTGTTCGCAAAGTTTTGAAAGCTGGCGGTCCCATTGACTGAAGCGTGGTCGTAGCTGTAGCAATAATAGCAGCCAGTTGTAGCCCCAGTCAGGCTGATCGTATAAGGAACGGTTACGGTCAGCACACCGGGGCCGCTGAAGGAGAAATTCTCGTCTCGACTGCCCGAAGAATACGTAGTGCCATCTTCCATCGCATTTGCGGTTCCCGAAAAGCTCAGCGGGGATGCCAACGCGTTGGCATATGTAGTTCCTGCATCCGCATTAGCTTCCGCGGTGGCTGTCCAATTATTGACCGACTTTGAATTATTCTCATATAAACCGGGAGACGCAGCATACGAGCTTAGCGACGTATTCTGACCGGAAAAAGTTACCGTAGGCGTTACCCCGCTAATCCCGGTAACCGATAGCTGGAGCTTGCTCCAGTCGATGGTAGCTGTAGCTGTAACCGGATTTACAATATCGGCTGCAAAAAGAGACTGGCTAAATCCGCTTCCAATAGCAATAGCGCATGCTACAACCGGAAGCCCGCTTTTAATTAAGTTGTTCATATAAACCTCCGTATATCGAAGAGACTCATCTTCATTTCAGCGGAATCGCTGAATTTCGAATATAAGTTGAATGCGTTCGATTTTCGGTGGGTCGATGTACAGACAAAAAAAGTAAACCGGGTTTATTCGCGGCTTTTGTTACGCTCCTTTAATAGGTGGTCTCCAGCAGGGTGTCTTCCAGCAGGTGGATATCATCCCAATGAAATTGAACTGGGTGACATTTTTTATACTTAGGCTTGTAAGCTGCCTAGCAGCACCGGCTGATCTTTCCATTCCCGCCGTAGCGTGCCTCCTGACGCTCGCGGAAGAATTTTTCATAAGACATGACCGGCTGGTCTGGATGAACGTTTGCCATATGTGTAACGTAGGCGCTGTATTCGGGCACACCTACCATCAGCCGCAGGCTTTGGTTGACATAGCGTCCCGCTCGGATAATCCTGTTTAGCATGATTCACCTTTATTCTAATTTCATGTCTTGGATATGATGGCTTCAGCGGGCAATAATTCAAACGGCGCTTCCCTGGCGCTGGGTCTGCCCAAGGCACGTGCCTGCAGGACCGTCCTGATACCGAAACCCAGCATGCTGATCAGTACCAGCATGAACAGCGCGGCAAGCGAAGCATTTACATAATCGTTAAAAATCACCTGCTGCATCTGCTCGATCGATTTTGCTGGAGCCAGAACCTGCCCGTTCGCAACCGCTTCCTTATATTTATTCGCGTGTGCCAGAAAGCCGATACGTGGATTGGCATCGAAGATCTTCTGCCAGGCCGCAGTCAGCGTACAAACCAGCACCCATGACGTCGGAATGATAGTGACCCAGGCAAAACGGTCGCGCTTCATTTTGAACAGGACGCTGGTACAGAGAATCAAGGCAACGCCCGCCAGCATCTGATTGGAGATCCCGAACAGCGGCCACAAGGTATTGATGCCGCCGAGTGGATCCACCACGCCCTGATACAAAAAATAGCCCCAGCCCGCCACGCACAGTGCCGTGGCGATCAGATTGGCAACCAGCGAGTCGGTCCGCTTCATCGATGGAATGAAAGCTCCCAGCAGATCCTGCAGCATGAAGCGTCCGGCGCGAGTCCCCGCATCTACCGCGGTCAGGATGAACAGTGCCTCGAACAGGATGGCGAAGTGATACCAGAACGCCATCATGGCTTTGCCCCCCGCGAACTCCGACAGGATGTGCGCCATGCCGACTGCCAACGTCGGCGCGCCGCCGGTACGGGAGATGATCGTGTGTTCGCCCACATCTTTCGCCGTCTGCGTAATCATTTCCGGCGTAATATAAAAGCCCCATTGAGATATGGTTTGCGCGGCGGATTCCGCGGTGGTGCCGATTATTGCGGCCGGACTGTTCATGGCGAAGTACACCCCGGGCTCAAGAGTGGAAGCGGCCACCAGAGCCATTATGGCGACGAACGATTCCATGAGCATGGCCCCGTAGCCGATGAAACGGGCATCGGTCTCGTTTCTGATCATTTTAGGGGTGGTGCCGGACGATATGAGCGAATGGAAACCGGATACAGCCCCGCAGGCAATGGTAATGAACAGGAAGGGGAACAGACTCCCCGACCAGACCGGGCCGGAACCATCCACAAACTGTGTGAATGCCGGCATCTTGAGCTGGGGCGACACAAAAATGACGCCGATCGCCAAACCAACGATGGTGCCGATCTTCAGGAAGGTGGACAGGTAGTCCCGCGGCGCCAGCAACAACCATATCGGTAGTACGGAAGCGACGAATCCATATGCAATGAGCAGCCAGGTGAGCTGTTCCCCCGTCAAGGTGAACAGGGCGGCCAGCGAGGGGATTTCCTGTACATACTGTCCACCGACTATGGACATCATCAGCAGTATAAAACCAATCAGCGAGACTTCACCAATGGCGCCAGGACGGACATAACGGGCATATACTCCCATGAGCAGGGCGATGGGGATCGTGGCGGCGACGGTAAATGTTCCCCACGGGGATTCAGCCAGGGCCTTGACTACAATCAGCGCCAGCACTGCCAGCAGCACCAGCATGATAAAGAAGGTGCCGAACAAGGCGATCGTGCCGGGGATGCGCCCCAGTTCAGATTTGATCAGATCACCTAGTGAGCGCCCATCGCGTCGCGTGGAAATGAAGAGCACAGTAAAATCTTGCACTGCGCCGGCGAACACGACACCGGTCAAAAGCCACAACATGCCGGGCATATAACCCATCTGCGCCGCAAGAATCGGGCCGACGAGGGGACCTGCTCCGGCAATCGCGGCAAAATGATGCCCGAACAATACGTATTTATGGGTGGGCACGTAGTCCAGCCCGTCGTTGAACTTGTAGGCCGGGGTCATGCGCGTCGGGTCCAGCCGCAACACCCGGCTAGCGATAAACTGGCTGTAGAAGCGATAGGCGATGGCAAAGACGCAAACAGTGGCGACAACGATCCAGATGGCGCCAATGGATTCACCACGGTTCAACGCAATAAACGCGAAGGCGAAGGCGCCAAGCATCGCAAATGCCAGCCAGCCGAGTTTAGCAATTACACTGCTCATCTGTTCTCCAATGTGAAATATTTTTCGTTCTGAAACTTGCCACGCGCTTAAATAGAGGAAGCGGTTAAATAGAGGAGTAGCCGCGGTCGAGTCTGGCCGTCGTCTCTACGGACGATCGCAAATCCGTCCAGGAACATCGGAACAGAGCGGCAAAAAGTCATGTTCCGCGATAACGGCGCATTTTGCCACCAGAGGTTCAGCGAAACGGACGGCTCAGAAAAGGGGACCCGGAGAGTCCGAAACGCCAGGGTGTATCCGTTGCCTTGGATATACCGATGCGCGGACCCGTCAAAACATGAATTTGTTCCTCAGGAGCCAGCAGCTGAAACGGTGGCTGGTCGATCAACAGTCCATTATGCGTATCCGTAATACCGAGTGCCTGACAAACTCGTCCGGGACCGGCACAAAGGAGCCGTTTCTCATTCAGTCCGCGTCTGACTCGTATGATCTCCAGCCCGGCGACTGGTTCGAGTGCGCGAATCAAAACGCCCGCGCCATGCCCTTCCGCCTGGCAGACGAAATTCAGGCACCAATGAATCCCATACGAACGATATATATATGCCCGGCCGGGAGGGCCGAACATTACTTTATTCCGCTGGGTTGGACCGGAGAAGCTATGTGAAGCCGGATCATCATGATCGTAGGCTTCCGTTTCCACAATCGTTCCCCCGACCCCATTGACCAGCAAGGTTGAGCCTATCAGAGACCGGGCCACATCAACCGAGGAGGCGAAAAAATCAATAGATGCCGAGGAGGGTACACTCATGCAGCAATTTTATACAGAAGACCTGATTGCTGAAACCGTCTCCCGGGCAATAGAGAAAACTTTTTTAGAAAGCGGCCTGATATTGCAGTACGAATTGACCTCTGCTGGAAGTTTAACGATTTCACCTGAAGCGTTGGTGTTGAATATGGGCCGGTTCTGATAGTCAAAAGTGAGCTTTGCTATTGTGGCCTTTCAGTAACCAGTTAATACGGGATTGCCGTTCCCTTTACCTTATCCACCGGCGCATCCAGATAGCCGGCAACCGACCAGAAATTAAGGACAGGGAAAACGCTTTAACAAGAGAGCTAGTCATTAAATAACCTCTGCATATCCTGTCATGACAGGTCATATTGATGGATAGGGATATTACTGAGGCGGAAAATAAATTAGAAAGATTAAAATATTCTGTCTTTATCAGAAGTTAAGCTATAGAAAAGCAAGTATTGGTCCGAAATTTGCTGTTGAGGATAAGATCCGGATCGCTGCTCCCACTTCAAGCAGGTCATCGAAATTGTCGATTAATAAGTTTCCGAACAGTAAGAGGAAGATAAAGATATCCGCGCCAGTACTCATGATTGCGGCAACTTTGCTTTTCGCAACCATGAGCATGTGTGTCAAGTTCGCTTCGGCGGACTACAGCACGGGTGAAATCGTGTTTTACCGCGGCATTGTGGGAGCGGCGATTATGATATTGCTCACCCGGATACGGGGTGAGACACTTCGTACCAGGCTGCCAGTCATGCATTTCTGGAGGAGCCTGACAGGCGTAAGCGCGTTGGGGCTATGGTTTTATGCCATCGAAAAACTGCCGCTTTCAACCGCGGTGACGTTGAACTACATGTCTCCCATCTGGATGGTTGTCGTCCTCATTGGCGGCTCGGCTTTGCGTAACGTGGAGAGGGTGGATGCTCGCCTGATATACACGGTGTTATTCGGTTTCGCTGGTGTGATTTGCGTTCTTCAGCCGACCATGGAGCGTGATCAGTTATGGGGCGGACTGATGGGCCTGCTGTCGGGCCTGCTTACCGCCTTGGCATATTTGCATGTGGCTGCGCTTGGCCGGGCCGGTGAACCGGAGGACCGTGTGGTATTTTATTTTTCTGTAGGTAGCATTGCGGCGGGCGCTTTAGTGACGACATTCCTCGATGAATGGCATTGGCATACCTTCCAGGGTCTGGGGATGCTGCTTGCGGTGGGCGTATTGGCGACACTGGCGCAGCTTTTGCTGACTCGTGCTTATAATATTGGCCGCATGCTCGTCAATGGCAGTCTTCAGTATCTCGGTATTGCCTGGTCTTACCTGTATGGCGTCCTGTTTTTTGGCGATACTGTCACCGCTATTGCGCTATCGGGAATGTTTTTGATTGTGGTGGCGGGCATCGCCGCCACGAGACTTCGCCAGTCCTCCAGGAAGGCTGGCGATATCAGTACGTCGCCCGAATCATGAGTCCGCGGTAAGTCCCTTCCTCGTGGCCCTATCCCTCTTGTCGCAAGACTTCACGGTTTAACACATTTTTCCGGTTTGCTTTCGTCACACACGAGTTCTTCCGGCGGCTTGCATTTTCCAGAGTGATCAAGTGAAACGCGGGCACGCGCTGCCTCACATGCGTTTTCATAGGTTTTGCCATCACAACCGCAAACCGGATTGTATTGGGCGTTGCATACTTCCGGCACTGCTTTGCACGATCCCTGTGCGTCGGCTATTTTGCATTGCCCGGCGCCGACCCTACAGTATTGTGAACCAGGGCATAACGTCCCGAGAATACCCCCACAGTCCAATGGTTCGATGGGCTCGATATCCTTGCAACGCTGCGCCCATTCTATGGCGAGGAAGGTCTGTGCTTTATGGCGGATGGAAGATAGCTGGGCGACAAAACGCTTGAAATTCTCTGATCCTGCGCTGAATCGTGCTTCCGCGCACGCGGACAAGCCAAATTCGGTTGAGGTAGCGCCTCCTGCTCTGGGGTAATAAACATAGAATATATCTACGGTACCGGCAGCGATGGCATCCCCGATAATCTCCCGAACCAAACGCAGGGTCGTGTTATCCACGCTTCCCTGGGTACTGCCCACGGTAATATTGACGGCACGACCGTACTCATCGTTTTGAATATCGCCTTGTGCAAAGGAGGTTGCGCTGAGAAGAAGGGCCGATCCGAACAGAAAAATATAAATGAGTTTCTTCATTTTTCCTTGTGCACGGATAACCCTGTCAGGCTATTGGAATCTCCGAATAAGTTCTATATTATTTTTACTGGGAAAATTATTCAGAGATTCCCCGGCTGTTTGCCGCAATCGCAGGTCTAATTGGGGCCGATAGGTCCGCCTTGCTCCTCCTTCGGGTCTTTCATTGGTCGTCCCTCTTTGTCCCTGGCGAATTCAGGCACATGAGGGTCGCTGCTCGGTGAGGCCGGGTCCTTGGCCCGTTCCACCCTTTTCTTTTGATCTACATACCCGGTATCCATTTTTTCCGATGCTTTGGGCATACCGTATTTGTCTTTTTCCCCGGAATTTTTTGCACCATTCTTGTTCTTTCCGGCTGGACCCTGACCAGCAGGACCTTTGATGGTATCCTCCTTATCACTATAGTCGCCTGGGTTCTCCTTGGTATAACCACCACCTTGGGCATGAGCAATGCCCGACACGCCAAAAAATATGGTGCCGGCCAGACCCAGCACAGATGCCAGTGATCGTACGTTTGATGTAGAGAAGAATTTCATGGCTATTCCTTTTTTCATCCAGCAATATTGCTGTGTCATAAAGGTTACTCGGCATTTCCTAACTCTTCAGTGCGGTAACACACCAAAAATTATTTCTGATGCTCTTCAGTTAAAACGGGATGATGAAAAATTTCATTGAAGAGCAATGGCGGCTGCGTCGGCTTGCTTTTCCGGGCCTGCGTCAGGCTTGGCAGCAAAAGGCAGCTGCTCTTTGCCTGGTGCCTTGCGCCTTTTGCCTGGCCGCCTTTGAGCACCCATCCGCAAGCGTTGAAGCAACTGCGAGCAAGCGTCTCTATGCAGAGTTATTCTTACAGATTGCCTTAATATCTGCCTTTGAGCCTGGGACCCGTGCCATTTGTTGGAGAGTGATCATATAAGTCATTATCCCCATCTCTGGCCGAGCCTTGATATGAGCCGCCATATTTGTCACCGCTCGGCCGCTGGGTGCTGCCATACTGGCCCCGCTCGCCGGAGCCGCTCGTGCCATAGTCGGATTTTTTGCCTGCGGCGTCGGAACCTGGCGCGGAGCCGCCGTATGGCGCAGGCGACTCAATCTGATCTGCGGAATACCCCTGCGCATATGCTGTGCCAGCGACAACAAAGACGAGCGCGGTAGCCAGTACGGTTGATTTTAATATCGAGTTTTTCACGGCTATTTCCCTAGTCGGATGCAGCAAAATTGCTGTAACTCAATCCTATCGGCGGGATGGTAATTGTTCAGTGCGTTATCACACGGAGGCACCTAAGCGAAACAGCCCGGCAGACTGCGCTATTCCGGATTCATCAATATCATATTGACCCGGAATGTATTCATGGGTGTGAGCATCGTCACTGTCCATGTTGTGTCATAGACCAAAAGCGGGCCCTTGAATCAAAATTGACGATGGTAATTGAGATTGGCATTAACGGCCGCTCATCTAGAGGTGCGTCGTTCAGCCAGGACAGTGCGGATGTGGCTTTTCTCCCCTTCGGTAGCCAGCTGGCCGGTGATCAGGACTGCAGGAACTTTAATTGGCGGGGAACTTATGCCACACAAACAGGTATAATCTACGGCTTGAACTTCAAATACGTGAACGACTTCGCCGCCGGGGCTTTTCCGGGCAGCGTCGCGAAATGTGCCTTTCAGCCCGGCTGGTCGCCGTGGGTCGAATGGAACTAGGTCAGGGAGGGGAGAGCTGACCGGAAGGGTGAATTAAGCTATGCTCGCTCGATATATTCACCGCTGTCAGTATTGATCTTTATTTTCTCGCCTTGCAAAACGAATGGCGGAACCATGACGACCAAGCCGGTTTCCATTGTGGCGGGCTTGTAAGAGCTGGTGGCCGTCGCTCCCTTAAGGTTGGGCTCAGTGTCGGTGATGGTCAGCACCACGCTGGCAGGGAGCTGGACGCCAATGGCGCGGTCATTGTGAAAATTGACTTGCACATCCGTGTTGGGAAGCAGGTATTCGTACTGACCCTCAAGGAATTCCTGCGACAGGTTTAGCTGCTCATAATTTTCCTTATCCATGAAAATATAATTGTCGCCGTCCTGGTAGAGGAAGGTCATCTCGCGCGGTTCAACAAAGGCACGTTCCACTTTGTCTTCGGTACGTATGCGCTGATTGGTTTTGGTTCCCGCTTCGATATCCTTCATCTCGACTTGCATGAATGCTCCGCCTCGACCCCCTACATGGACGTGATAAGATTTCAGCACGCGCCAGATCCGCTTGTCCCACTCGATCAGGTTGCCGACACGAATTTCAGTTGCGAGAACTTTAGCCATTGTTTTTCCAGTGAATCAAAAAACGCGCATCTTACTACAAAAAGTCGACGATAGTCTTATGCAATCCAGATTTTCAGTGGATTGCCGCAAGTGCGGCCGGTTGGCCGGATTTCTGGATGAGGTAAAATCCCGCTATCCGGATTATTACGCTCGCCCGGTACCCGCCTTTGGAGACGAGGCGCCGAGGCTGCTCATCATCGGTCTGGCACCCGGCATGCATGGCGCAAATCGCACCGGTAGACCTTTTACAGGTGATTTCGCAGGTATATTGTTATATCGAACGCTATATAAATTTGGTTTTGCCAATCATGAGGGTTCTGCTTCAGTAAAAGATAATTTGCAGCTCATGCAATGCCGTATTACCAACGCCGTGAAATGCCTGCCGCCGGAAAATAAACCGGATTCAAGCGAGATACGTCAATGCAATCATTATCTCGCGGCGGAAATCGCTGATTTTAAGGCTGGAGGAGGCGCTGCGCTGCTTGCTCTGGGTGCTATTGCTCATCAGGCGGTCCTCATGGCACTGCAGCTCAAGCCTGGCATCTATCCTTTCAGTCATGGCGCGGTTCATGCATTACCCGGTAATTCAACGGCCAAGGCCTTGAATAACTGTAGCCTGACGCTATATGACAGCTATCATTGCAGCCGCTACAATACCCAGACGCGACGTCTCACGCCCAGCATGTTCGAGCAGATATTTGAAAAAATTCGTGCTGATATGACTGCTTGATAATAAACCGGAGATTAATCCATGCCTTATGTAAATATTCGCATTGCCGGCACTCTCAGCCGCGAGCAGAAGAAACAGATTGCCCAGGAAATTACCGATACGCTCGAGCGCGTCGCACACAAACCGAAATCCTATACATACATTGCTTTCGATGAATTGCCGCACGAAAGCTGGGCCATAGCCGGAACCCTGCTGGGAGATGAAGATTAAATCTAATCCGGCAGTTAACCGCTCATTTTTCAGTTTAGCGCTATGATTCACAAAGACCTCTTGCGATACCTGATCTTTACCTTATGGTAAGTTCGCTACGGGGCGGATTGCACATTTTTTGTGACCCATGGCTGCGTTGCAACTCCTTGGAATGGGAGCCCCACAGCGTTGCACAAGGAGCCCCACGAAGGGGAGATCGGGCAGCGGCGGGGATGCTGCGGTCGTGCTTATGGATTATGGTTAGGCGCCCACATCCCACTGGGGGGTCGCATCTTCCCGCGGAAGGCACTGCTCCGTCCTGCGCGGTCGCGCCATTCCGCATCGTTGCGCCTTGCCCTGCATCCCAAAAACTGCACACTCCACCCCGTCCAACTGCCGGATTTAGGTTAAAAGAGGAGGATTAAGCGCCTTGCCGGCAGAGTCTAGTTTCGACGCGAAAGCCTTTTGCTCCAGTCTTCCATCCCAGCCCGGCGTTTATCGCATGTTGAACGCCATGGCCCAGGTGATCTATGTCGGTAAAGCCATTGATCTCCGAAAACGGGTTTCCTCTTATTTTCAAAAGAACGGGCTGGGCCCGCGCACCCAGTTGATGGTATCCCAGGTTACGGCGATTGAAACAACCGTCACCCGCTCTGAAGCCGAGGCGCTGCTGCTGGAAAACAACTTAATAAAGTCTTTAACTCCCCGATACAACATACTGTTTAGAGACGATAAATCTTATCCATACGTAATCCTGAGCGGTCACCGGTTTCCCCGGCTTGGCTTCTACCGCGGCGCATTGGATAAGAAGCATCATTATTTTGGTCCGTTCCCCAATGCAGGGATGGTGAGGGAGAGCATACAGCTTCTGCAAAAAGTTTTCAGGCTGCGCACATGCGAAGACACTGTATTCAGCAATCGTACCCGGCCTTGTCTGCTCTATCAGATCCACCGGTGCAGCGGGCCCTGCGTCGATCTGATCAGTGAGCAGACCTATCGGGAAGATGCCAAAGATGCCGAGCTTTTCCTGCAGGGCAAGCAGACCGAAGTATTGCAAAGAATCGCCAGAAAGATGAAGGAAGCCGCCGATGCCCAGGATTATGAGCGAGCCGCGTTGTTCCGCGACCAGATACAGTCGCTGCGTAAAATCCGTGAAAAACAGTTCGTGGACAGCGGCAACGCCCTGGATGCGGATGTGATCGCCTGTGTGGCCGAGCCTAACGGTAGCGGGAGAATTTGTGTAAATCTGGCCATGGTTAGGGGAGGGCGCCACCTGGGGGATAAAAGTTTTTTCCCGCAAAATGCGGGGGGGTACGACCCGCCGGAGGCGGTAGAGGCTTTTCTGGCCCAGCATTACCTCAACCGAAGTGTGCCCAGCCTTATCATTGTGGGTGAAAAAATCCGCCGCGAGGCACTGCAGACTTTGCTCGCCGAACAATCCGGCCAGAAGATCATTATCAACGCCAACCCCATCGGCAACCGTCGGGTCTGGCTGAATATGGCAACAGAAAACGCGCGGCTGGCACTTGAACAAATGCTGAGCAGGCAGGCAAGCCAGGAGGAGCGGCTGCAAGCATTACAGCAGGCTCTGGATATCCCTGGGCTCAGTCGCGTCGAGTGCTTCGACATCAGTCATACGCTTGGCGAAGCAACTATTGCATCCTGCGTGGTGTATGACAACTTTTCAATGCGCAGCAGCGAATACCGCCGCTACAATATTAACGGTATCGTGCCGGGAGATGACTACGCGGCCATGCGTGATGTTCTTTCGCGGCGTTATCGCAAAATTGCTGAAGGCGAGAGCAGGCTCCCCGATCTGATTCTGATCGATGGCGGCAAAGGTCAGGTGAGTGCTGCTCAGGAGGTATTGGTCGAGCTTGGGTTGAATGATGCGAACCTGTTAGGGGTGGCCAAAGGCGAGGAGCGCAAGCCCGGTCTGGAACAATTGATTTTCCCAGGGGTGGAAAACCCGTTACAATTGCCAAAGGACCATCCTGGATTGCATCTCATCCAGCAAATTCGCGATGAAGCTCACCGTTTTGCGATTTATGGCCATCGCGCCAAACTAGGCAAATCTCGAATCACTTCAAGTCTGGAGCAAATTGAGGGTATCGGCGCCAAGCGTCGTCAGAGCCTCCTGGCGAGGTTCGGGGGACTGAAAGGCGTACAGAAGGCGAGTATTGAAGAATTGCAGCAAGTGGACGGTATCAGCCGCGCAATGGCGGAAAAGATTTACCGGGAATTGCATTGAATACCGTTGCTGATTTATTCCTCGATTTGCACTGTGGATGACTTCGAAGACTTGCCCGGCAAACTCATCGCCATCTGACAGGCAAGGGGGCAGGGCGAGAACCAAAATGTTGACATTATAAGAAATGGCATATAAGAGAATATTTGTTTGAGAGCAACAAAGTATCGCAGTAGGCAGGATAAAGCCAGGCTTAAGGGGTCAAATCGCGAAACGGGGATCCGTCGGCTCCAGGTTTTTTGGAATCACCATTTCTAACGGCATATTTGTGAGCCTCCATGCCTTTTAACCTGCCTAACGTACTCACCTGGATGCGCATACTGGCCATCCCGCTATTTGTGGGCATCTTCTATTTCCCGCCCACCTGGTTAGCTCAATCCGACCAGAATCTGATCGCTACAATTATATTCACGGTCGCGGCAATCACCGATTGGTTGGACGGTTATCTTGCGAGGGTTCTCCATCAAACTTCAGCTTTTGGCGCCTTTCTCGACCCGGTGGCGGATAAATTGATGGTCGCGGCGGCATTAATCGTGCTTGTCTACTTGAGCAGGCTCGATGCCCTTATTGCGTTTATCATAATCGGACGGGAGATTACGATTTCGGCCCTGCGCGAATGGATGGCGCAGATCGGCAAAGGCAAAAATATGGCCGTTTCTTTTCTTGGGAAATTGAAAACTACATCGCAAATGGCGGCTATTCCATTGTTGTTATATCATGAAAAGGTCGGTGAACATTTTAACCCGCAGGAAGTGGGAACGTGGCTCATCTATTTAGCTGCCGTACTGACGCTGTGGTCAATGGCGTATTATTTGAAGGCGGCAATTCCTCAGGCATTGAAGCACGGATAAAGCCAGTTTAACCTGTGCGCTCGCCTGCCCTTTCTTGACAAAGACGGCGGCATCCTTATAATGCCAGATTGTTTTTTTGCGGGAATAGCTCAGTGGTAGAGCACAACCTTGCCAAGGTTGGGGTCGCGAGTTCGAGCCTCGTTTCCCGCTCCAGTTACTGGGAAAATGGATCCGTTCGCATCAGGCAGTCGATCGCATCACGCGCCTTATGCTGAAATCCGTTTTCCCTTTTTAGTTTTTTACGCTCGCACTACAACGGTGCAACGTGACCAGTTTGGTCGCGCAGTAATGGCGGGGTGGCAGAGTGGTCATGCAGCGGCCTGCAAAGCCGTCTACGCCGGTTCGATTCCGACCCCCGCCTCCAATATCCATGCGGTTCTTCATGGTTCAGCGGTTTTTCCTGCTATATCGTATAGCAAATATATAGCAATCAGCCAAATGCTTTTTTGATTGCATCCTGCTTTTGCTGGTCGGCAAAGTGCGCATACCGCTTCGTGCTTGCCAGCGATTTATGCCTAAGCAGCTTTCCTGTCAAATACAAATCCACTCCATTCTGTACCAGCCATGAACCATAGGCATGTCTCAGATCATGGAAGCGCAGATCATCCCTACCTATCTCTGCCAGAGCCCTACGGAAGTAAACTGACATCATGCGGTAGCTTATGCCTATGGGTAGCATGGCCGGCGTGAGTTTGAAGTTTGCGGGTAGCTTCCGCTCAATTGTATCTTTGCTCGGAACTATAACTGTGATATTTTGATTACGGTCCTGTTTAACTGTAATCTCTGCGGTGATTTTTCTTTTTGATACTTAAAAAAGGAGAGCAGTGTGCCGCAATTTACGAAGGTGCTCAGGCAGCACGCTCTAATGTGCGCGCATCAAGTTAGGAGACATAACCCTGACAACCCTGAGAAAGCAAAGAGCGCGTACGAACGGGCAATGAAATTCGATGGACATAACTGCCCAACCTGTTGGGTAGATTTCAACCGTGTGACTGAGCTAAAAGTCGAGGCATCGCTCCATCAAACGAACTTCTACCTCTGCAATCACTGCGAATTTGGAGTCGCATTCTCCGAGGAAGGATCCACTGAATGAAGAGGTCACTCATCTGTGCAGCGTTTGGTTACATTAAAACAGAAGGGCTTTTACTAGCGTCCACACGACGGAAAGCATCAGACGAGGGTAAGGAATATCTGTATGAGCTGGTGCGGCGCTATCGCCAAGAATGCGAGAAAGGCAATGAATAAAAATATTGCTGCTGCGGCAAACATTAGGAGATCGGCGACCAGCAGATGAAGAGGAAGACTTGGTGGGGGAGCATGGTCTAGTGATCTGCTCGCGTCACTCTACTTTACCGGGCGTGAAAAGGGTAGGCGATTTATGCGGGGGTTAGTAGGGGGTTCGGGTCACAACATGCGGAGTTAAGTGCCTTCCGTATCCCTTCGCTGGGCTTTCCGTTGCCCAACTCTTTAGCCTTCTGCCAGCTCGCTTCATCGATGTAGATGTTCCGGCGCTTACCGTCCTGCATTAGCTTCGGGCGGCCCTCGGGGTTAGGGATGTGTTTTCGTTTTTCCGTCATTGCAAAAGCTCTGATGTTTTTTCTCGTATCATTTTATCCTCTTATTTTAGAGCCGGGAACCGCTCGACAGCGCTGCCGGCTCACCATTGCAATATTAAACACTACGTCCATCAGCCCGCTTTGACCCGGCGGGCAGCCAGTGCGCATCACCCAGCCTGAGCTCAGCATACAATGCTGCATGGATTGTTTGCAAGACCTCTTTTTTCATTTTGTCTCTTCTGATTTATACTTACTTCCAATGTGGGACGCCACCATATCTGTATGAATTTGCATTAGTCGCTCTATTTCTTTCGCGTCAGGAGCATCGCTATCTATGGCATTTCTATATGCCACTTTTGCAGCTATTATGTCCAATTCCTCTTGAGTATGTTCTTCTCCCGTGCTCGGGTTAATGCTCATTATTCTTGCCCCTTATCATTACGTTATCGCTGTGTTAATTATCCACACACATAATAAGGAGTCAAGGGGGTTTTGAGATATGTTAATTCCGTCGAATTCGGCGGTTTCGAACTAAGGTAAAATTTACCCTAGTTGCCCATGCAAATGGTGCATAGCAGATATATAGCAATCAAGTGTCAAAACAGCCTCTTTTGGCCAATTCTGTCACTTATAAGTGATTGAATATATTGAATTCATGGATATATTCAACGCACTGCAAAGCCGTCTACGCCGGTTCGATTCCGACCCCCGCCTCCATAAAATCAATAACTTACGTAAATGTGTTTCGCCATATTTTAAACCTCTTTCGCCATAATTTCGGTTTTTCCCGTTTGGCATAACCAGACAACAAAACTGGAGACACTTTCTCTCCGACGCGGGTGCGCACATATTCGGCAGTCATCGACTCGGTGGTATGTCCCAACAACTTCCTGGCGCTCGACGTGCTCTCCATGTCTGATGCACTTTTGGCGCGAAGGTCTCTGAACTGGAAGTTCGTGAATGCGACACCCAATTTCTGCGGCATGTTTCTCTCCCCGGTCTCTCGCCAACTTGAATTGGCTGCGGAAATATCTCGAGTGCTTTAGCTGTTGGCCTTTGGTATCACAAAGCAAAGTCATGCCGACAACACCTCGCGACCTGATACGCTCGATCACTGTGGCCAGTTCCCCAACTATATCGATTTGAAGCCGCGCCTTAGTCTTCCCTTGCTCGACCGATAGCGAGCCATCCTTCACCTGATCCCACCGCATCTTAAGCACGTCTGCCGGCCGCTGTCCAGTAAGGTAGGCGAGATCAATTGCGTCCTGAATCACCGGTGACGCGCACTCATAGATCAACGCCAGCATTTCATCCGTGACGTAAAGATCCCGACCTTCCTTTATCTTCATTTGCCGGGTCGTGCCGGTAACCGGGTTGGCTGCAGCCATGAAGAGCTCAAGCCCATTCTGAAGCAGATTGCAGCCCTGCGCCGCGCCGACGTTGAAAAGAAAGCGCGCCAGTACGGTTTGGATATGAGCAAGGAATCTGACCGGCTTATCGCGGCTGAAGAGGTTCTTGCCGAGATGGCTCGTCGGCTAAGCACGGCCAACTGTGATGTTACAAACAGGCGTAAGCGCGCTATTGTACTGACGTACACCAGAGATTCAGTGTGGGTATTGGGAGAGCATGGTGTTCAAAAAACCGCCTCTCGTATGAGACTTATCGCACTGAACAATTCAAAGGCCAGCGTAGTATTTCCCGACAGCAATTTCGCTGATTACTACGAGGCACATCATGAAAAATACTTCGTTTTTAATGAAAACATCGCGATCGATCCTACTGGCCGGCATGATGTTCGGAATAGCCGGCATGGGACATGCGCAAAGCAGTGCAGGTGGCGCAGCGGGCGGTAGTGCCGGTGGAGGAACTGCTGGTAGCGGTGCCGGTCAGGCTGGTGGAGGAATGTCTGGCCAGAGCGGATCAATGTCAGGATCCGGCCAAGGGTCATCCATGTCGGGACAATCCTCTACTGGGCAAGGAGGCGTCGCCGGACAACCAGGTGGCCCGACATCCGGCCAAGGCATGTCTGGAAAGAAAGGCACACCAAGAGATTCAACCAGAACACAAGGGTCCGGTTCGACTGGAGGGCAGTCATCTGGGACGGGCTCTAGTTCCGTACCAGGGTCAAGCACTTCAGGGACGCCATCCGGATCAGGTGGTTACTGATCAGTAACTGAGACACCGCCGTTCATCTTAGGATAAAAAATCTTTTAGGAGTTTGACATGGAAAAAGTCAGCGATGTCATGCATACCAATGTAGAAACCATTGGCCCGGAAGAGACCATAGAAGAAGCAGCGCAACAGATGCGAAACGGTGATTTCGGGGTTTTGCCGGTGGTAGATGGTGACAACCTGATCGGAATTATCACCGATCGAGACATCGTCGTCAGAGCGGTTGCAGAAGGCAAAGGTCCGGACACACCGGTTGAAGAGGCTATGTCGGACGAGGTTGTAAGTGTACATGAGGATGCCTCTGTAGAAGAGGCTGCCCAGGTAATGAGTGACCATCAGATACGCCGTTTGGCAGTTGTTGATGCTGAGAACAAGCTTGTGGGAATCGTATCGCTTGGGGATTTTGCTGTAGAGAGCTCCGACTTGGGCCCGGTTGTCGAAACGCTCTCCGATGTTTCGAGGCCGGCTTGAGTAATCAGTGGCTGCTGGCAGGCCATAAAACAGGGAGAGTCAATATAGAAGTATAGAAATGGATAACCCACTTATACTTTGGGTTGTATATTTTCTCGTTCTTGCAGTGGGATTAGGGCTCGTGGTAGTGACCTGATTGCAATAAAGCATAAAAACCGCCGCTTGTGAAAAATAAAAAAGCCCGGCAGAAGGGGGTCTGCCGGGCTGTGCCTCATGAGAATAGGCACTCCATAGCACCTTAGGGATGGCGCGAACAGAATCTCATAAAAATATGTCCGGTTCGTGACGGCGCGACGCCATCAGTCACAAACCCTCCCGGCGACTGTATGAGCATATGCATCGTCTGTATCTTGCTTTGAACGCCAAGTGCAAACGCACCAAAAACTCGCTGAAAGGCGGGTTTTCTAACCCACCCATAAGCCGGTGGGGTTTTTTATTCAGGATCGGGTGCAGCGGTATCCGTGTTTATGACTTTAAGATCGCTTGTGGAAGGTGCCACGCCAAGGCAAGGCCCTGATTTCTTCGCCCAATAAACCTTGGGTTCGGGCCAGCCGTGCAGCTTTTCTTCAAAAAGATAAGGTGCCATGTCTTTTGTTGAAGATTCATAGATCCCATCGCTAACGCGCACGATTGATCCGTCCGCATTACGGATATAGGGTACAAGTAGACCCATGACAACGAACCTCCAAAAGTACGTGCAAGGTTGTATGACTGAAATGACTGACGAATCGGTCGAGAATTGTAGCCTGCGCTTTGTGAAACAATCGTAAGTTTATTGTGAGATATTCTCTGTAGGGCCCGCCACTAAGCGGGCTTTTTTTGCGGTTCACTCGGCTGTATTAGAGATCTAAGAGGAGCTAAGCCGGTGCTGAAGCCCTCCGGCTGCTCCCAATACACTCGAGACTCAGGCCATCCATCGAGCGTTTCTTCATGGACGTAAGGATTTATTTCGTCATAACCGTGAAGGACTATGTATGTGGTCATTGCCCCAGCAAAAAGATAAGAACCCTTGTGGGGTTGTATGCCTATAGCGGGAGGTGTCGGTGGCACAATAGCTGAGGATCTGTCGCAGAGGTCGAACCATCTATGATTGTGCGGGAACCGGACGTGCGATAGCGTACGGTTTCTATTTCATATGTCACGTAGACTTTTGCTTTAGCTGTGTTATATAGCGGAGCCGCCATGAAAGACCTTTCCTCAAGAAGTAAGGAAGTTAGAGCGATAGTTTTTGTCAACATGCTGCTTTTGGGTTGTTTTACAGGTGGCGTTTATGCTCAGTCGCAAAATCTTAAGGGTGAAAACACGCAAAAATCCCAAATAACGGACGAGAAACCTGCGAATAAGCGCGATGCAACAAATGACGCTAGAACAACGGGAAAAGAGCAATCGAAGCAAAAGCCGCGTAAAGACGCAGGGAATTATAAAGGTGCTCAGCCGCCGCAAGGCGGTCGGATAGGTCAAGGTCCAGACCATCCCTATTAAATATACTAGGTCGGGTTTTACCCCATTTCAACGGACGGTTTGGTTAAGTCTAAATTGCATTGTTGAAGCATTCTGTCGACGTTTTATTGGTTGTGGAATCGCACATGTAATCGAAGATATCTGTCCTTGCTGCCACGGGAGAAGCCGGTAGACGTTGTGTCGGGAATGTGATCTAGCCAATCTTATTATTGCTTGCTCGGGCGCCGAGCGCGAGCATAGGCTTGGCAGCTAATATACTGGAACCCGCCCCGCGCCATACCTTCCATTGAACACAAATCATGCGGAGCGCAATCTCCCTCATATTATAGGGGTTGAGACTCAATTCTCCACAAAAGCACCAACGATCCTGATTCTGGTGAGCTAAAATACTTTGCTGCCGTCAATAAAACGGCAATACATTAAGTTTACGGCAGCCAGCATTTCTAATGACAATCTGAACACAGGCGCAAATTTTTGTTTAATCCTTTTTTGGAGATATTAATGAAAAACATGTTCAAAGCACTGCTGGTACTCTCCGCGCTATTCTTTTTTTCACCGCAGGCGGCAATGGCTGAAGGCTACGCCGAAAAAGCGGGCGAGAAATTGACAGATGGGGTCGCTAATGCCGTTACTGGTGTTCTGGAATTCCCTAAGACCGTGATAGTGGATAGTCAAAGTCAGGGTCCCGCTTATGGGATGACATTCGGGCTCGTCAAGGGTATGTGGAACACGATTTTTCGTACAGGGGTGGGCATTTTCGATGCAGTAACCTTTATGATTCCCACTAAGACGTTAGTGACTCCTAAAGTTGTTTGGCAGGACTTTAATAAGCCAACCACCTTCAATCTCTTCTAGCCGTTATTCTGGTTGTCATCGCGCCAGTACAATCGATCAGTTCTCCAAAACGAATAGATGAATTTGGATGCTGAAAGTGAAGTTATATTTTCGCCACGCCTTGAAAAAGCGTCGGATATAACGGCACCTTTCTCGGCCGTGGCGAAACAAAATTAACCTAGTGATTGAGCCTCGTTCCTGGACTATAAAGCGATCTAGGCCGATTCTATCCCGAGCCCGAGGGGGGAGAATCGTCCCGTCTGGCTGCTTTCATATGCTGAGCTGGTAGATACAAAGCACTATGTTTAGTTCGAGTTCATGCGCTGGTTAGACTCTGAGTAGCTCAACAATATAGATCCCAGACGCCAACAAACTTAGTATGGTGCGCACAGCGTGGAGCTTCCCCCACTTTTTCAGCAGTGCTCGGGTTTCACTCGACGCCAGGTCACGTCCTGGAGCTAGAAGCTGATGGTTCGTGGGCATGATTACGATGAACGTGAATGGCAACGACCAAACCAATAAGTATTGCCCAATAAGCCACGTGAGGCCTCCATCAAGCAACCAGGCGGACATCCCCCCGGCGAAACTCAGAATAGCCAATGGAGCTTGCATCATAGTCGCGCGTTTGTAGCTGGGAGCCCAAATCGTAGCAGCGGTCTTCATATCGCAGCCCATCCGTGCAGGATGCTCAACAAGATTGATGTAGAGCGCGGCGCCCGCAAAAACGGTACCACAAAAAACAGCGACGAATTGCGCGACGTGGAGCATCTCGATACCCGCTCGGGACTGATGGCATAAGCAAACCTTAAACCTGTAAATCTGTAAACTTGGACTTCAGGTGTGCTGGCAAGAACAAACACCGTAAATTGCTGGCTTTTTTCGAGTCAGAAATGCTCACTTTGAGGCCGCTGCAAGGCGGGTTTTTTGTTTTTTCTTTGTCGGGTCCGCCGTGCGATTTTAGGTGAAGTTTGAGCCTCATAGGGTGCCATACCAATGCTCGCACCTATTTTCTTTGCCCAGAACACTTTCAATTCAGGCCAACCCACGAGGGGTTGCTCATGCGCATCTGGGCCTAAAGGACCGTAGTAATGAAATACTGCGTAGTCGTTGCGCTCGATTATCCCTGCTTCTGTTCGGGTGTAAAGAACATATGTAGTCATCGGCTTTTTTCATTTAGTTATAAATCTTCTTTTTTTATACCATTCGCTTGTTACACAAAGTAGAGCTCAGATATTTTAATAATTGTGGTCCGTTCGAATTATCGGAATCCGCTAATCCAGCGGCTTTTCATTTCTGGTCCACCAGGCGGGGGTTTTTTATGAAAAGATGGATCAGGTCAGCAAGCGAAAACCTGACGTCATCCCCAAAAACCTGGGCAATTCTAAATTAGAGTAAAGTCGCATCTGGCTCCCCTATTGAAGGAGTTTGAAGCGATGAAGAGATCCC
>NZ_FOBH01000029.1 GCF_900109785.1 Nitrosovibrio tenuis
AGACAATCGGCATGGACAGGAAAATTGTAAAGCTGTATAGTTGCCGGGCCTTCGCTCTTTAGGGCATCTCTAAGAATTCAAACATTGCTGCAATAGCTTGCTCGCTTCGAAATGTCTTCCATGTCTTTCCATTCTGCCTGTTGCCGATCGGCTGCTTGTTTTCATGCTGCTGCGCGGCATAGGACGGCAGGGCACATGGACACTGCCATGAAAATTCTTCAGCGGTACGCTGACCGGGTTGACCATGGAATGCAGGATTGCCGTGAGGATTTGCCGGCTCGGCAGGCACGCAGAAGGATAGACAGGAACTGAGCATAGAGCTGGCGGATGGACCGGTGCTTGGTGGGGTCCCTACGAAGCCATCTGTCGGAAGCCCTCTGCCGGGACGCGCCTTAAATGGAAACTGCTATCGCACGCTTGAATGCTTAGAGATGCTCTTCAGAAAAGGGTGAGATGTGAACGCATGGATCAAGAGATGGATGGCGCATAGGATATGCGTGAATGAATAACATTTATGGAGGGGAAAAATGAACAAAGTTGTTCGAGGGGGGCTCATTGGAATGGGATTGCTGTGTATGAGCACTGTACCGGCAGTGGCGGCAACCGACATATCCAAATTACCTGTAGTGACCCAGGAACTGGTAGCACCGCCTTTTGTGCCCAAGCACGATCAAGTGGCCAAGGGAGGACCCAAGGTCGTCAAGATCCGCATGGAAACCATAGAGAAGCAAGTGCAGATTGCGCCCGATGGCACCAAGATGTGGGCCTTGACCTTCAACGGCACCGTACCCGGGCCGCTGATTGTCGTGCATCAGGATGACTATGTCGAACTCACCCTGGTCAATCCCAAGACCAGCACCATGTCGCACAACGTCGACTTTCATGCGGCCACGGGTGCGCTGGGTAGTGCGGGCTTGACGCTGGTAGCACCGGGCGAGGATGTGGTAGTGCGCTGGAAGGCTGTCAAGCCTGGGGTATTCGTCTACCACTGCGCCCCGGGTGGAACCATGATTCCCTTCCACGTCATCTCCGGCATGAACGGCGCCATCATGGTACTGCCGCGCGACGGCCTGAAGGACGCCAAGGGCAAACCGGTGCGTTATGACCGCGCCTACTACGTAGGCGAGCAGGATTTCTACATCCCGAAGGACAAGGACGGCAAATACAAGACCTATGGCTCACCGGCCGAAGGCATGCATGAAATGCTCGAACTGTCCAAGGGGCTCATCCCGACTCATGTCGTCTTCAATGGCGCAGTGGGTGCTCTGACGGGAGACAATGCGCTCAAGGCCAAAGTGGGCGAAAAAGTATTGTTCATTCACTCCCAGGCCAACCGTGATTCCCGGCCTCACCTGATTGGCGGCCATGGCGATCTGGTATGGCAGGGCGGCAAGTTTGCCGATCCTCCCATACAAGGGCAGGAAACCTGGTTTGTCGCAGGTGGTTCCGCAGGGGCGGCATTGTATGACTTCAAGCAACCCGGGCTCTATGTATACCTGAGCCATAACCTGATCGAGGCGGTATTGCTGGGTGCTGCGGCACACATGAATGTCGAGGGCAAATGGGACGATGACCTCATGAAGCAGCTCAAGAAACCCAACGAGAATTCAACCCCGGCAATGGACCACTAAAGCAGGATCAAAAAGACAGACATCAAAGAGAAGCACCGGAGCCTTAAGTTCTTAAGTTAGCTGCTCTTAAGTTAAGCTCTCTTAAGTTGCGCTTAAGTTCTCTGAGATTCTCTTAAGCTCTG
>NZ_FOBH01000022.1 GCF_900109785.1 Nitrosovibrio tenuis
CATACGCGCATCAGGATCTGCCCTTCGAGATGCTGGTGGCCAGGCTCGCCCCGGAACGCCATCTGAGCCAGGCCCCGCTCTTCCAGGTGATGTTTGCGCTGCAAAACGTTCCGTCTCAGGATCAGGAAGAAGAAGGGAAGGAGGCATCCACATCCGCCGACCAGAATCGGAATGACCAAAATGGGCCCGCCACTGCCAAGTTCGATCTGCTGCTTTCTCTGGTGGACGACGGACGTCACGTAAGTGGATATTTCGAATATAGCACCGATCTTTTTGAAGCCGAAACCATCAGCCGGATGGTCAGGCATTTTGAGACTCTGCTGGCTGGTGCCGCCTCTGATCCGGAGCGCCACTTTACCGGTCTATCCCTTCTCACCGGAACCGAGCGGGAACAGCTTTTGGTCGAATGGAGCGGCACGCGTGTCGAATATCCTCGGGATGCGTGCATCCACGAGTTATTCGAGGAACAGGCAAAGACCCATGCGGATGCGCTCGCCCTCGTCCTGGGGGAGCACCATTTGACATATGGGGAACTCAACATGCGTGCCAACCAGCTCGCGCATCGTCTGCGCCGGCTCGGCGTTGGCCCAGACATCGTGGTCGGAGTCTGCCTTGAGCGTTCCTCCGATCTGATCGCCGCTCTGCTCGGCATTCTCAAGGCGGGCGGGGCCTACCTTCCGTTAGACCCGGCCAGCCCTCGTACCAGGCTATCGGTGATGATAAATGATGCGGAAATACCCGTCTTGCTGACTCGCAGCCGATTTCTCGACGTGCTTCCCGGGCTGGATGAGGAAGCCATACGGCTGGTTTGCATCGATGACGAACGCGAAGAAATCGCGCGTGAATCCGCCGATGATCCGGTGAGCACGGCTGCGGCCCATAACCTCGCCTACGTCTGCTATACGTCGGGCTCCACCGGTGTCCCGAAGGGTGTTGCAGTTACCCAGCGTGCCGTGGTGCGGCTAGTAAAGGGCGCCGACTACGCGACGTTCGTGCCTGATGACGTATTTCTTCAGTTTGCCCCAATTGCATTCGACGCTTCGACCTTTGAAATTTGGGGTTGCCTCCTTAACGGTGCGCAGTTGGTCATCATGCCTGCGGCCGCACCATCGCTCGAAGAACTTGCCGACGTGATCCAGCACAATCGGGTTAGCACGCTCTGGCTAACGTCAGGACTTTTTAGCCAGATGGTCGACGCCCACTGTGAGCGCCTGGACACCGTGCGCCAGCTCATCACCGGCGGCGATGTATTGTCGCCGGTCCATGTCCGCAGGATGCGCGAGCAACACCCGCATTGCGTGTTGATCAATGCTTACGGCCCTACCGAAAACACGACATTTACCACATGCTACCCGGTGCCCCCGGCAGAGAAAATCCACAGCCCCATACCCATCGGGCGACCGATTGCCAATACGGAGATTTACGTGCTGGACGACCGGCTTCAACCGGTGCCCATCGGCGTACCGGGAGAACTCTATATCGGCGGCGACGGCCTTGCCCGCGGCTATCTTAACCAGCCGGCGCTCACCGCCGAGCGATTCATCCCCCATCCCTTCCATTCAGGAGAACGCCTGTACCGGACCGGGGATTGGGTCCGTTATCTTCCCGATGCAAACCTGGAGTTTCTCGGACGGCGGGATCAACAGGTCAAGGTGCGTGGATTCCGCATTGAACTGGGTGAAGTGGAAGCAGCGCTGCGCGGATATCCGGACGTTCACGAGGCAGTGGCGACGGTACGTGAAGATATACCCGGCGACAAGCGCTTGGTCGCGTATGTCGTGACGGATAAGCCGCCTCCTGTGAGCGAGTGGCGGCATTTTTTGCAGGCCCGGCTGCCCGACTATATGGTGCCTTCCGCATTCGTGGCGCTGGCGGCCTTGCCGCTGACCGCCAACGGCAAGGTCGACCGATCCGCCCTGCCCATACCTGTGGTAGTAAGGGAAACTGAGGCGGTCGCGCCGCGTACTGAAGACGAGCAGCGGCTCGCAAACATATTCGCCGAGGTGCTCCACCTTCCCCAGGTCGGCATCCACGATAACTTCTTCGAACTCGGCGGCCATTCGCTGCTCGCCACGCAGGCGGCCTCGCGAATTCACGACATTATGCATGCGATGGTCCCGCTGCATGTTTTTTTTGAAGCGCCTACTGTGGCCGAGCTTGCGCTGCGCCTGGGGCCCCGTTCGGCATCGCAGCCGATTCCACGCCGCAAAGGAAAGGGTCCTTGCCCCCTTTCCTTTGCCCAGCAGCGGCTGTGGTTCCTTGATCAGCTTTCCCCGCAAAGTGCTGCATACACCCTTTGCACCACCCTTTCCTTTCGCGAGCCGCTGGATGCGGTAGCCCTTGAAAGAAGCCTGGCGGAAATCGTGCGGCGGCATGAAATCCTACGCACGACTTTCGACACCATTGACGGGCAAGGCGTCCAGATCATCGCACCGCCCTCATCGCCCGCGTTGACCATCACCGATTTACGCCATGCGCCAGCGGGGGAGGACCACAAGATAAACAATGAGACAAACGACACACTCATCAACGGTACAACCGATGAAATAGCCAATGAAATGGCTAACAAGATAATCCAGGCGGATGCCGGAACGCCATTCGATGTCGCGCGCGGGCCGCTCCTTCGGGCGACGCTGCTACGCCTCAGTGACGCGGATCAAATCCTGGTGCTGACCATGCATCATATCGTTGCCGACGGATGGTCCATCGGCATCCTCAAGGGAGAACTGCGAGCCCTTCTTGCAGCCTTCTCGGATGGCCAGACTTCGCCATTGCCGGAATTGCCAATCCAGTACGCCGACTTCGCCTGCTGGCAGCGGAACGTCCTGCAAGGGGAACGGCTGAACGGGCTGTTCGCCTACTGGCAGAAACAATTGGAAGAAGCCCCGGCACAACTTGTCCTGCCTTCCGACCGGCCACGCCCGGCGGCGCAGAGTTTCCGCGGCGCTTCTTTGTCAACGCCCCTGCCCGGCGGGCTGGCGGCAGAATTACGAGCCCTTTCGCAGCAGCACGGCAACACCTTGTTCATGACGCTCCTGGCCGCCTTTGGCGTGCTGCTGTCGCGCTACAGCGGACAAACCGATCTGGTGATCGGTACCCCCATTGCCAACCGCACCCGCAGCGAACTGGAAGGCCTGATCGGCTTTTTCGTCAACACGCTCGCCTTGCGCCTGGATCTGTCGGGCGATCCCTCATTTACCGCGCTGCTTGAGCGCGTGCGCACGGTGGCAACCGAGGCGTACGCGCATCAAGATCTGCCCTTCGAGATGCTGGTGGCCAAGCTCGCCCCGGAACGCCATCTGAGCCAGGCGCCACTCTTCCAGGTGATGTTTGCGCTGGAAAATCTCCCCCAGGAACCTTTCCTCCAACAAACTCTGCCGTCCACTGGCAGTATCGATCCCGGCCGTATCGTTGAAGCGCGCGGCGCGGCAAAGTTCGATCTTACGCTCGCAATTGCTGAGTTCGATGATGGCATAACGGCCACCTTCGAATATGCCACAGATCTTTTTGACTCGATGACCATTCGGCGGATGGTCGGTCATTTCCTGGTATTGCTCCAAAACGTCGTCGCCAACGCGGAGCAGCACCTATCCGAACTGCCCATGCTTTCCTCAGTCGAACGGCAACAACTTCTTGTCGAATGGAACGCTACCGCTGCCGCCTTCCCGCGCGATTGCTGCATTCACACACTGTTCGAGATCCAGGCAGCGCGAACGCCGGACGCGGTGGCCTTTGAAGCGGGTGATGAACGGCTCACCTATGCGCAACTGAATCGGCAAGCCGATTGTCTCGCCGCGCACTTGCGCGGGGTGGCTGCACAAGACGCGCAACGGATCGAGGCGGACACGCCAGTAGGACTGTTGACTGATCGCGGCATTGGAATGGCCGTCGGCGCTCTCGGCATCCTCAAGTCCGGGGCTGCATATGTTCCCATCGATTCCACATTTCCCAAGGAACGGATCGCTTTCATTCTAGCCGATACCGCTGCACCCGCGGTGGTTACCCACGAGGCCTTCAGGGAGCGTCTGGCCGGCTACAACGGATGCGTCATCGCAATAGATTCCGGCAACCTCGGCGAAGATAAAAAGGAAGAAGAAAATAATGGGATCCCGGTTGGCGCAAATGTCGGGCCGGAGGACCTTGCATACATCGTCTACACCTCGGGATCCACCGGTGTGCCGAAGGGGGTCATGGTGCCACATCGGGCGCTGGTCAACCATGCCACGGCGGTTTCAGCGTGCTATAACCTCTGTGCCACCGATCGCGTGCTCCAGCTTGCCTCTCCCGCGTTCGACGTAGCGACGGAGGAGATTTTTCCTTCGTGGCTGTGCGGAGCCACCGTCGTGGTATGGCCAGAGACGGGTCCGCCGGGATTTTCGGATCTGCTGGACTTCGTTGAAAGCCGCCATCTCAGCGTTTTAAATCTGCCAGCCACTTACTGGCACGGATGGGTGGAAGAACTCTCGAACTTGCGAATCCCCTCGAGCCTGAGGCTCGTGATAGTCGGCAGCGAACCGATGATTCCGGCACGATTGGCCGAGTGGCGACGGCAGACAGACGGGCGGATTGCCCTGATCAATGCCTACGGTCCTTCAGAGGCCACGATCACGGCCACGGTGTGCAAACTTGCTCCGCTTACAATTCCGACCACCCCGGCAAACGGTATCGTCCTCGCCGCTGGCAGCATGTCCCCTGTCAACCCGACCTCTGACACCTCCATTCTCTCGGTCCCCATCGGGCGACCGATTGCCAATACGGAGATTTACGTGCTGGACGACCGGCTTCAACCGGTGCCCATCGGCGTACCGGGAGAACTCTATATCGGCGGCGACGGCCTTGCCCGCGGCTATCTTAACCAGCCGGCGCTCACCGCCGAGCGATTCATCCCCCATCCCTTCCATTCAGGAGAACGCCTGTACCGGACCGGGGATTGGGTCCGTTATCTTCCCGATGCAAACCTGGAGTTTCTCGGACGGCGGGATCAACAGGTCAAGGTGCGTGGATTCCGCATTGAACTGGGTGAAGTGGAAGCAGCGCTGCGCGGATATCCGGACGTTCACGAGGCAGTGGCGACGGTACGTGAAGATATACCCGGCGACAAGCGCTTGGTCGCGTATGTCGTGACGGATAAGCCGCCTCCTGTGAGCGAGTGGCGGCATTTTTTGCAGGCCCGGCTGCCCGACTATATGGTGCCTTCCGCATTCGTGGCGCTGGCGGCCTTGCCGCTGACCGCCAACGGCAAGGTCGACCGATCCGCCCTGCCCATACCTGTGGTAGTAAGGGAAACTGAGGCGGTCGCGCCGCGTACTGAAGACGAGCAGCGGCTCGCAAACATATTCGCCGAGGTGCTCCACCTTCCCCAGGTCGGCATCCACGATAACTTCTTCGAACTCGGCGGTGATTCAATCCTGGCAATTCAAATCGTCGCCCGGGCGCGCGCTCAAGGGCTGCGCTTTACTCCCCGCCAGCTTTTCGAACAGCCGACCATTGCGGGATTGCTGGCCGTCGCGGATGCCGCCATAATCGCGGCGGAGCAGGGAACGGTAACTGGAACCGCGCGGCTTACCCCGATCCAGCACTGGTTTTTTGAGCAGAATCTGATTGATCCGCAGCATTATAACCAGACGGTACTGTTGCCGGTCTCCCCTGACATCGGCGATGACCGCTGGGTGCGCGTTTTCACCCGGCTTCTGGATCATCATGACGCGCTGCGGCTACGCTTTTTTCGGACCGATGATGGGTGGATGCAGACCCTCTCGGATCCCGGTGGGGAAATACCATTTGCCCGCGTTGATGTATCTGGGGTTGAGCCATCGCAACGGGCGGCAGTGATAGCGAGGCGGTCAGCACAAGCGCAGGCAAGCCTCGATCTCGCACGCGGCCCGCTGTTGCGCGCTGTGCTGTTCGATCTTGGTCCCGAGGAGAATGCCAGGTTGCTGATCGTGATCCATCATCTGGCTATCGACGGTGTCTCGTGGCGCGTCCTACTGGAGGATCTGGATACCGCCCGTGCCCAATCGGACGAACTGGACCGGCCGGCCTCCTTGCCGCCGAAGACTACCGCTTTTATATCATGGGCGGAGAAACTGGCTGCCTATGCAAACCTGGAAAATTCGGCACGCCCGGAAAATTCGGCAAACTCTGCCAACTCGGCGATTCTCCGTGAAGAGGCGCAGTACTGGCTCGATGCACTGCCTTCGCAGGCGCCACCGCTGCCGACCGATTTGAATGCGCCACCGGAAGCCAACACGGCCGGATCCAGCCGCACGGTAGTGGTGTCCCTCAGCGCTGAAGAAACCGCGCACCTGCTGAGGGATATAACACGGACTCATCAAGCGCGCATCGATGAAACGCTGTTGGCCGCGCTGGCGCTTGCTTTCGCACGGTGGACGGGAGTGGGCATGCTGCTGGTCGATGTCGAAGGGCACGGCAGGGAAGCACTTTTTGATGATGTCGATTTGTCGAGAACAGTGGGCTGGTTTACCACCATCTTTCCGCTAGCTCTCGACGTCAGCGATTGCATCGATCCCGCCACCCCCGATGTAGCACTGCGGCATGTCAAGGAACGGCTGCGTGCGATTCCCCGCCGCGGCATCGGTTACGGCCTTCTGCGGTACATCAGTAAAGGAGAGACCGCTGAGTTGCTGCGGGCGCTTCCGCAGCCCCAGATAAGCTTCAATTACCTTGGACAGTTCGAGTACTCCGCCGACCCGGCTGCCGGCGAGACAGATCTGCGCGGACCGGCGTTCAGCGAGCGTAGCAGGCGACATTATCTTATTGATGTCAACGGGGGGGTCTTCGCAGGTAAGTTGAATGTGTCCTGGATCTACAGCGAGGCGGTCCACCACCGCGCGACCATCGAATCATTGGCGTCCACGTTCATCGACGAGCTGCGCAGAGTCATCGCGCATTGCCTGTCCTTCAAGGCGGAAAGATTGACGCCGTCGGATTTTCCCTTGGCGAAGCTCAACCAGGCTCAGCTCGACGAACTCCTGCGCGACAACCCGGATCTCGAGGACATCTATCCCCTGTCCCCGATGCAGGAGGGCATGTTGTTCCACACGCTCCTCGATCCGGATTCGGGCGCCTATGTCGAACAGCTCCACCATTCCTTTGCCAGCAGCGTAGACATCGAAGCATTTGAGGAAAGCTGGCGACGCGTGGTGGCGCGTCATCCTGTGCTGCGGACAACATTCCATTGGCAGGGTCTCGATGCGCCAGTGCAAGTCGTTCATCGCGAGGTGCGCCTGGACTGTGCCCGTGATGACTGGCACGAACTGCCGGAAATGGATCGGGAAATGGATGGAGAAAAGCGTCGAAGAGAGGGTCGGAGAAAGAGTCGGGGAATCGATCGTCGCCTCGACGATTATCTCGATGCCGACAGGCGGCGAGGCTTCGAACTTTCGAAAGCACCACCGATGCGAATCGCGCTGATCCGTACTGGTGACAATCAGTTCGAGTTCATCTGGAGCCATCACCATGCTCTCCTCGACGGATGGAGCGTGCCGATCCTCTTCTCGGAGCTTGGAAATTTTTATGACGCTATCCGGCGCGGCGGCCGCTACGAACCGCAACTGCCGCATCCTTACCGGGAGTATATCGCCTGGCTGCAGGAGCAGGATGAGGATGCCGCCCAAGCTTACTGGAAGCAAGTGCTCTACGGCTTTTCGGCCGCCACGCCGCTGGCAGTGGACCGACCCCACAAAGGAGCCGAGGGTCATGGTGAAAGCCACATCCTGCTATCTGCCCGAGCAACCGCCGCCCTTGAGTCTTTCGCGCGAGCGAACCAGATAACGCTCAGCACGATGGTTCAGGCCGCCTGGGCGCTTCTCCTGAGCCGCTACAGCGGAGAAACCGACATCGTTTTCGGCATCATCGTCGCGGGCCGGCCCGCAGCGCTTCCCGGAGTCGAGTCCATGCTGGGGCTTTTCATCAATGCGTTGCCGCTGCGCATCGCCCTCGGGGAAACGGACATACTGACTGACTGGTTACAGAAGCTGCAGAGTCGTCAGCTCGCAGACAGGGAATACGGTTACAGTTCACTTGCTGAAATCCAGCGCTTGAGCGATATACCTGCGGGGCTGCCACTTTTTGAAAGCCTCCTGGTTTTTCAGAATTATCCTCAGCGGGAGCTGCCAGTAAAGGAAAGGAGAAGCCGTGCCCCCAGCTCGACCCGGTCCATCGAGCGCACCAGCTATCCGTTGACTGCAATTGCGGCGCCGGGCGAACAATTCCTGCTCAGGCTCCTGTATGACCGCGCGCGTTTCGACGATGCGACAATCATGCGCATGCTCGATCATTGGCGCACGCTGCTGGAAACCATGACTTTGTATCCAGCTGAGCCACAGGTGAAACTTGCTGGCCTCTCGCTGCTTACGGCCGCGGAGCTTCAGCAGTTTGCTGACTGGAATCACAACCAGACTGAATATGCTCGCGACCGCAGCATTCACGAACTTTTCCTGGAACAGGCGGCGCGCACGCCTGATGCGATCGCTGTCGCCTGCAACAATACCCGGCTCACCTACCGTGAGATTAATGAGCGTGCCGATCTGCTTGCCCGCCACCTGTACCGTCTTGGCTTGGGTCCCGATACGCCTGTGGCGCTGTGTATCGAACGCTCGCCGGAGATGGTGATAGGCATCCTTGGCATTCTTATTGCCGGCGGCGCCTGCGTGCCGCTCGATCCGGCATACCCGGATGAGCGATTGACGTTTATGCTGCGGGACAGCGGGGCGTCCCTCCTGCTCACGCGGCGCGGCCTGCTTGAGCGGTTGCCAGCCCAACATGCGCTATGTGTAGACGAACCTCTGGCGCCGCTATCGGACGATGCGCCGGATATGTCGCTAGGCCCCCGTAAGCTATCAGACCCGCAGAGTCTCGCCTATATTATCTATACCTCGGGTTCGACCGGCAAACCAAAAGGCGTGGCGATGCCGCAGCGGACACTGGTCAACCTGATCAGCTGGCAGCATCGGGAACTGGGTCCCGGGGGTACGACGCTGCAATTTGCACCATTGAGCTTTGATGTCTCTTTCCAGGAGATTTTCTCGACCCTTTGCGCGGGCAAGATGCTGGTCCTGGTCCCGGAAGCATTGCGGCGAGACCCGGCGGGATTATGGCGGTTCATTAGGCTGCAGAAACTCCAGCGGCTGTATCTTCCCTTTGTTGCGCTACAGCAATTGGCGGAAGCGGCCTCAGGCATGCAGCCACTTCCAACGACGCTGCGGCAAATCATCACCGCTGGCGAGCAGTTGCAGGTCACCCCCCCGATCCGCAATCTGTTCAGGGGCCTCCCCGGCTGCCAGTTGCACAATCACTATGGGCCGTCGGAAACTCACGTGGTGACCGCTTTCACCCTCCCAGGCTCACCCGAGGACTGGCCGCTTCTGCCCCCCATCGGCCGCCCCATTGCCAATACATCCATCCATCTGCTTGACTCCGGTCTACGCCCAGTGCCCATTGGAGTACCCGGCGAGATGTATATCGGCGGGGACAACCTGGCGCGCGGCTATCTTAACCGTCCAGAGCTTACCGCGGAAAAGTTCGTTGCCGGGCCCGGCTACCCGGAAGTGCGCCTCTATAGAACAAGCGATCTTGCCCGCTATCTTCCCGACGGCAATATCGAGTTTCTGGGCCGCCTCGACCACCAAGTGAAAGTTCGAGGTTTTCGAGTTGAGCCAGGCGAGGTAGAAGCGGTACTCGCTACTCATTCAGCCGTGCGCGAGGCCGCTGTCGTGGCGCGGCAAGACGAGCCTGGCGACCGTCGTCTGGTTGCGTATGTGGTGCCCCGAACGGAAACGCGACCAACGGCAGGCGAGCTCCGCCAGTATTTGCAGGAACGTCTGCCAGAGTACATGGTGCCCGCGGCATTCGTTTCTCTCGACAGGCTGCCTATTACGCCGAGCGGCAAGACGGACCGGCGAGCGCTGCCTGCGCCGGATCGTGCCCGTCCAGACCTCGGGCGTGCGCCCATCCTGGCGCGCACGGAGCACGAAGCCCGGATTGCACGAATTTGGGCAGAGGTTCTTGGCCTCGATACTGTCGGGATCGAGGATAATTTCTTTGAGTTGGGCGGTCACTCGCTGCTGGCAACGCGGGTGATCTCACGAATTCGGGACGCTTTTGGAATGGAAGTTCCTTTGCGCAGCCTGTTCGAATTGAAGACGGTTGCCGGGCTTGCGCGCAAAATAGACGAGGTGCGTCACAAGACGGACCACCAAGCGGGCATCGGGATAATCGGCACCCCAGATCCGGCTATCCGAGCCGGGCTGCGGCTGGATCCCTGTCCACTCTCCTTTGCCCAGCAAAGGCTGTGGTTTTTCGAGCAGTTGCATCCGGGCAGCGCGGTTTATCACTTGAGCACGGTGCTGACGTTCGATGGGTCGCT
>NZ_FOBH01000016.1 GCF_900109785.1 Nitrosovibrio tenuis
CGGGATCTCTTCATCGCTTCAAACTCCTTCAATAGGGGAGCCAGATGCGACTTTACTCTAATTTAGAATTGCCCAGGTTTTTGGGGATGACGTCACGTTGGGACTCTCCCAATGTATAGTCACTGATCGCTTTCGCGGAGATGGTGCAGAAAGAGTTGACGAAAAAAGACGAGCGGCCGCCAAAAAACTCGTTTTCTACTGGACAAAGCTATCCGCGCGATAAAGAGCCCACGCAAACCTTAGGGGCGAACTCATGCAGTCCCCCTTACTGATTGCTTAACTAACGCGCGACGCCTGCATTTTTGCTTAGCTGTGCGCTTCACAGGGATTACTGAGAGGTGTTTGCTGTAGGTTATGAATGATAAAGGACGTTAGCATTCTCGGCGCGTAGACTCAGGGCGAATTCACAAACTCCTGAGAAGCAAATAAGGGATAGAGGCATGGTGATGATTTTCGCGTCCCATCTTCAGAAAATCTTTTCTGACCTGGTTCCCTCGGCAATATCCTGCCAGCCGAATTTACGGCTAAACTGAACTTGTAAACCGGGTTACCGCCTTCGGCGCTAATTCTCGGGAACAGTCTTCCAATCTCTGCTATATATATATTTCTATCCGAGACGATTACCCGGGTTATGAGGTAAGAATCCCCACCGTTATCTTATATAGCGTTATTCTTTCGCTGCGACCGTAGCAATATAGTAGCAATAAACAATTTTATCTGTGTCCATATTTCAGGAACTACCTGATTTATTTGGCGCCCTGAACACGAATCGAACGTGTGACCTACCCCTTAGGAGTTAGTTTTCGCACACTTTCCGCAAGTTTCCCCTCTTTACACCTTCCTTTCTCAAGCTATACAAAACAGCAAGTTACTGATACTCTTCGGTTCACGCCGCTTCATCTAGATCGCTCAGGTTGCATTAAAAAGGTTGCACTATGGTTGCACAGGAGAACAACTCCTCATCTTCCGGCGTTTTAACCAGATAGCTTAGAGCTGTGCAACCGTATATAAGACAGGCAAATAAAAGCATATGAACCGTATTCGATTTACCAAAGCTGCTTTAGATGCGCTCTCCGTTGATTCGTCTGCTTCGCGGGTAGTCTACTACGACGACAAGGCGCGTGGACTTTGCATCATGGTTGCGCCACGTACCAAGACGTTCTACGTTCTCAGAAAGCATCAAGGCAAAACTGAGCGCATCCTAATTGGGCGTTATCCTGATACCACAATCGAGCAAGCGCGAAATCGAGCGGGGCAGATCAACAGCGAGCTAGATGCGGGAAGGAATCGGAATGACGTAAAGCGCCAGCGTCGGGCAGAGTTGACCTTGGGAGAATTGCATACGATCTACATGGAGAGGCATGCAAAAACGCGCAACAGAAAGCCCGAGAATGCTGAAAATAACTATAGAAGATACCTTTCGGAATGGGCCAACCGGAAATTGTCGGAGATAAAGCGCAGCGAGGTGCAGGTTCTCATTGCCAAGCTCGCAAAAGACATAAGTCCTGCTACAGCAAATATCACGCTTGCCTTGTTGCGAGCAATGTTCAACCGCGCCATTGATTGGGAGTTATACAAAGGTGCGAACCCTACAGCCAACATTCCCACGTATCCAGAACTATCAAGAGATCGATTTCTATACGGTGACGAACTGGAGCGCTTCCTTGCAGCGCTGCCCAAGGTGGAAAGTGCAACAATGCGGGATTTCTTTACGATGCTACTCGCTACGGGTGCCAGAAAAAGCAATGTTGCGGCAATGCGCTGGGCTGATATTAATTTGAGTGCCGCGGTCTGGCGCGTTCCTGACACAAAAAATGGAGAGCCATATCAGGTGGCACTTACTGGCCCTGCTCTACAGATACTTAAACGCCGCCGTGAGGTAGAAAGGGGGGAATGGGTATTCTCAGCGACGAGTAAAAGCGGACACATTCAAGAACCTAAAAAGGCGTGGAGTTCCTTGTTAAAGGATGCCCAAATCGAAAATCTGCGAATGCATGATTTGCGCCGCACGTTTGGCAGCTTTATGGCAGCGCAAGGCGCAAGCCTGCAAATGATTGGCAAGGCCCTAGGACATAAGAGTCAGGACGCCACACTGATATATGCACGGCTAAACCTCGACCCGGTGCGTCAAGCAGTGGACGCGGCAGCGGCTGCGATGTTTCCGAATGCAACGGAGTTTGTTACAGAGTAGACAATGAGCGATAAATTGAATAAACCCGATCGCCTCAAGACGCATGCTGAGATTCTTAAAGAAACGTCGGAGATATTGAAGCAGCATGAGTTTCCAGCAAACTCCGAACATCCTGTACTGGAAAGATTCACAAAGTTTGGTGAGGTCTACACTCGGTTAAATCAGGAGAATGAGGCGCGAAAAAGCGCGGAGCAACGAGCAAAGGAGCAAGCAGAGAACACGCTGCGATGGGCACGGGAACGTGAAAATAAGGCGCAAGCCAAGACAGAAAAGGAGCGGTTACGACTAAAGGCGCTTTTTTCCCAGTGGTGCAAGCGGGATACCTGGCTGCTTCATGATGAGGCGATACCGCTAGTAAAGGGCTATGAGCCGACCACAGCATCTTTGTTAGTCGGATTCGACAATAAAAGCCTGGGGGAACTCGCTCAAAGCTGTGCCGGGCACTCACTTAAGGTCGTTAATCTCAACGAAAGGCAAAACTTGTGGCGGGTGGAACCGCGCGAATGGGCGCGCTGGCTTACGGAAAAAGGACAAGCTGTACCACAGGAGTTGATCGATATCTTGCTACCCAAACCGAACAACGCTGAACCTGAGAAGAAAACGACTCGTGCAACTCAGACTAGGGAGAGAAAAAAGCGCGACAAAATTGTAGCGCTTAAAAAGTTTCTGGCGGATGCGGGAGAGCGAGCAAGAAATGCGGGGTTAGACTGGGATGAGCAAGCTATACCAGTCACGAAAGATGAGTTCCTAGAAGTGTTTTGTCGTCAATATCCAAAAACTGAGCAGATTGGCGCTGACTCTTTTGATAGATACATTAAAGAGATTGGAATAAAGTTTAAACACGGCGTTAAACATAAGTTAAACAACATGTTATTTCAACTGTTCAAAACTGCTAAAACTCCGAAAAGCTTCTCGTAATTACCCAGTTTAACAACGTATTTGGGTAATTTTTTCCCATTTCAAATTGTTCCATTATGCCGACAGTGCACTTGCACTGTTAAATTTACATGGAGCGATTTAAATGGAAAAGCAAGTTAAGCTGCTTACGGCAGATCAAGTTGCCGACATTCTCGGCGTTACCTCACACACTCTTGCCGTTTGGCGTTCAACAGGTCGTTACTCGCTATCCTACGTAAAGACTGGGCGCTTAGTACGATATCTTGAAGCAGATGTTTTGAGCTTCATAGAACGTCGCACGCAAACACACAATGCTTGTGGAGCATGAGGCCCAATATGACCACGCTGGAAAATATCGCTGGGGCTACTCACCCTGTTCCTGACGCGAAAGAGGAGGTAGGTTCGGACGCACTGAAAATGCCTTGGAATGATGTAGCGTCCTTTATCCCGCAGGGCTTTAGCTTGGCAGTAGATGGTCTGTATCGCGAGACGAAAAACAACGATGAACGGCTATCGGGCGCCGTATGGGTATCTGCGAAAACCCGCGACCCTCAGAGCGAGGAGTGGGGTATCGTCGTTGAGTGGATTGACCCAGATGGTAAACAGCATAAACAAGCTTTTCCCCGTAACCTGTTACACGACAAGAGGGGAATTGCGTTAGTACAAGCGCTAAGTGCTGGCGGGCTGGAAGTCATACCTGGATGTGAAAATGCCGTGGTCAAATATCTCGGTAGTTTTGATATCCCAAATAGACTGCGTTCAGTAGCCCAACTGGGGTGGTTACGGGGTGAAGAACTTGTGTTTGTGTTGCCGCAAAAAGTAATCGGTAAAGACGCGAGTTCAAACATCGTTTATCAACCTGAGCGGTACAGTCCAACGTCTTCAACAATGGGAAGCCGTGGCACTCTAGCGCAATGGCAGATGAACGTGGCTATGCCATGCAAAAACAACGATTATCTTATTTTTGCCTTATGCCACTCCTTTGCAGGTGCGCTCCTCGAATTTTCAAATATGGAAAGCGGGGGATTTCACTTGTACGGCGCGAGCAGTAAGGGAAAGACAACAGCGCTGCAATGTGCAGCTAGTGTATGGGGTAATGGAGCCGATCCAGCGGCCTCCCATGATTCCTACATTCGCAAATGGAATACAACCGGAAATGCACTCGAAGCGACGGCGGCGGCTCATAACGACGGAATACTGATTCTGGACGAGCTAGGGACGTGCTCGGTTCAGGACGTCGGAAAAATCGTCTACGACCTTTTTGGTGGGCAAGGCAAGGCTCGGATGGGTAAAGATGCATCGCTTCTTTCCCGACGCTCATGGCGCTCTGTAGGGCTATCAAGCGGGGAGGTATCAGTTCAACAGCGGATAGAGCGCGAAGGACGGCAGGTGGCACATGCTGGGCAATTAATACGGTTTATAGACATTCCGATAGATGGCGGCATAGTTCGGGACACCCACGGCCAAAGCTCATCGGCATTCGTTAAGCAACTTAAGGAGAATTCTGCGAAGTATTACGGTACTGCCGGGTCTGCTTTTCTGAATAAATTTATCAGGTACTTCGAGCATCATGAAAAGGCAATGCGCGAGGTTTGTGAAAGCATCCAATATTGGGTAACAGCAGTTGCGAATGCGCATGCAGGGTTAACAACGTTACAAGAACGCGCTTTACAACGTTTTTCACTTGTGAAAAGTGCAGGTATTCTTGCGGTCGAGCTCGAAATACTGCCCTTCAATATAAGGGAGATTGACGAGTCGATTTTAGGTGTTTGGCGGGCATGGCTTAACGATGCTAGCAATCTGAGCGACGCAGATCGAGGAGTAAGAAATGTGCGTGAATTTCTTCAAAGACACGGCTCATCTCGTTTTGACTCAGGGAAAAGCTACCAGCCAATTAGGGACTGTGCTGGCTTTTTACATAGAAACTTATTTCTTTTTACTGATGCCGGGTTTAAGGAAGCGTGTGGGGAATTTGATACTCGACAGGTTGCAGCAGAGCTTCTTAATCGCCGATTACTGGTTATAGATGATGCTAATCGTTTTAAAAGTAGATTCTCCGTACCCGGGCAGCCTGGGCGGCAACGCTTGTATGCCGTTAGAGAGAGCATTTTGGAGGGTTGATTGAGGCTTAATCGCAAGATCAAGCCTGTTACTAACAAGTTGGCCTAGGCGACCTATTCTAGGCAAATCGTTTAAATAGATCAGCAAAATTTTCCGGGGGCACCTCAACAACGCTAGTCCCATGGCGAACATAATACTTCCCACCGTATATTGACGGCTGAGAATCAGATTCAAGTTTTAAAATGATCACGGTCTTATCGAAATACTTAACCGATGTGATATTCCGCGAAATATAGTCTTTATCCCTGGGGCTGATTGGCTCACTTTTGATTATTTGGGTTAACTTTCCAAAGTAAATATCAATATCGGAGTGATGCTTTATCGCCTCATCATTGATTCCAGTTATATAAAAATTCGAGAACTTTTTCGGTTTTGACTTATAAAATTTTTCGAATTTTAATGACGCCTCAGGATTGTCTGCAACACCAAGTATGCAGTAGCCTGTTGAATTAGGCAGAGTATTAGCCATTGCGGCTAAGGTTTTGATTATTTTAGAGAATAAAGTTTTATTAAATGTGCGATTTTCTTGGTCAAATGAATGTAAGCCAATCTTGAAGTCATACAACGCCTGCTCGGTAGATGACTGCATTAATATGTTTTCAAACCTAGTAATCCAATGATTGCGGGCGGGATCATTTTGTTTGGTTTTTTGGAAACATCTACCTATAACACCGCATAGCGAATCGATGGCTGTCTGTTTTTCTTTTGCAGACCAATTTCCACCTCCTTGGCTCAGTTTGATTGTTTTATCTCCCGCCTTGTCGAGCGTTTTAACCAGTTTGTCAATGTCAACAATCTCTCTGTCCTGTTCTATAAGCAACTCATACAGAGACAAATAGACAATCTGAAAATATCTTGGAATTCTCGCTTGCCGTTCTTCGAACAAAAGCCCGTTAAAGGTTTTTCCCGAGGCGGTTAGAATTTCGATGAGTTTGTCGAACACATATTGAATATTAGCTATCAATTGTTCTTCGTTTATCTTTTGAATTTGGAGCTCGACTTGGTTAGCTAGTGATAAGTCAGTGCTCGCCTCTTCCTGCTGAGCTAAACCATATAGCTGATCCAAAATATCAGAACTTGATCTTGTGTTTTTTTCCAGAGCTGCCCACGCCACAATATTCGCTACAATCTCCTCGTCTTTGGATTCCCTGAGATTCTCTTTTGTTATTATGTTGTTTTTTACCCAGAAAATGTCAGAGACATTAATTCCGTAATCTAAGTTGCGGTTGGTTATGCTGATGTTTTTCATCGCGCTTAAATTCAGTACATCCGAAGCACTCGAATCGCCTCGAATGTTGCTGGAAAGTTTTCGCACGATAGAGGCAAACTTGCTAACTGCACCTGCTTGACGTAGTTCTTGTTTTGACAGGTGTCTGCCATTCGAATTTAAACGTCTAAATACTTCATCCACATGGTTTTTACCAGTTTCAGGATAAACCGATAACGGAACTTGATAACGAACCAGGTTGGCGCACACGGTACGGTTCATTACATTTTGCTTTTGGATAAGCTTTCCCGTGTCTTTAAGTAACTTTGTATCTGCCATGGTATCTAAATCGAAGTATTCACCATTAACGTCAAACTCTTGTTCGATAAACGATACAATTGCGTTTAGCCTTTGCATACCATCGATAATCTCTAGCAGCCTTTTGGGTGTGCTACTGGATATCTCTGCTAACAATACTAATGGCACGGGATAACCTTTGATAATGGAATCTATAAACGATCTTTTTTCCTCAATTGTCCAAACGAGCTTGCGCTGGTACCTTCGGTTTACTAGGAAGGTATTTGCTAAATAATAGCCATATAAACTCTGAATACTTTCCCCTTTTATAGACATCTCCACTGCTTCTTTTTTTATATTCGAATTCATTTAGCCAGTAGCCGCGTTGTGTAAAAAATAAATTGATCAGTAAGGAAAAATGCTTATCCCTCTTCTCACCAGTGCTGAGCTCGGCGCTCACTCGTAATTCGTGCTAGCTTAATTTCCTACTATTGTTTTCTGTTGTCCACGTCCTCCTCAAATATAAAAAGCGATCGGCTATAAGCCAACATAATAACGGCAAATCCAACATAGTTCTGTATCCAGAAACTCAACTGTATTTCCGATTGCTTAGCGGTTTATTGGACTCCTCAATAAGGCTAGCGTAATGACAGTTATAAAAAATGAACGAGTAGATAAGTAGAACAGTTTTCGTGCTGGATTGCTGCTCTGAGACAGTTGGGACAATTGGGATATATCGACCCACAACAATAAGTTAATGTTCTAACGCTCTAGACGGAGAAGGGGACATACTGGGACAATGTCCCGTAATGTCCCTCTAGATAGAGTTATCGGGCCAACTGTTGCTCGACCGTAACATATTGACCTGTTGAACTTTGTCCCAAGCGTCTCAAGTGTCCCTTCTCGATCGTAAAGTTAATTCCTCCAAGTTTGGGAAGCTTGGGTTACGTACGATATCAGGCGAAATTCCACAAAATCACTTACTCGTTTTTTCTCACCTTCTCGGGGTCGTCCGGCGTTAACCAAGATGCCTCCATGCCCCTGTAGCTCTTCAATAATTGTGTAATTTCTTGCCATGAGACCCAGGACGTCATCCGTTAATTTCCTGGCCTTATCTTCATCCACTCCAAATCCCAAGAATCCCGAATTGCTGAGATCGATATTACACAGCTCGCGTATTTGGCGACGGTTTTCAGCGTATTCATTCAGTAAAGCCTCAACATGATCTTCATCTGCTTCGGGCGGAAGTAAGAACCCGTCACGCAGACGCAGCGTATTACTCTCGTCACTATCATCTTTGAGCGGTGCGGCGGGTACTTGTGCTAGAGATTCAACCCCTGCTTCCCGCTTCATATAGTAATCGCGCAGACGATTAACGGTTGCATCGTCGAACAGTAATTTGCCTGACTCGAATTGGGAAAGATAGGAACGGTTGATGCCAAGATCACTTGCTACTCGGCCTTGCGACAATTGTGCGTTGACCCGCGCCGTTTTTGCTTGCTGTGCTGTGAATTGAATGACCATTTTCTTTACAACTCCTCACCAGTTAAAAAGAGTTGCAAGGTTGCACTATGGTTGCACAGCCGTCAATTCACCAAGTTTCACGCGTTAAAATATTTTTTTAACTTATTATTTATTAATGTTAATTCTGGCGCCCTGAACACGAATCGAACGTGTGACCTACCCCTTAGGAGGGGGTTGCTCTATCCACTGAGCTACCAGGGCGTGGATTGCATTTTACGCTAATATGCGGGTATGGATAAACCCGCCCAAGCAACCGTCGCCAATCCCAAGAAAAGCCCTGCCGCTTCAAAAAAACTGCCGCGTACCGTCATCGTCCTCGGGCTGGTCAGTTTTTTCAATGATTTTGCCTCCGATATTGTCATCCCCCTTATTCCAATACTGCTGGCGACGGTGCTGGCCGCCGGGCCGGTAGCACTTGGATTTATCGAGGGTGTCGCCGATGCCATAGCAAGCCTGCTCAAGCTATGGTCGGGCAGGCATTCGGACGTCATGAGCGGGCGGCGAAAGGGATTGGCGGTGGTGGGCTATACACTCTCCAACATCGCGCGCCCGTTGCTGGGACTGGCCGGCTCGTGGCCCATGATCCTGGTGCTGCGCAGCATCGACCGCATGGGTAAGGGGCTGCGCAGCGCGCCGCGTGATGCGCTGGTCGCGGATGCGACGCCGCCGCATATGCACGGCTATGCCTTTGGCTATCATCGGGCGATGGACAATGGCGGAGCTGTGGCGGGCAGTCTCGCGGCGGCGGCTGTGCTGGCATGGTCCGGCTTGAGTCTTACCGAGGTGATTCTGTGGTCGGCGGTTCCCGGCTTTGTCGCGGTGCTGCTGCTGGGCGTGGGTGTAAAGGAAGACAAGCCCATCATTGTTCACGCTGCCGTTCAAGCTCCTGCTCGTACGGCGCTACCACCCTTGCGCTGGTCAGTATTATCCATGCCCATGCGGCGTTATCTTCTGGTGCTGATGCTGTTCACATTCGCCCGCGCCTCGGAAACCTTTATTCTGCTGCTTGGGCACCAGTTGGGCATTGGTGTGGTCGAATTGTTGCTGCTGTGGTCGGCGCTGAATTTCTGCAAATCCGCTACCTCCACCTGGGGCGGGCAACTGGCGGATAGCCTGGGCCGCGGAGCATTGATGCTGATTGGATGGACTACGTTTTCGCTCTCATTCCTCCTTCTGGGCACGGTAGACGACGGGGTACAACTGTGGACGGTGAGCATTTTTTACGGCCTCTGCGCGGGCATGAGCGAAGGCGCGGAGCGGGCCATCATCAGCGATTATGCCAATCCTCGCGAGCGCGGCACGGCTTTCGGCTGGTATTATCTGATGGTGGGCATTGCGGCAATTCCGGCGGGACTGCTGTTCGGATCCATCTGGCAATTTCAGAGCGCGCAGATGGCATTCCTTTTTGCGGGTGGATTGGCGGCTATTGCGGCACTATTGTTGCGAATGTGGGCGTGGCCGGAACGCAGGCATAGCCGATTGGAAAGTTGAACGCGGTTGATTGATCGGGATTTACTGAAGTGCGCACACGCAATTGATGGGTGGCGCTGCGCTCCACCCATCCTACAACTGGAGGTGAGTATGAGCAGATTGCTAACAGTACTGACGACGTTTGCAGCAATATCGCTGTTTCCCTTTAGCCATACGGCAAATGCCGAGGCGCCCGAACCGATCAAGGTGGGCCAGCCCGCGCCTGATTTCAAGCTTCCCGACCAGAACGGCAATACGCGTACGCTCGCGGATTTCCGAGGCAAATGGCTGGCGCTGTATTTCTATGTCAAGGACGATACGCCGGGCTGTACCGAGCAGGCGTGCAAATTCCGCGATGATATCCACGAGCTTTCTGACCTGGGCGTGCAAGTCGTCGGCGTGAGCGTGGACGATACCGCGAGCCATGCCAATTTCGCCAAGAAATATAGTCTTCCGTTTCCGCTTCTGGCGGATAGCAAGGGCGAAACAGCGGCGCGTTACGGCTCGCTTCGGGAGGGCGGGACGCTCGCCAAGCGCAATACGTTCCTGATCGACCCGAAAGGCAAAATTGCCAAAATCTACTTGTCGGCCAACACCTCGCGAAACTCTGCCGAGGTCATCGCAGATTTGAAGAAGCTAAAGGGCTCATAGGGAGGGGCTCATAGGGAGGAATGCCTGATAGCAGCTTTATCGGATCATGGGGAGAGCCAAGGGATTTTACCTAAAGAAAGGGGCGCTACTTTGTTGCCGCCGGCGCTATTTCATGCTACAACTTTTTATATAGATCCACCATTTCATCCGTTAATGATCAGATGCCTGCCCGCTTATAACCGACACTGACATAGCCGGCAGAATGACGCTTCAATATTGCGGAATATCCCATCATGGCACAGCTGACCGACGAGCAATTGGCACAAATAAAAGCGAAGCTTCAGCGACGTTACCTGGAATTGCTTGAAGAGGTCCGGGGCGAGCTGGAGCGCTCGGGCGACCAGCATTATGCTGATCTGGTGGGAGGCGTGGCGGACCCCGGCGATGATTCGGTGGCTGACATGCTCGTGGATGTGAACGCCACGCTGGTGGACCGACAGATTAGTGAAATGCGCGAGATTGAAGCAGCGTTAAAGCGTCTCGCGGATCTCGATTTTGGTGATTGCATCGAGTGTGGCGGTGAAATCGGCTTTGAGCGGTTGATGGCCTACCCCACCGCGCGGAGATGCATACGCTGCCAGGCTTTGCACGAGAAGACTTACATGCATGAGAATAACCCCACGCTTTAATCCTGGGTTGGCTCACGCAGTCTCCAAATAACCCAATCACCTTAAAATTTTTAAGACGTCCAATTCTCTGTCAGCGGGGAAATACCGCGCATCAGCCTGATGGCATACCATGCCCACGCGCAGGGGACCTGAGCAGGACCAGCACGGCACCGCTGCCGCCATCTTCGGGCCTGGCCTGACAAAAGGCCAGCACATCGTTTCGCTCCGCGAGCCAGCTGCCGATCCTGGCTTTCAGCACCGGTTCGTGGTTTCTGGAGCTGAGCCCCTTGCCGTGTATCACTCGCACGCAGCGAAATCCTCTTCTATGGCTGTCATCGAGAAATGCAATCAGCTCCAGCCGCGCCTGGTCGCGGTTGAACCCATGCAAGTCCAGTTGCGCCTGAATCCCCCAATGGCCGCGCCGCAGCCGGCGTAAAGTCGGATGCGATAATCCGGGCCGCAAAAAAGACCACTCGTCGCCGGGTTCCACCTCGAGGGAGAAAGGGGCAGAACTTGAAACATCCGGGGGAGATGGTTCGGCCTGGGGTATCTTGCGCGGTACGGGTTGGGGTTGGCGTGCAGATGGATAACTGATCTTGTCCGATGCAGGCAGCGGGGCGACGTCCCGAACCGCATTGCGGAAGAGCGCGGCTTCGTCCTCTTCGATGGTGGCCGCCGAAGGCCCAACTGCCCTATTCCTTCCAGGCGAGGTTGAAGACTCAGTTGCCGACTTCTTTTCCCACCGTTTCATATATGAAATGAGGATATAAGCGCTGCGGTTACCCAGTCGTTACCGGCCGCTGAACAAGCCGCCCCGATAAGCATTCTCCAGACCTCATTCAGAGGATCTCAGAGAATTTCATGTGAGGACATCGAGGTATTTCTCGGCATCCAATGCTGCCATGCAACCGGTTCCCGCACTGGTTACCGCTTGCCGGTAAATATGGTCCTGTACATCCCCGGCCGCAAATACGCCCGGAATACTGGTCGCTGTGGCGTTGCCATGATTTCCGCTGCGCGTAATGATATAGCCATTTTCCATTCTCAGTTGCCCCTTGAAAATGTCGGTGTTGGGTTTGTGGCCGATAGCAATGAAAACGCCTTGCACGGTAATGATCTTATGGGACTGGTCATGAAGGTTTCTGACGCGCATGCCGGTAACGCCGGAGTTGTCTCCCAGCACTTCGTCAAGCACGTGGTTCAGTTCCAGGGTAATGTTGCCATTGGCCACTTTCTCCATCAGCTTGTCGATCATGATTTTTTCGGAGCGGAATTTGTCGCGCCGGTGTACAACGGTGACCTTCCGCGCAATATTGGAAAGGTAAAGCGCCTCTTCCACCGCCGTATTGCCGCCCCCCACCACCGCCACATCCTGACCCTTGTAAAAAAAACCATCGCAGGTGGCGCAGCCGGATACGCCCCGGCCCATATATATCTCCTCCGTGGGCAATCCCAGGTACCGGGCCGAAGCCCCGGTCGCAATAATCAGGGCGTCGCAAGTGTATGTGCCTTGGTCGCCGATCAGCGTAAATGGTTTTTCGGTAAGCCTGGCAGTGTGAATGTGGTCGAAAATGACTTCGGTATTGAAGCGCTCCGCATGTTTCTGGAAACGCTCCATCAACTCCGGCCCTTGTACGCCCATGGCATCCGCGGGCCAGTTATCCACGTCGGTGGTGGTCATGAGCTGGCCACCCTGAGCCAGGCCGGTGATGATGACGGGCTTGAGGTTGGCGCGAGCGGCGTAAACCGCGGCGGTATATCCGGCCGGGCCGGAACCGAGGATGAGTAGACGGGAGTGTTTACTTGTCATTGCTTTATATAGGAGGTTTAGCTTTTTAAAAAGTTCTTCGGTGTGGAAAACCTATAGCCGTTGCTCAACCCAGCCCGCCACGCTATCCAACGCTGAAGGGAGATTGTCGGGCTGGGTTCCGCCTGCCTGGGCCATATCGGGCCGTCCACCGCCCTTTCCACCGACCTGCCGGGCCACGAAATTGACCAGATCACCCGCTTTAACTTTCGACGTGAGATCGGCGGTAACGCCGGCAATCAGCTTGACTGTTCCATCCTCAACGGCGCCCAGCACCACGATGCCGGATTTGAATTTATTCTTGAAATTGTCCAGTGTTTCACGCAGGGTCCTCGAATCGGCATCTTCAATGCTTACCGCAAGGACTTTCGCACCCTTGACCTCGCGAACCTGGCTGGCAAGATCATCACCCCGAGAGCTGGCCAGCTTCGATTTCATCCGGGCCAGCTCTTTCTCCAGTAACTTTACATTGTCGAGAATTTGCATGACGCGCGCGGCGGTATCCTGCGGTTGCGCCTTGATCGCATCGGCCACTTGCTGCAATTGCAATTCCTTTTCCTGGACGTAGGCCAGCGCGCGCTCGCCCGTCACTGCCTCCACGCGCCGGATACCCGCAGCCACCCCAGACTCGGCCACGATCTTGAAGAGCCCGATATCGCCTGTGCGCTTTACGTGCGTACCCCCGCACAACTCCCGCGAAGAGCCAATATCCAGAACGCGCACCTCGCTGCCATATTTCTCTCCGAATAGCATCATGGCGCCTGTCTTTTTCGCGTCATCTATGGTCATCATGCGCGCCGTGGTCGCCTCATTGATGAGAATTTCGGCATTGACCAATGTTTCGACCTCCCGGATTTCCGCATCCGTGACAGGCTGGTTATGCGCGAAGTCGAAACGCGTCTTGTCGGGATCGACCAGCGAGCCTTTTTGCTGTACATGGCCGCCCAATACCTGGCGCAGCGCCTTGTGCATCAGGTGCGTGACGGAATGGTTGCGTTCGGTTCGCGCCCTCGCTACCCGGTCGACCTCCGCCAGCACCGTATCGCCGGGAACCAGTCGTCCGCTACGAAGCAATCCCTTGTGGCCAAATACGTTCGCCTGAATTTTCAGGGTGTCGGATACGCTGAAGGTGCCGTTGGCGGCGAGCAGTTCGCCGCGATCCCCCACCTGCCCGCCCGATTCGGCGTAAAACGGGGTCTGGTCGAGCACGACCACCGCCTCGTCGCCCGCCTCGATGAAATCGACGCGGCTGCCTTCCTTGTAGATGGCGAGAACCTGCCCTTCATGCCGCAGGCTTTCATAGCCGTGGAATTCCGTCGACGGACCGCTGTATGCAATGCCGTCCTCCATCGTGAATTTGCTTGTCGCCCTGGCCCGCTCACGCTGGCGCTCCATGGCCCGCTCGAAACCGGCATGATCTATCGTAACGCCGCGCTCGCGCGCAATATCGGCGGTAAGATCCAGCGGAAAACCGAAGGTATCGTACAGGCGGAACAGGGTTTCGCCATCCAGCGTACGCCCTTCCTGGCGCAGCGCTGCTTCCAGCACCTCCATGCCATTTTCCAGCGTCTCGGCGAACCGTTCTTCCTCCTGCTTCAAAACCGCCGCCACGCGCGCCTGGGCTTCAACCAGCTCCGGGTAGGCTTGCCCCATCACCTTCGCCAGCTCCTCCACGAGCAGATAAAAGAATGGCTCGTTCTGCCCCAGCTTGTAACCGTGGCGAATGGCGCGGCGGATGATACGGCGCAGGACGTAGCCGCGCCCTTCATTGCCGGGTATCACGCCGTCTGCGATGAGAAAAGAACAGGCGCGTATGTGATCGGCAATTACTCTGAGCGAGCTGCTGGACAGATCGGTTGTGTTCGTGACTTGCGCCGCCGCCTTGATCAGGGCCTGGAACAGGTCGATTTCATAATTACTGTGGACCTGTTGCATGACTGCGGAAATGCGCTCCAGCCCCATGCCGGTATCCACCGACGGCCGAGGCAGCGGATGCAGCGTTCCGGCACTGTCACGGTTGTACTGCATGAACACCAGGTTCCAGATTTCGACGTAGCGGTCGCCATCCGCTTCAGGCGTGCCCGGTGGCCCTCCCGGAATTTCCGGCCCATGATCATAAAAAATTTCCGAACAGGGACCGCAAGGTCCGGTGTCGCCCATCTGCCAGAAGTTGTCCAGGGTGGCGATCCGGGTAAAGCGGGAGGAGTCTATGCCCACTTCGCTGAGCCAGATGTCGGCAGCCTCGTCATCCTCTGCGTATACGGTAATCCATAACTTTTCCGGCGGTATGTTCAGCGTGACGGTAAGGAATTCCCATGCGAATTTGATGGCGTGGCGCTTGAAATAATCGCCAAAGCTGAAATTGCCCAGCATCTCGAAAAAAGTGTGATGCCGCGCCGTATAGCCGACGTTTTCCAGATCGTTGTGCTTGCCACCCGCGCGCACGCAACGTTGCGAACTTGCCGCCCGCGCATAGGGACGCTTGTCGTGGCCGAGAAACACATCCTTGAATTGCACCATGCCTGCATTGGTAAACAGCAGAGTTGGGTCGTTCCCGGGAACGAGCGAACTCGATGGCACGACGGTATGGCCATGCGACTCGAAGAATTCGAGAAATTTCTGTCTGATTTCGCTGCTTTTCATATCGGGTTTTCAACCGCGGAGATTGGCGGACGCACTGCACGGAACTGCATGGGACCGGATGGCACTGCATGGGATTCGCCCATTCATCCAGGTTTTCTTCAGTTCCACATGATCTCTATTGATCTCGATTGTTTCGATTTTCCTCTGTCCTGCTAACGGCGCGATATCTCTGTTACTGTCGTTCCCAGCGATTCACCATTGATGATCGCGAGATTGGCAACCTTCACCTTGACGGTCAGTTTTTCGTTGGCCTTCGGTAGATCGCCTTCAGTCAATACCATGATTTCGCCGGTATCATCTTTCAATACATAAGACTTCATGTTGACCAGCGGAATTCGCGTCGCATCTTTTGCAATACCATGGAGCGTGACTTCCTTTCCGTCGAAATTCGCAGGGGATGTGGTAACGTCACGGATAGGCGTCGCGTTGATGCCGCCGCAGCCGCCCAGCGCAATCCCGGCTGCGAGCACGATCCAGGCGAATAGCTTTTGTATTGTTCTTTCTTGCATTATTCTTCCTCGTCAGTATGGCGCAACACCCTGCTTATCGTTTCGGGAGCAAACCCGCGGCCCCTCATGAACCGCATCTGCCTGCCAAATTCTCTTGCATTCGCCGGCATGGCGCCGAACTTTTTCCGCCATACCTCATAAGCACTGGACTGTTCAGCTTCCTTCATGTTGGGCAACTGCTCGGCGATTAAATTCTCTGCGATGCCCTTTTCGCGCAACTCACGCACAATCCGTTGACTGCCGAACCTGCTCCTGCGCATGTGTAGCACCTGCTCAACCACTCGAGCGGGTGACAAAGCCCCACACTGTTCAAGAACATCGAGGACGTTCTCAAGCTCTTCGGAAGTTTGAGCATGCGGCGCGAGCTTTCTTTCCAGTTCCAGCCGGGAGTGCTCTCGACGCGCGAGATGAGCCAAAGCGCGGGTTTTCAGGCTCATACCCTGCGGCATGGCAGTTCGTGCGATGTGATGGCCAACTGCTTCCGCAGTTAACCGCGGCTACTATGCATCCACGGCTTCCGCCGGGTTGGAGACGCCCACGGCTGTGCGAATTTTGGCCTCTATTTCCATCGCAACGTCGTGGTGTTCTTTCAGAAACTCGCGTGCGTTGTCCTTGCCCTGGCCGATTTTTTCTCCTTTATAGGCATACCAGGCGCCGGATTTTTCAATCAGCTTGTGTTGCACGCCCAACTCGACGATTTCCCCTTCGCGGGAAATACCCTCGCCGTAGAGAATATCGAATTCGGCCTGCTTGAACGGAGGCGCCACCTTGTTCTTGACCACTTTGACACGGGTTTCACTGCCGATCACCTCTTCACCCTTCTTGATGGAGCCGGTGCGGCGTATATCGAGACGCACCGATGCATAGAATTTCAATGCGTTGCCGCCGGTCGTGGTTTCGGGGCTGCCAAACATGACACCGATTTTCATGCGTATCTGATTGATGAAAATCACCATGGTGTTGCTGCGTTTGATGTTGGCGGTGAGTTTGCGCAAAGCCTGAGACATCAATCTTGCTTGAAGGCCCATTTGAGGCTCGCCCATTTCACCCTCGATTTCGGCACGGGGCGTCAAGGCCGCGACGGAGTCCACCACCACCACGTCAACCGAACCGGACCGTACCAGCATGTCGGCAATCTCCAGCGCCTGCTCGCCATTATCGGGCTGGGATATCAGTAATTCCTGGACATTGACGCCGATCTTTTGCGCGTATTGCGGGTCGAGCGCGTGTTCCGCATCAATAAATGCCGCCGTGCCGCCCATCCCTTGCATTTGTGCGATGACCTGGAGGGTCAACGTTGTTTTTCCCGAGGATTCCGGCCCGTAGATTTCCACAACCCGGCCACGAGGCAGACCACCCACCCCCAGCGCGATATCCAGCCCCAATGAGCCGGTTGAAATCACCTCGACGTCTTTGGCAACATCGCTGGCGCCCAGGCGCATGATCGAACCTTTGCCAAACTGCTTCTCGATCTGGGAAAGTGCTGCCGCCAACGCTTTGCTTCGGTTTTCGTCCATGTATGTTCCTTTCAAGAATGATGAAATTATCGCACATGTGACCCCGGGGCGGAAAGGCGAAGCAGGGTACAACTACTGGCAGCGACTTGTTTTTTTCTCCCCTCATGTCAAACGGGCAAGCTGGAGGAATAAATGGGAATGGGCACAATGTCCGAATTTACGGCGACGGCAACCGCAACCATATCAAGGCAAGATATAGATGTTGAAATACTGTTCCGCTTTTGCCCGGTCCAGTTCGCGCAGGACCCGATAAACTTCCCTCACCTTGTCGCGGTCGCCCTCGATCGCGTAGTCCACGCCCAGGTGATACCAGGCATCGGTATTTTCCGGCTGTATGCGCAGAGCTTCCCGGTAAGCCTCGACTGCATCGCCATATAGCTTCATATCGTCGTAGGTAATGCCCAGTTTATACCAGGCGTCAGGATTCTCCGGCTGTATGCGCAACACCTCCCGATAGGCATGAATGGCGTGAGCGTATTGTTTAACGTCATAGTAAGTGTTGGCCAGTTCATACCAGGCCTCGGCATTTTCCGGCTCCAGGCGCAGCGCATCCCGATAAGCATGAATCGCGTGATCATATTCCTTGAGATAGGCGTAAGCTCCTCCCAGCTTATGCCAGGCTTCGCCATAGTCGCCCTGGTTGCGTATCGCTTCTCGATAGGCGTGAACCGCCCGGTTGTATTGCTTGAAGTGAGCCAGAGCAATACCCGAGCTAAACCAGGCAGCCGCGTTTGCAGGATCACGTTTGATTTCCTGCTGAGAAGCTTTAAACAGCCCCGGCCAGTCGCCTTTCTTCTCCAGCGCCAAGGTATGGTTGAGCCAGTTTAACCCGTTTTTTTTCGTTACGCCCTGAGATCTCTGAGTAGCCGGTGTCCTGTTTGCCAATTCGACTACCCAATCCGCAGGCAGTGCAAAAGTGAAATTCTCCCCTTCGATAAACTGGACCGAAAGAATTCCGATCAATCGCCCCTGCTCATCGAATAGTCCACCTCCACTGGAGCTCGGCGCAATAGCAGGCGAAATCTGTATATATTGCGAGCCTCCATACGGCCTAAGGTTGGAAACCACTGCTTCACTCAGAAGCGACTCCCAGCCCTCCCGTCCTTTACCACTTTTTCGCGTGCCAATAGCATAGACCCGCTGCCCGATTCTGATTTTTTTTGCTGTACCCAGGACGATAGGCGGCGATTGCAAATGTTGCAGCGCCTTCATCTGACAAAGATCACGGGCGGGTTCAGCATGTTGCAGCACAGCTTTGAAAATTCCACTCGGTCTATGGACATGACCGCTTTTTGCATCTTTCACTACCTGGCATGTGGTGATTACCCGCGCGGTGTCAATCAGGACGCCGCTGCCGTGGCCAATGAGTCCGCCATCGGTATCAACCAGGCTCAACCCGACTACAGAGGGGCGCACGCGTAAAAAAAACTGGTCACGAGTCTCAGGTGTATCAGCCGCTGCAATGGGTGAAAGCAACGCGGATACAAAACCTCCGATCATCACGGAGTATAAATGTGAGAGATCGTAATTCTTTTTTGCGGAATTCAGACTCACAACCGTGTGTATTCATCAATTGTAAAAAAACATAAACATATCGTAACGCGTCGAAGGCATGGTGCGGGTCAATTGCTAACGTACGCGCAACAAAAAGATCAGCCGTGTAAAATGTCGGCTCTTTATTCACCGCAAGGCATAAAATTCCCTATTTATGGAAACCAACGACAACCGTCCTGGCTCTGAACCCGAGGTCTACCCCAGGAAGATCCAGCCGCTGGCCTATTTCATCTTTACCACGCGGTGGCTGCAATTGCCGTTATATCTTGGGCTGATTCTCGCCCAATGCGTGTATGTGTATCATTTCTGGGTTGAATTGCTCGATCTGATCGGTGCCGTGATGGGCAATCAGGCAGCGCTACAGCATATACTGGAAGCCGTCGCTATTGAAGGCGCGGCCAGGCCCACCAAGATCAATGAGACAACGATCATGCTGGTCGTGCTGGGTTTGATTGATGTGGTGATGATCTCCAACCTGCTCATCATGGTGATCATCGGTGGTTATGAAACCTTCGTTTCACGCATGAATCTTGAGGGACATCCCGATCAACCGGAGTGGCTATCGCATGTCAATGCGTCTGTGCTGAAGGTCAAGCTCGCCACCGCCATAATCGGCATTTCATCCATTCACTTGCTCAAAACCTTCATCAATGCTCACGCGTACGATGAAAAGACCATAATGGCCCAAACCGGGATTCATTTTGTCTTTCTGATTTCCGCAATTGCAATCGGCCTCAGCGATCGCATTATGGCCAAGGATTCGCATTAATCAGCATGAAGAAATAGGCGCGGAACAAGTGCTTTCATGAGTAGTTCCGGCTGAGCATCACTGCGTGGTGAAGGGGTCTCCTGCCTGCTGCGCCCGCCTCCTGGTATTTTTGGTATTTTGGTATTTTTTTGTATTTCAGGTTTTTTCTGTCAGGCCACTTCAGGCGGGATACTGTTTAACAGGTCGATCACTCCCTGCAGCGCGCCGGCGACCGATTGGCGCCGTATCTCCTCGCGACCCCCGGAAAAATAGCGGGTTTCAGTACGCGCAAGACCATCCTTCATCATCCAGGCAAAACTAACCATTCCGACGGGCTTTTTCGCGGTGCCGCCATCAGGGCCGGCGATGCCCGTAATGGAAACCGCAACCTGCGCATGGCTCCGCCCGATCGCACCGGCCGTCATTTCGGACGCGACCTCCTCGGATACGGCACCGTACTCTTCAAGTGTCGCCTCGCTCACGCCCAGCATTTCGTGCTTGGAAATAACCGAATAGGTGATAAAGCCGCGGTCGTACCAGGCGGAGCTCCCGGCTATCGCTGTGATGGTTTGGCCCAGCCAGCCGCCGGTGCAGGATTCGGCGGTTGCAAGCATCAACCCCTGCTCGGAAAGCAACAATCCGGCCTGCCTGGCGAGATCCTCAAGCATTAGATCATCCATGCGCTTCTCCTCCATTGCCTGTGGTTTACGTTTCCTATGGTTTACAATTCTTGAGCGATCGAGAATCCTTCCCTCGGAGATAGATACCGCTATGTGCCAAATGCTTTCCATGCGGCCAGGCAAAGCAATGCATAGAACGCAGCAAGTATATCGTCGAACATCACGCCGAAGCCGCCACGCAGTTTGGTGTCGTAATAGCGGATGGGCGGGGGTTTGATTATATCGAACACTCGGAATAGCAGAAACGCGAAGGCCTGCCATATCAAAACGTTGGGCGTGAAAACCAGCACCAGAAAAAAGGCGGTGATCTCATCCCAGACCATGCCTCCGTGGTCGTGACTGCCGAGCGCCTTGCCCGTGACAGCGCAAGCCCAAATACCAATGATAAACATGGCGCCAATCAGCATTAGAAAACCGGGGGCGTCAAGAAAGTAATTGAATATCCAGAATAAAGGAAGTGCGGCGAGCGTTCCGGCAGTACCTGGCGCAATTTTACTCAATCCCACACCGCCACCAAAGGCAATAAAATGCGCAAGGTGGCGCCGCACGAAGGCCTTGTCAGGCCGTGGCTGAGCAGATGCGCCGGGCGGCAACGAAGGCGATAACGGGGATGGCATGGGCTCAGGATCGGCTTTTGATCCGTGGCTCGGTTCTGACCCGACCGTATGGGTCGACCGGTTGTTGGCTTCGGTACCTGGCATCACGTCGCTATCCGGCACGGCTTCGGGCTTCGGCACGACTCCGCCAAGTGGCGCCGTTTCGCCACGAGGCGGGTCTTCCCCGTGGAGCGCAGCCTCCCCGCCGGGAGTGACTTTCTTACTCGGCACGGAAGTGGTCATAACCCCTCGCTTCAAGTTGCATCGGATTGCCGTCCGCATCCAGCACGACAAGTCCTTCCTTCTCGCCGATGATTCCAACGCGGGTCAATGGAATGTTCTGTTCGCGCGAGAGTATTCCAATTCTTTGGCGGGTCGATTGAGGCGCGGTAAAGCAGAGCTCATAATCGTCGCCGCCGGCGAGCAAGCAATTTATCGCCAACGGATGGGAAAGGTATCGTTTCATTGACGCCGAGCAGTTTATCTCATCCATTCTGATAATCGCGCCCACTCTGGAGCATTTCAGTATGTGATCGAGGTCTGCGAGAAGTCCATCGGATATGTCGATCGCACTATGGGCGATGCCGATTAATCGTCGCCCCAGGGCGACCCGCGGCGCGGGCGTATCCAGCGCGGGCAGGCACGCTTCGATATCCTCAGGCTGAAGGTTGATTCGCCCCAGCACGTGAGCGAGGGCCAGGGCGGCGTCCCCCAAATGGCCGGATATCCAGATGTCGTCACCTGGCCTTGCGCCGCTACGGCGCAGGGCTTTGCCTGCCTCCACCTCGCCAATGATGGTCACACAGATATTCAAAGGCCCCTGTGTGGTATCGCCACCGATAAGCTCGACCTCGTAGGTCTGCGCCAGCGAAAAAAATCCTTGGGCAAATATCTCCAGCCATTTTTCATCCGTGCGAACCAGGGGTTCGGGCAGCGCCAGCGAAAGTGTGGCCCAGCGCGGCCTTGCTCCCATCGCCGCCATATCCGAGAGATTCACTGCAAGGGATTTATAACCCAGCTTGCGCGGCTCCGCATCGGGGAAAAAATGCCGGCCGCACACCAGCATATCAGTGGAAACCGCCAACTCCATCCCCGGCGCCGACTGGATCAGCGCCGCGTCATCCCCTATGCCTAATATCGCGCTGGGGGCCGGACGGGTGAAATAGCGTCGAATTATGTCGAATTCGGAGAGCAACTTTGGACACAGGGCAATTTATGGAACCGGAAGATCAAGCTCTTGCATTGATCTCGACAGTTCGTAATTTTGCCGCCAATTTGTCCAGGACGCCATTCACATATTTATGCCCATGGGTGCCTCCATAGGTCTTGGCCAGCTCGACCGCCTCGTTGATCACCGCCCGGTAAGGCATTTCAGGGTGATTCTTGAGCTCATGGGTGCCCATCAGGAGGATAGAGATCTCCACCGGACTGAGTTCCTTGAAAGGCCGATCGAGATAAGGCTGGATCAGCTTTTCCAGCTCCGGCACATCCATCAATACGCCGCGGAGCAATCCTGCAAAGTACGCCTCATCTGTTTTTGCGAATTCCCTGGTCTCATGGAGCTGCGCTTCGATAGCTTCAGCGGTGCCTCCTGCAACGCACCATTGGTAAAGCCCCTGAAGAGCCAGTTCCCGCGAGAGCCGGCGCCGGGTTTTACGGCCCGGCCTGGCTGCGGGATCCACTGTGGATTTTGGTCCCCCATGAACTGCCCGTTTACCCGGTGGTCTGGTGGACGTCATTCGGTCGCTTCGTAGAGATCCCGGAGCAGGTTAGCCATCTCTATCGCAGCCTGTGCAGCCTCGGTGCCTTTCTGGCTCATGCGCGCCAAGGACTGATCCTCGGACTCGGTGGTGAGTATCCCGTTGGCAATAGGAATGCCTGTGTCGAGCTGCACTGCGGCGATGCCGCTTGCCGACTGGTTGGCCACGATTTCGAAATGATAGGTCTCGCCGCGTATGACGGCGCCCAAGGCTATCAGCGCGTCAAACTGATCGGACAAGGCCATTTTTTGCAGTGCCAGCGGAATTTCCAGCGCACCGGGAACGGTCACCAATAGCAGGTTCGACTCCTGCACGCCGTGTTTTGTCAGTTCCGCGGTACAGGCGCTGAGCAACCCGTCGCTCACGTCCATGTTAAACCGGCTCATGACGATGCCGATGTGCAGCTCTGCACCGTCGAGATCAGGTTCAAATTCGAGAATGTTGTCATACCGTGCCATATTCGCTCCTGTAGCAAAAGCCCACCATGCGGATGGGGATGTTTTTAGTGTTTCTGAATTAAAATCCGCTTGGGTTAAATTCCGCCTTCCCGGGTTAAATCCATTCTTCCCAGTTAAATCCGTTTTATAGCGCGGTTTGTTCCAGCTTTCCGTTTATCTCCCGTCTTTCGAGATATCCTGTTACTTCGAGGCCAAACCCCGCCATGCTGGGCATTTTGCGGGGAACTGCCAGTAACCGCATTTTTCCAACGTTCAGGTCCTTCAATATTTGCGCGCCAATCCCGTAGTCGCGCAAGTCCGTTCTGGCCGTAACGCGAGGTTTTGACTTTGAAGGCGTAACGCGCTCCAGCAATTCCGCCGCGCTCTCCCTCCGGTGGAGCAGCACGATTACGCCACGTCCCGCCTCCGCGATGACCCGCAAGGTATCATTCACGTTCCACGAATGAGTGTCGTCATTCATGTCGAGCAGATCGATAACGGAAAGCGGCTCATGCACGCGCACCAGCGTTTCGGTGTCCGGAGCGATGGTGCCCTTTACCAACGCCAGATGCGTAGCATTCGCGGTCTTATCCAGGTAGGCGACCAGGCGAAACTCACCGTGAATGGTCTGGATGGGGCGTTCCGCCACGCGTTTCACGAGACTCTCGGTACGGCTGCGATAATGGATGAGATCGGCAATAGCGCCGATTTTGAGTTGGTGCTTTGCGGCAAACTCAACCAGATCCGGCAGGCGGGCCATACTGCCGTCTTCCTTCAGAATTTCACAAATGACAGAGGCAGCGGTCAATCCCGCAAGGCTCGCCAAATCGCACCCGGCTTCGGTGTGGCCTGCGCGCACCAGCACCCCCCCGTTTTGCGCCATGAGCGGAAAAATGTGCCCTGGCTGGACAAGATCTTCCGGTTTTACGTTCGGATTTACCGCCGCCTGCACGGTCCGAGCACGGTCGGCGGCTGAAATGCCGGTGGTGACTCCGCTGGCCGCTTCGATGGAAAGGGTGAAATTGGTGCCCAGCGGCGAGCGGTTGGCGGATACCATGAGAGGAAGATTGAGCTGGCGGCAACGCTCGTCGGTCAATGTCAGGCAGATCAATCCACGGCCATGCGTGGCCATGAAATTGATTGCCGCCGGTGTGACGAAATCCGCCGCCAAAACCAGATCGCCCTCGTTTTCGCGATTCTCCTCATCTACGAGAATGACCATTTTGCCGGCCTTGATTTCGGCAATAATTTCCTGTATCGAACTGATGATCATGTCAAACTTCAGCCATAACTCGTGCGTTCTTCACTCATGCGTGCATCGTCATCAATCGTTCCACATACCGCGCCAGCATGTCGACTTCCAGATTTACCTTCGCCCCCGCTTTCAAATCCGCCAATGTCGTCACAGCAAGCGTATGAGGGATAAGATTGACCTCGAACTCGTTTTTATCTATCCGGTTGACAGTCAAGCTTACGCCGTTTACCGTGATCGAACCCTTCCTGGCGATATATTTTAACAGTGGGTCAGGCACCTTGATGGTCAGCAGCCAACTCTCACCCACTTGCTCAAATTTGACCGTCTCGCCGACCCCGTCCACGTGGCCGCTTACCAGATGACCATCAAGCCTGTCGGACAGACGCAGGGCTTTTTCAAGGTTGACCCGGCCGCCCTGTTTATCAAGACCTTCGGTACAATTGATGGTTTCGCGCGATACGTCCACGGAGAATTCTTCATTGGCCAGCGCGGTAACGGTAAGGCATACGCCATTGACCGCGATGCTGTCGCCAGTGTTTATATCGCTTAAATCCAGCGTACCGGACGCAACCCTCAAGCTTATACCTTTCTCCAAAGGCATGACGTGTTTTATCTCGCCAATGGCCTCAACGATTCCAGTGAACATCGAACTCTTCCTGCTTTCCACTACAATAATCCCCTTGCCGGGGTCTATTCAAACTCAAGATGTGCGGCAATTTGCCGCATGGTCTTGAATTGCAATATGCGCTAATGTTCAGGGAACCTCTAGGCAAGCCTTTTGCCGAAGCGCAGGACCAGCCAGGGGATAGACTTTTGGAAGATTCCCATGGCGCTTGTTCAGACTCCCTTTGTTCAGATTCCTTATGTCCTACACACGAAAGTTACCCGCGAACAACCTAAAGTTATGTTCAGTGATCTTAGCCAGTCACCATTAAGAAAGAATTTGCAACGCCTGTTTCTGCTCAGGAATATCGTGATTGCCGCGCAGTGCCTGACGTTTGCTCTGGCTTACTGGGTGCTCGAAATGCAGTTGCCGTGGGCCGAAATGGTTGCGGTAGCGGTTATGCTGGCCGTCCTGAATCTGGCGACCTGGGTCCGCCTGCGTCGTAAGTTGCCCGTTTCAAGCGTCGAGTTTTTTGCTCAATTACTCGTTGATGTCTTCGCGTTGACGGCATTGCTGTATTTCAGCGGCGGCTCGACAAACCCGTTTATCTCGCTCTATCTGTTGCCGCTGACGATAGCTGCAGCCGCGTTGCCCTGGGCCTATACCTGGGTTATGGCAGCCATCACGATAAGCTGTTACACCCTGCTCCTGTTTTATTATGTGCCATTGCCGCACGATCACGAAGAACACAACAGCGAGTTCAATCTGCACGTATCGGGGATGTGGCTGGCCTTCGTGTTAAGCACTGTATTAATCGCGTGGTTCGTTGTCAAGATGGGCATATCCATCCGCGAACGCGACAAGGATCTGGCATCGGCACGTGAACAGGCTTTGCGGAACGAACAGATCATTGCGCTGGGGACGCTCGCCGCCGGCGCAGCGCATGAATTGGGTACACCGCTGGCCACGATGGCGGTTGTATCCGGAGAGTTGCAAAATGAATATACCGGCGATTCGGAGTTCCAGAATAATATCAGAATACTGCGCGACCAGATCACGCAGTGCAAGCGAACTTTAACGCAGTTATTGGCCGATGCCGGACAAGCGCGGGCGGAAGATGGAAGCGGACAGGCGGTCGACCATTTTTTGCGCCAGGTGCTGGATAAATGGCAGTTGATGCGGCCTTCCGTCAAATATACTTACCATGGCAGCGGCGTGCAGCCCGCTCCCCAGATTCTCAATACTCAGTTATTGAGCCAGTCCATTTTGAATCTCCTGAACAACGCGGCTGATGCATCCCTGAAACACATCGAGATAGAAGTCAACTGGGATCATCAGGAGCTGCACCTCGAAATCCTGGATTATGGCGAAGGGCTTACGGGAGAAGCCGTACAGCGCGCGGGCCAGGCCTTCTTTACCACCAAGGCGCCGGGGCAGGGTTTCGGCATCGGCTTGTTTCTGGCGAACGCGAATATCGAGCGATTTGGCGGCAGGGTGCGCTTGACCAATCGCGAAGGCGGCGCCTGCACCCAGGTTATATTACCGTTGATACGTCAAACGATATGACAACATTGGCAACGATGGAAGTGGATGATCAGCCGGCTTTGCTGATTGTGGACGATGATCTGACCTTTTGCGGCGTGCTCGCGAAAGCCATGACAAAACGTGGGTTCAATGTCACCTGCGCACACTCGGTGGAGCAGGCGTTGGAATGCGCCGAAGCCTATATGCCAGAATATGCCATTATCGATCTCCGGCTGCCGGGCACGTCAGGCTTGATGCTGGTGGAAAAACTCAAAAACCTCGATCCCGGCACCCGCATCGTCATGCTGACCGGCTATGCAAGCATCGCAACGGCCGTGGAAGCGATCAAGCTCGGGGCCACGCATTATCTGGCGAAGCCGGTCGATGTGGATGACATCATGATGGCATTCGAGCGCACCACGGGCGATGCGGACGTGCAAATCAGCACTCACCCGCTTTCGGTTGGCCGGCTCGAGTGGGAATACATTCAGCGCGTTCTGAATGAGAACAAGGGCAATGTTTCCGTCACCGCCCGGGTACTCAACATGCACCGGCGTACCTTGCAGCGCAAGCTAACCAAATACCCTTCAAAAACCTAACCGCTTCGAAGCATATCCAGACGATATCTCTACTATATTGACTTATCGTCACAAAAACGGGCAGTGAGTCGAATATCCGAGCCCACTGAGCGTATATCCTGGATCTTGAGCGCGCGTTTTTCGGCTAGCTTGGAGAGTTCCGGCAGCTTCAGCATGCCCTGGGCGTTATCGCCAATCAGGTACGGGGCGAGGTAAATGACCAGTTCATCCACCAGCCCTGCGGCGATAAGAGCGCCGTTCAGCGTGCGACCCGCCTCGACCAGAACCTCGTTGATCTCGAAATCGGCGAGCGTGCGCATCATTCCTGCAAGATCGACATGGTTGCCTGAATCCAAATTCGAATCCGGCAAAACGATGGCGCGCGCGCCCACATCCCGCAACGCAACAATTTTGCCCTCGCTCGCATTTGCGGTAAAAATCAACTCCCCGGCTCCGCGCAGCAATCTGGCATCCACCGGTACATCCAGGCGGCTATCCACCACCACGCGCAGCGGTTGTCTCGGTGTGTCTACGTGGCGCACCGAGAGTTCCGGGTTGTCGGCCAGCACGGTACCGATTCCGGTCAGGATCGCGCAAGAACGCGCGCGCAGCCGATGACCGTCGCGCCGTGCCGCCTCGCCGGTAATCCATTGGCTGGTGCCGTTATTGAGGGCTGTCTTGCCGTCGAGGCTGGCCGCGATCTTCATCCGTGTCCACGGCCGATTGCGCGTCATGCGCGAAACAAAACCAATATTCAGGGCGGCCGCTTCGGCTTCCATTAAACCGGTCTCCACCTCTATTCCCGCATCTCTTAGCGAGGCGCTGCCTTTGCCTGCTACCAGCGGATTTGGGTCTTGCATGGCGATCATGACTTTCGCGACGCCCGCCTCGATGAGTGCTTTCGCGCAAGGCGGAGTTCGCCCGTGATGACTGCACGGCTCGAGGGTGACATAGACGGTGGCACCTTGGGCCGCTGGCCCGGCGGCTTTGAGAGCATTTATTTCGGCATGCGGCTGACCCGCACGTTCGTGCCAGCCGCTACCCACCACCTGGTCATTGCGCACGATTACGCAGCCGACGCGAGGGTTGGGGCTGGCGCTATATAGTCCCTTTTCGGCAAGCCGCAAAGCCTGGGCCATATAGGCGTAGTCGGCCGAGGAAAATAAGTGCGATAGCATAACTTCAGTGATGCAACGGTTGAAAAGGGAGGACATTCCCCCCATCCGGGATCAGCTTAACCCTGGGGTGAGGTTTTCTTGGCTGCTCTTTTCCGCTGGGGTCTTTGGACTTCCTTTATCGCATCATGGAAATCGTGAATATCCTGAAAACTTCTGTAGACCGAGGCAAACCGGATGTAGGCAACCTTATCGAGCTTGTAGAGTTCCTGCATCACCATTTCTCCAATCCTGCGCGAGGGAATTTCGCGTTCGCCAGAACTGAGAAGCTTTTGCATAATTTGATCCATCGCCGCATCCACCTGCTCGGTGGGAACTGGCCGCTTATGCAGTGCCCGCTTGAAACTCGTCAGCAGCTTGTCGCGGCTGAACTCCGCGCGGTTGCCATCCTGCTTTACAACCTGTGGCAAACGCAACTCCACGGTTTCATACGTCGTGAAACGTTTACCACATTTCAAACAACGGCGGCGCCGGCGTACCCGGTCGCCTTCCTCGCTGACACGCGAATCGATCACGCTGGTGTCATCCTCGTTGCAGAAGGGGCATTTCATCTTTTAAGAATCACTAGACCCAAGGCATGCGGATACTATATGGGTGCACAGGCGCAGGCAGCCTCGATCGCGAGCAGCAATCAGGCTCTTGTGCCGTAAACCGGGAATTTTGTGCAAAGCGCTTTCGCCTGGTGCGCAACCTGCGAAATCACCGCAACATCGGTCGGCGCATCCAGCACATCCGCAATCAGGTTGGCCAGTTGTTCAGCTTCAATTTCGGTGAAACCTCGTGTCGTCATCGCAGGCGAACCGATACGGATCCCACTGGTGACAAACGGTTTCTGTGGGTCGTTGGGTATGGCATTCTTGTTGACGGTAATATGCGCGAGCTCCAGGGATTCCGCTGCCTGTTTGCCTGTAATGTACTTGGCGCGCAGATCCACCAGAAACATATGGCAGTCGGTGCGTCCCGAAACGATGCGCAGGCCGCGCTCCTGCAATACCTTGGCCATCACGCGCGCGTTCTCGATCACCTGCTCCTGGTAATTCTTGAACGCATTGGTGGCCGCCTCCTTGAAAGCCACCGCCTTGGCGGCAATGACATGCATCAGCGGACCGCCCTGGGTTTGGGGAAAAATAGCCGAATTCAGCGCTTTCTCGTGCTCCGGCTTGGCCATGATGATCCCCCCCCGCGGTCCGCGTAACGTTTTATGCGTCGTGCTCGTCACAAAATCCGCGATGCCGACGGGGTTGGGATAATACCCGGCCGCAACAAGACCCGCGTAGTGAGCCATATCCACGAATAAGTAAGCGCCCACTTCATCAGCAATCTTGCGAAAACGTTTCCAGTCGATCACCAGCGCGTAAGCCGATGCCCCGGCGACGATCATCTTGGGCTTGTGCTCATGCGCGAGCCGCCGTACTTCGTCGTAATCGAGCTCTTCGGTTTCAGGATGAAGGCCGTATGAAATCGCGTTGAAAATTTTACCGCTGAGATTGACCGATGCCCCATGGGTCAAATGCCCCCCATGGGCAAGCGACATACCGAGCAACGTATCGCCGGGTTTCAGGGCGGTCAGATACACCGCGGCGTTGGCCTGTGAACCGGAATGCGGCTGGACATTGACATACTCGGCGCCAAACAGCGCCTTGACGCGGTCTATTGCCAACTGTTCCACGACATCGACGTACTCGCACCCGCCGTAATAACGCTTGCCGGGATACCCTTCGGCATATTTGTTGGTCAGCACCGACCCCTGCGCTTGCATCACCGCCGGGCTGGCGTAATTTTCTGAGGCGATCAGTTCGATATATTCTTCCTGGCGTTGCATCTCACCTTTGATGGCCTGCCAGAGATCGGGGTCAACGTGATCCAGAGTCAGTTGCGGGGACAACATGGCGGTTCAGTCCTTTTGATTATTTTTGAAAAATGAATTGTACAGCTTGGTTATGATACTGTTGGTTATCAATGGATCAAAGCGGCAGGAAACATTCGGCGACAAGCTTTGTAATGAACTCGGCTACACATCCAGGTTTCTGACTCCTAGCGCATTGTTCTCGATAAACGCGCGGCGCGGCTCGACGACGTCGCCCATCAGGGTAGTGAAAATTTCATCGGCAGCGATGCTGTCCTCGATCTGGGCGCGCAGCAGTCGGCGGGTTTTGGGGTCCATCGTAGTTTCCCATAATTGGGCCGGATTCATTTCGCCCAAGCCTTTGTAGCGCTGTGTGCTGACGCCTTTTTTAACTTCCTGCAGGAGCCAGTCGAGCGCCTGCTTGAAATCGCTGACCAACTGCTTCTGGTCCCCGCGTTTGACGTAAGCGGTGGGACCCATAAGGCCATCGAGCACTTGCGCTGTTTTCCTGATTTGGGTGTAATCGCCGCTATCGAGAAAATCCTGGTCGAGGTAGGATGCGCGGACGTTGCCGTGATGCATCCGGGTGATTTTCAGCCGGAATTCCTCGGCAGCGGCGTCATACTCGGGTTCAATTTTTACTGTCGCTACATGCGCCGCCAGCCTGGCTGCGCTTTCGGCCCCACCTTTTTCACTGCTCAGATCCACCTCGGGATACCGCAACAGGGCATGCATCACTTCGCGATCGATGAGGGAGCTCATGCGCTCGATCACGGCTTCGGCCAGCAGGTATTCGTCGGCAATATTTTTCAGTGTTTCACCGGCCAGTGGCGGCCTGTCTTCATGGGTATACAGCTCCGCATCGGTCAGCGCCAACCCCAGCAGGTATTGCTTAAGCTCATGGTCATCCTTGACGTAGCGTTCGTGCTTGCCATGCTTGATCTTGTAGAGTGGAGGCTGGGCAATGAAGATATGTCCACGTTCGAGCAGTTCCGGCATTTGGCGATAGAAGAAGGTAAGCAGCAGGGTACGAATATGGGAGCCATCCACGTCCGCATCCGTCATGATAATGATACGGTGGTAACGCAGTTTGTCGGGATTGTATTCGTCCTTGCCGATGCCGGTCCCAAGCGCGGTGATGAGCGAGGCGATTTCCTGCGATGAAATGAGTTTATCGAAACGTGCTCTCTCGACGTTCAGGATTTTCCCTTTCAAGGGCATGATCGCCTGGAATTTGCGATCGCGCCCCTGCTTGGCGGAGCCGCCCGCCGAATCGCCCTCAACCAGGTAAAGCTCGCATAGCGCAGGGTCCTTCTCCTGGCAATCCGCCAGCTTGCCCGGCAATCCCATGCCATCCAGCACGCCTTTGCGCCGGGTCAGTTCACGCGCTTTACGCGCGGCTTCGCGCGCTCTTGCCGCGTCGATGATTTTGCCGCAGATCGTTTTGGCATCCAGCGGACGCTCCAGCAGGAATTCGGCCAGCTTCAACGACACGATTTCCTCCACGGCGGGGCGCACTTCCGAGGAAACAAGTTTCTCCTTCGTCTGCGACGAAAATTTGGGCTCGAACAACTTCACGGATAAAACGCAGGACAATCCTTCCCGCATATCGTCACCGGACGTCTCGATTTTGGCTTTCTTTGCCAGCTCGTTCCTTTCGATATAATTGTTGAGGGTGCGCGTCATCGCGGCGCGCAGCCCGGTGAGGTGGGTTCCTCCGTCTTTTTGGGGAATATTGTTGGTAAAGCACAGTACCTGTTCGGAGTAACTGTCGTTCCACTGCATCGAAACTTCAACCACGATACCGTCTTTTTCGCCTGTGGCGTAAAAGATGCTGGGGTGAAGGACGGACTTGGAGCGATTGATATACTCGACAAAACTTTTCACACCGCCAACGAAAGCAAACGTTTCTTCCTTGGCGCTGCGTTGGTCCACCAGATGGATCTTCACCCCATTGTTGAGAAACGACAGCTCGCGCAGGCGTTTCGCGAAGATGTCGTAGTGGTACTCGATATCGCCGAAAATTTCCTTGCTGGCGAGGAAGTGCACTTCGGTGCCACGCCGCTCCGTCTTGCCAGTTATTGCCAGGGGTGCAACCGGCACACCCATGCGGAATTCCATCTGATGAATCTGGCCTTCCCGGCGGATGGTCAGCCGCAGCCATTCGGACAATGCGTTGACTACCGACACGCCTACGCCGTGCAAGCCACCGGACACTTTGTAAGAATTGGCGTCGAATTTCCCGCCGGCATGAAGTTCAGTCATGACGATCTCGGCCGCGGAACGTTTCATTTCATCGTCGTGCTTGATGCCCGTGGGTATGCCGCGCCCGTTATCCTGTACGGTTACCGAATTATCCGGGTGGATGATGACGCTTATTTCATCGCAATGCCCTGCCAGTGCTTCGTCGATGGCGTTATCCAGCACTTCGAACACCATGTGATGCAGACCGGTGCCGTCGCTGGTATCCCCGATATACATGCCTGGGCGTTTGCGTACCGCATCAAGTCCTTTAAGGATCTTGATACTGTCCGAGCCGTAATCGGCTGAGCTTTCGGTTTTTTTCTGCCTGGAGCGTTCTTTCTCATTCATTGGATTCATGACTTCAGTTTCACGTGAAACGGGTTTATGGAAAAGCCTCTTTTTTGAGGAAGTGAAGCTTTACTTTGACTCATCTGGCTTTGCGGTTGCGGGCCCTGTGGTTGGGGCCCATGCGGTTGCGGGTCTTGCATTGCCGATCTTTCCTGCTGTGCTGATCAGCAGTTCCGTTTGATGTTTGTAGATGACTGGAGTGAAGTGCAAGCCATCAAAATCGATAGGATGGGTTACGGCTACAGCTTTCACCCATTCTAGAGCAAGCCGAATTGAGACTGTATTTATGATTCTGTTTATATCCTCATCGGCATTACCACATACTTGAAATCGTCATTTCCTGGAATTGTGATCAGTGCGCTACTGTTGGCGTCTCCAAAGGCGCACCGCACTGTCTCACCGCTAAGATGGTTCAGCACGTCCAGCAGGTAACTGATGTTGAACCCGATATCGAGCGCTTCACCATCATAGTGAAGTTCCAGTTCTTCCTCTGCTTCTTCCTGCTCGCTGTTATTGCAAACGATCCGAAGGTTATCCGTTGTCAGAATCAACCGGACGCCGCGGAACTTTTCGTTGGATAAAATAGATGCGCGCTGCAAAGTCTGCAGAAGCAATTGCCTGTTGATATCAAAGTGCTTTTGATATCCGGCTGGAATAACCCGGTTGTAATCAGGAAATTTGCCGTCCACCACTTTGGTCACTAGTACAACACTTGAAAAACTGAACCGCACCTGATTTTGCAGAATCTCCACCGTTACGGATTCATCGGTATCGTTCAAGAGTCTGGCCAGTTCCAGTACCACCTTGCGAGGCAGGATCACTTCTCTTTTTTCCTGGGGAGCCTCGAGCTTCATCAGCGCAAACGCCAGACGATGGCCGTCGGTAGCCACGACCTTTATATCGTTGTCCTCCGTCAACAGGAGCAACCCGTTCAGATAATAGCGAATATCTTGTTGTGCCATGGCGTACTGCACCATGGACAAGAGGTGTTTCAGCTCTTTCTGCTTTACGGTTATTTTTGCCTGAGGCTCCGAACCAACCGGAAATTTAGGGAAGTCTTCGGCAGGAAGCGTTTGCAGATGAAAACGGCTTTTTCCTGCTTTCGCATGAAGCCGGGATTCATCAGTCTCCAGCGTTACCTGGGTTTTATCAGGAAGCGCACGCAATATGTCCTGAAGCTTTTTCGCTGCCACGGTTACCGCATACCCTTCACTTACGGTATCGCCATCCTCTGCGTACGTCGCGATCTGGATTTCCAGATCTGTTGCGACAAAAGAAATCTTGTCGTCCTTTCGCTCTATCAGGACGTTGGAGAGTATCGGCAACGTATGGCGGCGCTCGACTATACCGGTAACCATTTGCAATGGTTTAAGTAACGTATCCCTCTCAGCTTGTATTAGCTTCATGTATATAAACCTAGAATAATCGTTAATAGATGTAGGGTAAGTCCGGTATAAAATAATAAATCGAAATGATATCAGGCAATTAGGGTTCCATTTTTGGTTGTATCGATAAGGTATTGTCTGTGGATGATTTGTGGGCAGAATTCACTTTCACGTTAAACAACAAGTTATCCCCAAATAATCCTTTCGTTATCAACTGTGAAATCAACCGCGCAGAATGTGTAACAGGGTATTGAAGTCGCGGTTGATCGCTGGATCGGACGCGCGTAACTCGGCTATTTTTCGGTAACCATGCAGTACGGTCGTGTGGTCCCTGCCGCCGAATGCTTCACCGATATCGGGCAGGCTCAGCGGGGTGAGTTCCTTGGATATGGCCATCGCCATTTGGCGGGGCCTCGCCACGATGCGTGAGCGTTTTTTGGAGTACATTTCCGCAACCTTGATTTTATAGTAGTCGGCAACGGTTTTCTGAATATTCTCAATCGAGATCTGGCGGTTTTGCACGGCCAGAAGGTCTTTCAATGCTTCCCTTGCCAGATCGAGCGACAAGGAGTGGCCGGTGAATCGGGAATAAGCAACCACGCGTTTCAGCGCGCCCTCGAGTTCGCGTACATTCGAACGGATATGTTTGGCGATGAAAAAGGCGACGTTTTCATCCAGAACGATATTTTCCAAAAGCGCTTTCTTTAGAAGGATGGCCACGCGCATTTCTAATTCCGGCGGTTCGACCGCCACGGTCAAGCCCCAGCCGAAACGGGAAATTAAGCGTTCTTCCATACCTGAGATTTCCTTCGGGTAAGAATCGCAGGTGATAATGACTTGCTTATGGGCCTCGATCAGAGCGTTAAAAGCATAAAAGAATTCCTCCTGGGTTCGGTTCTTGCCGCCAAAAAACTGGATATCGTCTATCAATAGAAGATCCAGCGAATGGTAGTACCGCTTGAAATCGTCGAACGCTTTATGCTGATATGCTTTTACCACGTCGGAGACGTATTGTTCTGAGTGGATGTATCTCACCTTGGCCGCACTATTGTGCTCCAGAACAAAATTACCAATGGCCTGAATCAAGTGGGTTTTTCCCAAACCCACACCGCCGTAAATAAAAAAAGGATTGTAAGCAACGCCCGGACGTTCAGCGACCTGGATCGCACCCGCGCGGGCTAGCTGATTGGCTTTTCCGGTGACGAAGTTATTGAATGTAAAAGATGAATTCAGCCGGCTGGGATTTTTTTCCTTGGGATCGCCCGGTACTTTCCGTAAGGAAACTGCCGGGGTATCGACGTCGGCAGGAGGTTGAAATGCCGCTGTCACAGCACTGTTCGACGGTGAAAGTGGCGTTTTTGCCGAAACATGCTCGGCAAGCATGAGTTGAAAGCGGATGCTTTGCGCAAAATATTTTTCCGCCATCAGTTCGATGCGAGAAAGAAAATTGTCCTTGACCCATTGCATGACAAAGCGGTTGGGGGCTACCAGAATAGGCTCGGACGCATCGTTCGATGAATCCAGGCGGAGCGGTTTAATCCAGGTATTGAATTGCTGGGCGCTCAGTTCTTTCTCAAAATATCCGAGACAAGAAAGCCAAAAGGTGTCCACTGCTGGCATGGTCGTCATTGCTTGCTGGGAAAAAAAGGAAAATTCGAGAGCGAGGTGAGCGGGTATTTTAGACCGTTCCGATAGACTTATCCACAGAGGGGGGAAAAAATATAGGTTGACATCAACCGCTGTAAAGAGTTGTAATGTTGAGTTTTTATTTATCAGGCTCAGGGGTAATCATAATGAAACGCACTTATCAACCTTCCGTAACGCGGAGAAAGCGGACCCATGGTTTCAGGGTTCGGATGAAGACCGCAGGTGGAGCGGCCGTTATCCGGGCGCGCCGCGCCAAAGGACGGGTTCGCCTGGGAATATAGCTTCACGCCACAAACATTTAGTTCGGGGATTACTATTCGCTTTCCGAAAACACACAGATTGCACAATGCGGAAGAATTCTCCTCGGTCATTCGGTTCAGATGTTCCGCCAGCAGCGAACGACTTCAGATTTTCGCCAAACCCAATGGGCTCATGCAATCTCGATTGGGACTGATAGTCGCGGGTAAAATCGAGCGCCTTGCTGTCAGGCGCAACAGGGTCAGACGTTTACTGCGGGAACTGTTTCGCGCACGGCAACAAGAGTTGGCTGGCCTGGATCTGGTGGTGCGCTTGCGTTGCCGCGTTGCCGAAATAGATTTGTCCCGGATGGTGGCGGAAGCAGAGAAGCTCATGATTCAATTGCAGCGATGTCGCAGATAATCATCGGACTCATCAAGCTATATCAATATTGTCTGAGTCCTTTTCTTGGTCCCTCATGCCGCTTCAGCCCTTCCTGTTCGCATTATGCGTGCGAGGCGCTGGCTAGGCATGGTCTGATACGCGGAATATTCCTGAGCATATGGAGGATATTGCGGTGCAATCCCTGGGGTCGCGGCGGCCATGACCCTGTTCCATAGGTAGCGTTCGTGCATCTCGGTAAAAAATAAAATGCAAAGCAAGATGGATACCAAACTCGTACTTTTCCTTATTTTTTCCACATCAATGTTGTTCCTCTGGGAGGCATGGCAGAAGGAACAGCGCCCGCCTTCCCCCGCGCCTGCGGCCCAAGGGACCGCAACCCAGCCATCGGCACGGCAGAACGAAACCCCTGTGCCCGGTGAAAAGCTCGCCTCGACACAGCCTGGCATGGACCTTTCCTCCGCTGAGAACGCCCCGCCGGCCAAACCAGGCGGGCTACTCGAGTCAGGGGAAAAAATTACCGTCAAGACCGACTTGGTGTCGGCGGAAATCGATACCGCTGGCGGTGACCTGCGCCGTCTGGAGTTACTGAATCATCCGGACAAGGAAGACAGGAACAAGCCTTTCGCGCTCTTAGAGAGCCAATACGACCACGTCTATGTAGCCCAGTCGGGCATGATAGGAGAAGGTCTACCCACCCACAAGACGCATTATAAAGCGGAGTCGAGCGCGTATAGTCTTGCTCCGGGCCAGGATAAAGTCGAGGTGAGGCTCGTCGCGCCAGAATCGGATGGGGTGCAGGTGACCAAAGTTTATACTTTCCATCGGGGCCAGTATCTCGTCGACGTACGCTTCGAGATTGCCAACCACCGCGCTGCGCCGATCCAGCCATTCTCCTATTTTCAAATGTTGCGTGATAGCAAACCACCGGTCGGCTCTGTATTCATGATTCCGACTTATACCGGGGCGGCGATCTATACGGAACAGGAGAAATTCAAGAAAATCGAGTTCTCAGCCCTGGACAAGGGTAATGCGAGCTACCCCAAAACCGCCGATAATGGCTGGATCGCAATGCTCCAGCAATATTTCCTTACGGCGTGGCTGCCCAAGGATAAATCGCCGCGCGAGTATTACGCCAAGCGTCTGGGCGAAAACCAGTATACAGCCGGGGTAATAGTCCCGGTCGGCACGGTTGAGCCCGGAAAAACCGCAAGTGTTAGCGTGCCGCTTTATGCAGGCCCGGAGGAACAGAGCAAGCTCTCCTCCATTGCTCCCGGGTTGGACCTTACAGTCGATTATGGCTGGCTGACTGTGCTCGGTGCGCCGCTCTTCTGGTTGTTATCGCTATTTCATTCCTGGACCGGAAACTGGGGGGTGGCAATCGTTCTTTTGACCATGTCGGTCAAGCTGGCGTTTTTCCCCTTATCCGCGGCCGGGTATCGGTCAATGGCAAAACTGCGGTTGGTAACGCCTAAGTTGCAGCGTTTGCGAGAACAGCACGGAAACGATCGTGAACGTATGCACAAGGCGATGATGGACTTTTACAAGACGGAAAAAATCAATCCGATGGGCGGTTGTCTGCCCATACTGGTGCAGATACCCGTGTTTATTTCGCTTTACTGGGTGCTGCTTGCCAGCGTGGAACTACGTAACGCACCTTTTGCGCTATGGATAGAGGATCTGTCTTCGCCCGATCCGTATTACGTCCTGCCGATCATCATGGGCATCTCCATGTTCATACAGTCCAAGTTGAGCCCTCCGGCCACGGACCCGATCCAGCAGAAAGTGATGCAGATCATGCCCTTCGCCTTCAGTATTTTCTTTTTCTTTTTCCCGGCTGGACTGGTACTGTATTCATTGGTTAATAATGTGCTGTCCATCGCCCAACAATGGCAGATCACGCGCATGATCGAAGGCGCCGCCAGCGCGACCCCGTTAAGCAAGAAGAGATGAGCCTGTCGAGCATTTCACGGACATTTCCGCCCGTCCGGTTTGTCTCTGCGCGGAGGAGAAACTCCCGGGTACGCTCCGGAAGACGCTGAGCAAATCCATCGGCTCTTCGGAAGATACGCGAATTTTAGGCGCTTCTCATTCATTCAACCGGGCGCAGCCTGGCGGAACCTAAATCCGGCAGCCCGTTTCAGTTTATCGCCCCTACTCCCTGATTTAGTTGACCATTAGTGTAAAATTGTCCTGATGGAAAACGCAGACACCATTGCCGCCATCGCTACCTCACCGGGGCGAGGCGCTATCGGCATCGTACGGATTTCCGGGAAAGACCTCGGATTTCTTGCGCTCAAAATCACCGGCCAGGTTCCGCAGCCACGTTATGCCAGCCTGAGCAAATTTTTTGATGAAAACGGACAGCTCATCGACCAGGGAATTATGCTTTACTTTCCCGCTCCTCATTCCTATACGGGCGAAGATGTGCTGGAGCTGCAGGGCCACGGGGGCCCGGCAGTGATGAGTCTCCTGCTATCCAGTTGTGTTTCGGCAGGCGCGCGTCTGGCCCAACCCGGCGAATTCACCCTGCGCGCCTTTCTCAATAACAAGATGGATCTGGCTCAGGCTGAAGCCGTCGCGGATGTTATCGACGCCAGTACCGATGAAGCGGCGCGTTGCGCCATGCGCTCGCTGCAAGGTGTTTTTTCTGCGGCTATACACGGGCTGGTGCAAGCACTTACTGACCTGAGGATGCTCGTCGAAGCATCGCTCGATTTTCCGGAGGAGGATTTGGATATTGTGTGGCGCGCCGATGTCAGCGGCAAGCTGAATGACATCCACGCCCAGCTTGAGACGGTATTCGCGTCGGCCCGTCAGGGCAGTCTCCTGCGCGAGGGTCTGTGGGTCGTACTGGTCGGAAAGCCCAACGTGGGCAAATCCAGCCTCCTGAATCGGTTGGCTGGCGAAGAGGCTGCCATTGTGACCGAGATACCGGGCACAACCCGGGACACTGTGCTGCGCTCGATCGAAATAGAAGGGGTTCCCTTGCATCTGCTTGATACGGCGGGGTTGCGAGAAACCGACGATGTCATCGAAAAAATCGGCATCGCCCGAACGCGGTCGGCCATCGAAAAGGCAGGCCTGGTACTGTTGCTGATGGATAGTCGGGAGGGTATCACGCCTGAAGATCAAGCGGTACTGGATAGCGTGCCGGCCGGAGTCCGTCGAATTCATGTGTATACCAAAAGCGATCTGCTGGAGGAAGTCCCGCGCATCATAAGCTATCAGAAGCAGGGAAACTGGCAGGAGATTTATCTCTCCGCCAAGACGGGAGCCGGGGTTGAGTCGCTGCGCCGGATTCTTCTTGAGATGGCGGGCTGGAACCCGCACATGGGCGAGGGCCTGTTCATGGCGCGCGGTCGTCATCTGGTGGCGCTTGCAGAAGCAGGCGGACATCTGAAATCGGCGGCTGGTCTCGCAGAATATGGGGATCAATTGGAGGTGCTCGCGGAAGAACTGCGGCTTGCGCAGCGATGGCTATCATCCATTACCGGCGAGTTTACCGCCGATGATTTGCTGGGCGAAATATTTTCCCGCTTCTGTATCGGCAAGTAATTCGGTGTTCGTTTCCCAGGCTCCAGCCCGGCTTTTTGATCGGCGCTGCGATGCCCTGTCGCAAGTGCCATCGGTGACCTTGTGTTTCACGTGGAACATTCAGGAAATATGGTTGTGCTGCTTTTTTACAGACTCAGCAGGGCTGACAAGCGCGTTCCATAATCATTCCTTTTGCCGTAGAATCCTTCCCTTTGATCGCCCCTTCCCTTTGGTCGCTTTAAGTTCGAATGCATTTCGCTGAAAATTTCGATGTGATTGTGATTGGCGGCGGCCACGCGGGTACCGAGGCTGCGCTTGCGGCTGCGCGCATGGGCCAAAAAACGCTGTTGCTCTCCCATAATCTCGAAACACTGGGGCAGATGTCATGTAATCCCTCGATAGGAGGAATTGGAAAGGGCCATCTGGTAAAAGAGGTGGATGCGCTCGGCGGAGCGATGGCAGCGGCCGCCGATGAGGCCGGGATACAATTCCGAATCCTTAATTCAAGCAAAGGACCCGCGGTGCGCGCCACTCGCGCTCAGGCGGATCGCGTGCTCTATCGCCAGGCGATCCGGCGCCGCCTGGAGAATCAGCCTAACCTTTGGCTCTTCCAGCAAGCGGTGGACGATCTCACGCTTGAGGGCGGGCGCGTAACTGGCGTGATGACGCAGTTGGGGATAAGATTTTCCGCGCGGGCGGTGGTTCTGACCGCCGGAACGTTCCTCGGGGGTTTGGCGCATGTAGGATCAGCCAATTTCAAGGCCGGGCGGGCCGGTGATCCTCCCTCCACCAGTCTCGCCCAGCGTTTACGCGAACTGAAGATGCCCGTGGGACGGTTGAAGACGGGGACTCCGCCGCGGTTAGATGGCCGCAGCATTGATTATTTGGCGACGACCGAACAACCCGGCGATGATCCCGCCCCGGTCTTTTCCTTTATAGGCAGTGCCCGGCATCCGCGTCAATTGCCGTGCTGGATCACGCACACCAACAGCCGCACTCACGATATTATTCGTGCCGGCCTGGATCGCTCGCCTCTATTCACCGGTGCCATCGAAGGCGTAGGGCCGCGTTATTGTCCATCCATTGAAGACAAGGTGGTTCGGTTTTCGGCCAAGGAATCGCATCAGATTTTTCTTGAACCGGAGGGACTTGACACCCACGAGGTATACCCGAACGGGATCTCTACCAGCCTGCCGTTCGACATGCAGGTGGAACTGGTGCGGTCCATCAAAGGACTCGAAAACGCGCATATCACGCGGCCCGGCTATGCTATCGAATATGACTATTTCGATCCGCGCGGACTGAAAAGTTCGCTGGAAACCAAGTCCATCGATGGATTGTTTTTCGCTGGACAGATCAATGGAACGACGGGTTATGAAGAGGCCGCGGCGCAGGGACTGCTTGCCGGCATCAATGCTGCGCTCAGGACACAGGAGCGGGAGCCGTGGTGTCCCCGCCGGGACGAGGCTTACCTGGGTGTTCTCGTGGATGATCTCATCACTCGCGGGGTGAGCGAACCCTATCGCATGTTTACCAGTCGGGCCGAGTATCGTTTGCAACTGCGGGAGGATAACGCTGATTTACGTCTGACCGAAACAGGACGAAGCATTGGAGTAGTCGATGATGCACGCTGGGCCGCGTTTGAGGCCAAACGGGACGCCATCATTCGTGAGGAACACAGATTAAAAGCCGTCTGGCTGGGTCCCAAGGTAAATACTCTATCCGAAGCGGATGTTATACGCGTGCTGGGTAAAATTATTGAGCGTGATTACTCGCTGTACGAGCTATTGCGGCGTCCGGATGTGTTCTATAAGAGCCTGATGACGCTGCCCGGTGCGGGCGAAGCTGTTACCGACCCGCTGGTCGCGGAGCAGGTTGAAATTCAGGCCAAATACCACGGTTATATAGAGCGGCAGAGGGATGAAGTCGCGCGTAATGCCCGTTACGAGGAAATCCGGTTACCGCAGAATCTGGATTACAGGACTGTGCGCGGCCTTTCCAGCGAAGTGCAGCAGAAATTGAACCAGTTCAAACCCGAAACAGCAGGCCAGGCGGCGCGAATTTCGGGTATAACGCCAGCGGCCATCTCACTGTTGCTGGTGCATGTGAAGCGCGGATTCTCGCGGCCAGAAAAAAAGCAGATCGCATGAACCTGGCCTCGCGTCTTAATGACGGCATCTCGGCCTTGGGATTTGCGATTTCGGAACAAACCCAAACCCACCTGCTGCAATATCTTGCGCTCATTCAAAAGTGGAACCACGTGCACAATCTTACTGCGGTACGGGAACCGGAAGCGATGCTGGCTCGGCATGTGCTCGATAGCCTGGCAATTCTGCCGTATATTGCAGGAGAACGTATTGCCGACGTGGGCAGCGGTGCGGGCTTGCCGGGAATTCCCCTGGCCTTGGCGCGGCCTGATTGTCACGTGGCACTGATTGAAAGCAATCATAAGAAAGCCATATTTTTGCAACAGGCCCGGATTGAGCTGAAGCTGAAAAATGTCGAGGTGGTGGCCGGGCGGGTTGAAAATTTCAGCGCGGCGGAAGGATTCGATATTGTGGTTTCGCGCGCTTTTTCCGATTTGGCCGATTTCGTCAAGCTTGCGGGGCACTTATGCAAGCACGGAGATGACGGGGGCCGGCTAGCGGCAATGAAAGGCATATATCCTCATGAGGAATTGGCGCAGCTGAGGGCTGAGCTGAAGCCACAATTCATCGTTGAAAAAATATTGCCGATTGCGGTACCCAGCCTTGAAGCAGAGCGACACCTGATTATGATCAAGCGGTATGTTTAAGGGGTTTTTGCCGTGCAAGGGTTTTGGAGGCGCGGGCCTGCGGACGGCTTGTCCATTATTCGATCACCGTTTCGTGGCGGAGCCGGCATGAGGATAGTGTCGTGGTAAAAATTCTGGCAATAACCAACCAAAAAGGGGGGGTTGGCAAAACCACCACAAGTATCAATTTAGCGGCAAGCCTGGCAGCCGCCCGGCGCCGGGTGTTATTGATCGATCTGGATCCGCAGGCAAATGCCACCATGGGAAGCGGCGTGGATAAGCGTGATTTGCAACAGACAGTCTATCAGGTACTACTTGGCAGTCGCAGTATCGCGGATGTGCGCGTCACCTCTACCAGCGGCAGGTACGACTTGATTCCTGCCAATCGGGATCTGGCGGGTGCTGAAATCGAAATGGTGGACCTGCCCCAGCGGGAAACACGTCTGAAAGAAGCGCTGTGCGAGATTCAAAATGAATACGATTTCATTCTTATCGATTGTCCTCCCGCCCTTAACCTGCTTACGCTCAATGGGTTGTGCGCCGCCGAAGCGGTGATGATTCCCATGCAATGCGAATACTATGCCCTGGAGGGATTGAGCGACCTGGTCAATACGATTAAAAAAGTGCGCTCCCATCTTAATCCGGGGCTGGAGATCGAGGGGCTGCTGCGCACGATGTTTGACCCGCGCAACATATTGGCGCAACAAGTATCGGACCAGCTGCAGCAGCACTTTGGCGACAAGGTCTACCGCACCGTGATTCCGCGCAATGTGCGGCTGGCCGAAGCGCCAAGCTTCGGCCAGCCGGCGCTGTATCACGACAAGCTATCGAAAGGTACACAAGCTTATCTGGCTCTCGCCGGGGAAATGCTGAACAGACATGGCCCAGGTATGGAGGCGGCGGCTCAACAGGATTTTGAGCGCGGGCTAAAAGCTAGCGTATTCAAAGAATAGAGGAATTATGAAAGTGAAGGGATTGGGAAGAGGACTTGATGCATTGCTGGCGGGTAACCAGGAGAGCGCGCAGGCCGGGGAATCACTGCAGAATCTGTCCGTGCCGCTGTTGCAACCGGGCAAATATCAACCACGCACTCACATGGATAAGGAATCCCTGGCGGAGCTCGCCGAATCCATCAAATCGCAGGGGATAATGCAACCAATCCTGGTGCGCCCGGTTCCAGCCGGACGTTATGAGATCATAGCCGGGGAGCGGCGCTGGCGTGCAGCACAACTTGCGGGGCTCGCCGAAGTGCCCGCGCTCATCCGCGAGGTCCCGGATGAGGCCGCATTGGCAATGTCATTGATCGAAAATATCCAGCGGGAGAATTTGAATCCCCTGGAGGAAGCGATGGGAATTCAGAGGCTTATCAAGGAATTCGGGATGACTCATCAGGCGGCAAGCCAGGTCTTGGGCAGCTCCCGGAGTACGGTGTCCAATCTTTTGCGGTTGCTTAACCTCCCCGCGCCGGTACAAGACTTGCTGATGCAAGGAAAGATCGACATGGGTCACAGCCGTGCATTGCTTTCGCTTCCCGTGGCCAAGCAGATAGAAACCGCGCATCTGGTGGCGCATAAACAACTGTCAGTGCGAGAGACTGAAAGACTGGTGCACCGGATCGAGCACCCGGCGTCGAGAAAGCATCCCAAACAGGACCGGGATCTGCTACGTTTGCAGGAAAATATCTCAGCCAGGCTCGGCGCGCAGGTTGCTATAAAACCAGGAAAAACTGGGAAGGGAAGCATAGTGATCCATTACCACAGCCTCGAGCAGCTGGACGGCATTCTGTCTCGCTTGTAAGCGATTATCAAGGTTGTCCGGGTAGCAAGCCTCGGCATTTAACTTGGCGTTTAAAAATGCTCATGGCATTATCAGGGGCGTTCTTGCGGCGGCCCGATCCCGGCTTTGCGAGGCTCTTTGAAAAAGAACTGGCAGGACGGGAGGCGGCTCCACTATCCAACGATATTTCCGATGCACTTATCCCCGCGTTGGCGCCAAAAGCCAGCCACTTCGGCAATGCAGCCCTCTGGAGCAATGCCGTGATCATGGCGTTGGCTACTTGCTTCGCAATTCCCTCCTGCGCAAACCGCTTGACTTGGGGGATCTTCGCGGATAGTCTTTACAGGGTTGTGGGTATGTAACGTGCCCGTAATAGATGTGCAACAGTGTATTGTAT
>NZ_FOBH01000025.1 GCF_900109785.1 Nitrosovibrio tenuis
TGCAGTTCCTTGATGACTGGCTGGCTGCTCAGCGGAAGAAACAACTGTCAGCGTAAATCACACCTGTTGGAAGACGAAAAACCAAGGGAACCTCACTTGCGAGTGAAAAAGCGGCGGCGCGTTTAGGGCGCATGAAGGCTCGACTTGAGCTGCGCCAATAGCCGGGGGGATGCAACGGGGACGCGCCAGCGGGTCCCCTTGCCAAGATGCGCTGGACGGAAAAATGGCACATTTTGTAGTACAGCGCACCTCTTGCGCGTAGCGTAAGGCAGGTAGGTGAGCAGTGTAGGACAAAACAGCTCATAACCGCTTCGTCTATATACTTGCGTGCCACTACCTCTATTCTCTATTCACCGCTTAAAGCTTTATTAAGCCATCTTTGGGGCACCATTCGGCTTGAACAAATAATTAAGTATCTTGTATTGCCTTGGAATTAAGCATCCCTTGCAAAATCTCGATCTGATCTAAGTCTGTAAGATTGCGCATTCGAGGAACTGCAACGCGCCTCAAGAAATCGTACACATCGCTATCGTCTATGATTCGTCCAAATTGATTGTTCGTTATCGCAGCCGACAGAATTCGTTGAACCTCTTTCAAAGAGAAGTACCCGAACTGCTCCAGCTTAGCTATTAGATGATGCGTTTCAGAAAATGATTTAGATTCGAACAGGCTGTCAATGAGAGCATCTTTGTTCTTGTCATATGAGAACGCCACACCGTCGAAGTGCTCTTTAAGAAACGCAGACAGAGTCCGGTAGACCAATAAGTCACCTTTCTTTTTTTTCTTCCATTCCTGCTTCAGAAACGGATGCGGCCGATTCTCGTCTAAGGTAGAGTAGTAGTCGCCGTCTTCACTTACTATGTAAAGATTCTCGCCTTCAGGAATGGCATCCAGTAGCGCGAGCCAATTTATCGCATCTCCCATTGAACCGTTCTTTCCAGGAGGATTTCCAAGTGATATGCGCATTTGGGCCTTGGCATACAGCTCAGCGCTAGTCGTTATCGGATTGCTCTTGTCAAAAATGTCCTTGATAAGGGCGTCAGTTATAAGCCCATTCTCAGCCACATCTGAATCAACTTTCCTAGCAATTTCTTTCGCCAGTTCCTGTAATTCAGCGCTCTTCTGTCTTATCTGTTCATATTCTTCGTACTGTTTCATAAAAGCGGGGAGCTGCGCCGCAAACTTTATGTCTTTGAATTTTTTCAGTGCATCCTTGATCTTGCTTTCTCTGTTTCGCAAAAACTCGTCACACACCTGCTCTGTCAAATGCACGCTTGCTGCTCCATGTTCATGAGAAGCAAATACGTTGCTCAGAGCATCAATTTCTTCCCTTGTGAAATGAAAGAAGTTCAGTAGGATATTGGTATCAATGAAAACGTGCATAATGTCTAAGAGTAATTATTTTCACTCGTAGCGATTTAGGTGATGTATTTTGCCGGAACTTGATTAATCCTGCACGTTTCGCCGTAACGGTGCTTTCAGGCACGGTAATGCTGGATTTTGTTATGGTTATTCGGCATTGATTGCCAGCTTTTCCTTAACGTTGGCAGATTGCGACAATGCACGGTAGATCGTGCGGGAAGACACACCAAACTGAGCTGCGATCTGTACGGGAGTCAGATTGGGCTGATGTTGCAACAAGCTCTGCAAACGGATGATCTGGGGATGGGATAGCTTCTTCGGTCTGCCCAGATGCGCACCGCGTTGTCGTGCGGCTTCCATTCCGGCCTTGGTGCGCTCTCGGATGAGATTACGCTCCAGCTCAGAGAATGCATGACGTATCTGGTACATGCATTTTCCCATTGCGGTGGTGGTGTCGATATCTTCTGTCAAACAGCGAAACTCGATGGCCCGGTTCTCAAACTCTTCCAGAATGTTCAGCGCGTTCTTGAGCGAACGAAAGGCGCGATCCATTTTCCAGACAACAAAAACATCCCCTGCCTGCAAGCTGGATAAAGCCTGCTCGAAACCGGGACGCCGCTTGGCGGTAGCCGATACGCCTTGATCCTCAAAAATAGCGCTGCAACCTGCCAACTTTAAGGCATTAATCTGAAGGTCGAGATGCTGGTCTTCTGTCGAAACACGGGCGTATCCAATGGCACGGCTTTTATTTTCCAGCATGCGGTTGCGCTTATTATCCATTCCGCTCCTTTAGCGATAGACAAAAGGGGACCCTTTTGACCTATCTTCATAACCGTTCCCCGTCAACTTAAAATGGAAAAATCGCATCGAAAAAACAGATCATATCGACGGTTTTTCTTCCGTAAGGAGATATGTGAATTGTGACAAAATGGTCCCCTTTTGTCACAGCGCAAGGTGCTGAAAAGACATGAGCTTTTCAGTTATTTGATGGTGATTCTAGGTGCTCTGTTCGTAGGTTTTGGCGGCACCGTTGGATATGCACAGGAGGCACTGCTTTCCGCCAAAAAAGACTATATCACCTGCTGGAAACAGCCCTGCGTGCTCGTTGCCGGAAGCGAATGGTCGGAGAAGAATCCTAACGGCATAGGAATTTCTGTACGTATGGGAACCCAGTCCGGTGTTACGGACGATCAAATCAAGACTGTGCTCACCCGGGATTTTAAAAAGGTCGGCATGACGAACATCAAATTCTTTTTTGAACAGAGCGATGCGCCCGCCGCCGGCATCTCATTTCATGTTCGTGGCGGAACGACTGAATTATTTTTGATAGACAATGTGCGGGAACAGGTTGCCACCATTGCCAAACGGGCCGCAAACACGAACCCGCTGTTCCAATAGCTACGATAAAAATTTCAAGGTAGCGTTGGAAGAGCTTGCCTGTGACAGCATTTCATCATGCTGGCTGTCGCAGCCATCCCGTACAGATGCCTTGGTGTCCACACTGTTAGATACGCGGTCAGCAAATACCATTTCCTGAATAAATCCGCGTTCTTTCATTTCGTCGAAGAGTTGTTCCTTGCGCTGCGGGCTGGTGCTGTCATCATCCAGTTCCGCGACAAACGCCTTGGCGCTGTTGAGATGGAACTGTTTCTGCGCCCATTCCGCGTAGTCGCCATATTTCGGATCATTTTTATATTTATCCTTTATTGTTCCGTCAGGGTGAAGCATTTCGTTGATGAGGTGCTGTTCCAGCCGCTTGCGGTACGCGTTAATGTTTTCGTCTGACTGCTGCTGCGGGATATCGTCCGCGCTCAGAATATCTAGCGCCAGCTTTTCCCGCCATGCATCGCCATCCCGCTTTTCAAAGGATGTTATTAATGCTTTAACATCAGCTTCCATTTGCCTGATGGAGGCGCGCATTTGCTCAAGCAATTCGACAAACTGCGCTGTGCGGCGCTCCTTGGACTTACGTTCTTCGGCTTGTTTGGATTGACCTGTATTGGCTGCTGAATTGCGCTCGATAACGCTCGTGACGGAACCGCTGAGCTGGCCGTTGTGAATATAGTTTTCTTTTTCAGTAAATTCCGCACGGCGTAGACGATTAAAGTCTTCTTCAGGCAGACAGGTGCGGCAATGAATAAAGCTATTCGTCAGCCCGCCGGAAACCCGCAATTTTGCATCGGTCGGCTCAACCATTAACGGCTCCATGGAAGAGCCGTGCCACTGAAAAAGCGCGGTATGCTACCGCATACCGATGGTTCAGAACAACTGCGTTATTCTGAACCACTGCTAATGAAATCCCGGACACACCACGCCCCAATGTCCCTGCCTCCCGTTAATCGATCTGTGCAGACAAATATTATCGCCTGCAAAAAATTGCCTTTTTACGCTATCAGGAACGGGTTAATAAATGGTTAATTATGGTCATGGCATCCAATTTACATCAACACGGCCTGTAAAAATTCACGAACTGTAATGCAGCGCCGATGTTTGAAAGAAGTAGCGTATTATTAAAACACCTAATTTGTTTACTAATTCGGCTAGCATGAAATTGTCTTCTGTAACGAAAAAGTTATTTTTCAGCACCATGATTAACTAATAGTTGGATTATTTCTTTATATCCTTTCGCTTTAGCAATGGATAAAGCGTAAGCTCCCCTTTTTAAGAGACAAGCAATAAGTAGAACTTTCTGGCAGGTGACGTCCCCCCAATTCTGCTGGGATTCAAAACTAGAATCTGGCCGCTTCTGGCAGTCTGACCTGCTTGGTTTTAACGTATTCGCTTGGGGTCA
>NZ_FOBH01000023.1 GCF_900109785.1 Nitrosovibrio tenuis
GGGATCTCTTCATCGCTTCAAACTCCTTCAATAGGGGAGCCAGATGCGACTTTACTCTAATTTAGAATTGCCCAGGTTTTTGGGGATGACGTCAGATTGATTTTTTGAAATTGGGTGTGTTAGTCAAACTTAAAAACTTAGAGTCATAGTAATTTTTCGAAAAACATAGTCTTTTCATGTAAATTACAAATAACTCTACCCACTTTTTCTTTACGCATTCTTCTCCACGCTTCAAAGCCCGTGAGAATTGCTTGTTCCCATTGTCGGGGTGTAATCTTATTGATTTCAAGATGTCTTGTTAATAGCTTGATTGTTTGTAACAGTTGTTCATCTATTGTATTTACGCCTTCATAGAAGCTATGGTTTCTGGCGTGTTCAAACACCAAAGCGGAAATAGCTTCGTCAATTACAATAGCTCTTCCACCATCTTCTATTTCATTTACCTTTTCATTGCTTCGTCTCTTTTTATCCATTAGGGCTCTTACCACTGGTGACCAACCGAAAACCGTAACGTACGAGAAGTGGAACAGATCATGGTATCTGTAGTAGTCATCTTCGTAGTGGTTGTCGCGGATCTGGTCACCAAATTTATTTCCGTTGACATATACATCAACACAAATTTTCCCCTTCTTGTCTGTTCCTTCTTTAAACTCTGCAACAAATTCTCTGGGAAACTGTTCTGTTTCTTCGTATCCGTCATCCAAGAATTCCACTCCAAGGCCTAACGTAAGAGCAGCGCGTGGGTCGGCCCATCTTTCTTGGATTTTCTTTAGGTTATATTCGAGAACTTCGGAGAGGGAAATGTTCTGTATGGTTGCGATGGATGTTAGATACCAAATAATATCTCCTAACTCTTCGAGAATTTTTTGACGAAATATCACATAGCTATCCCCATCGCGCATTTTTTTCTTATATTCAGTCGATAAGCCTCCGACCTCGCCATTAAGGCCGAGTATTACAATTGAGAGCGCCTTATCATCGTGTTTATCAAACTGCATCGTATCAGCGGCTTCAGCCTGATAATCATCTACATTCACTTCTTACTCCTAATTTAACTTTCCATTTTGGGGGAAATAAATACTCAATTGGTTCTGGGTTTTGTCTAAAGCGCTGTTTTATGCGTGTTCTTCCAGAGAAACCAGATAAAGTTGGATGCGCAACACGGCAATATTTATCCACTTCACAAAAAATATTCTGTATATCTATATACTGTAATGGACGATTTCCGATTCTCTGGAAATTTAGACCCAGCCTTTCGAATTCCAACTCTTGTCTATCCGTCATCAGTTTGATGATGTCTGTTTCCGATAGCCCACCAAGTTTGGAAAAACATTTTTTGATTCCGTCTCTTGCCCCAGGTCCGGGAATCGTAAATTCTGTTTCCTTAAAATTAGTTAAACCACTGTAATTCAAGTCAGTGATGTATTGGTAGGCTAAAAATTTTCCGATCAAAGGATAATCAAGAAGTAAGAAATATGCTTCAGCCATATTTCTGCACGATGCGATTTTGTCTGCTAAATTATCATCTAGCATTTTTTTTAAAAGTATAAGATGTGCGTGATGTTTCCTCGTGACATCAAATTCCTTACATCCAGAGGCCATCATATATGCATTTGAATACAGCACTCTCCCTCTATTCATTTCACTATCTAGAAAGTTCTTAAAGGAATTTAATTCAAAATTATCTACATTTAGGTCGCCAAATCTATTTTCTAATAATCGCCACGTCTCAATCTTATTGAAAAGCTTAAACAATATGACCCTAAACAGAGTGTCGTTTGACGTGTTTTGGCCACTCTTTTGGTAAATTACATTTTTTATAAGATACTGGCTTACCCTGTCACATGCTCGGTAAACATTTGTAAACTTGAATTCTTGGATTATGGCGTCATTTGTAAATGGTGGATGTCCATTCTTAAGCCGGTTATAAAATACATTTTGTCGTTCGTAAGCGAATTTCCAATATGTGTCATACGCTATAGTTGGCTGTACGGGGTCGAGTTTTATAATTATGTTGGCTTGATTAGACATATTTTCTATATTTTTTCACAAATTCCTTGGCTATTGACTTATTCACGTTGCCTAATTCAAGTATGCTAGCGATGCAATTTACTTCATCTAGCTCTAGCCCCATTTCACTGGCCATAAAGTGTCCAAGATTCTGTAATCCCACATAGTTGCCGTACCCTCTATCAACAAGATATTGCATGGCATAAATTGCGTTGAGCTTCATTTTTCCCTTTTTTTTGGGAATAAAACAGACCTGCTGTAAGCATGGAAAACCCCTCAATGCCTGAGAGGTATGGTCTATCGAAGGATCGAATGTCAATGCTATTAACGCTGAACGTCTATGCACAGGATTTCTCAAACCTTCAATTCCATTGTAGGTTTCGATAATATGCTTGAGTTGATTGATCGGTTTTCCGCTTGCCTCGTTAAAGGCGATCAAACGCCTAAAATAATGTCCGTATTTGTTTTGTCCGTTCTTCTTTACGTACTTCCATATCTTATCAAATCGTTTAAAAACTGAAGTCTGATCTCCATGGGAAAGACTTTTCGGAAATATCGTGCTAGCCGTTGTTTCAATTGAATTTTGGTTGATGCTTTTGAGAAGCTCATTAAGATCGTGCTCAAGCTCTTCTTGGTAATCAGGAACTGGATTATTGGTGGAAAAGTTTGCTATAAGAGGCGAAATTTCGGAGCTTGTGCCATCAGCTACGACAATTAGTATTTTTAGCCAGCATTCTGTAATTGAGTTTCCGTGTACGATCATTCTTCTTCGTCGTATTTGTATTGATAAATTCCTTGGAATTTATATCGACTAATCTTCGAAAAACAGCTCCAGTCCTTACTAAAAATACGGGTGATGCCAGGAGCTATCGCCTTATAAATAATTTTCTGGCTATTTGAAACCTGCTCAAAAATTTGTGGCCCATCAATGGAAAACGTTGTTGGGAATACGATATAGTCCCCAACCTCAAGTTCAATTGCTTTTTCATCCCACCAATGCCCAACATTGAAAACCTGAGATTTTATTTCCAATCCAGTGATTGAACGGCGTATCTCCGATAGATTGGAAGCTTTGAGTTTCTGATAGTGTTTATAAGTAATAAGTCGAAGGTTGATGTATATGTGGGTTATAAAAGCTTGGTATGAAACGCCGAAATATTTGGACAATGTGTAAGCGTCAGCCGAAGAAATATTGTCCGTGGCAATACCATAGCGAAGTAACGTGCGATTTACGGCTGAAGATGGCATCAAAAGCATGCTAGCAAATAAATCAGCCTCTTCCTCTTCTTGTTTATTGGAGCCACACTCCAATATTTCATCAATCACAGTGCCATGTTGCAGCACGTGATGTCCGATTTCGTGCCCGCATGTGAATCGTTTACGTCCTTCCGGTCTCTCCGCGGAAATCAATATAAGGTTTTGATTGGCAATATACATACCCTCGAAAGAAGGTATTTTTACAAAACGAAGGTCGAAACCCATAGCGTCGCACAACGCGTAAGGACACATTGGAAGGTGTGGATCAATGCCCAGAAAGGTTCTTCGGGTTTTTAGCGCTTTAGCTGTAACATGCGCTGCCCTAACTTTTTCCATCCTTGCCCTCCGAGGCCTTTATCATTTTTATTGTGTTAATTAAAGCCTCGATGTCTTCATTTTTCATTGAACTGAGTTCACGGGCAGCAGCTAAAATGGACTGATCAATTTTATCTTCATTGATTTTTCCCTCGATTATCCAGGAGACTTCAACCCCATACAAATTTGCTAATTTGAGTAGTTCATCAGATTTTACGCTTCTACGACCTGCTTCAATTTCACTAATTGTAGGGCGGTGTAATTCGAGCCTTTTCGCCGCTTGTCCCTGAGAGAGTCCAGCCATTTCTCTAGCGGAGCGTAATCTATTAGCGATCTCTAATTTGCTCATTGGGAGCTGCTTCCTTTTTAATTTGATAGATTGCATTTGCAATTGATGAAACCGTAATATCTTCAAATCTCTTATCTGAAAATATCTTCTCTGGAGGTAGTTCACATCCTACTTTTTCTTCAATACTTATTAGAACTTCGATTGTTCTTAAGCTATCAAAGCCGATAAAGTCATGGGCTGGTTTAGTGCTGCTGGTAATAATTGGGATCGGATCGCCTGATAGCTCAAGATTTTCTCTAAGGCATTGAATGACAATTATTTCCAATTCTTCCAAATTCATAATTAATTCTCTCTTATTACCAATGGTAGGATAATATTACCACAGGTAAGATTTATTGTCCAGTTAAGAGCTCTCTAATTTGGGTTTTTTATTGTAAAAAAATCAATGCCGCCTTTTCGCTATTAGCAGACACATCTACAGGTGAATAAATTCTGCATCGATATAAAATCACGTCACTGTGTTAATGGATGATTGGTCGAGCTTCAAAAAAACTATGCTAATAATTTTCTGGTTATGGAGATGTGGGAACAGTTCGGAATGGCGATCCTGACGGGCGATAAAATAACCGTTTATGTATGGGGTTTGATTCAATTGGGAGAGGTAATTGTCTGAAGCCCTTGTGAGCTTCCCCCGAAAAATCGTCTTCCAAGGGTGATGTAAAATCGAAGTCACATTGGAGAGGAAGATGATGAAGATACCGAAGCAGGAATATACA
>NZ_FOBH01000011.1 GCF_900109785.1 Nitrosovibrio tenuis
CGGGATCTCTTCATCGCTTCAAACTCCTTCAATAGGGGAGCCAGATGCGACTTTACTCTAATTTAGAATTGCCCAGGTTTTTGGGGATGACGTCAGTTACTGAAGCATATAAAAAAGAGACCAATGTCCAGAGTAATAATTATTGGGGCGGGGGCATCGATTGACGCGTCCCATTCAAAACTGCCGGGAGCAGCAAATTTCTTCGGTTGTATTCGCCGTCATCCTGAACTTAATAATGAGCTTCAGTCACGGCAGCTTCAGGACGCTTTAACGTCTTTGCTTCCCTTATCAATGTCGGATCTTGGCTCGCTAAGGGCGTTGGACAAACTAAATATCGAAGACCTTTTTACTCTAGCTAGTCTTGAAGCAGAAATGGATTCAAACGATAAGCGGGTTGGTCATTTAACAGAGCTAATTAGGAAAACTATTGTTACCTGTTCGAAGGAGGTGAAGACAGGGGGCAATTACTCTAATTTCGTTAGGGACATACTGAAGGAACAAACAAGCGTGATATCGTTTAACTGGGACACACTGCTTGATGAGGCGCTACCTGACTATTTCGCCCCGGGGACTTCAATCAAAAAAACTCCTGGTCTTCACTGGGAATTCTTGCGCATATGCACTGCAGAAACATCGGTGAATAGCTTTTACAGTGAAGATCGCCCACCTCCACAGAAAACGTTTGTCGCTAAACCAGCATACCTGAAGCTCCATGGCTCAATTGACGTAGTGGTTTGCAAGAACGACCAATGCCGAAATTATCTACTGCCCTTTAGGGTAGCAGATTGCACGGGCGCTCATCATTGTCAAGATTGTTATGAAAAGGTTGCTCCCTTCATCGTGCCCCCGGTGCAGAACAAGCCGATTCGGCAATTCCATCACATTCGCCGTGCTTGGATGCTGGCCAGCAAGTTGATACAACAGGCCGAAGAAGTAATTGTGTGGGGTTATAGCCTTCCTGTTACGGATCATTGGAGCCGTTGGCTCATGGGTCACGTTTGGTCACCGGAAGCACGGTGTCGCAAACTTATTATCATAAACCCGGAGGTTGCAGGCTTCAACAACAGAAATCAGGCTGATGTCCTTCGCAAGAAGTTTATCGGCCGATTTTTGCCCTGGAGCAGTTTATTACCGGGCGGAATCAAGGTTGAGGCATATAAATATTACGATTTATTCGTGAAGGGAGAGCAAGTTACGGCGTAAATGTCCGTGCAATAATCTCTTGGCTTCTCGTCACAAGCACAATTGAAAAGTGCGTTGGGTGAACACTGTTAATCTGAGCGAGGAGATTTGAGCCATGGAAGGGGGCATTGGAGTAACGCCGAGTTCGAGCAACCTGCCAATAGTTGAAACAAAAAAGACCTGAACACCCTCTTAACATTCCTTTGCGCGAATGAGCGGGCAAGTATGGCGCAGCAAAAGGAAGTGGCGGAGAGGGTGGAATCCGTACTTGCTTCCGCCCGACTCAGCCGCTCCATAACTGATTCCTTTTCATCTCGGTAATACGAAGAAAGGTAGTTATCATCTGGTTCAAATCGATTCTAAGGTGTTTAAATCGTTCCTCCACACCACGAATCACGCGCAACTAATGCATGAATAAAACCGGTGGTTGTTGCGCGGTATTTTTTTGCTTAACGATAAGCGAGAGCCATTATTGAAAAAGGTTTCAGCTCTGGTGATATTCATTGGAAACGCTTGTTGCGTTGTTGCGTCGCTAGCAAACGAAATGCGCAACATTCTCACGTTTCCGGCCAAACGGCCCCTTCCTTGCCATCCTAATGATGGCCGTATTTACTGGAAACCGATTACGTTAAGAAGGGAAAGGGTGTCGCGCAGGTATCAAGGTAGAGGTTGGAGATTTTGCCCCGCTGCTCTTGCTGTCAATCCTTGCTGTGGATCAGCTGTGCAATATTTTAATGCATACAGCGGATGGAGGATGACGGTACCAAGAAGCAACAGTGCGAGATGTGTTACGTGGTAACTTTGAAGCTGCCTTTGACGATTGTGTAAGACGAGCATGGGAAGTACATCATAATCGCTGCAGTTGAGCCTGTTTCACCGCCACGTATGTTTAGGTTTCATACACTTATTTCAACTGAGCCGGTTACACACCAGTTACATTCGCTAGGGAAACAAAAAGGAGCTACAAGAATTTTCCTATAACTCCTTGTTTTCATGGTGGGTCTGGTTGGACTCGAACCAACGACCAAGGGATTATGAGTCCCCTGCTCTAACCGACTGAGCTACAGACCCCGGCAATAACTGAAGTATAACAGTTGCAGAGGCCGGTCAGCCTTCGGTATCCAGGAAACTGCGCAACCGCTCGGATCGCGACGGATGGCGCAGCTTGCGCAACGCCTTGGCTTCGATCTGACGGATGCGCTCGCGGGTCACGTCGAATTGTTTGCCGACTTCTTCCAGCGTGTGGTCGGTATTCATTTCGATGCCGAAACGCATACGTAGCACTTTCGCCTCACGTGGCGTCAGAGAGTCCAGTATATCCTTCGTCACATCCCGGAGACTGGCATAAACCGCAGCGTCCGCCGGTGCCATGGTAGCCGAATCCTCGATAAAATCGCCCAGGTGGGAATCTTCATCATCCCCTATGGGTGTTTCCATGGAAATGGGTTCCTTGGAAATCTTGAGGATTTTGCGGATTTTCTCTTCCGGCATTTCCATTTTCTGCGCCAGCAATGCCGGCTCGGGCTCCTGGCCTGTTTCCTGCAAAATCTGGCGCGAAATCCGGTTCATCTTGTTGATGGTCTCGATCATATGGACCGGAATGCGAATGGTGCGTGCCTGATCGGCAATGGAACGGGTGATCGCCTGGCGAATCCACCAGGTTGCGTAGGTTGAAAATTTGTACCCGCGCCGGTATTCGAATTTATCCACCGCCTTCATGAGCCCAATATTGCCTTCCTGGATAAGATCGAGGAACTGCAATCCGCGGTTGGTGTATTTTTTGGCGATTGAAATCACCAGCCGCAAATTGGCTTCGGTCATTTCACGTTTGGCCCGACGCGCCTTGGCCTCGCCTGTGGACATACGGCGATTGATTTCCTTGAGGTCTTTCAATGGAATACCAACCTGCTTCTGCAACGTCAGCAAGTTTTGCTGCTGCTCCAGGATAGCCGGAAGATAACGTTCCAGGGCTTGACTATAAGGTTTGGCAAGTGCGACTTCCTGTCCGACCCAATCCACATTGCTTTCGTTGCCTGGAAAAACCTTGATGAAGTGATTGCGCGGCATTCCCGCCTTGGTTACACACAGCTCCATGATCCTGCGCTCATACCCGCGCATTTCATCCACCAGTCCGCGTTGGGTATCGCACAGCTTTTCAACCATTTTGGCGGAAAAACGGATGGCCATCAGTTCAGCCGAAATTTTTTCCTGTATGTCTTTGTATGCCTTGTTTGAGGGGCCTCTTTTTTCAAGCGCTTTCTGCATCTCGGCATAGGCCTCGTGAATCACCGCGAACCGATCCAGAGCATCATTTTTCAACTTGAGTAAATTGGCATTTGCTATTGCGGTAGTGTCTTCGTCTTCCCCATTTTCCGCGCTCAGTTCCTGCTCCAGCGATTCGTCCGAGATATCTTCGCTGACCATTTCCTCGACATCAGGGTCCAGCAACCCGTCGATCAGCTCATCAATGCGCATCTCATCCTTCGAGACTTTATTCGCAAGGTCGAGAATTCCGGCGATGGTGGTCGGGCAGGCGGATATCGCCTGAATCATATGCTTCAGCCCATCCTCGATACGCTTCGCGATCTCGATTTCACTCTCGCGCGTGAGCAATTCAACCGAACCCATTTCGCGCATATACATGCGTACGGGATCGGTGGTCCGGCCAAATTCCGAATCCACGGTAGAAAGCGCAGCTTCCGCTTCTTCCACCACATCCTCGTCCGCCACCGTAGGCGCGGTTTCCGACATGAGCAACGTTTCGGCATCGGGCGCCTCATCATAAACCGAGATGCCAACGTCATTGATCATGCTGATGATGTTCTCGATCTGCTCGGCATCCAGCATATCGTCGGGAAGGTGGTCATTGATCTCGGCGTAAGTCAGATAGCCGCGCTCCTTGCCCTGTACGATCAGATTCTTGAGGCGCATGCGCCGCGCCTCGATGTCCTGTTGTCCGGGCGATGATTTGTCTACATCCTTCGGCGGAACAGGCTTACCTTCCTTTACCGCCTTGACTCGAGCTATTTTTGCCGACAACGGATTGGGTTCCTTCGCCTCCATAACCGCCCTCGCAATCTCGGTCACGCCGGCCGTGGTTTTACCCGATGACTTCGCAACCACTGTAATTTTATTTACCAGTGTTTCCGTCTCCGGTGCTTTTACCTGTTCCGCTTTCGCCGATCCTCTCGATGGTTTTCCGGCATCATTTCCCAGTACCGTGCCGATCTTATCGGTTGAGCGTTCGGCACCCGTGTCAGGCGAAATCCCAGCCTTGGGTTTTGCTTTTACCGCCGGTTTGACTTGCGCTTTTGGTTTTACCATGTCCTTTTCCAATAATATGGTAGTGTTGAAACGTCAAATTTTCCTATTATATCAAGATTAGCTTATGCTAAAGCTAAACTGGCTTCTCCGCATTCAGGAGACCGCCAGTCGCTGGAGTTCCTGTTTTTCCTCGGGAGTAAGTGCGCTCAAGGATTTGTTTTGCAAGTTGGTCATGCGCTGTTTTCGTTTCATGTCCCGCAATCGTGCCATTGCTCCGGAAAACTCCGCTTCCAGGTCGATATCGCTATCCCATGTCAGCGTTTCGCTCTCAGCCTTTTGCAGCAATATGCCATGGGGGCTTTCGTGAAAATAAGCGATAGCCGATGGTATTGCGGTGTTTTCTTTAATGTGGGGGTGAGCGTCGATAAATTCAACCAGTGCCGTCAGCGCTGCTATTTCATCGCCATATTCACGATCCTGTATGAGCAGTTCTCTCTCCAGCTTGCGGATGTGATTCGGGTCGTGCAACAATATTTGCATCAGCCAGCGGTAAGGTGAGGCAGGTTTTGGCCGTGGCGCTCGTTCACGAGCCCGTTCCGATGACACTCGCCTGATCTTTAGTAAATCCTCCAATTCTCTTTGAGTGAAACCACTGATCTCCGCTAATTGCTTTAACAGCATCAGTGCCAGTCCCGGCGCTGCAACTCTTGACAGCAGTGGTTTTGCGTCCTGCACCAGCTTGGCGCGACCTTCGCTGGTTTTGAGATCGACGCGTGCCGACAGTTCCCTGAATAAAAAAATAGATAACGGCAGGGATTGTCTGGATAGTTGTTCAAAGGCTTCTTTCCCGAAATTACGAATATAACTGTCCGGATCCTCGCCCTCGGGTAAAAAAAGAAAACTGACATTCTTGCCATCGACAAGCTGTCCAAGGCTGTCTTCCAATGCGCGCCACGCCGCCTTCCTGCCTGCGTTATCGCCGTCGAAACAAAACACCACATCATCGGTCTGGCGCAACAGTTTTTGCACATGGAAGGGCGTAACGGCTGTACCCAGCGTGGCGACCACATATTCAACGCCATGCTGGGCGAGCGCCACCACGTCCATATATCCTTCCACCACAATGACGCGCCCTGCCTGGCGAATGGCCCTGCGAGCATCGAACAGGTTGTAGAGTTCACGGCCCTTCTGAAACAAAGGCGTCTCGGGAGAATTGAGATACTTAGGTTCTCCCTGTTCCAGCACCCTGCCACCGAACCCCACCAGCATTCCTTTAAGGTTCAGGATGGGAAACATGATGCGATCGCGGAATCGGCTGTAACATTTGCCGTCATCATTCCGGATTAACAGTCCGGCGTTTACCAGCAGAGTTGTCCGCGTCTGCGTTTCAGGATCGGAAAATGCGGCATCCAGGTTTTGCCAGCCAGTCGGCGCATAGCCAATACCAAAACGGGCAGCGGTTTTGCCCGTCAACCCGCGCTTCTTCAAATAAGCAATGGCGACTTTTGAAGACCTGAGCTGCTGCCGGTAAAATCGGCCGGCCGCATCCATTACCCCAACCAGATCCTGCAAGGAATTTTTGCCATCCTGGGATTGGTTTTGCGCCAAGACCGATTGAGACTCGGCAGATTGAGATTCGGCTCCTGTTGCTCCAGATCGGGGTTCAGATTGTTGCGCGGGAACCTGCATTCCTACACGCGCCGCAAGATCATTCACCGCCTCGACAAAACTCATGCCGCTGTATTCCATCAGAAAACCAATGGCGTTGCCGTGCGCACTACAACCAAAACAGTGATAAAACTGCTTGGTAGGGCTTACCGTGAACGAGGGCGTCTTTTCACTATGGAAGGGGCAACAGGCGGAATAGTTTGTGCCGGCCTTCTTGAGCGGCACCTCACGCTCGATGACATCAACAATATCTACGCGGTCGAGTAAGTCCTGAATGAATGATTGTGAAATCATTTACGATGAAAAACCCAATCCCAACTATGGAGGCCTCAATCAGGAAAAATCAAACCAGGTAAAAAAAGATACTGCAGATACAAAGATACTGCAGATACTGAAACAAATGCTTCTACACGGTGCCGCGATAAATTAACAATTGAGCGCAACCAATTCCAAATTATTCCGTAATGGCAGAGATCGAATCAGACAGAAAGTTTCGCTTTGACCAGGGCGGACACTTTGCTCATATCGGCACGGCCGGAAAGCCTGGGCTTGAGTATAGCCATTACGCGCCCGATATCTTGTTGTTCTTTGGCTCCGGCCGCGTTGATTGCTTCGCTTACAGCATCTTCCACTTCGGCATCGCTTAATGCCTGAGGCATGTAAGCCTGCAATACGCTCACTTCATATTTTTCCGCATCGGCCAGATCGTGACGATTGGCCGACTCGTATTGGGCAATGGAATCCCGCCGCTGCTTCAGCATTTTTTCTATCACAGCCACTACCGCGGCATCATCCAGCGTTATGCGTTCATCCACCTCTCGCTGCTTGATCGCCGCTTGCAATAAACGGATGGCGTCGCGCCGCTTGGTATCGCCTGCGCGCATCGCAGCCTTCATATCGTCGGTAATTTGCTGTTTCAGATTCAAATTGTAGCCGGCCCAAACAGGAATTTTACGTAGAGCTCAGGAATATTTGGTAGAGCTCAGGGATTATTTACGTAGGCTTTTCGACTGACTTTGACTAATAAAGTTTCGGTGGAAGCAATTGACTGCGCAGGCGTTTGTACGTGCGTTTGACGGCTGCGGCCAGCTTGCGCTTGCGTTCAGCAGTAGGTTTTTCATAAAATTCCCGGGCGCGCAATTCGGTGAGCAGGCCGGTTTTTTCTATGGTTCGCTTAAAGCGGCGCATGGCGACTTCAAATGGCTCGTTTTCCTTAACTTTAATAGTTGTCATGAAGATACGGTTCCTTTCTTAAAAATAAAATGAATGGCAGACAAGCAGCATTGCCGTTGTAGTAGTGTTGCTGTTTGTATTGCCGTCTGAATGATGCGCGTTATAAAAAGCTTACTATTATACTATAGCAAGTCCCCAATACTATTTAAAAGAGTTGCCTTTTCTTGTTCTCGCATCCATTACTTGTTCTTGGCATTGAAACTTCGTGCGATGAAACCGGGGTCGCACTTTACGACACGCACCGGGGCCTGCTGAGCCATGCACTCTATTCACAAAGCGAAATGCACAGTGAATACGGTGGCGTAGTACCGGAGCTCGCCTCTCGTGATCACATACGGCGGGTACTGCCGCTGATCAGGCAAATACTAAGCGCCGCTGGGGTCGACCTGGCAGATCTCGATGCCATCGCTTATACCCAAGGCCCAGGATTGGCAGGCGCATTGCTGGTGGGCGCGAGCATCTCCGCCGCGCTTGGCTTTGCGTTGAATATCCCTGTGCTGGGCATTCATCACCTCGAGGGCCACCTCCTTTCCCCGTTGCTTTCCAAGCCCGCACCCGCTTTTCCGTTCGTGGCGCTACTGGTCTCGGGCGGGCACACCCAGTTGATGGAAGTGAATGGTCTCGGGCTATATACGCTATTGGGAGAAACAGTCGATGATGCAGCGGGGGAAGCCTTCGACAAAACCGCAAAACTGCTGGGGCTGGGTTATCCTGGAGGACCGGCGCTCTCTAAACTTGCCGATGAATTTGTCCACTCGGGTCATTCTAAATATTTTGAGCTTCCTCGTCCCATGCTCCATAGCGGCGATCTCAATTTCAGCTTCAGCGGGTTAAAAACCGCCGTTCTGACGCTGATGCATAAACATGAGATGACCCCTGACACCCGAGGCGCGATGGCCTTTGCATTTCAGGAGGCCGTGGTAGACGTCCTGGCGGAAAAGTCGCTGGCAGCCCTTGCAAAGACAGGACTTACCCAACTGGTCGTGGCGGGCGGCGTGGGAGCCAACCGCCAACTGCGCAATACCCTGTGCCGCAAAGCCGAGCAAATAGGCGCGACCGTTTTTTTCCCCGAATTCGAATTTTGCACGGATAACGGTGCAATGATTGCATTTGCAGGGGCCATGCGGATGCAAGAGACCTCGGACCAGGATAAAAGAACCGATGTATTTACGATAAACGCCAGGTGGGATCTTGAAATGCAGGGATTGTGCACCTAGGGCCTCTGAAGAACTCCCCCGCGGTCGCTTGCTGGCAAAATTAGGATCACAAGGCGCACGCAGATCATAACTCGGTCTACTGCCAAGATTGCAATGCGGTGGGACTCCAAAGCTTCGCCTGGGGGTTCCGCGAAGCCCGGGGCGGGCACGGGTGTCCGACCGCGCTGACTTGTGCAGAGGTTCCCTGGAGCTGATTACGAGCGCCAGGGGTACCTCGATCACTCGGGGCGCTTAGAGGGGCGCTTAAGGCGTTCCCCCTTGCCGATACGGCCCTCGGTGCCTGCGATCAAGTTCGTAATATTGGACTTGTGCCGCCAGATGAGCAATAAGGACATCATAAGAACTGCGAGTGTCCGTGCATCCAAGCCAAGAAAAAATACCGCATAAATAGGGGCTAATGCAGCGGCCGCTAAGGCAGATAACGACGAAATGCGCCAGATCGCCGCAACGGTAATCCAGATTGTAACCGCCAACAGCCCCATCCATGGATTGAAACCCAGCAATATGCCCAATGCGGTCGCAACACCTTTCCCTCCTTGAAAGCGTAAAAATATTGGAAATAGATGACCTAAAAAAACCGCCAGCGCTACTGCCGCGATCGCCGCCGGGCCAAATCCAAGGACAGGCGCGAAGTGTTGCGCCAGCGCTACGGACAGCCAGCCTTTACCGGCATCCCCCAGCAGCGTAAACACGGCCGCTGCTTTTTTTCCACTACGCAGTACGTTGGTAGCCCCAGGGTTCTTCGAGCCATAGGTACGTGGATCGGGCAGCTTAAAGATCCAGCTTGCCAGGACGCCAAAGGAAACAGACCCGAGCAAATATGCCAGAAGGATTGACACCGTCAGCGTCATCTAATTAGCGCCATTCCCGCAAATAGAATAAAATCGCTGATTCTACGTGAAAAACAGCTTATATATGCCAGCGGATGCGCATGTGGGCTTATCCAGAATTGCCGTGATGGACATTATTTTCTTGCATGAACTCAAGGTCAAAACCTTGATTGGAATCTATCCCTGGGAACGCAGCGCTGCGCAAACGATACAGCTCGACCTGGAAATCGCACTGCCGACAAGCCGCGCCTGCCTGACGGATAACTTCGAGGATGCGCTGGATTATGCGCTTGTTGTCCAGCGCATCAATGAAACGCTTTCGCAAAGGCATTTTTCTCTGCTGGAAGCTCTGGCCGAGCACATCGCTCAAATAATCCTGATGGAATTCAAATCACCGTGGACCAAGATTAGCGTGGCCAAACTCAGCGCGATACGCGGCGTAAAAAGACTGGGTGTATGCATTGAACGCCGGCGCGAGGATACGGCGCCAAAGATGATGGACTAAGATCTGGTCCAGGTGGGTGGGCAGCATGGAGAGTGTTTGAATGAGCCCGTGCAAGTTTTCCATGCTACCTGAGCTGTTGGCTCAGGTAGCATGATTCGGGCTTGGGATTGCACCCGCAAATTAACCGGTGATTAACCGGCAATTAACGTTTCCTCAATTTCAACAAAAGTTTTCGCAACCTCGGTGGGCGGAATGGCGGCTCCGAGCTGCTTCTCGATTTGTGTCAAGGAAAAAATCCCGCACACTACCGGTTTGCCATCAGCGTCATTCTCTACCACCAGGGTATGCTGGCGCCCGCTATCACGCAGACTGGCGATAACGTTGCCCACCTTGGCGTTCTGAACTTCTTTCATGGGAATAGCTTCCAGCCGATCAAGCGGGGTCATGATATCCGAGACCAGGATCTCATTGTGCTTTATCTGGCGCTGCTGGATGAAACGGAGCGGTTTCTCGCCGAGAATATCGGTTGCGGTGAGAATACCGCAGAGGATCTCGTCTTGATCCAACACAAGCAACGAGCGTATACCGCGCTGCATCATATATGCATTAGCGGATTCCATTGTGGTATGAGGTTCGGTTACGCCCGCATGGATATGCCGTAAATCGGTCATGACTTCAAGTGCAGGTGATGTGAGGGTTACAGATGCAGGCGCAGCGGGACAAACTACCCGAACGGCGCCCGTCAGGCGCTGTGCAGGAAGAACATGATAGTCGGGCATGGCATTATCCTCCAGCGTTTGTGGATGGGATACTTGATACTACCTGGAACACTCCTAGAATACCCCGGCCCCCTTCGGCCACCTTGTTTACTCTACGCCCAAGTAGGGGGCTCCGCAAGATTCGAGGGGGCTAAATTCTGCAGCACCGGGTTGCCCGATGAACTGCCAACAGTTTTGTCGGATGAGATACCGGATGAGATAGCGAATGCGCTAAAGGTGTCTTAACTGAGTGGGCAGGTTAAGGCGCTGAGAGAGAAGAGTTGATAAGTACGGGTTGGTATATACAGAGTTGATACGTATGGAGATGAAAGATTAGGAGTTCCAGAGTCCGGATGAGTGAACGTGACTCTACGATCCGGGAGCTGGCACCGACCTCGACCCCAGCCAAAGATAAGGTATCAAGCATGATCATTCCGAGTTCGATCCGGGAGGGGGGTGATTTCCACTCCTGCGATTTCTTGATTCAGCCGTCGCAATAGCGATGCCGGATCGCTTGCCTGCGTAATCGGCCTTCCGATTACGAGATAATTCGACCCGTTTATAATCGCCTGACGCGGGGTGGTCACCCGCTTCTGCTCATCCAATGAAGCGCCAGCCGGACGTATTCCTGGCGTGACAAGGCAAAAACGCTCACCCATGGCTTTCCTGAGTTCCGCGGCTTCCAGCGCGGAACTCACCACACCATCCAGGCCACAATCCTGGGCAAGCATGGCGAGTCGTCGCACCACATCTTGCGGCTCGCCCTTCAGTCCTACATCGTCCAAATCGCTGTGTTCCATGCTGGTGAGCAGGGTTACGGCGATAAGTTTAGCGGATCCTGTTGGTACAGCCTCCCGGGCTGCGTGGAGCATCTTCCTGCCACCCAACGCATGGACGTTCATCATCCATACGCCGAGCCTAGCCGCAGCCTTGCATGCATTAGCCACCGTGCTGGGGATATCGTGAAATTTCAAGTCGAGGAAAACGTCGAAACCCCTACCTATTATTTTTTCTACCAGCCGCGGTCCGGCAGCGGTAAAAAGCTCCTTTCCCACTTTGACTCTGCATTCGGTTGGATCAAGCTTCGCTGTAAAGGATATTGCCTCTTCCGCGTCGGGAAAATCCAGGGCGACGATAATGCGCGGATCGCTCATAAGATGAGTGCTGTTCCTCCAATAATCTCTCATTCCTTCAATAATCTCTGACTAAAAGCTGACCAATGCGCCATGAGACTACTCATATTAAATATTAATCATCTATATGATATTTTTTTCTGTAGCTGGCGATTTCACGCCTCTGCCTGAACAATTTGCCAAGGCAGGAGGCGGCCCCAATCGCTATGCCAAGCGCAAAAAAAAGCAATATTATCAATACAAGCGGCGCCTGCCATTCATAGCCAAAATAATAGCGCAGGGTTACCGTTTCGGTATTCCTCACGGTAAAACCGAACAGCAGCAAAAACACCACGATACGTAGGAACCAGATGGGGTAACGCATCATTTATCCCGGAAGCCGACTGCCCGTTGACATAGCAGAAGGGAGTAACAAGCGGATAACAATCTCGCGTATTTCGCAATAGACCGGATTCGCGCGGACATTACCCGGAAAACCCATAAAAAGGCGGCATGATCTTTCGATCTGCCGCCATTTTATATCCCATGTTGCCAATCTTCAGTCTTTCTGGTCGACGCGCTCTCGCATTTCTTTACCCGCCTTGAAATGCGGCACATACTTCTCCGGCACCCGCACCTTTTCCCCCGACTTCGGATTTCGTCCGACGCGCGGAGGGCGATAGTTCAGATCGAAGCTGCCAAATCCCCGAATTTCGATACGTTGACCCTGTGACAAACTCTTGGCCATGGCGTCAAGTATTACCTTGACCGCGAGCTCAGCATCCTTTGCTACCAACTGCGGATAGCGAGCTGCAAGCCTCGCGATCAGTTCAGACTTTGTCATGGCTACCCTTTATGGCTCAGTATTTTTTACGTCCATCTTGGCTTTAAGTAACGCGCCCAGGCTGGTGGTCCCGGCGTTAGCGGAACTGTCGACCGCAACTTTCTGAATGGCATCCGATTCTTCCGCTAAATCCTTGGCCTTTATCGAAAGATTGATCGTCCGGTTCTTGCGATCGATATTAATGATCATTGCCTCAACCGTATCGCCTTCTTTTAAGTGCGTGCGAATATCTTCAACCCTATCCCTGGACACTTCAGACGCGCGCAGATACCCTTCGACATCATTCTCCAATGCAATGACAGCGCCCTTGGCATCAATGGACTTGACTGTGCCTTTGACAATACTGTTCTTATCGTTTACGGAGACAAAGCTGTTGAACGGATCACCTTCCAGTTGCTTGATTCCGAGCGATATTCGCTCACGCTCGACATCGATGGACAATACAACTGCCTCAACTTCATCGCCTTTCTTGTAATTGCGTACGGCTTCTTCACCCGGTTGGCTCCAGGAAAGATCAGACAAATGCACCAACCCATCTATGCCGCCCTGCAATCCGATAAAAACACCGAAGTCGGTAATGGATTTGATCTGGCCGCGGACCTTGTCGCCTTTCTGATGGTTCATTGCAAAGTCTTCCCAGGGATTTACTTTGCACTGCTTCATGCCGAGAGAAATACGCCGGCGCTCCTCATCGATTTCCAGGATCATTACTTCGACTTCATCGCCCAGTTGCACAATCTTGGAGGGATACACGTTCTTGTTGGTCCAATCCATTTCAGACACATGCACCAGCCCTTCAATACCCTGCTCAATCTCCACGAATGCGCCATAATCGGTAAGATTACTGACTTTGCCGAACAGACGGGTGTGGGGTGGATAACGCCGTGAGAGCCCGACCCACGGATCTTCGGTCAACTGCTTCATTCCCAGCGATACCCGATTCTTCTCCTGATCGAATTTAAGCACTTTGGCGGTCACTTCGTCCCCGACACTGATGACTTCGGAAGGATGTTTCACCCGCCTCCATGCGAGATCGGTGATGTGCAACAGGCCATCTATACCGCCCAGGTCAACGAATGCGCCGTAATCGGTGATATTCTTGACAATGCCCTTGACCACAGCGCCTTCGGTCAGGTTTTCAAGCAATGTCTGGCGATCCGCGCCTTGGGTCTCTTCCAGAACCGCACGGCGCGATACCACGACGTTATTGCGCTTGCGATCCAGCTTGATAACCTTGAATTCCATCTCCTTGTTTTCGTAAGGGGTCGTATCCTTGACCGGGCGAATATCCACGAGCGAGCCGGGGAGAAATGCGCGAATACCGTTAATCATTGCAGTAAGGCCACCTTTGACCTTGCCGGTTACCAGGCCGGATACGATAGCGCCGCTTTCCATGGCTGCTTCGAGATCATGCCAGGCGGTAAGACGCTTGGCCTTGTCGCGTGACAAGCGCGTTTCACCATAACCATCTTCAAGCGCCTCGATGGCAACACTGACAAAATCGCCGGGCTTGACTTCGATTTCGCCTTTATCATTCTTGAATTCTTCGACAGGTATGAAACTTTCCGATTTCAGGCCCGCATTTACAACCACGACGTTGTAATCGACACGGACAACCTGGGCGGTGATGACTTCACCCACCCGCATTTCCTGTCGGGAAAGGCTTTCTTCGAATAGAGCTGCAAAACTTTCAGAGGAATCTATAGCGGAAGCAATGGCTGTGGTCATGTAAAAAATACCTGATTTGGAATCCCGTCGGCGAGACAATTGACGGGGTTAAAGGTTAATAAAACTGCCTGGGCAGAACGCCCCCTTATATTTGCCAAGAGGGGGCAGCAAGGCAGCAATTCGTCAGCACTTACTTTTTGCATCAAGGAATTTCAATTGCCGTAATCTCATCCATTCATAAGTAGCCATAAGAGCTAAGCCGCTCTTGCCGCGGCAGCTTGGCCGCTCTGCCCTCCGAGGCCAGCCGAGCCCAAACAGACTGAGTAGACTGAGCTGAGGCCAACGGGTTAATGAATGAAGGGCCTGGCTTGGAACTTGAATTTCTAGAGATGCTTTTTTGCACAAACACCGGCGTATTGCTTTAGTACGCTATCCACCGCTTCTGCGATATTCAATGAAGTTGTGTCCAGTAGATTCGTATCTGTGCCCTGTTGCAAGGGCGCTACGGTTCGATTGCTGTCACGCGCATCGCGATCCCGTATATCCTGCAAGAGGGTGGCAATATTAGCATCTATCCCTTTTTCCATCAACTGTTTAAGCCTCCGTTGCGCCCGCGTCTCAGCACTGGCGGTGAGAAAGATTTTGAGAACGGCGTCGGGAAATACCACCGACCCCATATCGCGCCCGTCCGCGACCAGGCCGGGAATCTGACGAAACTCGCGCTGCCGGGCCAAAAGAGCCGTCCTGACCTTTGGGTACGCGGCAATCCTTGACGCGGCGTTACTGCACGCCTCGGTACGAATTGCACTGGTGACGTTTTCGCTCTGGAAACGGATATCCGCACCCTCAAAAACAACATCGAGTTGGGCAGCAACATCGCTCAGCGTATTTTCATTGCTCAGATCGACTCCGGATCGCATTGCCGCCAGCGCCACCAAGCGGTAAAGCGCTCCACTGTCGAGATAGTGAAATCCCAGCTTTTCCGCGACGCGTTGTGCAACAGTGCCCTTCCCGGAAGCCGACGGACCGTCAATCGCAATAACCGGTACATTGTCGATACGCATAAATCCTTTCATGAGAAACAGTTATGATCAAACAGTTATGATCAGGCTTGTACTACTGATGCGAACTTCTCGAAATAATCAGGAAACGTCTTACTCACGCAATCAGGATTGTTGATCCTCACCGCCGCCCCTAACGACGCCAACGAGAAGCACATGGCCATCCGGTGGTCCTCATAGGTGTCGATCGCGCTATGCGCAATCAGCCCCCCGGCTGGAGGCGTGATACGCAGAAAATCACGGCCTTCCTCAACGCTAGCGCCCAGCTTCCGTAACTCTTTCGCCATCGCCGCAAGGCGATCGGTTTCCTTTACCCGCCAACTGGCGATATTCCTGAGTATGGTAGTACCGCGAGCGAACAACGCCGCGACAGCGAGCGTCATGGCGGCATCGGGAATATGGTTGCAATCAAGATTCACCGGCCGCAGATACCCGGATCTGGGTGCCCGCGCTTCGATCCAATTATTGCCTAGCCTGATATCGGCTCCCATTTCTTGCAGCACATCGACAAAACGAAGGTCGCCCTGAAGACTGCCCTGCCCTATCCCTTCCACCCGGACAGGGCCTGTACCGATAACACCTGCGGCGAGAAAGTACGAAGCGGAGGAGGCATCCCCTTCTACAAAAATCTCGCCTGGGCTGCGATAGCTTTGGCCAGCGCGCAGAGTGAAGCGACGCCACTCGTCACGCTCAACCTTTACGCCGAAACGGGCCATCAGGGCAATGGTCAGTTCGATATAAGGCTGTGAAATCAGTTCTCCCACCACTGTTATGCTTGGTTTTTCGCCCGCAACGGATGCGGATAAGGGCAACGCCATGAGCAAGCCGGTCAGGAACTGACTGGACACGTCGCCTTTAACCGTTATCGCATTTGGATGAATTCTGGCAGGCTTAATTTGCAGCGGAGGAAAACCCTCCTTATCAAGATAGGTGATATCCGCACCCAACTGGCGCAGCGCGTCCACCAGATCGCCGATCGGACGTTCATGCATGCGGGGTACTCCGGATAAGCGGTAATTACCTTGCGCCAGCGCCAGTATCGCGGTCAACGGACGAAACGCGGTGCCTGCATTGCCCAGAAATAAATCTGCTTCGCCTACCGGGAACCGCAGCGGAAACCGCCCCGCCACACCCCGTATACAATAATGATTCCCATCAGCCTGAACGATGCCGACCCCCAAACCTCCTAGCGCGTCCAGCATACGTGCCGTATCATCGGAAAGCAGCAAATCGCGAATGTCAGTGAAACCATCAGCCAGCGCGGCAAGTAGCAATATGCGATTCGAAATGCTTTTGGAGCCGGGCAAGCGCACCACGCCTTGAGCAGTCTTGACCGCCGGCAGATCAATAAAATTCATTATGCATATTAAATCTTTATTAACGGATGATTTTCGCCTGAGATTTGCCTGGGACGTCGGCCGTCTTCCGAGCAATGCCAGGCGCCGTCCAGTTTCGAGTTTGGCGCTAAACGGCAAACCCCGCATTATAACAATTCCGACTGACGTATCCCCGGTTTTCCCGACTGATGGTGATACCCTTCCAGTCGCGTAACTGGCTGAGATAGATATATGATTGACCAGCTCAGCAATGCGACGGCACAATAATGGAATTTACCGAAATTTTCGTCACGGCCCATTTTCTTCAGAACGCGTTGCAACTAACTACTCGACTGTTTAATATCTGCTTAATATACAAAGGCATTTCATAAGGGGGAGCCTTTAATACTCGATTTTCACTTTATTCCTCGTGCTACAAAGTACAAAGAAACACCTGAAAATAAGTCGCAGGACTTATTCCGAGATTCGCAGGCATCACATGGAAGGAAGTCCAGATGGCGCACTGGTTCAAAGATAACTCGCAATCCATCGGACACACTCCGCTGGTACGACTCAACCGCGTTGCAATCGATGCGCCAGCGACAGTGTTGGCTAAAATTGAGGGCCGCAACCCCGCCTATTCGGTGAAATGCCGCATCGGCGCGGCAATGATAGAGGATGCGGAATCCCGGGGACTGCTTTATCCGGGAAAAGAACTGGTGGAGCCGACCAGCGGTAATACCGGCATCGCCCTTGCCTCTGTAGCGGCTGCGCGCGGGATACCGTTGACCTTGACCATGCCTGAAACCATGAGCCAGGAACGGCGCAAACTTCTCACTGCTTATGGTGCAAAATTGATTCTTACGGAAGGTGCACGGGGCATGAAAGGCGCAGTAGCAAAAGCCGAGGAAATTGTCGGCTCCGACCCCGACCGGTATGTATTGCTTCAACAATTCACCAATCCCGCCAACCCCGCCATCCATGAGCGCACGACAGGACCTGAAATATGGAATGATACGGACGGCGTCATCGATATTTTTATTGCCGGTGTAGGCACAGGGGGCACGATAACCGGCGTCTCGCGCTACATCAAGAAAACCAGGGGAAAATCGATCACTTCCGTTGCTGTTGAGCCATCCGAAAGCCCGGTACTTACCCAACAGCGCGCCGGTGAGCCGTTAAAACCCGGACCGCATAAAATACCTGGAATCGGAGCGGGCTTCGTACCGGGAAATCTGGATCTGTCACTGGTGGATGACATTCAGCAGGTCAGCAATGAAGAGGCGATACGCTATGCTCGCCGCCTTGCGCGCGAGGAGGGTATTATTTCGGGAATCTCATGCGGCGCTGCGGTAGCCGTGGCGGTGCGCTATGCCATCCGTGCTGAAAACGCCGGTAAAACGATAGTGGTCGTCCTGCCCGACTCGGGAGAACGCTACTTGAGCTCCATCCTCTTCGAGGATGCGTTTGACACAGACGGATCGCTACAATGACACCAAAGACCAGGCAAGACGCCAGCTCATCTTTAGCAACACCAAGCTTCCAAATCGATAGGGTTGTTTCCGAGCTTAGAACCTTGCGCTTAAGATCGCTGGAAGATCGGCAGAGACGTGACAGGCCTCCCAAGCTACCTTCCCGCAAGATATTAGTGGGCATCGCGGATGGCTTGCGGGCAGTGCTTTTCCCGAACCGTTTGGGCTTGCCCGATCTTACCGATGAAAGCGTGGATTATTATGTCGGGCATATGCTGGATGTGACGCTCCGCGATCTATTGGTACAGGTGCGCCGTGAACTTCGATTTGTATCGGGACTGGAGGCGACAAGCAATGCCGGCATTGCCGATCGGGAGCAGGCCGCCGCCATTATCCGGGCGTTTGCCAAGCGACTGCCACATGTACGCAGTCTGCTGGAGAGCGATATCCAGGCAGCGTACGAAGGGGATCCCGCGGCGCGAAGCATAGACGAGGTACTGGTCTGCTATCCGGGCATCACTGCAATTACACACTACCGGCTTGCCCACGAACTGCACTGTCTGGGTGCACCCTTGATCGCTCGCATGATCTCGGAAATTGCCCATTCCGCAACGGGTATTGAAATTCATCCGGGAGCGAAGATAGGCGGCAGCTTTTTCATTGATCACGGTACAGGAGTCGTGATCGGGGAAACCGCCATCATTGGCGAACATGTACGGCTTTATCAAGCCGTAACCCTGGGCGCGAAGCGTTTCCCTGTGGATGAGCATGGTGCCCTGGTAAAAGGCAACTTACGTCATCCCATTGTCGAGGATGATGTGGTTATTTATGCTGGCGCCACTATTCTCGGCCGTATTACCATCGGCCGTGGCTCGACCATTGGTGGCAATGTATGGCTCACGCGCAGCGTGCCGCCCGGCAGCAACGTCTCTCAGGCGCAGACTCGAAATGAGGTATTCGACCAGGGCGCGGGAATCTAAAAATCGAGGGCAAGATCGAGATCGAGGTTGGCCGCTGCACGCCTTGACACCTGAGTGGACGCTATCTCGACTCGAGACTGCAGTCCCTATAGTGTAGTATGTTTGCCTACTGCTCTTGGGCAACTGGAGAGAAGAGATTCAAGCTGTTTAAGCTGTCCATGACATTCAGCCAGTGGCGTTTTTCAATCCAGGTTGACGCCTAACTGGCCAATACTTAGACTGTCCGGAAACCAATGGAATAAATTGGATTCCATCAGGACGGCAAACGATACGGAGCATTATGTACACGAAATGCATTAAGTGCGGAAGTGATAAAACGCACAGCTCTCGTGTAAGGCCGGGGGAACGTACAGGGGGGATGCTGTTCCTCAGACCAATCCGCTGCCGCGAATGCAAAGAACGCTTTTGGGTACGAAATCCCAACGCATATTATGCTGCGGGGGCACTATTGGGCCTCGGCGCCATGTTGATTGCAGCGGTTTGGCTCATTATCGAACAAAATATGGGTAGCCAGCCGATCGTGGCGGCATCTAAGAGCGAACCGGAACACGTTGCCATGCCTGGCGCTGGCAAATCGTCTCTGAGTGCAGGGGAACTCGTGAGCACCCCCCCTGCCGACGCGAAACCATTAAAAGGCGCACAACCGGCGGCCAATGCCAAGCCATCTCCCCAGTCATCTCCCCCTCCATTAAAAAATCGCATGGATGACCATCATTTCACGGTGCAGTTGTACCAGGAGAACGCCGAAAATGGGGAGGCCGACGCACAGTATAAGCTTGGGCTGCTGTATTTAACCGGAAACGGCGCCCTTCAGGATTTCGCCGAGGCTGCAAAATGGCTCAAACGAGCGGCGGAACAAGGCTACGCTCTTGCCCAGTATGAACTGGGTCTCATCTATCGCACGGGTTATGGTCTGGCTATTGACCATGTGCAGAGTTATGTCTGGCTGAATCTCGCCGCTGCCGCGGGCATACAGCAGGCTGTGGCGGCCCGGGATGAAGTCATGCGATCTCTCAGCAGTAAACAGCTTGCCCAAGCGCAAAAAACTTCGCGGGAATGGCTCACTTCGCGGGCAAAATCCAGAATACCTAATAATAGTGCCGCCAAGGCTGAGCCAGAATCCGAAGCGGGATCACTACAATAGCTGATCCGATAGCTTTCCCCGGTGCCTCACCTTCGAACAAAAGCCCGGACCCATCCGCTTTTTGACGCCTCAATTGAAAGTTTGAAATAATCCAGGGGAAGTCCCGAGGGTTCGTGACTGCGAAGGATTTCCGTTTAAACGCCAGCGCCGACGGAGCAACCGCCATGGATGAAATATTGGATGTCATTATTATCGGGGCCGGCAGTGCAGGTCTGGCCGCGTTGCGGGAAGTGGAGAAACGTACATGCAATTTTGTTCTCATTAATGATGGGCAATGGGGAACAGTCTGTGCCCGAGTGGGTTGCATGCCCTCCAAGACGCTGATCGAGGCAGCAAACGCTTTTCATCATCGTCATACGTTCCCTGAATTCGGTATCCGGGGCGCGGAACACCTCACGCTCGATATTGCCGCCGTGATGCGGCGCGTACGCCGGCTACGGGACAGCTTTGTTGCAGGCACACTGAAAACTACCGACGCGCTGGGCGATCGCGCCATCTCGGGCCGTGCCCGTTTGCTTGGTGTTGGGAGGGTAGAAGTCAATGGGCGAGAGCTCCGATCCCGCAGCATTATCATCGCCACCGGATCGCGGCCGGTGATACCGGCCCCTTGGCGTGCTTTTAGCAAGCAAGTACTTACTACGGATACTTTATTCGAACAGATAACCCTGCCTTCCCGCATGGCGGTGATAGGCTTGGGGCCTGTCGGCGTCGAAATGGCACAGGCCCTCTCTCGGCTCGGCGTGAATGTAGTAGCTTTTTCGGAGCAAGCCGCCATTGCAGGCCTCAGCGACCCGCAAGTCAATGCTGTTGCGATAGAGCTTTTAAAACATGAGTTTTCGCTGCATTCAGGCGAAAAGGCTGATCTGGATACTTTTGGGAGCGAGTTGCGCGTGCGTGCTGCTGGCACTGAGGAAATTGTGGTTGACAGCATTCTCGTTGCCTTGGGTCGGCAGCCCAATATCGATAATCTCGGACTCGAAACCTTGGGCATTGGGCTCAATGAGCACGGTCTGCCCCCGGTCGATCCTCATACGATGCAAATAGGCGATCTCCCGATTTTCATGGCCGGGGATGTTGACGGGTGCAAACCTCTGTTGCATGAAGCGGCCGACGAAGGGCATATAGCCGGGATCAACGCCACTCGTACTATGCCGTTTTGCTTTGCCCGCCGAGTTCCACTTGCGATTGTCTTCTCCGAACCTGAGATGGCAACCGTAGGCAGCCCCTTCCAATCGCTGAATGGCAAAAATATACTGGTAGGGGAAGTACGGTTCGAGCATCAAAGCCGCGCCCGGGCTGGCCAGCGCAACCAGGGCATCTTGCGTTTGTATGCCGAGCCCGAATGTGGTCGGCTGCTGGGTGCGGAAATGTGCGCCCCTGCAGCGGAACATATGGCACATTTGCTGGCGCTGGCCATAGAACGCTCTCTTACGGTGCAGGATCTTTTGCGCCTGCCGTTCTACCATCCCGTTCTGGAAGAAGGTCTGCGAACTGCACTGCGCGATCTGGCGGCACAATTGCCCGCTGGAAATGAATCCGACCTCGGCAGCTGCAGCGCCTTTAACGTTGAGGCACTGGATTGAGATGGTCAGATCAATTGGGTTTTGAGAAACACCACGGTCTGTGCCCAGCGAACCATCGTAAAAACCCGACCGTTAATTTTAAGAAAGATTGAGATTGTCAATGAAACCAGGAATTCCTTACCGAATATCCGGTCCAAATCGCGACCAGACTGTGTGAACCCCAGTGTGAACCTCGTGTAATTCCGGGTGCACAGCATGATCGTACCATTCACCTCACAGGCGAGCCCATTCAGAGAAGAATACCCATTTATGAATAAATATTGGGACCAACAAGGAGGCATTTTTTATGAATGAGTTTGCATTTGCCAGGGTACTCCATGTGCTAGGCGTAATATTGTGGATCGGCGGTGTGGCAATGGTTACGACGGTCCTGATTCCGGCTATGGCACAGATGAGCTCGGCATCCGAGCGAACAGGGTTTTTCGGCCGCATCGAAAGCCGTTTCGCTCCTCAGGCGCGCTTTACTACGTTAGTGGTTGGCTTGAGCGGTTTTTACATGGTTCACATACTCGATGCGTGGCATCGCTTTACCGAATTGCGCTTCTGGTGGATGCACGCCATGGTGCTGGTATGGCTGATCTTTACCTTGATGTTATTCGTGGTGGAACCGTTCGTGCTGCGGCGTCAGATCAATAATATGGCGGAGCACGACCCCCGAAAAACCTTTGCGAGAATGCAGCGCATGCATTGGATAATGCTGAGCCTGAGCCTAGTCGCGGTTGCCGGAGCTGTGGCGGGCAGCCACGGCTGGATGCATGGAGGATAGACATGAGCTATGCGGTACTAAAAATGATTCATGTCACCAGCGTGATAATCAGTTATCTGCTATTTTCTTTGCGCAGCATGTGGATGATGCAGGGATCGGCCGTCCTGCAACAGCGCTGGGTAAAAATAACTCCGCACCTGGTAGATACAGTATTACTGGTAAGCGCCATTACCCTGGCTACCCGGATCCAGCAAGACCCGATCCATGATCCATGGCTGAGTGCCAAGGTCGCCGGATTATTCGTTTATATCGGTCTCGGCATGATGGCGTTGAAGTTCGGAAGAACCCGCAAGACTAGAATTTCCGCATGGATCGGGGCTCAGGCTGTCTTTCTTTATATCGTTCTGGTTGCCCTGACTAAAAATCCTGTACTGCTTTTCTAGGCAACTAGCCTTGCTCCTCTGGTAAACATACAAGCATATCCCAATAGTGCAGTTCGACTGGTCAACTGGTCCAGTGAGCGGCCAATTCAAATCGCCTTAAGCCCTATTATCTTTGGCTCGATCATCCTTGGGCTCGATCATCTCGACTCAACCATCTCGATTTTTGGTATGAGGGTCGGATCGACTTGTTATAATTGCATATGTTCATTTTGACCCCCTCCTTGAAATTTATCTGCCCATGCTAGCGCGTTGGTGGGTTTACGCGCTCGCCGCTTTTTTTGCACTCGCTCTGCTTGGCATTTTGCTGGCCGGTTTTGCTGCATTGGTTGCTATTCCTACGCTACCCTCGCTTGAAGCGCTGACCGATTACCGTCCGAAAGTTCCCCTGCGCGTGTATAGCGCTGAAGGGCTGCTGATTGGTGAATTTGGCGAAGAACGCCGCGAGGTCATCAAGATCAGTGCAGCACCGCAACGGCTCAAGCAGGCAATCCTGGCTGCGGAGGATGACCGGTTTTATCAGCATGGTGGGGTCGATTACGTCGGTATATTACGCGCAGCCTATTCAAATTTCACTTCCGGCGGAATGCGGCAAGGCGCGAGCACGATCACTATGCAGGTAGCGCGCAATTTTTTCCTGACAAAAGAAAAAACCTTATCTCGAAAATTCAGCGAAGCGCTGCTTGCCTTCAAGATTGAACATAGTTTGAGCAAGGACGAAATCCTCGAACTCTACTTCAACCAGATTTATTTGGGTCAACGTGCTTACGGATTTGCTGCCGCGGCACAGGTTTATTTTGGCAAGCCGCTGCGCGAGATTAACCTTCCTGAAGCCGCAATGCTTGCCGGTTTGCCTAAAGCACCTTCTCGCTATAATCCGGTAGTCAATCCCAAACGCGCCAAGACGCGGCAACTTTATGTGCTTCGGCGCATGCACGAACTGGGCTATATCTCCAACCAGGAGTTCAAGACAGCGGAAAAGGAGCCCGTACGCGCCAAGCGGGAATCACAAGAATTCACGATGCGTGCGGATTATGTGGCGGAAATGGCCCGTCAAGCCGTCTATGAACGCCATCAGGAAGATGCCTATACCAAAGGATTCAAGGTCTTTACCACGGTACGGCGACTGGATCAGGAGGCCGCGTATAAAGCTGTACGCCAAGGCGTGATAGATTACGACAGGCGCCACGGTTACCGGGGCCCGGAAGCCTCCATTGAATTGCCAAATAATGGCGCGGACCGGGAAGAGTTTCTCGAAGATGCACTACAGGAAGTTGCCGACAGCGATGACATTCATGCTGCGGTGGCGCTGGCAGCGGACAACAAGCTGGTGCGGGCTTATCGTAAAGGTGGAGAAATTGTCGAAATCACCGGCGACGGCCTCAAGTTTGCACACAAATTTCTGAATGGCAAAGGGAGCGCCGGTAAACAAAACATTCACCCGGGCTCGTTAATTCGTATAAAGAAGGGTGAAAAGGGCGCGTGGCAAATCGTGCAGCTTCCTCAGGTCGAAGCCTCGCTGGTTTCCATCGATCCAAGGGATGGCGCAATTCGCGCCATGGTGGGCGGATTCGACTTCAGCCGCAACCAGTTCAATCACGTTACACAGGCCTGGCGCCAGCCAGGCTCCAGTTTCAAACCTTTCATTTATTCCGCCTCCCTGGAAAAGGGTTTTACGCCGGCCACGGTCATCAATGATGCGCCGCTTTCTTTTACTGCCGAGGAAACTGGAAGCGATCAATGGGACCCGCGAAATTTCGATGGAAACTATGAAGGTCCGTTACGCATGCGCGAAGCCTTGGCAAAATCAAAAAATCTGGTATCGATTCGTATTCTTCAAGCCATGGGTGTTCAATACGCACAGGATTATATCGCCCGGTTTGGTTTCGACCCAAAGCTGCACCCGCCCTATCTACCTATGGCGTTAGGCGCCGGGTCCGTAACGCCGATACAGATGGCGGTAGGCTATGCTGCGTTTGCCAATGGCGGTTTTCGTATAGCGCCCTATTTCATCCAACGCATAGAGGATGAGAAAGGCAAGATACTGGAACAGGCAAACCCCGTGTTGGCAAGGGAGAATGCCAAGCAGATCATCGATCCGCGCAATGCGTTTCTTATGACCAGCATGATGCAGGATGTGGTGCAACGAGGCACTGCCACCAAGGCAAAACAGTTAGGCCGTCCTGATCTGGCCGGAAAAACAGGTACCACCAGCAATTATGTAGACGCGTGGTTCTGCGGTTACCAGGCCGATCTGGTTGCAATCGCCTGGATTGGCTTTGATACCCCGCGTACGTTAGGCAATAACGAAACCGGCAGCCACGCGGCGTTGCCGATGTGGATGAGTTATATGAGCAAGGTATTGAAAGGCGTCCCGATGGCGTCATACGCGCCGCCTTCGGGCATCACAATAGCCAAAATCAATCCGGCGACCGGCTTGAGAGAACGTGAAGGAACTATGACGGAGTATTTCCTAGATGAGCAGCTTCCACCTGAGACTGAAAATAAAGTGGAGGAGGCGCTGAAGTCGGCTGAGGATTTGATAAAGGAATTTTTCTCGCAATGACCCGCAATTTTAGGTGACTTTCGATCAACCGAAAATCAACGTTCCTGGATCCGCCCCCAAGTCGGGGCGGACCGCTCAGAGGTCCCTAGTCTTCCTAGTCCCTCCTCCCTAGTCCCGCTTTAACCACTCCGCCGCATCCAGTGCATAATAGGTCAAGATACCGTCGGCGCCCGCTCGCTTGAACGCCAGTAAGGATTCAAGAACACAGGTTTTCTCGTCCAGCCAGCCATTCTGTGCAGCCGCCTTGAGCATGGCGTATTCGCCGCTGACCTGATAAACAAAGGTTGGCACCCCGAACCGGTCTTTGACGCGACGCACGATATCAAGATAAGGCAAGCCAGGCTTTATCATTACCATATCCGCACCCTCTTCCAGATCCAGGCCCACCTCGCATAATGCCTCGTCCGAATTGGCAGGGTCCATCTGATAGGTGTATTTATTGCCTGTGCCCAAGCTGGCGGCAGAGCCTACCGCGTCTCGAAAAGGACCGTAAAAACTGGAAGCATATTTCGCCGAATAAGCAAGAATACGGGTATGGATGTACTTGCGGCCCTCAAGCGCGACCCGAATCGCGGCGATGCGCCCATCCATCATATCTGATGGCGCCACCACATCGGCGCCTGCTTGAGCATGTGTCAGCGCCTGCTGCGCCAGCACCGTTACAGTTTCATCATTCATGACATAGCCGTTCGCATCGATCAACCCATCCTGCCCATGGCTGGTGTAAGGATCCAAAGCAATGTCCGTGATAATGCCAAGTTCAGGAAAACGTTTCTTCAGCTCGCTCACTGTCTTTGGCACAAGCCCGTGGGGATTAAGGGCCTCGGCGGCGTCCAGAGTTTTAAGATCGCGATCGATAACTGGAAAAATTGCCATCGCTGGCACTCCCAGTTGCAGACATTTTTCCGCTTGGTAAATCAGTATGTCGAGGCTCTGCCGCATCACGCCGGGCATTGAAGACACCGCCTCCTCACGCTTCGTCCCGTCGAGCACAAACACAGGATAGATCAGGTCATCTGAACACAAATAATTCTCACGCATCAAACGACGCGAAAATTCGTCACGGCGCATGCGCCTCATTCTTTTCTGGGGAAATTGACTGAAAACCGACATATGATTTTCGCGGAAAAATGAAATAAATGGATAAAAAATCAAAAAGGGGGAACTTATCCCCAAATTATCTATCTTATTGGCAGACGTTGTTTATTTGTCTCCCGCTTTTCCTCCCTGAGCGGGTACCTTAATCCCTAATTAAGGTAGTTTGCCCCCGGTTTTATTCCCCTTTAACCGGGGGTTTTTTATTTCTGGCGCGACTTCTCCATTAATATCTGTTTTTGAAGCGAGACTCATCCCGGAGTCGACTGTACCCAGTCCCAGCCATGCACCAAGCAAGGCGGCAGCTTCTTCGACACCTTCACTGGTCATACTGGAAAATAATTGTACGGTGCATTGCGGATAACTTTCACGCAAAAAAGCAAGCACATCCTTAAGGGCTCGCCCTGCCTGCTGCCTGGTAAGCTTGTCTGACTTCGTCAGCAGCACATGGACGGGTTTACCGGTTGACGCGAACCACGCCAGCATCTGGCGATCAAGCGGAGTGAGTGGATGCCGCACATCCATGATGAGTACCATGCCGTAGAGGGATGTCCGGGTTTGAAGATACCCTCCGATCAGATGTTCCCAATGCCGCCGCACTTCGGGTGGCACTCTAGCATAACCGTAGCCTGGAAGGTCTACGAGAAAACGACTATTTCCGAGCTGGTAGTAATTTATGTGCTGGGTACGCCCGGGTGTTTTGCTGACGAAAGCGAGACGGCCGCGATGGGCCAGAGAGTTGATAGCGCTCGACTTGCCTGCATTGGACCGCCCGGCGAAGGCTATTTCCACTCCATCAGGCGCGGGCAGGTCCACCAACCGGTTAACGGTGGTGTAGAATGCTGCGCGCTGAAAAACAGACATGTACTATCAACCTGACGACCTCTTCTCGTGTTCCTCCTCAGGTAATTTCAAGACTTCAGAATTTTCCTGAGCAATCACTACCAGACCTTCAAGAACCAGATTATCCACCACTATAGCGTTTACGTGAAGCTGGGGTTGCAACTGCGGCGCGGCGCCGCCGCTGAGTATACAGTCAGGCACGCGGCCGAGGGTGACGCTGAGGAGCGTGGTCATGCGCTCAACGGCACCTGTGATCGCATGTAATGCGCCGCTGTAGATGGCGTCGGCGGTACTGTCAGGATAATCGCGAAATTTACCTGTTTCAGATTTCAGGGAAGCGGTATTCCCTGTTAATGCTTTCTGCATCAGATCAATACCGGGAATAATGATGCCGCCAAGAAATTCTCCTGTATCGGATAAGGCATCAATAGTCACGGCCGTGCCCGCATCCACAATGAGGCAACCTTGCCGCTGCAATTGCCACGCTGCAAGCAGCGCCGCCCAGCGATCGCTACCGAGCTGCGCGGGGTCCTGGTAGTAATTGCGCACGCCGCACTGATAGGCGGTAGCGTTAGCCCATTGCGGCTCAATTTCCCAACGGGACAATAATTCCGACAGATCGGATTTTGCTTGAGCGTTTGCTACATTCGATATGATAACGCGCGCGGGCTCTCGAAGATCACCCCACTCCCGCTCCAGCAGTGCCTTATTGCCTTGCCCTGTTACCCCTTGCCTCAGCCATCCGCGCCCATCATGCAGGCCCCACTTGATATTTGTGTTGCCTGAATCCACCGTGAGCAAAAGAGACTTTATCATGTCGTCCGGCGCAGAGTGATCTCGCCGGTGCTGTAACGCTGAATCCCTGATGCAGTTCGCAACAGGAGAGAGCCATCATTGGCGACGCTATCTACCACTCCTTCCTGAGTTGTGCCATCGGGCAACCGGAGTGTCGCGGGTTTATTCTTGAAAATGTGGTATCTTTCCCATTCTTCCATGAACGGCGCAAGCCCACCCCGCTCGAATTCTCTCAAGGCCATCGCGAGATTAACCAGCAGCGCAGCGAGCAGTTTATTTCGATCAGGCAGTTCACCGGTGACTGAAAACACATCCGTCGCACCCTGATCTATGCGCGCCTGTACGCTTTTCGGCAATTTCAAGTTGATCCCGATACCGATCGCGGCAACTGTGGGCCCAAACATATCTCCCTGCAATTCGATCAGTATGCCTGCGAGTTTGCAGAAATTGAACATCACGTCGTTAGGCCACTTAAGTGATGCGCCTTTGATTTCGCTGGACTCAAGCGCCCGTATCATTGCTACCCCAACCGCAAGGCTTAAACCCGACAGGAAACTCGCGCCCTGCTGGAATTGCCATAACAAAGAAAAGGTAAGTCCGTCACCCAGACCGGAATGCCATTGCCGGCCCCGCCGTCCACGTCCGTTTGTCTGCAACTCCGCCGCTACCGCATGAACACGAGTATCGCCGGAATTCAATTCCATAGGGATTCTCTGCAACAGGAAGCTGTTGGTCGACCCGATAATGTCCATGACTTCAAGGTTAAAATTGTCCGCCTTTTCTTGGCCGAGATGCTTCAGAATGATATCCCGGTCCAGCCATTGCACCGGATCAAGCAGGCGGTAACCCCGACCGTGGATTTTTTGTACCGTCACGCCGGCTTCCTGCACGCCGCGAAGCGCGTAGGATACGCTCGTGCGCGAAATTCCCAAGCCTTGGGCAATGGTTTCCCCGGAACGAAATTCGCTGTCGCTCAAGAGGCGCAGAACGGAAAAGGTAAGCGGCTTCATGATAGTCAGTGTAGTGCAATATCCCAAGGTGATGTGTAAATCAAGCGAAAACGCAATTGCCATTATAATGATCGGCTCGTATATCTCATGAGAGGCTCACTTGAAAGATAAGCTTGCGACCGACTCTCCCGCACCGTCCGCTTCCAATTTCATTCGCAGCATCATCGATGAAGACAATCGCACTGGCAAGTGGAACGGGCGAGTCGAAACCCGTTTTCCACCAGAACCCAACGGCTATTTACATATCGGGCATGCTAAAAGCATTTGCTTGAACTTCGGTCTTGCCCAGGAATATAACGGAATATGCCATCTGCGCTTCGACGATACCAATCCGGAAAAGGAAGAGCAGGAATATGTCGATTCGATATGTGAGTCCGTCAGATGGCTTGGCTTCGAGTGGGGCACGCACCTTCACTACGCTTCCGATTATTTCGACAAGCTTTACGAATGCGCCGAATACCTTATCAGGCAAGGCAAGGCATATGTGGACAGTCTTACTGCCGAGGAGATTCGCGCGCTCCGCGGCACCCTGACCGAGGCTGGGGAGAACAGCCCATACCGCGAACGCACCATCGAAGAAAATCTTGAATTGTTTCGCCGAATGAAATCCGGAGAATTTCCCGATGGCAAGCACGTCCTTCGCGCCAAAATCGACATGGCTTCTCCCAACATCAACCTGCGCGACCCAGTCCTCTACCGTATTCGCCATGTTCGCCATCACCGCACCGGGAATACGTGGTGTATCTACCCCATGTATGATTACACCCATTGCATTTCCGATGCGCTGGAGAAAATAACGCATTCGCTTTGCACACTTGAATTCGAGGATCACCGTCCGCTTTATGACTGGGTATTGGATCAATTGGCAGATGTGGTGCCATGCCATCCGCAGCAAATAGAATTTGCGCGGCTCAATCTCACCTATACCGTGATGAGCAAACGCAAACTGATTGAACTGGTTGAGGATGGGTTCGCCGATAGCTGGGATGATCCCCGCATGAATACGCTGGCAGGCGTGCGGCGCCGAGGATATACCCCGGAGTCCATCCGCCTCTTCGCCGAACGGATCGGGGTCAGCAAAGCCGACTCCTGGATCGATATGGGTGTGTTGGAAGATTGCCTTCGCGAAGACCTGAATGAGCGTGCCCCCCGACGCCTCGCCATCCTAGAGCCAGTGAAGGTCATTATCGACAATTATCCGGAAAACGGCGTGGAAGACTGTTTAGCGCCGAACCATCCGCAAAAGCCCGAGTGGGGGAATCGCGTAATACCTCTGTCAAAAGAGATCTATATCGAACGCAACGATTTTATGGAATCGCCGCCGAAAGGCTACTTCCGCCTCTCGCCGGGCGTCGAAGTCCGGCTGCGCTATGCTTATGTAATAAAGTGCACGAATGTGGTAAAAAATGCCGATGGTGAAGTCATGGAAATTCACTGTACCTATGACCCTGGCACCAAGAGTGGCACAGAGGGAGCGGACAAGCGCAAGGTCAAGGGGAATATTCACTGGCTCTCCGCCATACATGCGCAGCAAGCCGAAGTACGGCTTTATGACCGTCTGTTTACCCATGCTCATCCCGACGCAGGAGGCCAGGATTACAAAGGTTTTCTCAATCCCCACTCCAAGAAGGTTATTACCGCCTATGTGGAACCCTCGCTCAGCCGGGTTCAGCCGGAAGAACGCTTTCAATTCGAGCGCCACGGGTACTTCGTCGCCGACCATAAGGATACTGTGCCGGGGAAGCCGGTGTTCAACCGTGCGGTGACGCTGAGGGATTCATGGGGAAAAGCCGGGTAAGAGCAGCGATTTTGGCCTCAATGCGTCAGGCCATAGTTCACATGCAGATGCAATGTGGTTATAATGAAGTTCCTTTTCCATGGGTTGCCCGGGCGCCACTTTATTACGCCGGTGCTGCTGCCTGATAAAGCTTCCCTTTCACATATTTTTTCGCTAGCATATAATATTACTGTTGAGAAATTGGCAACGAATTGGCAACGTAATGTCAGACTGAAATCAATATCCTCGGTTTGCGCCCACCCCCCTAGCCTCAATACATTAACTTTTGAATGAGAGCCTCATGAGTCAGCATATTCATTCCGTCTCCGATGGAACATTTGAAACCGAAGTATTGCAGTCAGCCGTACCTGTGCTAGTGGATTATTGGGCGGAGTGGTGTGGGCCGTGCAAGATGATCGCACCCATCCTTGATGAGGTTGCGAAGGAATATGGAGGCCGTTTGAAAGTAGCTAAGCTCAATATTGATGAAAATCAGGCTACGCCGCCAAAATACGGCATTCGGGGTATTCCTACGCTCATGCTGTTCAAAAATGGTAATATCGAGGCAACGAAGGTTGGCGCTCTATCCAAGTCCCAGCTGACTGCATTTATTGACAGTCATATCTAAACACGCTAATCTTATAGCTGTCTCCCTAAAGCGGAATCCGAGCCAATTCGCCGCTTCTAATTCTAGCCCTGCCCCATCAGTTTCCCCCAACGTTCTCTGACGCGTTACGTTTCCCGTTCTTCACCCGCGAGTTTCACTCATGCATCTATCCGACCTCAAGAACTTCCATGTCACCGAACTGGTAGAGATGGCCATCGCCAATGAAATCGATGGTGCCAACCGTCTGCGAAAGCAGGATCTCATTTTCGCACTGCTGAAAAACCAAGCGCGGAAAGGCGAAAGTATTTTCGGCGAAGGTACTCTGGAAGTCTTGCAGGATGGCTTCGGTTTCTTGCGTTCACCGGATACGTCATATTTGGCCGGACCTGATGACATTTATGTCTCGCCCAGCCAGATAAGGCGCTTCAACCTGCATACGGGGGACTCGATTGAAGGCGAAATCCGTACCCCAAAAGATGGCGAACGCTATTTTGCCCTGGTCAAGGTGGATAAGGTCAACAGCGAACCGCCGGAAAACTCCAAGCATAAGATACTGTTTGAAAATCTCACCCCGCTATTCCCCACCGGACGGTTGCAGCTTGAGCGCGACATCAAAGCCGAAGAAAACATTACCAGCCGCATCATCGACCTCATCGCTCCCATTGGCAAGGGGCAGCGCGGCCTGCTGGTAGCAAGCCCAAAATCGGGAAAAACGGTCATGCTTCAACATATCGCCCACGCGATCGCGGCCAATCACCCTGACGTTATCCTAATGGTATTGCTGATAGACGAGCGCCCCGAAGAAGTCACCGAGATGATCCGCTCGGTCAGAGGCGAAGTTATTTCTTCCACGTTTGATGAACCCGCCGTACGCCATGTGCAAGTTGCCGACATGGTAATTGAAAAGGCGAAGCGGCTGGTAGAGCATAAGAAGGATGTTGTCATACTGCTGGACTCGATCACGCGTCTGGCGCGTGCATACAATACGGTTGTGCCCGCTTCCGGTAAAGTATTGACTGGCGGCGTCGATGCCAACGCATTGCAGCGCCCCAAGCGGTTTTTTGGTGCAGCGCGGAATATCGAAGAAGGCGGGTCTCTTACCATCATCGCCACCGCGCTGGTTGATACCGGCTCGCGCATGGATGACGTCATCTACGAAGAGTTCAAAGGCACCGGCAACATGGAAATCCACCTTGACCGACGCATGGCGGAAAAACGCACCTACCCCGCGATCAACGTCAACCGCTCTGGTACGCGCAGGGAAGAGTTGCTGATCAAGCCGGAGGTACTGCAGAAGATCTGGGTGCTACGCAAACTGCTCTACCCCATGGACGACATGGAAGCAATGGAATTTCTGCTCGACAAGATCAAGGCCACCAAAAACAACGCGGATTTCTTCGACTCGATGCGGCGGGTATAGATACACCTCGTGCTTGAGAAGACCCTTGCTCACTCAGGACACTCTTGTTGCAAACCACCACCCGATTATAAGATAATATACGTTTTTTCCGCTCGTCCGCCACTCATGTTGCCGGGCGATGCAGCTCAAGGATTAATTGCCATGAAAGTAGCCATTCACCCGAATTATCAGGAAATTACCGTCACCTGCAGTTGCGGCAACACGTTCCAGACACGTTCCACCATGACCAAGCCGTTGCATATCGAAGTTTGCTCGGTGTGCCATCCGTTCTATACCGGCAAGCAAAAAATAGTCGATACCGCCGGGCGGGTTGAAAAATTCCGTCAGAAATACGGTAAAAAGCCTGAAAAACAGGCAACAGCTTGATCCACTTCGCCTTGGGTTTTCCGTTTGATCTGTAGCGAAGGAACACACTGGAGTTATGAAGAAAATAAATGGGCATTAGGGGCAACTGAAAGGGCAGCTTCAAGCTGCCCTTTCGTTTTAATGACTTTTATTTTCCGCGACAAATGCTCCCATGAGGATCAAAGGGACCAAACAGCACCTTTCGAATCATCTTTCCCGGAATGGTATCTGTAGGCGCTGAGCGCAAGCACAGCAACTCCGCGACTCTGACTACGCAGTTTGCGCCAAAAGTGGATAATCGGTAATTACCCCATCCACGCCCAATTCCCGGCAATTGTCGTGCTCCGTTTTAGTCACCGGACCGTACACAAAATTGCGAAAGCCATTCTCGGCCGCCTGCTTCAACAGAACACCATCCAGAACCTCATAGTCCCACACAATATGGTTGATCCTGGGATTGCCGTTAGCGTTGAAATCAGCCAGCAGGGAATCCAGCGTCCGCGGCCGATGAGCCAACAGGAAGCCGCAATTGACTTTAAGCAAGGACGCGCAGACCGCCACCAGGTCATGGCAGAAGGATGTGATGATAATACGGTGGCGGGCCTGATGCTTTTTAATCACGCTTATCACTGAAGACAGCGTCGCCGAGGATTTGATCTCGATATTCCAGAGGATGTCGGGAAAGCTTTCCAGCGCTTCATCCAAGGTCGGTATTTCATGGCCGAGAATCTGTTCAATTTCAGCTCGGGTAAGATTGGCCACTGCCTCGCCGGATGGCGCCACGCGATCATGGATCAATATGGGCAGACCATCGCGGCTGATGCGCACATCGGTTTCGATACCGTTGGCGCCTACCGTTACTGCCGCTTCAAAGGCCGCCAAGGTGTTTTCAGGAACTGCGGCGTGATAGCCGCGATGAGCGAGTATCAACATAATTTAGTGTTGGGGTAAGCAGGATTTCGACGCCATTTCATCTCAGGTTCATGCGAATAAATTCATCCAGTGCATCCGCCCATTCTTTCCTCATGAAAATGAACCCATTGTTATGCCCGCCCTGCAACTCAAGAAACTGCTTGGGATGCGGTGCCGCCTCATACAATGCCTGACCCTGCGTGAACGGCACGATTTCATCACTCGGACTATGCGCGACGAAAACTGGACTGGTAACTGACCTCAGGGACTCCAGAGTGTTGTATTCGAAGCGGGACAGCAACCGCACTGGCAAGAATGGATAAAGTTTTGCTCCCATGTCCGGTATCGAAGTGAATACGGAAGCCAGCACCAGCAATGCGGGTCGTTCCCTCACTGCGAGCCACGCAGCAACCGCGCCCCCAAGGGATTCACCGAACAATACGATGCGGTCGGGCTGGGTGTTCCGTTTTTTCGTAAGATATTCCCATGCGGCCTGAGCATCACGATAAGTGCCGGGTTCTGAAGGCGCCCCGGTGCTATCCCCATAGCCGCGGTAATCGAAAATGAATGTATTGTAATGAAGCCTGTGAAACATCGAAACGTATTCCATACGATGAGAAATGTTGCCGGCATTGCCATGAAAAAACAGCACCGTTCCTGTTGCGGCAGGCGCCGGCACAAACCAGCCGTGCAGCGTTTCACCATCAACAGTGGAAATTTCGACGGGCTCGTAGGCGAGCCCCGCATCAACAGGCGTTATGGCAATGTGACGGCCGTAATCGGGATAATAGATGAGGCGCGATTGGAAAAAAAACAGGACCCCTGCCAGTAAGACATAAGCAATCACGGCCATGACAGCGAAGTTGAATAGCATACGCAGGGGCGGCATGGATTGAAATTGGGTTTGATCCTCGGACTCGGGGTTATAATAGACAGTTCTTTAGTTGCAAGGAGCCAGGAACACAAATGAATCTCGATCGGGTCAATTCTGGCCGTGACGTGCCCAATGATTTCAACGTCATCATAGAAATACCTATGAACGCCGATCCCATCAAATACGAAGTAGACAAGGAAACAGGCGCGATGTTTGTTGATCGTTTCATGTCAACGTCCATGCACTACCCTTGCAACTATGGTTATATCCCTCATACGCTTTCGAAAGATGGTGATCCGGTGGATGTGCTGGTTATCTCGCCGGTGCCGCTCATCTCCGGCGTAGTCGTGCGTTGCAGGCCGCTGGGCATGTTGACCATGACCGATGAGGCCGGCGAAGACGCCAAAATATTGGCTGTGCCTATCGACAAGCTGTGCGGTCTCTATCGTAAGAAAAAGTCCTATGACGATTTGCCTGAACTGGTGCTTTCACAAATCGCGCACTTTTTTGCTCACTACAAAGACCTGGAATCCGGCAAATGGGTCAAGATAAAAGGATGGGTCGGAGTCAAGGGAGCGACAGCCGAGATTATGGGCGGGGTCAAGCGCTATAACTCGGCCAAGAAGAAACCGATGTTCTGAGAGACAGGAGTGAATATGTTATCAGCTTCCGCGGAGCAAGCAGCTTAGACAAATACGGGAAAGGGTTCCATGCGGTGCAGCGCTTTGCCGCTGGTTTTGACTGATTCCGGGGCTAAGCCCTCAATGACGCAATGCGTCTATTTCCTGACCTTGCAAAGGGTTGGACGATGCGAAGCATAAAGCCTTGAAAAGATGAGCTGGCTTGAACCGATAAAACTGGAGGGGACTGTTGTAACGCTTGATCCCCTCGGCATGGATCATGTCGAACCCTTGAAGTCCGCAGTGAGGGACGGAGAATTTTGGAAACTCTGGTTTGCCAACGTCCCCTCCCCGGATGACATGGAAAACTATGTAGCTAAAGCCATCGAGAATGCAAAAAAAGGCCATACCGCATATGCTGTCAGGCTTAACGATACCAACAGAATCGTGGGCACTACACGTTTCTATAATGTGGACGAAACCAACAGAAGGCCAATGCTCGGCTATACCTGGTACGCAAGATCAGCCTGTAAAACAGGCGTAAATACCGAAAGCAAGTTTTTGCTCCTTCAATATGTTTTTGAGCAAAAAGCAGCCATTGCGGTAGAGTTTCGAACGCATTACTTCAACCAGGTTTCCAGAGCCGCAATTGAACGACTTGGCGCCAAACAGGACGGCATTTTACGGAGTCATCAAGTAATGCGTGATGGCTCCATCCGTGATACGGTCGTCTATTCAATACTTCAGCATGAATGGCCTTCGGTGAAAAACAACCTGTTGAGCAAACTCCTGCTGAACGGTGACGGTACCCATCGCGCTTCCTGACCCCCTCACAACGCCTCTGTTAAGCCAAAACTCCCCCTAAAAAACTCCCCTACCTGGACGGGTCAATCCGGTGAATCGTATCAGTGGAATTCCCCCAAACCGTTTCTCATGCCTGGATGGGCCTGCCCTTACTGTACGTTACTTCTGGTCCAGACTATACTGAGTTTTCGGAACTTCAAAAGCGTAAAAGTCATCCAACTATGTCAGAAACCGGCAACGTTTCATAACTGCTGCCAATGGGTGAACGATGAATCGGCGAAAAATGCTTGCGCTGCTCGGTGCTACCGGCATAACCATGCTTAATGGACATTCGTCGGCTAGCTCTGGCGACGGGGAGGTAACTCGAAAAATGTTCTCTTGTATCGCAACACCCCAGCAGACGGAGGGACCCTACTTCGTTGATGAGCATTTACGTCGCGCGGATATCCGTTCCGATCCTTCCGATGGTTCGATAAAGGAAGGGTTGCCGCTCACGCTCGATATACGCGTCTTTTCGGTAGGCAAGACCGGCTGCAAGCCGCTCGTCGGCGCTGTGGTGGATATCTGGCATTGCGACGCCCAGGGGATCTATTCAGATGTCATGGATAGTCATTTTAATACCGTTGGAAAAAAATTCCTGCGTGGATATCAAATCACGGACACAAACGGCGGCGTGCGATTTACCACGATTTATCCCGGATGGTACCCGGGCAGAACGGTTCATATTCATTTCAAGATCCGTACCGACCCGAAAACGATGCAGGCCTACGAGTTTACGTCGCAATTTTACTTCGATGATTTAATTACGGACCGGGTGCATGAGCAGCCGGCTTATGCCAGAAAAAACCCGCGGCCATCCAGAACGAGAAATGAAGACGACAGCATATACCTGCGAGGAGGAAACCAACTCATGCTCAAGCTAGCCCAGGTCGACCAGGGTTATACCGGATCGTTCGACGTCGGGCTTGAGATGGGCTACGCGAAATAGTTCATACGCTCGCACGGGGGTCGTCCCATGCTCAGACCAGCTTGAACTCAGACCCGGCGCGCCGGGCGCCCCGCTGACCCAGCGATGCCTGGATCGCATCATCCACCGTTTCAAGAAAAATAAATTGCAATGAGGCACGCGCCGCTTCCGGTACCTCACGCAGATCTTTCTCGTTGCGCGCCGGCAGCAGCACCGCACGCAGACCTGCGCGTTGCGCGGCAAGCACTTTCTCCTTGATGCCCCCTACAGGCAGTACCAGACCGCGCAAACTGATCTCGCCAGTCATGGCCACATCGTGATGCACTGGCCGGTCGGTAAAAAGCGAAGCAAGCGCTATGAACATAGCCACCCCGGCGCTTGGGCCATCTTTTGGAATGGCACCTGCCGGCACGTGCACATGCACGTCGAAATAATCGAATGTTGATGCAGGAATATTGAGATCGTCCGCACGCGCTTTCATCAAGGTGAGCGCCGCCTGAGCGCTTTCCTTCATGACGCCGCCGAGCTGTCCGGTCAGAATCAGTTGCCCGCGCCCGCTCACTCGGGTCGCTTCAATAAAAAGAATATCGCCGCCTACGGGTGTCCATGCCAGACCGGTGGCCACACCTGGCAGGCTGGCGCGCAACCCGATCTCATGCTCGTATTTCGCGGGGCCGAGTATGGCATCCAGATCCTCCGCATCGACACGCACCTGGACCTGCGCATTCTCGGCGACACGCATGGCGGCATGGCGCATGACGCGACCGATCTCACGTTCGAACTGGCGTACGCCGGCCTCACGGGTGTAATTCGCAATAATACTCTCCAGTGCCGCGACCGTTATTTCGCATTGCCCTTCGCTCAAACCATTGGCCTCGCGTTGCCGGTTCACCAGGTAGCGCAGCGCAATCTGAAGTTTTTCCTCGCGCGTATAGCCTGGCAGGTCAATTATCTCCATGCGGTCGCGCACGGGAGGCGGCACGTTATCAATTACATTGGCCGTGGCGATGAAGACAACACGGCTCAGATCAAAAGGCACACCTAAATAATTGTCGCGGAAAGTAGAGTTCTGCTCCGGGTCCAGCACTTCGAGCAATGCGGCCGATGGATCGCCATGAAGACTGGCAGACATTTTGTCGACCTCGTCTAGCATCATGACACAGTTGCGGGCTTGGGCCTTGCGCAGGCTCTGCATGATGTTTCCCGGCATCGCGCCGATATATGTGCGGCGGTGGCCGCGCATTTCGGCCTCGTCGTGCACACCGCCCAATGACACACGCACGAATGGCCGCTGCAATGCACGCGCGATACTTTGACCGAGAGAAGTTTTGCCAACTCCAGGCGGTCCGACGAAACACAGGATCGGCGCGCGTCCCTGCGGTTTTAACTTTTGTACCGCCAGGAATTCGACAATGCGTTGCTTGACACGCTCAAGCCCGAAGTGATCCGCTTCCAGAATCTGGCGTGCGGCATCCAGATCAATCGGTGTATCAGCCGGCAACCGCCAGGGCAGCTCGGTCATCCACTCAAGATAAGTGTGCAGCATCGAATATTCGCTCGATGCCGCAGGCATTCTCTGTAGCCGCTGCAACTCTTTACGCGCCTGCGCTTCGATTTCCTCAGGCATGCCGGCTTTGTCGATAGCCTCGCTCAGCTTGGCAATTTCCTCATCGTCGCCTTCAGTTTCACCAAGCTCTTTCTGAATCGTTTTCAATTGCTCACGCAACAAAAATTTGCGTTCGCGGTCTTCAAGTTGTTCTTTAGTACGTTCGCCAATTTCGTGCGACAGCCTGAGTACTTCGATCCGTCGCGACAGAATCTGGAGCACTTTCTGTAACCGTTCTTCGGTACTCACGGTTTCCAGCAATACCTGCTTCTCATTCACTTCGGTATCGAGAAGACTGGCGACTATATCTGCGAGATGCGATGGTGCACGCGCGGCTTGCAGCGCATGCGCGAGTTCCGCGGGCACACCGGGCAACAGCGACAGAATCTCGACCGCACGCTCGCGCAGTTGCATGGCAAGCGCCTCCGCCTCGGTCGACACCTCTGACGGTTCCGCGATATGGCGTATACGGGCGGCCAAAAACGGATATCCCTCCACCAGTTCTTCGATGACGAAGCGCTCGTTGCCCTGGCATACTGCATGACGAAGCCCATCAGAGGATGCGAGATGGCGAACGACACTGACCACTGTACCCATGTTGAACAACGCATCCAGCCCGGGATCGTCCAGGGCCGGATCCCGTTGCAAAACGATGCCTAGCGGGGCGTTAGCGCGCAGCGCATGCTCCAGCGCGGCAATCGATTTCGCACGCCCGACGGTGACGGCAGTCAATACATGGGGAAACAATACTACGTTGCGCATGGGCACCAGCGGGATGACGTCCTCGGGTAATTCGTGCCTGGCTACGATAAGCTCTCCCATGGCGACTCCCTCGGCTATAAAAAAAGGTTTCTAGATTACTTGCGCGGAAGCTCCCGCTCGCGCTGCCGTCCTTCCGCGATCCCGTCATTCAAGAAAGATGACAGGCAACCGTTGCAGTAGAATTATCCGATGCAGTTATCCCTTATCCCAGTCTAGCACGGAGCGACCTCACGTCAACCCGATCAGCTTTTAATATCGGACTCGCCCAACTCCAGCAGCCTGGCAAAGCCTGATCAATGGCGATCTCCGCAATGGCGATCTCCATTTGCCAAACTGGACGATATGCACCCCCCCCAGAGCGGGCATCTTACATAGCACGTGTTACCCAGGACATTGCATACCCGGCACCGACTCCATACAATCGGAAACAGGGCAACAGCACCGTAGTGCCCCAGCCGTTTGTTGAACGGCCAACCTCCCCGGATAAGAGAAATCTGGGGTTCATCAATCATCGTGCAGGGGTCCTCCGTTGAAAGTTAAGGCAACCGTAGAAGAAGTGCTCTCCCGCATTCCGGGTCCGGCCACGGTAGAGTGGCCAATGGGAGAACCATTCGCCGTAGGGCTCGCCCATGGCTCTATGTCAGTGGAATATTACGCTCCGGTCGGCAACGATCCGCAAACGCCGCATGAGCAGGATGAGGTCTATTTCATCCATAAAGGAACGGGTGTGCTTGTCATAAACAAGGAGCGCCACCCGTTCAAGGAAGGGGATTGCCTGTTTGTACCGGCCAACGTCGAGCACCGGTTCGAGAATTTCTCCGGCGACTTTGGCACATGGGTGGTTTTCTGGGGACCTAAAGGCGGGGAAGGACCTACAGGAGGAAAAGGACTTAAAGGGGGCGATTGACCTGAGGGGGAGAAGGGGGAGAAGGGGGACAACGGGGAGAAGGGGAGAACGGAAAGAAGGGGGAGAAAGGGGTGGCGAAAGCCCCTAAGCTCACCTATGCTTGAACCTGGAAATAATCGAAAGCCAGCCTATCATTTAAGGTTCAAGCCATGAAACAACTCCCTCTGGATCAGCTTGGTCCCCGTGAAATCAGCCCCGGCGTGGTGGATTTCGGCATACTGTTGCCATGGATCTCGGCTGCGTATCGCAATCGCCTGTTCGTGAAAATCATTCACGAACGCGACCAATTCATCCAAGCGATTCAGCCGCTGGCCTTCGAGTTGCAGCACGGCATCAATGCCGATTACGGCGATATGTGGTCCGTGACGGTGAATTTCACCAGCACTACTGATACGCAGCCGGGCTCGCATTTCGGTTCACCCGGGCGGCATGTTTATCGCTTCGAACTGCACAATCCAAACGCGGGTGTACTGGATTGGATCGTGGATCCTTATGCTCGCGAATATGCCGTTGGCAAACTGTCCGCCTTTACGCTCGGTTACATTCCTTATGCGTGGAGTGCCGAAGAGGCGAACTGGAAAACGCCCGCGCTGCACGACCTCATCCTGTATGAATTGAATGTCGCCGAATTCGGCGGCAGCCTGCAAGGTGCGATTGACCGACTCGATTACCTCGCGGATCTCGGTGTGAATGCGCTGTCATTAATGCCCGTCAACAACGTTTCCCTGGAAGTCGACTGGGGCTATTTGCCGCTGGGCTATTTTGGCGTCGATGAGCGTTTTGGCAAAAGAAATGATTTTCAGGGTTTCGTCGATGCCGCGCACCAGCGTGGCCTGGCGATAATCGTTGATGTGGTTTATGGGCACACCGGCAGGGATTTTCCTTATGCCGATCTCTACCAGAGGCTCCAGTATGACGAAAACCCGTTCATGGGACCCTTTGCCAAGGATTATTTCAATGATCTCGGTATCAGCACCGATTTCAATCGTGCTCTGACCCGTGATTTTTTCTACACCGTCAATCTACACTGGTTGAATACATACCATATTGACGGCTTCCGCTACGACTGCGTCCCAAACTATTGGGATGGTGCCTTGGGCGTGGGTTACGCCAACCTGGTCTTTAACACTTACGAATATGTCAAAAGCTCGATCGTCAACCTCAAAAGGTTCGATGCGCCGGATGGACCGCGGCTGATCCAGATTGCGGAGCAACTGGAAGCTCCCGAGCAGATTCTTGAACAGAGCTACAGCAATGCCACCTGGCAGAACGCGACCTTTGGAGCGGCAGAAGCCTGCGCTCATGCCGCGGCGGGCGCGGTCGAGAATCTCGGCCAGCGACTCGGCGCGTTGGGCTACATTGAACAGGCAACCCAAAATGGCAACACAATGGCCAAGGCCCCGCTGCAATACATCGAGAACCACGACCACAGCCGCTTCCTGTGCGAGTTCGACCTTCGTTATCGCGACTGGAATCCGTTGTTCGCCGAAGGCGACCGCGCGCAATGGTATCGCCTCCAGCCCTATCTGATCGCCCTGCTCGCCTCGAAGGGCATCCCCATGCTATGGCAGGGCCAGGAATTTGGCGAGAATTACTTTGTGCCAGAGGCGGGCCTTGGCCGGGTACTGCTGCTGCGGCCGCTGCGCTGGGACTATTTTTATGATGACGCTGGCAAAAACCTGGTCAGGCTGACCCGAAGTTTGGTGAAGCTGCGTAACAGTTGCGTCGAGCTGCGCCGGGGAAGTCATTATTTCCATAATGATTACAGCCGTTATCTATCGCGCGGCATTCTGCTTTTCCAGCGCGAAACCCCCAATGCAGTGAGCGTGATCGCAGTAAACTTCACTGATACCGACCAGAGCGTGCCGTTCACATTTACACGACGTGGCAACTATATCGAACAGCTGCACGGGCTGAATAATTTCACTGTTGGGGAAAGAGACGAGCGCTGGCTCACTGTCCCGTCCAGTTACGGCCGCATCTGGCGAAGTGCTTGAAGGTTTAACGTTACCCCACGCCCATACGTCTATAAAACCTGAGGAAACAAACATTGGCATTATCCCCCATAGGGGTATACAATCGACACGCCATGAATAAGCGCCTCCATATTTTTTCCGTCGTGTTTGCATTGTTCATCAGCATGCTGACGAACTCGTTTGGCTGGGCGTTTAATGGCGAGGTATTCGCTCACGAGCTTGATCATGAGCATCACGTTCTCTCGCTTGATCCCACCGCGCATCTCGAGGCGCATCAACATGCTGTCGCCCGTGATGACGGCCATCTCGATGCCGCGACCCATCTGTGTCTTCATGCGGCTGGGCAGTATCAGCCGTTTTTCTTCACAGCTCCTCCGTTGGTGCCCGCTTCAGCCAATGTGCAGGTTTTAAGCACATTTGTCTCTGTCCTCGTTCCCGAATCCGTTCCGGATTCCCCCCTGCATCCTCCCCGAATCAACTTCGCAAGCTAAATCTTCAAGTCACACCGGACCTAGTCCTTAAGGTTACTTGGCGCGGCTTTGTCATCCTCCCAAGCAGCGCTAGATATTCCGCTTTGTGGCTTGTTGTTGCACGTTTATTCGCATTGAATCGGTTTCGCTTATTGCGCTCCTGATTGATGCATGGCATTTGCGGAGTATTCCATGAACACTAACGTGTTGTTGGCGTCTCGATATTTGGCGCTGGCAGGTTTGCTTATTCTGGTGCTCAGTTGCTCGTCTGCGACAAGCGCCGAAGATATTTCTCCCCTCGTCTTTTCCAGCGGGACGCCAGATGACCACGCTCTATCCTTACCCGAGGAAAAAGCCGAACTCACCTTGCGCGAAGCCGCGCATTTTGCGTTACAGCACAACCCTGAATTGGCGGCTTTTGCCAAGGAGATACGCGCGCTTCAGGGAGCGACGCTTCAAGCCGGACTGCTTCGAAACCCTGAGTTGTCCGTGAACGTTGAGAATGTGGGAAATACTCAGGCTCTTCGAGGTGATATCAACTCTCAAAAAAACGTTGCGCAAGAAGTTGTGCAGCAACTCACGACCATTCGGATCTATCAACTGATAGAGGTCGGCGGAAAACGCGCCGCAAGGGTTAGTGCAGCTTTGTTGGGTCAGGAAGTGGCGGGGAAAGACTACGAAGCCAAGCGCACAGAACTCATAGCGCGGGTGGCAAATGTATTTACCGACGTGCTCGCGGCACAGGAGCAGTTGCGGCTTGCGGAAGAGAGTCAGAAACTGGCACGAAAGGTGGTGAACGCGGTTGCAAAACGCGTTCAGGCCGGCAAAGTTCCCCCCATCGAGGAAACCAGGGTCGAGGTAGCGTTTTCCACCACGCAAATCGCATTGGTGCAAGCGCAACGCGATCTGGCGGCGGCGCGCAAACGGTTGACACTGTTATGGGGCAATTCGTCCCCCCAATTTGGAAAGGCGCTGGGTGACCTTCAATCGTTCGTTACCCTGCCGAGCTTTGAGGCACTCGCGCAGCGGGTCCTCACCAGTCCCATGGCGCTTCGCGGCATGAAAGGTATTGAGCAGCGAAAGGCTCTGCTGGACGTGCAGAGAACACGGCGCATACCGGATGTCACCGTTAGCGCCGGTGTTGTTCACCATGCGCAGCTTGGAGGCAACACCCCCGTGGTTAGCCTGGCGGTACCGCTGCCATTGTTCGACCGCAACCAGGGCAACCTCCGGGAAGCCCACCAACGCGTCGATAAGGCTGTTGATGAGCAAATGGCCACCGAGTTGCGGCTTAAAACGGAGCTTACTCAGGCCTATGAGGCTTTGTCGGCATCACAGGATGAAATCCACATTTTAGCCAATGACATATTACCCAGAGCCAGAAGTGCTTTCGAAGTCACAAATAAAGGCTACGAATTAGGAAAATTCGGCTTTCTTGAAGTGCTCGATGCGCAGCGTACCTTGTTTCAGAATCAGGTCCTGTACGTGCGTGCGCTCGCGAACTACCAGCGCCTGGTCAATGAGATAGAGCGCCTGATTGCAGCCCCCCTCGGGGGCGTACCCGACGAAGTATCCGAAGTATCAAGTCCACTCGGCAATTAATGAGCGTAGCCCAAATACGGATTTAAGGAGTGATTGTGAATAGGCGCCAACTGATTTCAATAGTGACTGTCATCGCGATAGGGGCCGTGCTGGGTGGATTAATTCTTACTCTGGACGAAACCGCTTCGTCTACACCAACTGATACTGCACGGCACACGTCTGAAGGCAAGGATAAGCCAGAAGCAAAAGGAAGCAAGGGGCAGCCTGAGCCTCAAAAGGAGCTAAGGGGCCCCAAGGGAGGAAAGCTCTTTGTAACGGATGGCTTCGGTGTCGAAATTACCATTTTCGAAAAAGGGGTGCCTCCTCAATTCCGGCTCTATCTCTATGAGAATGGAAAGCCGCTTCCACCCTCTGCCGCCAATGTCACGATCACGCTTTCACGGCTCGGTACATCGGTACAGGTATTTAAATTTAAACCTGAGGCTGACTATCTGATCGGCGATCAGATAGTGGAGGAGCCCCATTCATTCGATGTAGCGATTGCCGCCGAAAGGAAGGGAAAAGTCTTTCGCTGGGGTTATAGCCAGGTGGAAGCGCGGGTGGAGATGCCGGACGAAATGCTGAAGAGCATCGGGGTCGAAATACACACTGCCGGGCCAGCGACAATCAAGCCCGCCCTCAAGCTGCCAGGCGAGATCATCTTCAACGAACATACCATCGTACAGGTCGTGCCCCGCCTGCCGGGCATAGTAATGGCTGTTTACGGCCACCATGGCCAGCAGGTGAAAAAAGGTGAGGTGCTTGCGGTAATCGAAAGCCAGATGCTGGCTGAATTACGCAGTCAATATCGTGTCGCCCGGAAACGATTGGGGCTGGCGCAAACCACCTTCGAGCGGGAAAAGCGGTTATGGGAAGAAAAGATTTCCGCCAAGCAGGACTATTTAACCGCCCAGGAGTTGTTGAACGAAGCAGAAATCGCGGTGGATCTTGCTGCAGTAAAACTGCGCTCACTGGGGGTGCGGCCTGACTCTCGTTCAGGAGAAAATCTAGCTCGCTACGAAATTCAAGCACCGATCTCCGGACTCATCACTGCCAAAGCCATCGCGCTGGGCGAGACGCTCAAAGAAGACACCAATATTTATACCATTGCCGACGTATCGACGGTCTGGGCGGCTATCACGGCTTATCCCAAAGATCTGGCCGTGGTCAAGGTTGGGCAAAAGGCAGTGGTGAAGGCGACTGCATTGGACGTCGAGGGCGAAGGCGCTGTCACCTATATCACTACACTCATCGGGGGACAAACCCGTACCGCCACAGCGCGGGTGGAGCTTGACAACAAGGTCGGCAGGTGGCGACCCGGCATGTTTGTTAACGCTGAACTGGCCACCGAAGAAATCAGCGTACCCGTGGCCATAGCGGCGGATGCGATTCAGACCATACGTGACTGGACGGTGGCATTCGGCCGCTACGGCAAATACTTCGAAGCGCGCCTTCTGGAGCTGGGGCGCAGCGATGGTCGGATGATAGAGGTCATCAAGGGCTTATCCGCAGGAGAACAGTACGCCGCGGGCAACAGCTTTGCCATCAAGGCCGAGCTGGGCAAGTCCGGCGCAAGACACGACCATTAAGAAGGTTGACTATCATGTTCGAACGTATTTTACGCATGTCCATATACCAGCGCGGGCTCGTCCTGATGGCGGTGCTGGGAATGGCCATGCTCGGCGTCTATAGCTACCAGAACCTGTCCATTGACGCGGTGCCGGACATTACCAATGTGCAGGTGCAAATCAATACCCGTGCGACTGGTTATTCACCGGTTGAGGCGGAACAGCGCGTGACCTTCCCGATCGAGACGATCATGGCCGGGCTTCCCAACTTGCACTATACCCGTTCCATATCGCGCTATGGGCTGTCTCAGGTTACCGTCATTTTCCAGGATGGTACCGATATCTACCTAGCTCGCCAGTTAGTGAGCCAAAGAATCCAGGAAGCAAGAGACAGGCTGCCTGCCGGCGTCGAGCCAACGATGGGGCCTATCTCTACCGGCTTGGGTGAAATCTTCATGTGGACCGTCGATGCCGAGAAAGATGCAAGAAAAGCGGATGGTACCGAATATGACCTGACCGACCTGCGCGAAATTCAGGATTGGATTATCAGGCCCCAGTTGCGCATGGTTCCAGGGGTGACCGAGGTCAATTCAGTCGGCGGCTTCGTCAAACAGTTTCACGTCGCACCTTACCCTGAAAAGCTGATCTCTTTCGGCTTGACGCTACAGGACGTCGTCGCCGCGCTGGGGCGCAACAATCTCAACATTGGCGCCGGTTATATAGAAAAAAGCGGCGAACAGTATCTGGTTCGATTGCCCGGCCAGGTCACAGATTTGGAGGAGATCGGCAACATTATTCTCGGTTCCAGGCTAGGGATACCCATACGCATCAAGGACGTTGCGGATATCCTGATAGGCAGGGAATTGCGCAATGGCGCCGCTACGCAAAATGGTAAAGAGGTAGTTGTCGGCACGGTACATATGCTGATCGGCGAAAACAGCCGTGTCGTTTCCCAAGCGGCTGAAAAAAAACTGCTGGAGATCAGCCGCAATCTGCCTGACGGCGTTGTTGCAACCCCTGTTTATAACCGCACCATACTGGTCGATAAAACCATTCGAACAGTCGCGACCAATCTGTTTGAAGGTGCTGTACTGGTCATTGCGGTGTTATTCGTGTTTCTGGGCAACCTGCGTGCGGCAATCATCACTTCGCTCGTGATCCCGCTCTCGATGCTGTTCACCTTCAGCGGGATGATGGCCAACCATATCAGCGCCAACCTAATGAGTCTGGGCGCCCTTGACTTCGGTCTCATCGTGGATGGCGCCATCGTCATTGTTGAAAACAGTATCCGGCGCCTGGCCCATGAACAGAAGCGGCTGGGGCGTATCCTGACGCCGGCTGAGCGTTTTACGGTGGTCTTCGATGCAACCAGGGAAGCGCGGCGGGTGCTCATCTATGGAGAGCTGATTATCATGGTGGTCTATCTGCCCATCTTCGCACTGACGGGTGTGGAGGGGAAGATGTTTCACCCCATGGCCTTCACGGTCGTAACCGCCCTGCTGGGCGCCATGATTCTTTCCGTAACGTTTGTTCCGGCAGCGATCGCGCTCTTCCTTTCCGGCAAAGTGTCGGAAAAAGAAAGCCCGGCAGTGGCATGGGCAAAGGATATCTATGTGCCCGCATTGAACGGAGCAATGCGCAACAAGGGACTCACGGTCACGCTCGCCGTGGTGATTGTGGTGCTCTCCGGCCTGCTGACCACGCGCATGGGCAGCGAATTCGTGCCCAGCCTCAACGAAGGAGATATCGCCCTGCATGCGCTGCGTATTCCCGGCACAAGCCTGACCACGGCCATCGAAATGCAAGACGAACTGGAGAAGACCCTCAAGACATTTCCCGAAGTGGAAAGGGTTTTCTCCAAGATCGGCACCGCCGAGATTGCGACTGATCCCATGCCGCCGAGCGTCGCGGACACCTTCGTCATTCTCAAACCCCAATCGGAATGGCCGGGGCCGCGCCACACCAAAGCGGAATTAGTAGCGGCAATGGAACAGGCGGTGCGGGAAGTGCCGGGAAACAATTATGAATTCACCCAGCCGATACAGATGCGTTTCAATGAACTGCTTTCGGGTGTGCGTGCGGATGTCGCAGTAAAAGTTTTCGGCGATGACATGGACACCCTACTCGCCGTAGGGGAACAGATCGAAAAAATTATCGAAACTGTTCCGGGCGCGGCGGATGCGAAAACCGAGCAGATCACCGGCTTGCCCGTACTCTCCATTCAAATGGATCGCGCAAAAATGGCGCGCTATGGTTTGAATGTAGCTGACGTACAGGATGCCGTGTCTATTTCTATCGCTGGAAGAGTTACCGGCACTATTTATGAAGGTGATCGCCGTTTTGAGCTGCAGGTCAGGTTGCCGGAGCAGCAACGGGGCGATATGGAGGCACTCAAGCGTTTGCCTATCCGGCTCCCTGCTGCAAGCACAGGTATGGGCTTAGGAGCAAATCCTGCCTTGGCTGCCCTGCCCGCCTACATTGCATTGGGTGAGGTCGCTAATTTTGAAGTTGTCCAGGGCCCTAACCAGGTCAGCCGCGAAAATGGCAAACGCAGAGTCGTGGTAACCGCAAATGTACGGGGCCGAGATCTGGGCTCATTTGTCAATGAAGCGGAAACACTCATCACTGAGCAAGTGGAGATCCCCCCCGGATATTGGGTAACTTGGGGAGGGCAATTCGAACAATTGATTTCTGCTGCTCAGCGCCTTCAAATTGTGGTCCCGCTCGCTCTCGGACTGATCTTTATCCTGCTTTACTCGATGTTCGGAAATATCCGCGATGGATTGCTTATGTTTACCGGAGTTCCGTTCGCGCTCAGCGGTGGAGTGCTGGCTTTGTGGCTGCGTGGTATCCCTTTGTCCATCTCCGCTGCGGTGGGATTCATTGCCCTCTCCGGCGTAGCAGTACTGAACGGCTTGGTCATGCTGGCGTTTATCAGGGACCTGCGAGCGCAAGGCCTGACGCTGGATGATGCCATTCATAATGGCGCCCTCACCCGCTTGCGCCCCGTGTTGATGACGGCGCTGGTGGCAGCCCTCGGGTTCGTTCCCATGGCGCTGGCCACCGGAACGGGTGCGGAAGTGCAACGCCCGCTGGCGACAGTCGTCATCGGAGGCATATTGTCGTCCACCGTACTGACTCTGCTGGTACTCCCGGTTCTATATCGCCTGGTCCACGGAAGGAATAGCGCAAACAGCGGTGTTGGACCTGTGTGAGGGGCAGACGGGCAAGTGTCGCAATGCATATACTCTTTAAACTCATGTAGGAGCCTTTGCTCCATTGCATACACGCTGCCTATGTTTTCTTATGTTATCGAGCCTGGTTCGGCGAGGGGGCAAGGACACATCGCCATCATGCCGTAGCGTTGCTCACTTGATATCGTCATCTAAAAATATCGAAATTTGTGCTCCAGAGGACTTGTAACAAGAAAAGGTTTCTTCTGTGTCCGAACGTATCGATAACGGAGGTTTGCAGCATTGGCCCTATTTCAATATTTCCCATGTGTCCTGTACTGTAACCGATACCGCCATATAGCCAGTCCTCGCTATAAACAGCATTTCGTTGTCCTGAGGTGCTGAAATAAAACTCGTTATAAGTGTTCACGTAAAATTCGCCCGGATCGAGCCTCTCGCCTTGCAACGGAAGGTTATACCCAACCATATATCTGAGCCGCGTTGATAGAGGTGTTTCATGAGTCCGGTTGTTGGTAACGAACCGTTCTTCGAAACGAACCCGCTGATAGAGATTTCCCATTAAAACAGGAGTACTGAAGATAGCCTGCTGGAATATCCGGTTTTCGTTTGTTGAATCGTTATTGAAAGGATCCGTGCGCTGATATACATACGCAACAGCAAAATTCAATTGCGGGCTGTATTTATAGATGAGGCTGGGCTGAAAATAGGACTGAATATCCCGGGCGGGAAAGCGTCTTCCATCAACGGTCCGGTCCGTGGCGTTCAGAGTGGTGGAGACGAATAAATTGTAGTCAAAAACATCGGTGACCCTGCCTGTCTGAGAAATTGCAGGCAGAACACCGACCAAATTCGCGTCCCCGGCCCGGGAAATATCCACATGTATAAGCAGGATGAAAATAATGACAATTTTCATCCTGAAGATAATCATGAATACCTGTATTTCATTATGAGAATAGCATGCAGGCGACTGATGAGGTTTAACTGAAGAAAAAGCTCATGTCAATTGGTACGCAACCCCGCTTTGCTGAGCGCCATTAATTCAGTATCGGAAGACTCGGCACCTCTTCCTTTGTTATTTCTTTTAAATCTCCCGCCCGGGTGAAAAAAGCCTCAAAAAAATGCTCCCCGTCAGGTCGTTTTCCCCTTAATTTTATTTCGAAAAAAATTTCCCCTCCTGAAGCGACTTCTTCGCATTTATAGATGTGGTAGCGGGTAAAGTTACTATTGAAATAATCAATGATTTTATGATGAGCAGCGTCTTCAATGACCGCGCAGTCAATCTCTTTTTCCACTTCAATAATTCCCCCTGAACTATCAAATGTCAGGTCAAATTTGTCGCCTTTATATTTTAGTTTGACTTCGTATCTCGTTTTGCCAGCCTCATCAAGCTCCATAAAGTATTTTACTTTGCTTGCTTCAGGGTAGTGCGTTTGAAGGTATTTGAAGGCTCTCATGGGAATCTCTTTGACCGAAACCTCGACGCCTTCCCTGGCAAATGCGGGGTATAAAAAAAATAGAGACAAGATAAGCAGACTAAATCCCGTCATTATGAAACCTAGAGGCTGGATTCTCATGATTTTATTTTCTCCGCATAACGGCGACCCAGTGAAGGAGACTCGAATCCAGGGATGCCATGATCGCGCTCCAAGGCCATCCGTGCCCGTTTCATGGGTAATGGAAAGGATATATCAACGAGAAGACGACGCGGAGAATTAGATTGATCAGTACCGCGTTCTCAGCTCGCTTGCAGCGCGGCCGACCTTGCGCCGGAGAAGGACACGCAATGTCGCTCCGTCAGCATAACCGACCTGAGAAGCAATGAGATCGATACTATCGGTGCTCGTCCGCAAAAGATGTACGGCGCGCTCGACGCGCAGATCCTGAAAATACGAAAGCGGCGTTTTATCCAGTACTGCTCGCAATCGGCGGGATAACGTTCTCTCGCTGGTACCTGTTGCTCTCGCTGCATCGGCCAGCGAGAAGCCTTTGGCCAAATTATGCCGCGCCCAGCGCTCAAACCGCTCGACCAGTGGGTCGCTATGCATAAGGTGATCGGAAATCGCAAAAACCGCCTGCGACGAACGCGGCTCGATCGATAGAAAGCGGGCAGTTAACGCTGCCAGGGTTGGGCTGCCGCGTCTGATAAGCCATAGCGCAAGATCAACGTGAGCAAGCGCGGCGCCTGCGGTAACAAAACCGGATGAACTTACTACCATGCGCGAGTCTTCCAGATTGACACCAGGATAATGCTTGCGGAACAGGGGAGCAAGCCACCAGGATGTAGTGGCACTTTGCCCATTGAGAAGGAGAGTGCCTGCAAGAACGAATGTGCCCGTACAGGCGGCTCCTATCAAGACACCGTCCTCAGCCCACTCGCGCAAATATGCGCCAGCATCAGCTATATCAGGGCGCTCGAGCGCCGGTTGCAAGGTTTCGGGCGTTTTCGCGCCGAGCGCGGGAATCAAAACCACATCCGGACGGCCACATCGTCCTACAGGCACGGCAGGCACCGATAGCCGATGGCTTGTACGGACATTACGGCGAACACCCGTGACAGTTATTTCGAAAGAAGTCGACGCAGCACCCGCGGAGGCTGCCAGATCATTCGCGATGCTTAGAGTATCAAGGATAGTCGCCAGGCCGGTATCAAAAGCCCCGTCGAGCGCAAGGACGTGAATACGCATGGCGAGAATTATATCAAATTTATCGATCCTGCCATTTGGCAAAAGCTGGCGGACCCTCTAAAGTCTTAGTCCGCTGTTCAACCACGGAAGGGAAATAATCATGGTAAAAGTTGCTCTGTTTGTGCGGTACAGGCCAAGCCAGGAAGAGAAGCAGATGTAATGAGCTTTCTTGAAAAGGGTCTTGCACTGGCAAATCAGGAAGCCGCCACCCCGGTCTGGTTTGCTCTGCGTCTGGGCCCATCGACTTTCGGCATTTTTGATGCATTCGCCGATGAATCAGGCTGTTCTGCCCATTTGTCCGGCCCTATCGCTGCCGCACTGATGGCTAATGCAGCTGATTTACTGGCCGAAGCACCGCAAATCGAGCATGTGACGTGCTTGCCGCGAAGCTTCGTGCCTGACCCTCTGGCAAAAAAGAGTCTGCGTCCGTAGTGCAATCCGATCAATCATATTAATGGCCTGGTTCGCTATCTTTACATGGGCAAGGAGGCCTTGAAGGAAGCCGTTCCACCGGGTCCGATTCGGCCGTGCCCGATTGTTTGGCAGTCTGCCGTGACCAGTAACGCTTCCGCGACCTGAAACTCTTGTTGTCCTTCGTGGGTTGGTCTGCTCTGCAAACTCAATGGATATGTTGGAGCAATACTGGGCAATAATTCCAGATCTTCCTTGCATCGGGGGGATTTAGGATAAAATGTTTGATCGATCATTACGCGCCGGCAATTCATGAAAAAGCTTCGCGCCCCCCATCGCACGAAATCCCCCCGGGTAGTTCAGGAGCTTTACCGACTGGCGGTAGGGCTTGCCGCTTCAGGCAGTCGTATCGAGGATGCGTTCTGGGAGAACCGGCTGGCTGTAAAAATACGCACGCAATTGCGTACGGGTGACGATCAGAATCTTGAAGCGGCTCTGGATCAGCTTTATGAAACCGATCCCGTCGCTTATGGCGAGTTCATCTACGCCATCGAAGCCGCGATCGAATGTGGTACCGTTACGCGCGGCGAACGTGGTTACGATGTGTTGATGTTCGCGATACCGCTACTGACATGGTCGCGCTTCTCAATCCCTTCCGGGCCTATAACGGAAACCGTGCTCGCCAATCTCAGGATCCAGCTCCAGTCACACGTACTGGTGGCAAATGCCCAGTTTGTGCTGGCGGATTGTCTCTTCAGTCCCGACCAGCTGCCGCGCGGATACCACCTTACACATGAACTGGCTGGGAAGCTATGGACAGCAGCGCTGGCCGGAGAACCCGGATTGCATATGAACCCCCGTAATCTGGCCGAAACCGGGCGTTTCCTATCGGATACCCGATATGTACTCGGGGCAATCGCCGTATTACAGGGGATGCCGATGTTTCGCTGGCAGCAGGCTGACGGAGCAACCGAAAGCAGAAGGACCGGCAACTTGATGGAATCAAGGCGTTGGAAGGAAGAATTATTGGCTCCGTGGCAGACTCAGAGTACTGAAGCCATGCGGCCGCTTTTCCCGGGATGCGCATTTGAAGTGCTCAGCCCCGACGGTTTTTTTTCAGCGTGGCGGATGGCCGATCGCCTTGCCCGGCCTTATTCCATGCATGCGACCGTTGATTTTCTGCAATCGACCCTGAATATTTCTCCCGGCGGGCTGCGCGCGATAGTTGCGCCTTTTTATGACCAATGGCTGGAGGAATACCGCGTAAGCTTCACCCTCAGGAACCGTGATAATGTGCTGTACGGGCTCGTCTGGGCGCTAGTCGGGGATGAAGATGAGAATACTGATACCGTAACGCAAATTGAAGCAACCTTAAGAGAGTGTGGTGTAACTGAGATGACCCTGCTGGAAAATCGCTTTCCCCTGGAGTATTGCGAGGATTGTGGCGCACCGCTCTTTCCAAACCCGGAAGGAGAAGTAGTCCATGCGGAATTTCCCGAGGAAGGTGAATTGGTACCGGTACACCTGCATTGAATATGTACCTTGCATTAAGGGAAAGACGACAGAATCAAACGTGCATCGTTTCTGGACGGAAAAGTTATTATGGCCGAAAAGATTATTAAACCTGAGCAGGAATGGAAAACACAGCTTACGCCACAACAGTATTATGTATGCCGTGAAAAAGGCACGGAACCTGCCTTTACCGGAGAATATTGGAACTGCCATGATGCCGGCATATACTGCTGTGCCTGCTGCGGCTCCCCGTTATTCGACTCAAATACCAAGTTCGATTCCGGCACGGGTTGGCCTTCTTTTTGGCAACCCATCGATCCGGCTAATGTTGCCGCGGAGGAAGACCACAGCTTTTTCATGCGACGAACTGAAGTCGTGTGTGCTCGATGCCACGCGCATCTGGGACATGTATTCGACGACGGCCCTGCACCGACCGGCTTGCGCTACTGCATCAACTCCGCTTCGCTCCAGCTCGATCGTCAACCCGATAAAGCGTAGATAGCTTCCCCGGCGATACCCCCGCGGCATATCATGAACCTTTTTAGCTGCTCCAATGCGCTTTCGTTCGCCCGAATCCCGGGGCTCAATAGCTTTTTCCATGAGTAACCGCCATAATTGCTGCATTAATCCCCAGGAACCTCTCAACAAGTCCTCGCGGGGCGCGTTGCTGGTAAAATCGGAATGATCACAAGGCGCATGACGCAGGTCGTAGCCAGGCCTACGATGCCAAAGAGTGCAACGCAGTGAGCATCAGATTTTGCCGCAACCCGAAGGGACGGGGCTTTGCGGGCGGTCTGCTTTGTCAGGCTCCTGGCGAAGGGGATCGACCATTCGCTTCGGCGCCTTTCGCGCATCCCATCCCGGAAAGCCGCCGTAGCGCCCACGTGGACTTATTCAGAGGTTCCCTAGCTCGAACTGTTCGGTATCTATGAAGTTTTTATTTGATCTCTTTCCGGTAATCCTGTTTTTTGTCACGTTCAAGATCTATGGCATCTATGCTGCCACAGCTGTCGCCATTGCTGCCACCTTTGGCCAGATCGGCTGGGTATGGTTTCGCCACCGCAAGGTCGATACCATGCTGTGGGTCAGCCTCGTCATTATCGTGATTTTTGGCAGTGCAACCCTGATTCTGCAGGATGAAACATTTATCAAATGGAAGCCGTCGGTACTCTACTGGCTGTTTGCCGTCGCGCTGCTGTCGGCCCAGGCGGTTTTCAAGAAGAACTTGATCCGTGTCATGATGAAAGAGCAGATCGCCCTGCCCGAGCCGGTATGGACACGTCTGAATGCCAGTTGGGCTGGCTTTTTTGCCCTGATGGGAGGAGCCAATCTCTACGTCGCTTTCAATTACTCCACTGAAACCTGGGTCAACTTCAAACTGTTCGGCTTCATGGGACTAATGCTGGCATTTATCTTATTGCAAGGATTGATGCTCGCAAAATATATGGAAGACAAGGAGGATAAGGAAACCTGATGCTGTACGCGATAAATGGAGAAGATGTTGCTGACAGCCTGGAAAAACGGATGCCCGTTCGGCCCGCCCACCTGGAGCGAATCAATGCCTTGCAGGAGGAAGGACGCCTCATCCTGGCAGGACCATATCCCGCAATCGATAGCCCCGACCCAGGTCCAGCGGGATTTTCAGGAAGTCTGATCGTGGCTGAATTCGAATCGCTGGAAGCAGCGCGCCAATGGGCGGAGGCCGATCCGTATGCCACTGCGGGTGTTTATGCCAAATTGACAGTCAAGCCGTTCAAAAAAATCATGCCGGCATGAATTCAACGAGCACTGTCGAATTGATCACCCAGAAGCTCGCCATTCTTGAGCCGCAGCAGATCAGGATTGTGGACGAGAGCGCCCGGCATGCCGGGCACGCGGGCGCCAGGACTGGCGGTGGACATTACCTTCTCACCATTGTTTCACCGAAATTTGCTGGCAAGTCATCGCTAGCGAGGCATCGCCTGGTTTACGATGCGCTGCGCGAGATGATGCATAAGAATATTCACGCGCTGAGCTTAAAGGCGTATACTCCCGAAGAATTTGATTTGATTCCGACTCATTGACAAGGAAGTCCTATGCATTTTAAAAAAATTGCTCAACTCGCGGCATTGGGTGTTTCCGGCCTGCTTGCTGTAACAACTGTTCAGGCTCAAACCGGTGCGTCCCCCTCGACCATGGCCAAAGTGAACGGCGTGACAATCCCTCAGTCGCGGCTCGAATTTATAATGAAAGCGCGGGTCGCCCAAGGGCAACCGGATACACCTGAAGCCCGGAAGGCTTTACGTGATGATCTCATATCCGAGGAAGTCATCGCACAGGACGCGATGAAAAAAGGACTCGACAAGGACCCTGATTTTGCCGCCCAGCTCGACATCGCCCGTCAGACGGCTTTAGTCAGGGCATATCAGATTGATTATGTGAAGAGCCACCCCGTTAGCGATGAAGAGTTGCACAAGGAATATGACGCGGTAAAAGCTCAGATGGGCGACAAGGAATACAAAGCTCATCATATCCTTGTTGGAAGCGAGGCAGAAGCCAAGGATATCATCGCCCGCATTAAGAAAGGGGAAAAGCTTGAAAAGATTGCTCAGGAGAAATCGCTGGATGTCGGCAGCAAGAGCAAGGGTGGCGAACTGGACTGGAGTCCCGCCGCAAGCTACGTCCAGCCGTTCGCAGAAGCCTTGACCAAACTGAGCAAGGGCAAACTTACCGAACAACCGGTAAAAAGCCCATTTGGTTGGCATGTGATCCGGTTGGATGATGTGCGCCCCCTGAAAATTCCCCCATTCGAGGAAATCAAGCAGAATCTGGCACAACGTGTATTGCAACGGCAGTTTGCCACATACGTCACGGATCTGCGTTCCAAGGCGAAAGTCGAGTAATGTTTCGGAACCGGGTCTCTGAATGATTTCGGGCGTCACAGCCTGGAACCGGCCTTTAGCTTGTTTGCCATCGGAACATCCAGAGACCCCCTCTAAAAATCTCCTATGTGACGATCTGCATTCGCGGCGCCAAGGCGCACAGCAGTTCATAGCCTACAGTACCCGCAGCTTGCGCCACTTCGTCCACAGGCAGTCCCTTGCCCCAGAGTGTCACCGGACTGCCCACAGCTACATCGTCCATTCCGCTCAGATCGACATGCAGCATATCCATGGATATGCGTCCAACGATACGGGTGCGCCTGCCGTTAACCAGTACGGGTGTGCCCGTCGGAGCATGGCGCGGATACCCATCGGCGTAGCCACCCGCAACAATGCCGACGCGCATTGGCCGGTCAGCGCGAAAAGCATGACCATACCCAATCCCTTCACCTGACTTAAGAGTTTGCACCGCAATAATCTTGCTCGATACAGTCATCGCGGGATGCAGATCCAGTTCGGCCGCGGTCCTATCGGCAAAAGGCGATCCGCCATAAAGCATGATGCCGGGACGCACCCAGTCTGCATGCGTTTCAGGATAGCGCAGAATAGCGGCAGAATTGGCCAGCGAGCAGGATAGATGGCGTCCTCCAGCAACCGCTTTGAAGCGTTGCAACTGCGCAGCAATCGTTTCACTCCTGCTGCATTCGTCGGCGCGAGCGAAATGTGTCATAAGGGTAATTTCCCCAGCGGCGGGACTCGTTCGCAGTGCTTCCAGCGCAGCGGGAAACTGCTCAGGTGTGAATCCAAGGCGATTCATGCCCGTGTTGATTTTAAGAAATATATTGAGCCCGAGTCTCGCGCGCGGCTTGTATGCAAATAACATGGCTAGTTGCTCGCGATTGTGAATCACGGTACTCAAATGGTACTGTTCGATCCACATCAATTCTTCCATGGAAAAGAAACCTTCGAGCAACAGGATAACTTGCCGATAGCCTGCTTCCCGCAGGCGTACGGCAGCATCCAGTTCGAGCATGGCGAAACCATCTGAGCGGCTTAACGCCTCGGCGGAGCGTAGCAACCCATGACCATAGGCATCAGCCTTGATCACGGCCATCACCCGCGCGTGCGGAGCATGGCGGCGAACTACGGATAAATTATGTTCGAGCGCGGAGAGATCTATCAGCGCCTGGATGGGGCGCGACATCAGGATTCAAGCTGCAAGGGCAATCTCATCATGGATGGAATTGGAATAAGGTCAATGGTAACAATTGTAGCAACACCTGACATAGGCACTTCGTAAAGTCCTGGATGAGCATTGTATAATTCCACGTTATCTGATGAAAAAGTTTCTGGAAGGAGAATAGCTTGAAACGCGGATTTTATACCATCATGGCAGCGCAGTTTTTCTCTTCATTGGCAGACAATGCACTGCTTGTTGTTGCCATTGCGCTCCTGGTAGAGCTGCACGCCCCCGCTTATCTCACCCCAATGCTCAAGTTTGTATTTGTTTTGTTCTATGTAATTCTCGCCCCATTCGTTGGGGCTTTCGCCGACTCCATGGCCAAAGGACGCGTAATGTTTATCAGCAATACGATAAAGATCGCGGGTTGTAGTCTGCTCTTTCTGGCCTCGCACCAGTATTTCGCCCTCGCTGCCTATGCAGTTGTGGGACTCGGAGCCGCCGCCTACTCCCCAGCTAAATATGGAATATTGACCGAACTCCTCCCGCCTGAAAAGCTGGTCATTGCCAATGGCTGGATCGAGGGCTTAACCGTGGCCTCGATCGTTCTGGGTACGGTATTGGGCGGGTTGCTTATCTCACCCGCGGTCTCCGCCGCGATTCTCTCATTCGACTTCCCCGCGATTGATACCGGCGTGGATACCGTACCGGAAGCCGGCATTCTGCTCATTGCCATATTTTATGGAACCGCAGCCATCTTCAATCTGTACATTCCCAACACCGGCGTAGACCACCGCATTCTCAAGAAAAATCCGATGTTCCTGATGCACGAGTTCGGGCATTGTATGAAGTTGTTATGGACAGACAAGCTCGGGCAAATATCGCTCGCCGTTACAACGTTGTTCTGGGGTGCGGGCGCGACTCTGCAATTTATCGTGCTGAAGTGGGCCGATGCCGCGCTTGGCTATCCGTTAAGCAAAGCCGCGCAGCTACAGGGCGTGGTTGCCATCGGCATTGCGATAGGCGCGGTTATCGCGGCACGACTGGTGTCGCTGCGCCAATCGGTCAAAGTAATTCCTCTTGGCATCGCCATGGGTATCGTGGTGATGGCCATGATCCTCGCGCGTGATCTGTGGATTGCGCTTATTCTTCTGGTACTGATCGGGGGGCTGGCGGGATTTTTCGTCGTGCCAATGAATGCGCTGCTGCAACACCGTGGGCACATCCTGATGGGTGCGGGTCATTCCATCGCCGTCCAGAACTTCAACGAGAACCTGAGCATTCTCAGCATGCTGGGACTCTACGCTATATTGGTGAGCTTCGATGTGCACGTTTATACCGTCATCATGTTATTCGGTTTGTTCGTGGCCGTAATTATGGCGTTGATACGCCAATGGCACCTGCGCAACCAGAGCATTGAAGATTCACTTCATTTGATAGGGGCTCATAAGGGACATTAAGAGGGCATTACCAGGATATTAAGAAGGCATTCAGAAGCGATCAGGCAATGTTAATGCCTCATGCTGGCTGAATTTCCTGATAGAGTCCCCCGGTCATCTGGTCAAGGCTGAGATGGCAACCGAATGGTTGTGCCGGGCGGCCTCAGCCTTTCAGAATAATCGGCCTGTCGGGCAGCTCATTTTCGCCGCCACCTGTCGTTGTGGGAAAGTGCTCCTGTAAATGCCGCCCAATAGCGTCAATTCCAGCAATCACACCGGTTTCAAATTGTCCCTGCGCAAAAGCGGTTTCCATTTCCCGGCAAATTCTTTCCCATTCTTCAGCCTTCACTCTGACGTTAATTCCGCGGTCGGCAATGATTTCAACATTGCGGTCCGCAAGCAGCAAGTAAATCAGTACGCCATTGTTATGCTCCGTATCCCAGACACGGAGTTGAGAAAATACCTCTACCGCACGTTCTCGTCCCGATTGATCTCTAAGCAAAGACGGCGTATTCAGTGCTGCCTCTACGGCGAAACGGATTTCCCCCTCATGGCTGATCTCCGAATTCTCGATAGCCTTTCCGATAGCCGTCAGGGCTGTTTCGGAGAACACGCGTTTTATGGCCACGTGGCCGGTAAAAAGATGTCGCAGCATTCGGGTAAAATTCATTTACCATCTCCCTGATGCGCCGCCACCTCCAAACCCGCCGCCACCCCCGCTGAAGCCGCCACCGCCAAAACCGCCACTTCCACCCCTACCACCAAAACCGCCGCCTCCGTACCAACCGCCAGGGCCGCCCCGATAGAATCCTCCGCCCGAGTTCCCGAACAAGCCCACAAAAAAGGCGATGACAGCAAAAACTATGCCCATGAGTATCGAAGAAAAAACCAGCCAGCCTAAAAACCCCGCGGATGCACTCATGATAGCGGCGCCAATGAAGCGCCCAAACAAGGACTGCACTACCTTTCCAACCACTAGGAGAACGATGAAAATGAGAAAGAGATTATCCAGGATGCCTGTGCCGGCGGGAGCGCTGCCGCGCCCGGCGGATCTCGCTTGCGGTGGCGGCAGCGGTTCTCCCTGGATCACGCCCATCATTTGCTCGATGCCAGCGTTGATACCGCCTGCAAAATTTCCCTGTCTGAGCTTCGGAATAATCGTTTCATCGACGATGCGCTTTGCAATAGCATCCGGCAACACACCCTCGAGACCATAACCGACTTCTATGCGCACCGTTCTATCCTGCTTTGCGATTACCAGCAGGGCGCCGTCATCCACGCCTTTTCGCCCCAGCCTCCAGGCTTCGGCAACCCGAATCGAATACTGTTCGATTGTTTCGGGCTGAGTCGTCGGAACGATCAATACTGCAATCTGGCTGCCTTTTTTTGCCTCGAAAGCCGCCAGCTTCTGTTCCAGTTGGGCGGTCTCCTCCACGGAGAGCGTACCGGTCAGATCGGTAACATGAGCCTTGAGGGGTGGAATGGCAACATCGGCCACTGCCAAAAAGGCATAAAAAAGCAGCGTAGTGAATGCGAATATGTTATGCCAGGGTCGAATCATGAACGACCAACTCTATTTATTTATTTCCCCGGTGAAGGAGCGCTGAAATCCACCTTGGGGGCGGTGGAAATTTCCTTCTCGTTTTCAACGGTAAAGCTTGGCTTCACCTTGTAACCGAATATCATTGCCGTGAGATTCGTGGGAAACGACCTCACCACAACGTTATAGTCCTGTACCGCTTTGATGTATCGATTTCTCGCAACTGCAATGCGATTCTCCGTACCTTCCAGTTGTGCCTGCAATTCACGGAAATTGGCGTCTGATTTAAGCTGCGGGTAATTCTCGGCCACAACAAGCAGGCGCGACAACGCACTGGACAATTCTCCCTGGGCAGCCTGAAACTTGGCAAATGCTTCGGGGTTATTGAGAAGCTCTGGTGTAGCTTGAATGCTGCCAACCTTGGAGCGGGCATTGGTCACCCCAAGCAGTACGTCTTTTTCCTGAGCTGCAAATCCCTTGACCACGTTTACGAGATTGGGAACCAGGTCGGCACGGCGCTGATACTGATTCACAACTTCCGCCCAGTTCGCCTTGATCTGCTCATCGGTAGTTTGCAGCGTGTTGTAACCACAGCCGCTTAAGGAAAAAGTAAGAAGCAACGTCAGGGCCAACAGCAACTTATGCATACCTGTCCTCCTCAATGAATAGGCAGATTTTATATGGTGACTGATCCGGGAATTGCAAGGAGAACACCTCTGAATAAGACCTGCATTAAGAGCGCGGTGCGGGCAACATTACAGATTAGCTCCCGTCTAAGATGCCTCGTCACAACCTTCTGGTTGTCGCCTTTCGCATATCCCATCCCGAAAACCCACGGTCGCGCCCCATGAAGGCTTTATTCAGCGGTTCCTAGACGCTGCATTGTGCTTCTGGCAAAACACAAATCCTCCCAGGCTTTCGCTTTGGCGGTCAGCGTACGCAGCAGATAGGCCGGGTGATAGGTTACGATGACTGGAATTCCGGAATGCTGGTGCAACCTGCCGCGAAGGCTGCCAATACTTGCATCGGTCCCTAGCAGATTCTGTGCCGCGACTTTACCCAACGCAATGATAAGTTTAGGCGTGATCATCGCAATTTGCCGCGCGAGATACGGCTCGCACTGCTGTGCTTCATACGGTGCGGGCTCCCGGTTTCCAGGTGGACGGCATTTCACGATATTCGTAATGAAGACATTGCGGCCCCGCTTCAGATCAATCGCCGCCAGCATGTTGTCCAACAGTTTACCGGCCTGACCGACAAAAGGTTCTCCCGTAGCATCCTCCTGTGCGCCGGGTCCCTCTCCCACGTACAGCCAGTCTGCATTCCTGTCGCCCACCCCAGGTACGGTGCGCGTGCGCGATTGGCACAAGGGACATGCGATGCAACCCGCAATGCTGGCCTCAAGCTCATCCCAACCCATTCTCAAGATTTTAAAACGCCGATCTTCCGCTGCATTCACAGGTGCACTGCAGGTAGGCTCCCCCCGGTTTGACTGTCCAGCAGAAGCCGGACTCAAAGCTTGAAGGAGGGATTTTGACGAGTTATTTGTCCTGGCACGCCAGACTGGCGTCAAGCCGAGCTCTTTCAGTATTTCTTTACGCCTTGCATCCCTGGCGGAGGTCATAACATCAATTCCTCATAACATCAATTCCATTACCAGCGAGTCTTCACGTCCTCCCATCGCGGGGTAATAATCCCTGCGTTTGCCGATTTGCCTGAACCCTATCCGTTCATACAGCCGGGCTGCCGCATGGTTGGATTCGCGCACATCCAGAAACATCGAGCGGGCACGCTGGTCTTTGGCGATTTGAATGAAACGCCGCAACAATCGCTCGCCCCAGCCCTTCCGTTGGGAGCCAGCGGCAATGCTGAGCGTTAACAGATGGGCTTCCTCTGCCCCAATGGTCATCACACCATAACCAAAAAGATGACCACTCAGGTCTAATACCAGGCAGTGATAGCCGGAATTCATCGAATCGCTGAAATTGCCGCGTGTCCATGGGAAGAGGAAAACCTCCCGCTCGATGGCTACCACCGCGTCCAGGTCTGACAGAAGCATTCGGCGGATTTTCGGAATTTCCTGCAATTGGGCGCTCATCGTTCTTTCTCCTTCAGCGCCACCTTATTACGGATATAACACGGCATCGCGTCAGCGGGATCGATACCACCTCCCATCGCAAACCTCGGCGCGGCCAATTGGGCGATGGAACGGGCATGAGGCCGCAAACCGCTGATAGTGCGCTTGACGCTGCCGCCATAGCGCGCACGCAACGCTTGATCGTACTTATCAAAACCGCTGCCGCAACCAGTCCAGTTGCCATTTGGAACCAGGGGCGCATCCTCGGGCGAGCACAATGCAGGCTCTGCTATGAGCTGCCACCCGTGCGCTTCTTTCTCATAGGCTGCATGGTAAATCTGGCTCATACGGGCGTCGAGCGCCGCGATAATTCTGCCGCCCCCGCCTTCCTGCGCCAACGCTTCCAGAGTGCATATTCCTACAACGGGCAGGTCCGCGCCGAAAGCCAATCCCTGCGCGATGCCACAAGCGATACGCAGGCCGGTGAACGATCCAGGACCAACACCGAAGGCAATGCCATCCAGTTGCGTCAAAGTCAGCCCGGCCTCACCGAGTGCCTGCCGCACCATTGGCAAAATCAGCTCGGAATGCCGTTGCCCGGCAAGAATTTCGTGGCTGATTACCTCGCCATTCAGAAATAGGGCAACCGAACAGTACTCGGTTGAAGTATCTAAGGCCAGGATCTTCAAGAAAGAATCCGAGGAGTGTGATTCAACGGTTGCCACCAGGCGAAACTTCTGTTAAAAATTGCTTGTCGATTGCTGAGAAGGACCTTTTTACCTCGTTTCACTTTACCATCATCACACGGAGGAGTCATGGGGATTACGTGGATTCTTGTCGCAAATGCAAGCGCAGCATATCTATATGCAAATTACGGCCCAAAAAAAGGATTACAGAAACTCAAGGAATTTAGACACGATGCCAGCAGAGAAAAAGGGCAATATCTGGTTTCGGATCGCCCCGGACACAACAAAAGCCTCGGCAATGGCCGCGGCGCGTACATACCCGCCACTGATCCAAAGCAGCATGAGGCACAAAACTTTGCCTGTCAGCTGGCCAGGGAACTGGAGCAAGGCCGTATCGCCAACAGCTACCAACGGCTCATTCTGGTGGTATCAACGCCATTTATGGGCCTGATCAACAGCAATATGGGGCGTCATGTGCGAAATATGGTAAGCGACACGTTTGAAAAGGATTACACCAGAACCAGCGAAAAGAATCTGACAAGACATCTGGAAAGCTGCATTTATCTTTAAATTACACCACCCAGGGACCAGCGGTGGATAGGCGTGTAAACCGATCCGTCGCTGGTCTGTTCCGACTTTACCAACATCCATTCACGTACCCGCCAGACTACCGGCTCCGGCAATTTGGGCACGATCCGGCACGAGGCGCGCTTCATCAATGTTATATGTGGAATATAAGGCCGCTGCTCCAAAAAGAACCCCGCAGCAGATAGCGCACCCTGCAGTGCGCTCACCAGATCTGTAAGTCGCTGGGGGGCTTTGTCCGTCGTAGCATAGACAATCTGGTTGTGTTTCCAGTAACGGATCGCATCGATAACAAAATCGAAACCACCTGTTCCGGCATTCCCTATTTTATTCCCCGCTTCAAGGAGTGTTTGGAGTCCGACGGCATCCACCTCCCCGACAAATACCAGCGTGAGATGAATATTGTCTCCTTTGGTTTTACGCCCGCCACAAAGGGGGTCCAACCGCAACCGCGTTGCCAGCCCAGCCATTTGCTCTTGCGCGGCGTTGTCTGGCCATATCGCGAAAAAAACCCGGACGGTCTTTCCGGTGGATCGAATACCTTTTTCAGCTAGTGCCCTTGCCGGGTTATCAGGCATACCGCCTCCGCCTCTATTCCTTCGCCTCTGCCAACTGGCCCAAGACGTTCTGCAGTCTTGGCCTTGATGTTGACTTCTTGCGCCTCCATTCGCAGGTCATGCGCAATGTTGCTGACCATGACCGGGATATGCGGCGACATTTTGGGCGCCTGGGCTATGATAGTCGCATCGATATTCACCACCCTGTAGCCGCGCTCCTCCAACAAGCGATGGACGTTATGCAGCAGCACGCGGCTGTCGATGTTCCGGTACTGTGGATCGGTGTCGGAAAAATGCCTGCCAATATCGCCCAGCCCCGCCGCTCCCAGCAGCGCATCGCATATCGCGTGCAGTAACACGTCCGCATCGGAATGTCCAAGGAGCCCCTTCTCATAGGGTATGGTGACCCCCCCAATGATAAGCTTGCGTCCCTCTACCAATTGATGCACATCGAAACCTTGCCCAATTCTGAACTTGCTCACTATTTTCCTTTATCAATTGCACATGCAGTCGGTCAAAACGGATTTTTAAAACAGAAGGTAATGCATTAGCGTCAGAACAGCCGTCCTTCGCTTTAAGACGTTTAATCAGAGTTTCCCAGTATCAGCTCCGCCAACGCCATATCCTGAGGATATGTCACCTTCAAATTGCGCGCATCGCTCAGGACCAGCTTGGGGTGCAGCCCAAGCGCCTCGACCGCCCCCGCATCGTCTGTCATGACTGTGCCGCCAGTCATGCTCAGAGCTTCTACCAGCAACTTATAACGGAACATCTGTGGGGTTTGAGCCTGCCATAGACTTTCCCTCGATTCGGTACGCTCAACCCGGCTGCTGTTGTCGCTGCGCTTCAACGTATCTGCCACCGGAACCGCAAGCAACCCACCTACTTCATCATCGGCCAGCTCATCCATCAACTTATCAAGTTGTCTCTCGCTTAAGCAGGGCCGAGCGGCGTCATGCACCAGCACCCAGTCCGCATCGGCAATAGATGAGGTTCTACGTACTGCTTCCAATCCGTTGAGGACACTTTGGGCCCGGGTTCCGCCTCCACAATGAATGACCACCAGCTTATCCGAGAACTCCGACCAATCGTGTCTCGCCCATTCGCTATCGTCTGGTGCGAGTACTACAATTACGCCTCGCAGCCGGTCTGACCCGCACAGTCTTCGTAAAGCATGGTAAATCATGGGTTTGCCCGCTAATGACAAATACTGCTTGGGCAGTTCGTTCCCCATGCGGGAACCGGAACCTGCAGCAGGGATTAACGCAAAAAAATTAGACATTTCACGATGAAATTGGCTTGACCTAACGAAATGCGGAATGGAAAGCTGATAATCCGGCGGGACGTATATCTAAAGTAGCGCCTGAATTCCTATAAGTTGCAGAAAGTCAGATCAAATTCTACATCTTCCTCATATATCTTGGGTTTTTGCCTTGAACCCGAGATGACAAAACGAATGTTAAGCGCATATTTGTTGGCGCTGATTTCGGGAATACAGGGAAGATTTTCATCCACTTTCAGGCACAGCATATGCGCAATGCGCCCCGATCCCATCTGCTGAAAAACACCGCGATAAGCCGTGTGCCGGAAGGTCTTGCCGCTGTTCCGCAATAAGTGCAGGACAATCCGGAAACCTTCCGCGATCGGCAATAGCGGGGCAAGCCATTCGTTGAGATCGCCGCGGCGCAGCGCAGGGTCGAGATGCAGCCAATAATGATAAGAAGGCAAGTCAAATTCACACGCGCCTCCCGGTATGCCCGCACGTTGCTTGATGCCCATCAGCCATTCATTCTCCCGCATGTGTTCGCCGATTTTGCCTGTCATATTCAGGAGGTTTTGCGATGCTGCCTGAATGTTGCTTAACACCTGGTTCAGCGCATCTTCCGAAATTCCGGGATTCCTGCGCAGTATTTCCAGCGCATGCTTCTGCCGTTCCAGTTCCTGCAACAAGTCTGATTTCATGTCGGCCCGGCTTGTTACATCGAGAATTTCAAATAAGGTAACAAGCGCAGAGTGGTGTTCGAAAGCGTCTTCCTTCGCGGAAAAAAAAGCCACCCTGTCAAACAGATCCTCGAGCCGCAGTAAAGTGCGGATACGTTCGTTAAGAGGGTGTTCGTAGCAAGTCACGACAATGGGCAATCATGCGGCTGGAACGGGACGGGAAGTGTGATATTGCCCTACAAAACATAATTTTACAATTAAAATTGCGCCGTAATAAAAGTGGAGTATGACAAGGATTAGCCTCGGTCCCTCAAGGCAAGATATTTGCTGTGCAAAGCCTCTACTTGTTGCTTCAGATGAGATATATCCGAGTCATTTGAGATCACATCATCGGCCTGCTGCAACCGCTCCGCGCGGGAAAGTTGAGTGGCCATAATAGCACGCACAGTCTGTTCATCCATTCCAGTCCGACCGACAGTCCGGGCAATCTGGTCATATTCGCAGCAATCGACAACCAATACGCGATGAATCATTTCCCGGTAGCCACAGGTTTCGAGCAGCAGAGGGACGACTATTAGTCCGTAAGGACCGCAAAAAAGCGCAGCACGGCGAGCCACTTCAGTTCGAATAAGCGGGTGAAGAATTGCTTCAAGCTTTCGGCGCGAATCGTCATCAGAAAATATGAGCTTCCGCATCTCTTTCCGGTTTAGTGCGCTGTCCTCCGTTATATACCTTTCACCGAAAGCTTGCCGGACGGCCGAAATTGCAGCACCGTGCGGCCGCGTAAGCTCATGCGCAATGACATCGGTATCTATAACATCCGCACCGAGCGCTGCAAAAAATGTTGCGGCAGCGGTTTTACCGCTGCCGATTCCCCCAGTTAAGCCGATTATCAAGGACACTCTTAAAATAAACCCCAATAGGCCTCATTGATCTGGCTCCCCCAGAGCAGCGCAACAAAACCTCCCCCCGCCAGATAGGGACCAAAGGGAATGGGTTCGTGGCGCCCGCGCTTTGCTACCGTTATCAAAAGGATGCCCACTATAGTGCCGGCGATTGAAGAAACCAGGATCACTAGCGGCAGCATTTGCCAGCCGAGCCACGCCCCGATCGCCGCAAGAAGCTTGAAATCGCCGTAACCCATGCCTTCCCTTCCCGTGACAAGCTTAAAACCCCAATATATTGACCATAGCGAAATATACCCTGCAACTGCGCCCAAGACTGCGGAGTGAATACTGGTAAAGGTATTGGCCAGATTGACCAATAGTCCTGCCCATAAAAGCGGCACGGTAATATCATTGGGGAGTAATTGCGTATCGATGTCGATGAATGCCAGAACAATCATTGTCCAGGTAAAGGCTAATGTGGCAAGAGTGGCAAAACCATAGCCGAAATGCCAGGCAATGTAGCCACTGGTGAGGGCGGTTAACAGCTCGACAGCGGGGTAGCGGAGGGAGATGGATGCGTGGCATTGGGAGCACCGTCCCCTTAACAACACATAACTCATCACTGGAATGTTTTCCAGTGCTGTTATTTTATGCCCGCAATGGAGACAGGCTGAACGAGGCGTGACGATATTGTAGGGTGGAAGCACCTCAACCGTTTCCGCGCGGAAACCCGCGCAGTGCCGCGCCCAGTCGCGCTCCAGCATTTTCGGTAGGCGTATGATTACGACATTCAGGAAACTACCCGCTACCAGGCCGATGAGGGAACAGAACGAAATGAGGAAAGCCGGAGAGTTTTGCAGCAGATAAATAAAGGACATCAAGTCTCGCACCCGAATTGCTATTCGGCGATGGCCCGCTCCTCAGTTGGCGCCGGTACGGAAAAAATTCGCACCACCTTGACGACCCGGTCCTGAGTCTGAATGATTTCCATCGGATAACCGGCGATCTTAAGACTGGTACCTGCTTCCGGAATGTCCTGAAAATGTTCCACAATGAGACCATTGAGTGTTTTTGGCCCTCCCAGGGGAAGATTCAGGCCAAGCTTGCGGTTGAGATCGCGCAGCAGGCTGCTACCTTCGACTATTATGCTTCCGTCTTCCTGTTTCAAAAATGTGCCAACTTGTGACGGCGGGTGCGTAGTAAACTCGCCAATGATTTCCTCAACGATATCCTCCAGCGTTACCAACCCTTTCCATTCGCCATATTCGTCCACGATGAGGCCGACCCGCTCCCGATTTTCCTGGAATAATTGCAGCTGCGAAAACAGAGGTGTGCCGGACGGGACAAAATAGGGTTCCCGCATGATTTTTTCCAATGCCGCCGAGGTGATTTCTCCGCTTCCCAGTTGATTTAATACCTTGCGGACGTGAATGATGCCGGTAACATCGTCCAATGTGCCCCGGTAAACCGGCAGGCGGGTGTGATAACAGGTGAGTAACTGATTGCGGATGGTCTCATCTTCGGCATTCAGATCTATGGCCTCGATCTGGCCGCGGGGGACCATGACATCGTCAACCGTGATGGTTTCAAGATCGAAGAGGTTGAGTAACATGGTCTGGTGCTTTTTACGAATGAAGTGCCCCGCCTCCAGCACCAGGGTTTTGAGTTCTTCCATGCTGATTTTCTGAGTATTCTCGGCCTTGGGTTTCAAGTGAAGAATCGTAAGCAGTGCCTGGACAAATAAATTGACGAACCATACCACCGGTGAAAAAAGTTTCAGCAATGGGGTGAGCACGTAGCTGGAAGCCAGCGCGATACGCTCCGGATAGGCAGCCGCGATGACCTTGGGCGTAATCTCGCTAAATACCAGTATGGCGAACGTCACGCCTACCGTTCCGAAGAAGAGCGCAAGTTCGTTATGGCTGAAGAAGAGGGAAACAATCACCGCCACCAGTGTCGCCGCGGCAGCATTCAGCAAATTATTGCCCAGCAGAATTACGCCTAGAAGCTTGTCAACATTCATTAACAGCTGGGCGGTCAGGCGAGCGCCGCGGTTTCCCTGCTTGACGAGGTGCTTCAACCGATAGCGGTTGATCGCCATCATGCTGGTTTCGGAGAGAGAGAAGAAAGCAGACAGTATCAACAGAACAGCCAGTGCTATCAGGAGCACGTATAACGGCATGTCTTCCAAGAAACGCCTCTATGCGAATAGGAATAATCAGGTATGGGGAAGTTTTACCGCAGTTTCAAGAACTTTTACCGATTATATGCTCGGCTCTATCCCGTTCCGGTGGATATGCTAACGCCGCAGTATCACTTCCAGTACAAACTTGCTGCCGAGATAGGCAAGCAGCAGAATTATAAACCCTGCCAGTGTCCATCGAATCGCGATGCGCCCGCGCCACCCATAGAACTGCCTTCCCACCAGCAGGGCAGCGAACACGCACCAGGAAACGATCCCGAATAAAGTCTTGTGAGTGAATTTAAGCGGCTGCCCGAACACCTCTTCCGAAAAAACAATGCCGCTTATGAGCGTTAGCGTGAGCAGTATAAAACCCGCCCAAATTACGCGAAACAATAACCTTTCCATTGCCAGCAAGGGGGGCAGATTGGTCAGTACCGACGGCATGGCGGGATGGTGGAGACGCCGCTCGACCACTGCCATGAGCAACGCGTGGAGAGCGGCGATGGTAAGCAGGCTGTACGCCAGCATGGCAATGGAAATATGCGCTTTGAAAGCGGGAAGCTCGGTATTGGCCAGGGGACGCAATGAAGGAAATGCCAATGGAAGCAGCACGGCTACTGCCGCCACGGGTGCAACCAGCGTCTGCAATCCTTCCAGCCGGTAGAAAAAACCGGACAGCCAGTAAATTGTGGCAGTGAGCCATACAATTGCGGAAACAGCGCTGCCTACACCAAAATTTAATCCGACACCGGCAAAAACGGACTCGTAAAGCGTAAAGCCGTGCAACGCCAACGGCGCTAGAATTGCATAACGCTCCCACCCCGCACTTATTGTGGCACCGCCCGCGGTGTTTGTGGGCGCCTTCCATCTGGTGCGCCAGAAGTGCCAACCGATCAGCCCATACAGCAGAGAGGCAACGAGATAGGCTAGAATACCGGACATTGATCCTGCGGATTGAAAATGGAACGTCCGTTTAGTCTACACGAATTTTTATTGCGAGGCATTTTGCATGTTTGACAATCTTACCAGTCGGCTTTCCGGCGTCATCAAGACCCTTCGGGGCGAAGCGCGATTAACTGAAAACAATATACAGGAAGCGCTGCGTGAAGTACGCATGGCGCTGCTGGAGGCCGACGTAGCGTTACCGGTGGTCAAGGAGTTCATCGCACGGGTCAAGGAAAAAGCTGTCGGGAAGGAAGTGATCGGCAGCCTTTCACCCGGGCAGGCCCTGGTGGGTGTCGTACATCAGGAAATTATTGCACTCATGGGCGGGGAAAAGGCCGATATCAACCTTTCCACTGTTCCACCCGCTGTTATTCTCATGGCGGGGCTGCAAGGCGCAGGCAAAACGACCAGTAGCGGAAAGCTGGCGAAATGGTTGATGGAAAACAAAAAGAAAAAGGTATTGCTGGTCTCCTGCGATATCTATCGCCCCGCTGCAATTCATCAGCTGGGACTGCTCGCCAGTCAAATCGGCGCTGACTTTTTTCCGGTTCAAACCGGACAACAGCCGAAGGAAATCGCTAGCGCTGCGCTGAGCTTCGCCAAAACGCATTTCCATGACGTAATGATCGTGGATACCGCGGGGCGGCTGGCGATTGATGAAGCCATGATGAAGGAAATCGGCGAACTGGAAACGCTGTTAAAGCCTATTGAAACCTTATTTGTCGTGGATGCAATGCAGGGGCAGGATGCTGTCAATACGGCCAAGGCATTTGCCGAGGCACTGCCTTTGACGGGGGTAATTCTTACAAAACTCGACGGCGACTCCAGGGGTGGCGCGGCGCTATCGGTGCTTCATGTCACAGGCAAGCCGATTAAATTTGCCGGTGTGGCCGAAAAATTGACCGGGCTGGAACCATTTCACCCCGATCGCATGGCTTCACGCATTCTCGGCATGGGCGACGTGTTGGGGCTGATAGAAGAAGCCCAGCGCGGCGTGGATCAGCGCGAGGCCGAGAAGCTTGCGAAAAAGATGAAATCGGGCAAAAGCTTCGATCTGAGCGATTTTAAGATGCAGTTTCAACAAATGAAAAATATGGGGGGCATGAGCGCCATGATGGAAAAATTGCCCACCCAATTAAGCCAGGCGGCACAAAACGTGAAGATTGACGACAAGGTCATCGGTCGTACCGAAGCGATCATCAATGCAATGACACCACAGGAACGTGCCAAGCCGGAAATTCTCAAAGCATCGCGTAAACGCCGTATCGCAGCGGGAGCGGGCGTTACTGTACAGGAAGTGAACCGCTTGCTGGCGCAATTCGAGCAGGCGCAGAAAATGATGAAAATGATGAGTAAGGGTGGAATGACGAAAATGCTTCGTAGTATGAAGGGGATGCTACCCGGAATGCGCTGAGCTTTATCGTGGCAGCCCGGTGGAGTTCGCGTCTATTCCGCTTGGGGCGCTTTTTCAAGCCCCATGACGCGATCACCCGGCGTCACATTTCTCGTCTGAAACCAGCCAAGATTCGTTTCGATGGCGTATTTCGCAGCTCCAGCAGAGGGATGTCCGGTTGCTGTGCGGGGTATCATGTTGGCAATGTTAAGAATGATCCCCTTTTCATCCACAAAAGCAACACTCAACGGTATATCCGTATTCATCATCCACATACTGTAGCGTCCGGGTTGAGGAAATACAAATAACATACCTCTGTTCTCATCCATCGATTGCCGAAACATCAATCCCTGTGAACGGGTGGCCTCCGTATGCGCGATTTCGACAGTAAGGTTATGGCGGGATATCCTGAGCTGAGTTACCGGCATCTCGGCACGAAGCGGTGCCGATAAAAGAAGACCCAGAAGCAGTACTATCAAGCGGTCAATGTTTGCCGGTACTGCCAAAGCCATTCGTGCCCCGTTGAGTTTGCTCGAAGTCATTCACCACATTGAAGCCAACCTGTACGATTGGCACCACCACGAGCTGCGCAATGCGCTCCAGCGGGTTTAACAGAAAAGGCATATGCCCGCGGTTCCAGCAGGACACGAATAGCTGTCCCTGATAATCGGAGTCGATCAGTCCGACCAGGTTTCCCATCACAATACCATGTTTATGGCCCAACCCGGAACGGGGAATTATCATTGCGGCAAGACTCGGATCACCAAGGTGAATGGCAATACCAGAAGGAATCAGGCTGGCTTCGCCGGGCTCGATGGTCATTACGTGCTCGATACATGCCCGTAAGTCAAGGCCAGCGGAACCGGGCGTAGCATAAGCCGGAAGCTGGTTTCTTAATCGCTCATCAAAAATTTTAATGTCTATTTTTCGCATAGCGGCGTCAGAGACGTTTTTTTTCATATAGTAATGCAATATGTTTGACCAAATGCCGGGCCTGCTCAACTTTCCGTGCTTTTGGTAATTGATGTTGGCCCGCATTGTCGAATAGTGTCAGAGCGCATTCGTCAGAGCCTATGGCATCCTGGGCCAGATTCGCGACCAGCAGCGGTAACTTTTTTCTGCGCCGCTTGATCTCCGCATTCTTCTCCAGATTCTCGGTCTCTGCAGCAAAACCCACACAGAAAGGCGGTACGGCCAAGCTCGCCACATACTCCAGAATATCTGGATTGGGGGTAAGTTCCAGCATGATGTTCTTACCCGTTTTCTTCGTTTTCTGACTGTTGGCATTTTTGACGCGGTAGTCCGCTACGGCTGCGACGCTCACAAAAATATCGGTATGGGAAATCTCATTCTTTACTGCTGCCAACATATCCTGTGCGCCTATCACGCTGATGAGTTTTACCTTCGCAGGGGGCTGCAGGCAAACAGGGCCCGAGATGAGAATGACCTCCGCCCCCGCTTCAAGCGCTGCGCGAGCTATTGCATAGCCCATTTTTCCGGAGCTTGAATTAGTAATTCCGCGAACCGCATCGATGGCCTCGTACGTGGGCCCCGCGGTGATGAGCATACGCTTGCCCTGTAACAGCTTGGGCTGAAAGAACGCATGCGCCATACCAGCAATTTCGTGTGCCTCAAGCATACGGCCCATCCCGGTCTCGCCGCACGCCTGAGCACCACTGGCGGGGCCGAGTATTGTTATACCGTCGTGTTGCAGCGTAACAAGGTTGCGCTGAGTCGCAGGATTTTCCCACATTTGCCGGTTCATTGCCGGAGCGACCAGAAGGGGGCAATCACGCGCGAGACATAATGTCGAGAGCAGGTCATCGGCAAGCCCATTGGCGAGCTTGGCTATGAAGTCGGCGCTCGCAGGGGCGATAAGAATAGCGTCTACATTGCGCGAGAGATCAATGTGAGCCATGCCGGAAGCAATGCTTGAGTCCCAAAGCCCGGTCAAAACAGGTTTGCCGGTTAATGCCTGCAACGTCGCGGTACCCATAAAGTGCAAGGCTGACTCGGTCATTACCACCTGCACATCCATGCCATCGTGGATCAAAAGGCGTGCCAGTTCCGCCGCCTTGTATACGGCGATCCCGCCGGTCAGCCCTAGCAGTAGATGTCTGGCTTCGGGGAAAGACTCGTCAGTCATATTCATGTAGGGCGTAGGGGCGGGCTAACGGAGCGAACTGGAGTTTAACCTAAAAAAGTCATTTTATTATAAGGAATGACATTGCAGTCGATCGGGTACATTGCAAAAAGTTAAAACGACACCTCTCTCTGATTTTCTGCAAAATGGCAATTACAGACTGGCCCGAATCTGAACGTCCGCGCGAGAAATTGTTAAGCAACGGGGCTGCGAATCTTTCTGATGCCGAACTCCTGGCTATATTCCTGCGTACGGGTATGGCCGGCAAAAGCGCAGTAGATTTGGCGCGCGAATTGCTTAAGTGCTTCAATGGCTTGATGGGTCTTTTCGCCGCGGATCAAAACACCTTTTGCGCAATGCCGGGAATGGGTCCGGCAAAATTCGCGCAACTACAGGCGGTGTTGGAAATGGCGCGCCGGGCACTGGAGGAAAGGTTAAAAAGTGGTGATACCATGAGCTCACCCAAATCAGTGCGTGACTATTTGCGCCTCAGTCTCCAGGGTAAAAAGCACGAGATTTTTGTCGGAATATTTCTTGATGCCCAGAATCGTGCGATCGCAAGCGAAGAGCTGTTCCATGGAACCCTGACCCAGACCAGCGTATATCCGCGGGAAGTAGTTAAGCGGGCGTTGTACCACAATGCCGCGGCCATTATTTTTGCGCATAATCACCCTTCCGGCATAGCGGAACCGAGTCATGCGGACGAGATTCTGACTCAAACGCTAAAACAGGCTCTCGCCTTGGTCGATATCAAGGTATTGGATCACTTTATCGTCGGCAGCGGAACGGCTATGTCCTTTGCCGAGCGGGGATTGATTTGAATAAATCATGGGATTCGCGATATAATGTGCGTTTTTGATCCTGGAGCAGACAATCATGGCACGAGTATGTGAAGTCACCGGCAAGAAGCCTATGACCGGGCACCATGTTTCCCATGCTAACAATAAGACCAAGCGTCGTTTTCTTCCTAATTTGCAGCGTCGCCGATTCTGGGTTGAGAGCGAACGCCGCTGGATCAGTCTGCGTGTCTCCAACATAGCACTGCGGACGATTGATAAAAATGGTATTGATGCGGTGCTGGCCGAAATGCGCGCACGTGGTGATAGCATTTAACTCTCACGAACGCCATTCAGGCTTCAGACTATAAGGACATATCATGCGGGAAAAAATCAAGCTCGAATCTTCGGCGGGAACTGGCCATTTTTATACGACTACAAAGAACAAGCGTACTACCCCGGAGAAGATAGAAATTTTGAAATTCGATCCGGTAGCGCGTAAGCACGTTAAATACAAGGAAATGAAACTCAAGTAATACTATTCATTCTTCATTCGCATAAAACAGAAAGACGCATACTTATTTACGCTAGCCGTCATGAGTAGTACCTTATAGACAACAAAACCTGCGCTATATAAAACAAAAACCCGCCAGTGGCGGGTTTTTGTTTTATATAAGTTCGCTCGTAAAATTCAGATAATCCTCGCGAAGGAGCCTGCTCCACGGTTCGCTATGCGTAACAGCGCAATCGGCGCGAGAAATTTTGCAGAACTTCAATACCGCTTTCTTCGGCACGATGACACCAGTCTTCTAACTCCTTGACCAATTCATCCTTGGACATGGTGGAACGCTGCCATACTGTGGTGAGCTCCTCACGCATTTTATAGACTTTATCAAGCGTTCTAGTCTTGCTCAGTACCAGATTCAGCTTGGCACGCTCATCCTCTTGCAGAGTTTTGGAATCCGCAAGTACCCAACGTTTGAGGGTAGAGCGGTCTACGCCCAGATGCGAGGTGGATTCCTTCAGATGATCGATTTCTTTCGCCAGCGTGTGCTTAAGAGATTGAGCATATGTTGTCAGTACTTCATATCGATGGGAAATAACGGCGTGCAGCGTATCAAGGTCACATTTTGTTTTAGCCGCATCGAACCGTAATTTCGGAGCAATTTTCTTGACTTGAGCCAGCCCTATCGATTCCAGAATACGGATGTACATCCATCCGATATCGAACTCATACCATTTATTGGATAATCGCGCAGAAGTAGCATAAGCATGGTGATTATTGTGCAGTTCTTCTCCACCGATAAGGATGCCCCAAGGAACAATATTGCGGCTCGCATCCTCTGCCTCAAAATTGCGATAACCCAAAAAATGGCCCACGCCATTTATGACGCCTGCCGCCATGATAGGCGCCCATGCCATCTGTATTGCCCAGATCGTAAGCCCGATGGGACCGAATAGAAGAAGATTGATGATCAGCATCAGCGCGATACCCTTGGCGCTATGCCTGGCGTAGAGATTTCGCTCCAGCCAGTCATCCGGCGTGCCATGACCATATCTTTCCAGGGTCTCGATGTTCTTGGCTTCTTTCCGGTAGAGTTCGGATCCTTCTCTCAACACTTTACGAATGCCTAATATTTGCGGACTATGGGGATCGTCGGCGGTTTCACACTTGGCGTGATGTTTGCGGTGTATCGCAGTCCATTCCTTGGTAACCATGCCGGTAGTCATCCACAGCCAGAAGCGGAAAAAGTGACTCGGCAGGGGGTGCAGCTCCAGCGAACGGTGAGCCTGATGGCGATGCAGAAAGATGGTGATACTGGCGATGGTGATATGGGTCAAACCCAGAATGACTACAATATAGCCCCACCAAGGCAAGTCAATAAGACCTAGTGTCATATTCGTTGTAGCCCTCTTGTTGGATATTAATTATGTGTAGAAGAGACTGAGAGAAAAGATAACGCAATGTACTGGGAAACAAATTTTTAGTCAAGAAATTGTAACGATCGAAAAGCTGCCTTTAATTCGCGCTATTCGCCTTTCGTTAATGGATTTTTGAGGTTAATTGCCAGCAGTTGCGCGCTTGGGCATCCTTGGCAATCTTACGTTGGACGGAAAATTTGTCTGGGGGTTCCGATAAAGACGATGCCGCTACGGCTGGTTGCTTTATTGCTCAGCTGAAGCGGTGCCAGTGGTACCAGAAAGAGTCGTAATACTGGTGCTACCCCTTCATTTGATCCCACGATACATTATTAAATGGGTAACACAATAATTACTACGGAACAGAGGAGAAGAAGAGATGTTATTGAAGCCGTGGCTGAGTGGGGTACTGCTTGGGGTAGGCGTGATGATTGCGGCGTCGGCG
>NZ_FOBH01000017.1 GCF_900109785.1 Nitrosovibrio tenuis
ATGGTGATGAGTCCGAATTTGTACCACCTCGAGTCGTACCACAGCGACATGTCATAGTCGCGGCCACCAGACTTCGCCTGGCTTGACGTTCCTAGTGTTGTTGCCATGTCTTTACCTCCTATTACAGATATATTAGATAGTTGACAATAACCACCACTCATTTTGGTAGTGAATACCTCCGCCAGCGCAAATTAGACTATCTCCATGAACGTCAGTTCCGAAAAACGCTCCGGTAGAATCACGCAAAAGAATGCGACATCGCCTGATGTGTGATTAGACGCCCCGCACCAAATCAGCTCCGTAACTTAATATCGAATTGATGCAGGCAAGACGTCTCCTTTTCCCCGGCAGAAGCAGAAGCCGGTAGAATCACAACCGTAGTAATATTTCGGTTTATGGCCTGGAAGCAGCTTCCGCTGAAATTAAGCATAGATCTAAACTCCACTTGTGTCGAATAAACTCCACTTGTATCGAATGAATTGCACCTGGTGTTGCTTTTTGAGAAGCATCTCATGAATTTTTTACGTTCATCCTGTTTTTTCTTGCTGCTCTGTTCGATGGCTTCCACTGCCGAGGCTTCCGCGATCGGTAGTCTCAAAAACTTCATCCGCGAAACGCGCACTGTTCGTTCGGTATTCTCACAAACTGTTCTCGATAGAAATATGCAGGTGGTTCAAAAGGGCGGCGGTACGATGCAATTCGAACGTCCGGGCAAATTCCGATGGGTATATGAAAAGCCGTACAAGCAGCTCATAGTCGGAGACGGCCTCAAAGTGTGGTTTTATGATAATGATCTTAATCAGGTAACTATGCGCAATCTCGATGTCGCGATTGGCAGCAGCCCCGCCGCATTACTTGCGGGAAGCAGTGATATTGAAAACAGTTTTGAACTGAGTGAAATGGGCTCGGAAGGGGATACGGAGTGGCTCGAAGCGAAACCCAAAGCCAGGGAAAGCACGTTCGAGTGGGTGCGCCTGGGATTTAGCCGAGAGGGCATACTCAAGGCGATGGAGCTGCATGATAATTTTGGTCAGACTACAGTACTGACATTTTCCCGGCTGGAACGAAACCCCAGAATTGCGCCGGAATTATTTAAATTCAGCCCGCCGGAAGGTGCGGATGTGATCAGTGAGTGATCTTTTCAAACCGCGGCGACCCCAGGCGCCGCTTGCGGAACAGTTGCGTCCGAAGACGCTGAAAGACTTGGTGGGGCAGTCACATTTGCTCGGTGAAGGAAGGCCGTTGCGCCTCGCCTTCGAATCCGGCAAGCCTCACTCGATGATACTGTGGGGGCCCCCGGGCACGGGCAAGACGACTTTGGCGCGGTTGATGGCAGCGGCGTCTGACGCAGAATTTATCGCGCTGTCAGCGGTATTGTCGGGGGTCAAGGATATCCGTGAAGCGATTGAACGTGCACAGGCTGTGCTGCAGCAATCGGGTCGCCACACCATTCTATTTGTCGACGAAGTACATCGATTCAACAAGTCGCAACAGGATGCATTCCTGCCTTATGTTGAACAGGGCTTGGTTACGTTTATCGGCGCCACGACTGAAAATCCTTCGTTCGAGGTCAACAGCGCACTCCTGTCACGGGCGCAGGTTTATGTATTGACAGCCTTGTCCGAAGATGAGCTTGTTGTCCTGTTCGAGCGGGCAAAAAAACTGGCATTGCAAGGACTGAATTTTACCGAAGGCGCCAGATCGCTGTTGGTGGGATATGCGGACGGTGATGCGCGGCGGTTGCTCAATTTTCTGGAGCAAATAAGAACCGCGGCGACCGTCGAAGGAACCGTGGAAATCAGTGCCGAGTACGTGCACAGCGCACTTTCCCGCGGAATGCGTCGGTTCGACAAGGGTGGTGATGAGTTTTACGATCAGATTTCCGCACTTCACAAATCGCTGCGCGGTTCCAACCCGGACGCCACGCTTTATTGGATGTGCCGCATGCTGGATGGAGGAGCCGATCCCCTTTATATTGCACGGCGCCTGATCCGTGCATCGGTGGAGGATGTGGGACTGGCCGATCCGCGCGCACTGAGAATAGCACTGGATGCGTCCGAGACATATGAACGCCTTGGAAGTCCCGAAGGAGAACTGGCACTGGCACAAGCGGCGCTCTATCTTGCCTGCGCGCCCAAAAGCAACGCCGCCTACGTTGCCTATAATAAAACTCGGTCATTTATCGGCAACGACAAGTCACGCCGCGTACCTGAGCATTTACGCAATGCGCCCACCAGACTGATGAAGGAACTGGGCTTCGGACGTAACTACCGATACGCTCATGATGATCCTGAGGCTTATGCCGCGGGAGAAAATTATTTCCCGGACGGAATGCCGGAGGTGACATTTTATGAGCCTACCCGGCGTGGACTTGAGGCTGAAATATCCGAAAGACTGGAGCAACTGCGCGAATTGGACCAGCAGGCGCAGGCGGGAAAAAAGCGCTGACTCATTTTAATTTGTCGCATCCTTATTCAAGGACCTGAGCTGGCTCCAGTTTCCGTATGCGACATTATGGGAGTTTGAATGTTAGATATTCAGTTATTACGTAGCGATGTAGAGCATGTTGCCCGGCTTCTTGCTACGCGCGGCTATGCGTTTCCCATGGCGGAATTCACCGCATTGGAAGCGGAACGCAAGATTCTTCAGACCCTTACGCAGGAGCTGCAGGCGCGACGCAACGCCGCGTCGAAACAGATTGGTAATGCGAAGAGCCGGGGAGAGAATGTTTCCGCTCTTCTGGAGGAGGTCGCCAATCTTGGTGATGAACTCAAGCAAGCGGAAGCTCAGCTCGATCAAATACAAACTGCATTGCAACACATATTGCTGCAGACACCCAATCTGCCGCACGATAGCGTTCCCAGGGGCAAGAGCGAAGCCGATAATGTCGAAGTCCGCCGTTGGGGAGCCCCGCGCTCGTTCGATTTTCCAGTGAGAGACCATGTGACCATTGGCGAGGGGCTCGGGCTCCTTGACCTTCAAACCGCGGCAAAAATCAGTGGCACTCGTTTCAGCCTTTTGAAAGGCGGACTCGCACTGCTGCATCGCGCCCTCTCACAGTTCATGCTGGACATACATACGCGTAAGCATGGCTATGACGAGACGTACGTGCCTTATCTGGTCAATGCGGAAAGCTTGCGGGGCACTGGTCAGTTGCCCAAATTCAAAGAAGACTTGTTTGAAGTTCTGCGAAAAAAAAATGAGGCTGCGCCTCATCCCGGGAATATCGCATTCGAGCTGGAGGACGACAGCCTGTACCTGATCCCTACCGGAGAGGTACCCCTTACGAATGTGGTGCAAGATCGGATCGTCCCGCTTGAATCACTTCCCATAAAGCTCACCGCCCACACGCCCTGTTTTCGCTCCGAGGCGGGTAGTTATGGCAGAGATACACGCGGTATCATTCGCCAGCACCAGTTCGAGAAAGTAGAATTAGTGCAAATCGTGCACCCACATCACTCCTATGACGCATTGGAAGCGCTTACCGGGCACGCCGAGAAGATCCTTCAGAAACTGGAATTGCCTTATCGCGTCATGCTGCTCTGCACTGGGGATATGGGCTTTTCAGCGGCGAAGACGTATGACATCGAAGTGTGGCTGCCGGAGCAAAAAGCCTATCGAGAGGTTTCTTCATGCAGTAACTGCGAATCATTTCAAGCGCGGCGCATGCAGGCCCGCTTTCGCAATGAAAAAGGCAAACCGGAACTATTGCATACTTTGAATGGCTCAGGGTTGGCGGTTGGACGAACGCTCGTTGCAATTCTGGAAAATTTTCAAAATGCCGACGGTAGCATATCGATTCCTGAAGTTCTGCAACCCTATATGGGAGGCCTCGCCTGCTTACGGCGTAAGTAGTCTAAGGTAATTTAATGGAGGGAGTCCAATGTAGCCTAACGGCTCGATCTGATCAAGGAGCCATGCGAAGCGCACCGTCATCATTATTGCGTTGCGGGGGCGCGTTAAGCAGGACGATAAATCTGTGATGGCTATTGCTTGACCTCTCGGAGCGGGATATTCAGCACCCGCGTAGGCATGCCTGGGGTGGCGTCAAAGGCAGGAGCTCAGCAATAAATATGATCAGACGCTGCATCCGTCCGCATTGCAGGCGGCGTTTTCAGCATTTGATCCCACTTCCGGCACTCGCGCAGATTCGTCGGTTTCTTCCGAAAGTAAAGCCCCGATGGAGAAACCAACGGTGAGATCACTGACGTGGCCAAACTTATGCAGACGGATATACCCGTTCTTATCGATGAGGATAAGGGTCGGAGTGCCTTGCATTTGATAAGCCCGCATAGTTAACGGTACGCCTTGCGGCTGGCCGTCATACTTGTCAATACCAATCGGAAAGCGCAGCCGGTACTCGTGCACAAATACTTCAAGTGCATCGGGACCCATGACTGGGTGATGCTCGAACACGGTGTGCAGGCCTATGACCGCAACCCGGTTCGGATCGAACTCCTGGTATATTCTTTGTGCCTGCGGTATTCCCACCTGAACACAACCTGGGCAGAAAATCTGAAAGGTGTGCAGCACAACCACTTTTCCTTTCAACGCGGCCAGCGTCAGGGGTTGAGGCGTGTTGAGCCATCCCGACGTTTGAAGTTCAGGAGCTACTATTGCTCTGGTGTTGCCGGTTTCTGCCATTGTCGCACCTCCAAATATTGACTCGGCCGATAGGATGAGAATTTGAATATGGCCTGCTCATCCCGCCATTGTCGTTGCATTTTATAAAACCTGGAAGAAAAATGGCACCTTGACTCGAGGCGATTTGCGCTCTCAAGCTCAGGTGCCTTCTACTTAAGAAACCGATTTTGTAGTATATCCTTCTTTACTTCGATTTTGCTGCGCGCAATACCGGGTAGTGCTGAGTGAAGACCATGTCTTGCGCAGCGTTGGCTTTATGACAAGCCGAGCATGCCTCATCAGGTTCCGCCGCCGCGCTGGCTTTATCGCCAAAGCCGAAGTACGCCCAATTGTTGGGTCTGTCTGCGAACCGCTTCTTGTCCTTGACTGTAGCCGCGATACCGAGAAAATCCCCCTGGAAGTAACCATTCCCGCTCGCTGACTTCTTCGTGCCTACACTGACCAGCTCCTTCACGATAATCGTGCCGCTACGAAACTCTCCCGTTTTCTTATAGTGAGCCCAGCTGGCGGGGTCGATATAAACATTATGAAATTCCGGGAACGCTGGTTTGCCGTCATTCATGTCTTTGGGAGTGAGAGGCGAACCCACGAAAATCCATTCTCTGTAATCGGTTGGACGCACCAGTTCTCCGGCTTTGTTGAATTTGGCGTACTCTTTATTGTGATGACTATGATCTGACGCACTGGCTGGCGCAACTTGCATGCCCAATACCCCAGACAGCAGCAAAACCGGAAGCCCGCTTAGCAATGTTTTTTTGGTTCGTAGTTTTGACATGTCAACTCCTTAAATTATTGAGGAAAACCCGCGTTACACTTACTTACCGCGGCAATCATAGATAGACCCGGCTGCTTCGTCAAGGGTGAATTTCAGAAACGGCTGGACCGTGTTCCTCGCTGCGCCTGGCCGGTAGAGGAGTTAACCGCCCCGCTCGAAAAAGCGTGCCAAGCCGGGCAGGCTGCGGGGCTTTTGGCGGATTTACAGCCCCCGTTTCAACACTCGCATTGATCCCGGCCAGTCGCGATGTCTATTAACAGGTTACAAAAGGATTACGGATTACCCCCGGAACTGATCAATAGCGCCGATCAAAGAGCTGATCAGCAGGGAGGGGAAAAGAGCCAAAAAAGGAAGCGTGATTTTCATCTTTACGGGCCATCATTACCATGATTCCATTAGGGTAAAATTACCCTGTTTTAAAGAGGGAAAAATAACTCTTTTTAGAATAGGGTCATATTTAAATTTGATTAACAAGTTCGCGTTTCTTCCTTGTACGCCTAATTTTGCTGTGGTAGAATTTTGCTCCGTTTCAGTAGCGACAGATGCCGCAAATATTTGAAATGAATAAGAAGAATATCTGAAGGTTTGCAAAAAATCCGATCAGCCTAGTCGAGGGGGGGAACAACAACGAAAACCGGAAGGCCCACGCCGGGCCTGGATCACAGCGCATAGGGTTACCGGTTATCCAACGTATTTTGCGTAAAATTTATAAGCGAAATACATATCATGATTATGATATTGGTATGTGACTGATCTGTCGATTCCGCGCTATTCTCTCTTGTGTGATGGGGGGTATTGGCCGGAAATTTTATTGTTTTGACCTGAAAAACAGGTCTCGCATTAAAAATTTTTTTGGTTGAGACTTTGAACTTATAGAAATGCTGTTATTCTTAGTGTCTGGAGTTCATATAAGCCCATAAGAATAACACAATTACTGACATTAGCAATAGGGTTATTTCGCGTATCCGAATCTGGCGATAACGGTGTTGCAGTCGAATATCGATAGTGCCGGCGCAAGCAAAAATAATTCGCGGCGGCCCGCCAGAACGGGTCAACTATAATGCGTAATTTTGTAATCAATGGGTCGTACTGTAATCAGTAATCAAGTGGGGGGGAGATATGAGCAGTAAAGCAGCATCAACCATAGTGTGGGGTCTGACGGCCGCTTTGTATTCCGGGTTGGGGATGGCGGCGGCGGATCCACACCAGTTGAATTTGCCCGAGCCGCAGTCGATCATTGCCCGGCAGATATATGATCAGCACACGATGCTGTTATGGATCTGTCTGGCGATTTTCATAGGCGTGTTTGGCGTCATGTTTTATTCCGTGCTCAAGCACCGCAAGTCTCAGGGTTACAAGGCGGCAAACTTTCATCACAGCACCACGGTCGAGATTATCTGGACCATCATTCCGTTCTTCATTCTGGCCGGCATGGCCTATCCTGCCACCAAGACCATCATCGCGATGAAGGACACCTCCAGTCCCGATATCACCGTCAAGACGACGGGTTACCAGTGGAAATGGGGTTACGACTACCTGACCGGCGAAGGCGAAGGGATCAGTTTCCTGAGCGCATTGGCCACGCCCAAGGCGCAGATCGAGAATGCGCAGCCCAAGGGCGAGAACTACCTTCTGGAAGTGGACAATCCCCTCGTAGTGCCCGTGGGCAAGAAGGTGCGGATACTGCTTACCGCCAACGACGTGATCCACGCCTGGTGGGTACCGGCCTTAGGGTCCAAGCAGGACGCCATTCCCGGATTTATACGCGATACATGGTTCACCGCGGACAAGCCCGGCACCTATCGTGGTCAGTGTGCCGAGCTATGCGGCAAGGAACACGGATTCATGCCGATCGTTGTGGAGGCGGTGGAGCCGGCGAAATATACCCAGTGGGTGGCCGAGCAGAAGAAAAAATCCGCTGCGACGGCTGTGGATGCCAACAAGGTGTTCACGGCGGAAGAGCTGAAAGCCGAGGGCGAGAAAGTCTACACCGCCAACTGTGTTGCCTGCCATCAGGCCAATGGCAAGGGCATTCCCGGGACGTTTGCTGCGCTTGACGGATCAAAGATCGCCACAGGTCCCAAGGCCGACCATATCAATATCGTAATAAATGGCAAGAACGGCACTGCAATGGCTGCATTCAAGCATCTGTCGGACATACAAATCGCGGCGGTGGTCACCTACGAGCGCAATTCCTGGGGCAACACGGCGGGAGACGTAGTACAGCCATCCGAAATCAACGAATTCAGAAAATAGCATCAAGGAGGAAATCATGGCAGCAGTACACGATCACGATGTAGGGCACGCGCACGACCATCATCCCAGCGGCATGATGCGCTGGATGATGACCACTAACCATAAAGACATTGGCTCAATGTATCTCTGGTTCAGCTTTATTATGTTCCTGACCGGGGGTGTGATGGCGCTGACGATCCGCGCCGAACTGTTTCAGCCGGGCATACAGATCGTCCAACCTGAGTTCTTTAATCAACTGACCACGATGCATGGTTTGGTGATGGTGTTTGGCGCCATCATGCCCGCCTTTGTTGGTTTTGCCAATTGGCAGATACCGATGATGATCGGTGCCCCGGACATGGCGTTTGCCCGCATGAACAATTGGAGTTTCTGGCTGCTGCCCCCGGCGGCGCTGCTGCTGACCGCATCATTCTTCGTGCCCGGTGGAGCCCCTGCTGGCGGCTGGACGATTTATCCGCCGCTATCGGTACAGATGGGCATGGGCATGGATATGGCGATATTCGCGCTCCACATCATGGGTGCATCCTCCATCATGGGATCGATCAACATTATCACCACCATACTCAACATGCGTGCGCCGGGCATGACGCTGATGAAGATGCCGCTGTTCGTATGGACCTGGCTGATTACCGCCTACCTGCTGGTCATGGTGATGCCCGTTTTGGCAGGCGCTGTGACCATGCTGCTGACCGATCGCAACTTCGGCACCAACTTCTTCAATGCGGCGGGGGGCGGTGACCCGGTGATGTTCCAGCACATTTTCTGGTTCTTCGGGCATCCGGAAGTCTACATCATGATTTTGCCGGCGTTCGGCATCGTGTCGGAAATCATCCCGACTTTTGCGCGTAAGCCGCTGTTTGGGTATTCGTCGATGGTATATGCCACCGCTTCCATTGCCATCCTTTCCTGCATCGTCTGGGCGCATCACATGTTCACGGCGGGCATGCCTGTAACCGGTCAGTTGTTCTTCATGTATGCGACGATGCTGATCGCCATACCGACCGGCGTGAAGGTTTTCAACTGGACCGCCACCATGTGGCGCGGCTCAATGACATTTGAAACACCCATGCTGTTCGCCATCGGCTTCATTTTTCTATTTACCGTTGGCGGCTTCAGCGGCGTCATCTGTGCGATCGTGCCGATAGATATTCAGGTACAGGATACGTACTATGTGATTGCGCACTTCCACTATGTGCTTGTATCTGGAGCATTGTTCGGCATATTCGGTGGGGCTTACTACTGGCTGCCGAAATGGACCGGTCACATGTATGACGAGACGCTGGGCAAGTGGCATTTTTGGTTGTCGATGTTCTTCTTCAACCTCACCTTCTTCGTTCAGCATTTCCTGGGGTTAGCGGGTATGCCCCGGCGAATTCCCGATTATGCGCTGCAGTTTGCAGATTTCAACATGATTTCCAGCATTGGCGCATTCGGCTTTGGGTTTACCCAGTTGTTATTCCTCTACGTGGTGCTGAAGTGTATTCGTGGCGGAGTGAAAGCGCCGGCTAGCCCTTGGGAAGGGGCCAAGACGCTGGAGTGGACATTGCCATCGCCAGCGCCATATCATAGTTTTGAGACACCTCCGGTCGTCAGATAATAACCGAAGGTTCAATATGCCAGCAGAAGATTCCGAAAGAAGGCGCGGAGCAATCAGGACCGGGCTTATTCTGCTGGCAATCGTCGTAGCACTTTTTTTAGCGGTTATCATAAAAAACTGGTAATGAGCGTAGTTCAGGCAAATTCGGTAGTAATGCGAAAGCTACTGATTTTTACCGTAGTGATGTTTGGCTTCGGCTTTGCGTTAGTACCGTTTTATGAAAAGATCTGCGAGATTGCAGGTATTAATAATTTGCTGCAGGCAGATACTCTGACGACTAATACTCAGGTGGACACCAGTCGCTGGGTAACAGTAGAGCTGGATGCAAATACGCGCGGGCTGCCTTGGCAGTTCAAGCCTCTCCAATCCAGCCTGCGCGTTCGCCCCGGTGAGTTGGTGCAGGTTATGTATGAAGTCAGGAACAATTCGGACAGAGAGGTCAACGGCCAGGCAATACCGAGCTATAGTCCGCAGCTCCTGGCCAAGCACCTGAAAAAACTGGAATGTTTCTGTTTCAGTAAACAGGTTTTAAAGCCGAATGAAACCAGGCAGATGCCCGTTCAATTTATGATTGAACCCGGTCTGCCGATTGATTATGACACCGTGACGATATCGTATACATTCTTTGAGCTGGGTAACAACGCTGCAATTATAGATAACAACGCGAGCCGGAGTTGAAGGACAACAGCGAAAAACCAGCTAAAGGGACATTTATTCAGGCGATGAAAGCGGTATCCTGGGCTTTTTTCGGAGTAAGGAAACATACCGATCACGACCATGACGCGGAAACGTTGACGATGGGGCAGGTAATAATTGCGGGCATCCTCGGCGCCGCACTGTTTGTAGCGGGTGTATTATTGCTGGTCAGATTTGTAACAAGTTAAAATTGATTAAATTATACGCGGGAGAAAGAGCATGAGCCAAGAAGCAGGTCACGGTCACTATTACGTTCCGGCCCCATCGACTTACCCCATCACTGGGTCGATAGCGCTGTTGTTCATGGGTTTTGGCGCGGCGTTTTCAGTCAACAGACTCCCGCTTGGTTATGGGTTGCTGACAATTGGCTTCGCCATTCTCTTCTACATGATCTTTGTCTGGTTCCGCACGGTGGCCCGGGAAAGCGAGAGCGGCAAGTTCAACAAACAGGTGGATACATCGTTTCGCTGGGGGATGAGCTGGTTCATTTTTTCAGAAGTCATGTTTTTTGCCGCCTTTTTCGGTGCGCTATTCTACATGCGGGTCTACTCGATTCCCTGGCTTTCCGACCTGGAGCATAAGATCTTATGGCCGGATTTCACAGGCATTTGGCCAACGGCGGGCCCCGGGATCACCGAAAAATTCATGCCCATGGGGCCATGGGGTCTTCCGGCCATCAACACGCTGATACTGCTTACCTCGGGTGTGACGGTAACCTGGGCTCACTGGGCGCTCAAGCTGAATAAGCGCGGTCAGCTCAAGCTGGGATTGTTCCTTACCTTTGCATTGGGGTTTCTCTTTGTTGGTCTCCAGGCATACGAATATGGTCATGCTTATTCAGATCTCAACCTCAAGCTCACGACTGGAGCTTACGGCGCATCATTTTTCATGCTGACCGGCTTTCACGGTTTCCACGTGACGCTGGGTTCCATCATGTTACTGGTTATTTATTGCCGTGTGCTTGCTGGTCACTTCACACCCGAGAATCATTTTGGCTTCGAAGGCGTGGCCTGGTACTGGCACTTTGTGGACGTGGTCTGGCTGGGACTGTTCATTTTCGTATATTGGCTGATATAGCATCCGTGCATCATGCTAATGGCCGAGTGGTATGAATCCGAAATAAGTTCCCGCCATGAGCAGGATGAAAAGCAGGACCGATAAGCTGATGCGAAGCGTCAGGGATTTCACGGCGCGTGTGCCCTGACCTTTGTCCTTGATCATATAATACAAGGCGGACGCCAGGCTTGAGAGAATGAAGAACAGAAATAGTACCGCGGCAATTTTTAACATTTTATTCAGCAATTATTGAGGTCTGAACAAAGTTTAGCTGAGTTCTGCATAACTATCCAATGACTATTTCAGGCTGGCGATTTACGCCGCGATTATGGTCAACAGTCGTCGCGGTGGTGGTCATAGCGATAATGGTGCAGCTTGGCAACTGGCAACTTTCCCGAGCGCGGGAAAAGGAATCGCGGCAGGAAAAGCTTGATACGCTTTCGCAGCAGTCGCCCGTATCGTTACCTGCCGATCCGGTCAAGCTTGAAGATTTTCAATATCGTAAGATCGAAGTGCACGGTTTGTATCTGCCGGAGCATACGGTTTACCTTGACAACAAGATTTATAAAGGGATGGTGGGTTACCACATCATCACACCGTTGAGGATTGGCACGAGTTCCATGCACGTCCTGGTAAATCGAGGGTGGGTGGCTGCGGATCGCGACCGTAGCAAGTTACCGGGCGTAATTACACCTGATGGCCCCGTGGTTGTCTCAGGCATTGCAGCGAATGCGGTGCAGAAAACGCTGGAACTTTCAAAAGAAATGGTCTCGGGCCAGGTTTGGGAAAATCTTGATCTCGAGCGTTATCGCAGCACCACGGGCCTTCAGCTTCAGCCACTCATGATCTTGCAGCAGAACGATGTGAAAGACGGTTTGGTGCGTGAATGGGCGCGGCCGGATCTGGGCATCGGTAAGAACCTTGGTTACGCGCTTCAATGGTTTGCTATGGCGCTGGCGGTATTGATTATTTATTTGGTGTTAAGTGTCAAACGAGAGCATACCCAGTAAGGGAACAAGCAGGCGCACGCTGATTTTACTGCTGATATTGATGTGCGCGCCGATCATCGCTTCTTATACGCTTTACTTTTGGAATGTAAGACCTTCAAGCGTTAATTACGGTGAGTTGTTAGAGGTTAAGCCCCTGGCGGGCAGTGCACTGAATCAGTCCGACAATACTATTTTCCGGATGCGCCAGTTACGGGGTAAATGGGCGCTTATATCCGTAGATGCAGGCAAGTGTGATGAGCAGTGCCGCAAAAAGCTTTATTACATGCGGCAGGTACGTTTGATACAAAACACGGAAAAGGAACGCATCGAGCGGGTTTGGTTGATCGATGATGGTGAGGCGCCTTCCCCTGAAGTCGTGAGCGAGGTTGAAGGTATCTGGCTCATCAATGCGAAAGATAGCGACTTGCTTAAGGCGATACCAGCAAAAGAATCTAACCGCGATCATATTTATCTCATCGATCCAATCGGAAATCTCATGATGCGCTTTCCAAAAAATCCGGATCCAGCAAAGATGGCGAAGGACATCAAGCGGCTGCTCAAGGTGTCACAGTTGGAACATGCAATAGGAACCGATAAAAAACACTGATGGATTCCGGCTCTGTGGCTGTTTAAGACGCCGGCTCTCGGTGATTAGATACGATAGTTTGAATTGGCAAATCGGTAATTGTGGGCGTAATAGCCTGCAATGAACAAGGAGATGAAAGTTATGGCTACGACAAGTATCGCTTGGCAGCAAACCGCGTCGCGTCTGCAGCAATTCTACCGGTTGACCAAACCCAGGGTCGTATCGCTTATTGTTTTCACGGCGGTTATCGGCATGTTCCTTGCTGTGCCTGGTGCCGTTCCATTGAATGCGTTGGTATTCGGCACATTGGGCATCGCCTTGGTGGCCGGCGCCGCTGCGGCGGTAAATTGCCTGGTTGAACAAAAGATCGACGCCGTCATGGCACGGACGCGCGGCAGACCGCTACCACGGGGCACCGTAACGTCACCCGAGACGCTATTCTTCCTCGCGTTGATCGGCGGGAGCGGTTTGTTGATGCTTCATCAGCTGGTCAACCCCTTGACGATGTGGCTTACTCTTGGCACTTTCGTCGGATATGCGATTATCTATACCGTACTTTTAAAGCCCATGACCCCTCAGAACATTGTCATTGGCGGCGCTTCGGGCGCAATGCCTCCCGTTCTGGGCTGGGCGGCAGTTACCGGGGAAGTCACCGCCGATGCACTTTTGCTGTTTCTCATCATCTTCGCATGGACGCCTCCACACTTCTGGGCGCTCGCACTTTACCGCAAGCTGGAATATGCCAAGGTGGGTATGCCAATGCTGCCGGTCACGCATGGTGACAAATTTACCCGCCTGCATGTATTGCTCTACACCCTGATACTCATCGCGGTGACTTTGATGCCGTATGCCACCCAAATGAGCGGGCTGATCTATTTGATTGGCGCAGCAGTGCTGGATGCCGTATTTCTCTATTACGCGGTGAAAATTTACCTGGATTATAGCGATCAGCTTGCGAAAAAGGCATTTCGTTATTCCATCCTGTATTTAGCGGCACTGTTTGCGGTACTCCTGATAGATCACTATATCCGCTTTTAAGTGTTTCGGCCTCGGTACCGATATTACTGCGCGGTAGCGGCATGGGTAGCAATGCTTGCTCTTGCCGCTTGCGGTAATACCGCCAAGCCAACATTTCTATCGACAGACATCACGGGCGCAACATTCGGTAAGGAGCTCAAGCTCGTCGGTCACGACGGCGTCACTCGCACGCTTGCTGACTTCAAGGGAAAGGCCATAGTATTGTTTTTTGGCTACACGCATTGCCCGGATGTATGCCCGGCCACCATGGGGGAGATAGCCAGCGCCGTGCAGAAACTCGGTAAGGATGCCGCACGCGTGCAAGTACTGTTCGTTACGATTGATCCGGAACGCGATACCCCTGAAACCCTCAAGCAGTATTTATCAGCATTCGATCCAGCGTTCCTGGGTTTGCACGGAGACGCCGGAGCTACGAAAATAATTGCTGATGAATTCAAAATCGTTTATCAGAAGCATGCAGGAAATTCATCGGATCACGACACCATGGATCATTCCGCCGGAGTCTACATTTTTGACACTAAGGGGCAGCTTCGCCTGTATGCAAGCGGTAACGGCAATAGTGCAGATATCCTTGCGCGAGACATCGGGGAATTATTAAGAACTACAGGCTAAGCAAAAAGGTTAGCAAGAAGCCCGGCGTGGAGCCACATTAATGGCTACAAAAACAATTTTCCGGGATTAAGAATGTTGTTCGGGTCGAAGACTCGCTTGATTCCTTTCATCAGCGCCATTGTTGACATATCAATCTCTTTGCCAACATAAGCCCTTTTTTCGCTGCCGACTCCATGTTCGCCTGACAAAGTGCCCCTCAACCGGATGACCAGATCGAATATCTCATTCAGGCATTGTTCCGCGCGCGCCATTTCAGGGAAATTGTCGGGATTTACCAGCAGATTCACATGAATATTACCATTTCCCGCATGACCGAAATTGACGTTGGCTATTCGGTACTTATCACTTAACCGGCCGAGTTCTTGCAAAAATCCGGGTAACGCACTCACCGGTACCACCACATCTTCATTGATCTTTTTCGGTGCTATGTCGCGCAGCAATGGGGACAACGTTTTGCGGGCCCGCCATAAAGCGGCCGCATCCGCCGTTCTTTCCGCATTGATCAGTCCGTCGTTCCGACACGCCGAAAGAATCGCATTGCACGATTCGGAGATATAACGCTCTGATCCATCCACCTCGATCATTAGCATCGCCGTGGCATCTGCCGGCACCATCTCAGGAAATCTGCTCCGGATCAGATCGAGCGACCCCGAATCCAAAAACTCAAGCGCACTGGGCGTTTGCGGGAGCGCCATAACCGCCACTATTGCCTCTGCGCAACTTGCGATGTCGCGATAATGCGCCGTAAGTCCGCCAACCGCCTCTGGAAGCGGAGTAAGCTTAAGCGTTGCTTCGGTAATGACAGCAAGCGTCCCCTCCGAGCCTACCAAGAGACGCGTGAGGTCATAACCCACCACTCCTTTGGTGGTATAGCAGCCGGTCGTAATCATGCTGCCCTCACCCGTGACCGCCTTGAGGCCCAACACATGGTCTCGGGTGGTCCCATATTTTACCGCGTGAGGCCCTCCCGCAGAGGTGGCCAGATTTCCCCCAATACTCGAGTATGCCGCGCTGGACGGATCAGGCGCCCAAAAAAAACCATGGCTCTTCGCTGAATCCTGCAGGGACTGGTTAATTACACCCGGTTCCGCAACAGCCACGCGATTCGCCGCGTCCATCGTGACGATACGGGTCATGCGCTCAAGCGAAAGCGCCACGCCGCCTCGCTCAGGGAGGCTTCCGCCTGAGGTACCCGTTCCGCGCCCCCGCGGCGTGAGCGGAACGTTATGCGCATTACAAAGCAAGACAATCGCCTTGATCTCTTCCGCATCCAACGGAAACGCCACCGCCTCCGGCGGAAAAATCTTCCGGCTATTGTCATAGGCATAAGCATAACAATCCACCGGATCCGTCAAAATACGTCCGGGCGGAAGAAGCGTGCCGAGCTGAGCAAGAAAATGGGACGTCACTATAACGAGCTCCGGGTTACCCGGTTCTCATCAGTTCGGGCCCCCTCAAAAAGACCACGCATTACCGCAGGCCAGCCGGGAATAAGCCCTGCCTGAATATTAGCTGGTATATTCAAATACCTTCACGACCTTGCGCACCCCATTGGTCGAACCTGCAATCTCCACCGCGCTCTCCGCCTCCTTGCGGTTGACCAGACCGAGGAGATAGACGGTGCTGTTTTCGGTCACTACCTTGACATGGTTAACCTGAAATTTGCCGCCATCCATAAACCTACCTTTAACCTTGGAGGTAATCAGCGTATCGCTACTACGTGAAGCATACGTACTGGGCGGCCCAATGTCTATTTCATTGATGACCGTCCGCACGTGATCCAGGTTTCTTACCAGATTCCCAATCTCTGCTTTAGCACTCTCGGAAGGCGCCTCTCCGGTAAGCAGGACGTTCCGGTTATAGCTTGTAACATTGACATGAACATTATCGCCATATCTTTCACTAATACGCCGACTGCTTTTCAACTCGATCCCCTCGTCTTCAACGAACATGCCGCTTGTGCGCCGATCATTAGACATCGCGACGCCGGCCCCGACGCCCGTTGCAACGCCGGCCGCAACCAGCAGGGCGCAGCCGGAGAGAAACGGAATACAGAAGATGACTAGCAATAGGCCCCTTACACTCAAATTTACACTCAAACTTTTCATCAATAACCTCGAAAATTAAAACGCATATATGGCATATATGACAATCATTAAACATCCGCTGGGATCCACCGAACGCCTCCAGGAACAGGCACCTATCGGAATAACCGCAATACACACCGACAAGCCAACCGGGCACTTTACACCGCCAATCCCCAGGCTCCCTGAGCCCCTCCAATTCCTGTTCCGCTATTCACAAAAGGCATCTTTTATCCATTCCATCCCCTCCCCCTTAACGCCCGATAGCAATACCGCGTCGAATCGACACGGTGGTATCGACTTCAACGAAGCAAGATAATGCTTCGCCGTCCGTATCAACCGCCCCTGCTTCACTAAGGTAATGCTACTCCCCGCGCCTCCAAAAACCTGACTGCAACGCATGCGTACCTCAACGAATACCACTACCATCTGGTCTTGCATGATGAGATCAATCTCGCCAAAGCGACAGCGATAATTTCTCTCTATTAAAGCAAGGCCCTTACCCTGAAGATACCCTTCGACATATCGCTCAGCTTCACTACCTTTCAATTGATATCCATATTCGATGTGTTCCATCGATCAATTCGCCCGAATGAAGACCGTGACGGAAGGCGTAAGTGATATATTCTACAATGCAACTAAAATCCTTTCATTATGCATCACCTCGGATAATCCTGGCGCCGATGTCGGGCTATACCGTTTTCCTGGATCGTTACTCGAATTTCACGAATGCAAGCAGGAACATCAACACTACCGGGCAGCTTATACGTCGTCGGAACACCGATAGGAAACTTGCGTGATATCAGCTTCAGAGCGCTGGACATTCTCGCGGCAGTAGACTTTATCGCAGCCGAGGATACCCGTGTGACCGCTCGCCTGCTTGAGTATCATTCGATAACGAAGAAGATGATATCCATGCACCGGCATAACGAAGCCTCTACGGTGAAAAGGATCGAGCGCTCTCTCGCGGACGGAAATTCGGTTGCGCTTCTTACGGATGCAGGCACCCCAGGAATATCCGACCCGGGAGCACTCCTGGTTAAACACATCCGGAATATGGGCTATAAAGTAATTCCCATACCGGGCGCGAACGCCGCGGTATGCGCTCTCTCCGCAGCGGGTATTATCACGCCCCACTTTCTATTTTATGGATTTCTTCCAGCCAATCCTGGCGCAAGGCGGCGTGAACTGCAAAACCTGAAATTGTTTCCATACACGCTGATATTTTATGAAGCGCCGCACCGCATTCTGGAATGCGTGACGGATCTGGTCGAGGTAATGCGCGATCATCGCGAGCTTACTATTGCCAGAGAATTGACCAAGTTGTTCGAGACCATTCATGTCTGCCCGCTCAAGGACGCCGTGGTGTGGCTTGAAGAGGACCCAAATCGCCAGCGGGGCGAATTCGTACTGATGTTGACGGGCTTCAAAACACGGAATGAGGCTGAACTGGGTGATGAAGCTCAACATGTACTGAAGCTGTTAATGGACGCCTTACCGTTAAAGCAGGCGGTAAAGCTGGCCGCTGATATAACTGGCGAAAGCAGAAATCTACTTTATACATTCGCGCTGTCTCTCAGGAACGAAACGACAAGCCCTGACGATGCATAAAATATGGCAATGCCAATCCATAATATATAACCACGCGTTCCGCGGGTCGCGACCGTAAAACCTTCATGGGGACGGGTGAGAGGGTAGCATAAGGATGGGGTAGCTATTATAATACCCCGTCGCATGAAGCCACGAAACCATTCAGAGGTTGCCTGGCTAATGCGAACGTGGGAAGCCCCTACAGACAATCAATTTATTGGAGAGATCGACTATGAAAACACCTGCTACCTTTTACCATGCCGGCTGCCCTGTATGTGTGGATGCCGAGCGCCAGATCGCTGAAGCGTTGGACCCCAACCGTTATGAGGTTGAGCTGGTGCATCTTGGTGAGCATGCGGATCGGATAGCAGCTGCCGAAGCAGCTGGCGTTAAGTCCGTCCCAGCACTCGTAATCAACGGCGCACCTTTCCACATCAACTTCGGTGCTCCGATGTCTGCATTGAAATCGTAATTCCCTGAAATGGCGGGTGATAGCCCGCCGTTTTACCAATAATTAATTCCCGGCCGCAAGTTATTCACCTTCGAATTTTTAAACTTCGAATTTCTCAAACCTGAATTGACACCCGAATTTGACAGCCGAAATTCAAACCTGAATTTGACACCTGAATTTCAAGCCTTGAATTGCCCCATCTCTTAGCCTCGTTATGGAACTTTAAGCTCAACTCCTTGCTTCAGCCTTATATTCATCAAGGTGGCGAGGCTCATCAGTCCATCCGCCACAGCACAGCAGAAGCGCCCCTCATGCCGATGCAGCGCCAGCGGAACACGGCTAATCATTATCTACTATACTAAACACAGTTTAGATGCATGGGGCCAGCAACTCACGCAGGAGGAGATCATGGAACTCATACTATGGCGACACGCCGAAGCTGAGGACGGCGCACCCGATAGCGAGCGCAAACTTACTGAGAAAGGGCAAAAACAAGCGAAGACCATGGCGGAATGGCTCAAGCCAAGATTGCCCAAAAATACGCTCATCCTGGTGAGCCCTACCAGGCGCACCCAGCAAACCGCCGCTGCACTTGCTGACGACTTCGAAATCGTTGAGGAAATAGGGCCCGGGGTCTCTGCAAAAGCAATTCTGGTTGCCGCGGATTGGCCCGACGGTAAAGGCACTGTAGTCGTGGTAGGCCATCAGCCTACGCTAGGAGAAACAGCGGCGTTGATTATGTCTAATAAAATCTCCGGGTGGGATATCCGGAAGGGCGCTGCTTGGTGGTTCACCCATAAGACAAAGAACGGGGTCGAGGAGATATTTTTACATGCCGCGATTTCGCCCGACATGGCCTAGACGAGCTTGCCAGACAAGAGTCCAACCGGCCGGCTGAGCTGTCAACCCCAAAACATCATAGGGAAAAGAAACACTCACGGGAGTCATTCTGCATTCGAGAGTTCGCAAAACCGGCACGAGCGGTATACCACACCACCGTTTGGTCATCCGCCCTTATTGACAATGCCGGAAAGGGCCGGGGTTCATCGCTCAGCGTCCCCGTCCCGGATGAGGATTGCTTGCTTGTGTCTCCTTCTCGACAGGTGGGTTGGTATAAGGGGTATCATCATAGGGTATATCCGGTGAGTCTCCCGGTTCCCTAAAGGGTTTTATCCGATAGTATGAGTGCACCTTATTTTGCCACGTTGGGTCCGCCATGTCCGGCCAGTGATCCTTATCAAACCCAGGGGCAGATTCAAGTTGTTTCTTGTCCACATCGAGTAAGAATTGTTTATGTACGGCATCCGGCTTCAGAGCTTTCCATGGAACTGCGAAAAGTTTGTCGGCGATACCAAGAAATCCGCCAAAAGACAAGACCGCATAAGCAATCCTCCCGGCATGTGCATCGAGCATGATATCCTTTATCTCGCCGAGCTCGATTCCCTCAAGATTATAGACATTTTCTCCGATGAGCGTAGCGGCGCGCATTAACGGGGGCGTGGGCGCCTCCTCGTTGGAAGCTTTAGGCTCGTCGTGGGCGTGGGGATCTTCACATTTCATGTTTACCTCCTGGTGGTTTTCCTGATTGGTCCGAGTATCAGCTATTTTCCCGATAGCACAACACATTAAGCATAAGAGACGAGAGTGTCCTCATCGGTACGGTAACTCACAAAGGGACACATCGCTTATAGTCATCCGTAAGAAAAATACTCTCCGATATCATCAAAAGTGAGCGACATGGATAGACCAGACATTGAACTAGACCACCCCGCCGGCCAGCCTCTGGCCTTAGTGAGCCTGGCAGCGCTGGGAGTCGTCTACGGAGATATCGGCACGAGTCCGTTATATGTCATGAAGACCATTTTTGATCCCGTCCATGGGCTCACAGTCAACGAGGGGAACGTGGTCGGCATCATCTCACTCATTTTCTGGGCGCTCATGATGGTGGTGTCGGTGAAGTACATCACGTTGATCCTGCGCGCCGATAATCACGGCGAGGGGGGAATTATGGCGCTGTTGTCGCTCGCCAGCTCTTCGGTTATAAGCCACCCCCAACTGCGCAATATCCTGTTTCTCATCGGTGCATTTGGCGCGGCACTATTCTACGGTGACGGCGTTATTACCCCGGCCATCTCCGTATTGAGTGCAGTGGAAGGGTTGGAAGTCGCAACGCCGCTGCTCAAGCCCTATGTGGTGCCTATCACGTTGATTGTACTGATTGCGCTTTTCCTGCTACAGCAGCGGGGGACAGGGGGAATAGGCGCCATATTCGGGCCCGTCATGCTGATATGGTTCAGTACACTCGGGTTTGTCGGCATTATTAATATTACTGCCGCACCCCAGATATTGGCAGCCCTCAATCCTATCCATGCCCTTGGCTTTTGCGTAAGCAACGGCTGGCTGGCGTTCGTTGCCTTGGGCGCTGTGGTATTGGCCGTCACGGGCGGAGAAGCACTCTACGCGGACATGGGACACTTTGGTGCGAAACCGATCCGATTGGCGTGGTATGCCTGTGTGCTGCCCGCGCTTACATTGAACTATCTCGGGCAGGGCGCTCTGCTTCTCTCTAACCCGGCAGCAATTTCCAATCCTTTTTATCTCTTGTTTCCTGCCTGGGCGCTATATCCAGCTGTAGGCCTCGCGACCGTCGCTACTGTCATCGCATCGCAGTCCGTTATAGCCGGTGTTTTTTCCATGACCAAACAGGCTATTCAGCTGGGACTTTTGCCGCGCATGCAAATCAAATACACATCCGACCGGAAGATTGGCCAGATCTATATGCCCTTCGTCAACTGGACCTTGCTGGCAGTGGTGGTCATGGCAGTGTTGGGATTCGGCTCGTCGTCCAGCCTGGCGTCCGCATACGGATTTGCCGTGACCGCGACGATGGTGATTGAAACCCTGCTCACCTTCTTCGTAATTCGTTATGCGTGGAACTACCCGTTATTTCTATGCTTGCTCGCAACTGGGTTTTTTTTAGCGATCGATACCAGTTTTTTTGCCGCCACCACCCTGAAACTTGCCGAGGGAGGCTGGTTCCCGCTTGCAATTGGCACAGTCATTTTCTTCATCATGATTACCTGGAATCGTGGGCGTCTACTTCTGCTCGAGCATTTGCGCTCCGCGGCGATACCGCTTCACCCTTTTCTTGAGTCCCTGATCAAGAATCCACCCGCACGTGTGTCCGGCACCTCCGTCTTTCTGACTGCTGACCCCGCTGGCGTGCCCCATGCGTTGTTGCATAATCTGGCTCATAATCAGGTCTTGCATGAACGCGTCGTATTTTTAACCGTGGATTATCGGGAAATTCCACGGATCCCGGTAGACCAGCGTCTATCGGTAACGCCATTGATTGAAAATTGCTACCAGATCACTGTCCGGTACGGCTTCAAGGATCAACCCAACCTGCCTTATGCGCTCGAGTTATGCAAGCCATACGGGCTTGTGTTTGAGCCGCTCAACACATCTTATTTTCTTAGCCGCGAAATCGTGGTCCCGAGTCCGGGCACCGGTATGGCACAATGGAGGGAACGTTTATTTGCCACCATGGCCCGAAATGCCAGCAATGCAGCTGAATATTTCAAACTGCCCGCCAACCGCGTTCTGGAGCTGGGCGCGCGGGTGGAGATCTGATCCGACCCTGTCTAGGATGGAAGGGTTTGGCTCAGCAAATACTTGGGAATCTTGGAAATAAATGCCGCAGTTGAGTTTATTTTACAATTGGCGCGCCCAACACGATTCGAACGTGTGACCCCCGCCTTCGGAGGGCGGTACTCTATCCATCTGAGCTATGGGCGCCAGTTTTCCGGGTTTGCGTTACATCGGTTTACATCAACGTTTACATTAGCCGGGTAAACAGGGCTCATAGCATAGCTTTTTTTATATCCTCCGTCCAACAGAAATGAGCTGACTCTTTTGCCTCAACTGGAACGAATCTATACAATAACCATTTTTTTCTTGGGGGGTTATTGTGAGCGGCACAGAAGATGAAGAGCACTCATCGGCCATCAAAACGCCGAAACAGTTGATTACGGTCCTTGTCGCTGCTTTTGTATTTCCAGTACTGATAATTATGCTTCTGGGGCATTTCGCCACAGGCAATCCGCCGATAGATCGCGATAATCCCGCGTTTTCGGACCAGGCGGTGGCGAAACGCTTGAGGCCGGTGGGTTCACTGGTGCTCGCAACGGATTCCCCCCAGGCTGAAGTGAAATCGGCGCCAATGGCCGGCCAGGCGATGACCGCGCCAGCCACCTCAATGGCGGCCTCTGGCCAGGGCGATAAAATAACGGCGATCTATACGTCCAGCTGTGCCGCATGCCATGCCACCGGCGCGGCGGGCGCACCCAAGCTGGGAGACAAGGCAGCGTGGGCGCCGCGCATCAAGGCTGGGGCCGAATCGCTCTATAACAGCGCTCTCAAGGGGAAGAATGCCATGCCGCCCAAGGGGGGGAATGCCAGCCTCTCTGATACCGATGTCAAAGCGCTCGTGGATTATATGGTGAGCCAATCAAAGTGACGTTATAAAAACTGGCAATGTGGATAAGCGACGCTACCGGAAAACGGTTTGCGCTGGCAGGTGTCGCGAATAGGTGACTTCTAAAAACAGCGCCGGTTAAAAATATGGCCACTTTCGCAATCGGCGACTTGCAGGGCTGCTATAGCGAGTTCAGGCAGCTCCTTGAGCTGATTTGTTTTGATCGTACAAAGGACAGACTGTGGCTCGTGGGTGACATTGTCAATCGCGGTCCCGATTCTCTTTCGACCCTTCGTTTCGTCAAAGAACTGGGGAAAGCTGCTGTAATGGTGTTGGGAAACCATGATCTGCACCTGCTCATGGTTGCCGAAGGCTGCGCCAGAATGCATCGCAATGATACGCTTGAGGATATACTCGCTGCGCCTGACAGGAGCGAGTTGCTAGATTGGTTGCGGCATCGGAAGCTGTTGCATGTGGATGGGAATTATGTGATGGTGCATGCGGGCTTGTTGCCGTCCTGGTCGGTGGAAAAAGCCTCGACGCTGGCGGAAGCAGTCGAAAATGCACTGCGCAGCAAGCATTTCAGTAAGCTTTGCTTGCATATGTATGGCAATCAGCCAGACCGTTGGGACGAAAGACTTGAGGGTTATGAGCGCTTGCGCGTGGTGATCAATGCAATGACACGCATGCGGGTGTGTACGCCCGATGGAAAAATGGATTTCACCCATAAGGGACTGGTGAAGGACACGCCATCCGGGTACATGCCATGGTTCGAGATACCAAACCGCGCCAGCCGGGAAGCGACCATTATTTGTGGACATTGGTCCGCGCTGGGCCTGCGAATTCAACCTAACCTGATAGCCCTGGACACGGGTTGCTTGTGGGGCGGGTGCCTTACTGCCGTTCGTTTGAAGGATCGGAAGGTTTTTCAGGTGCCTTGTGCGGCAGCGGAAGCGACAAAGCGTGGGCAATAGCCTGTTCAGCATGTCGTGCCAGTTCCCGGCGGTTTTTTCCACCACTGCTGATGGGTTCAGCAAAGATCAGTTCCACGTCAATCCATGTCTGGCCTAATATCCGCCGTAACGATTCCATGAGCGAGATATTAACGTATGGCGTTGCCCGGCTGATCTGTCCTGTTACATCTGTATAACGTATTGCGACCGGATACAGAATGGCTGCAACCGATACCGCTGGTTGTAAGAGCGATGCATGAAAGTGCCTTAGTTCGGTGCCATCGCTGGTAGTACCTTCCGGAAATACCGCAACCCGATCCCCGATCATCAACGCCTCGGCAATATGCTGATTAATTCGCGCGGTGTCGCTACGCTTGGAGCGCTCGATAAAAAGCGTTCCGGCATTGCGGCTTAACCAGCCCAAAAGCGGCCACCCCCGAATTTCAGACTTGGCTACGAAACGCGCGGGGCAAACCGAAATGATGGAGTAGACATCCAGCCATGAGACATGATTGGCCGCCAGCATCGCCCGAGCCGTCTCGGAGGAGGGCACAACACCGCGGTAGCGCAGCCTGATGCATAAAATTGACAGAAGGCCTGCTGACCAGTTCTGTGCCATGCGTCTTTGTGCAGGCTGATCAAGATGCGGATAAATCGCGGATTGAATCAGGCCGGAAATGACATGCAGCACCAAACGTACAATGCGAAGAGTTCGTGTCAATCGACTGGTGGTGGGGTGTTCCATGCCACTATTATTACATTCAAAGTGGCAAGAGGTCTAAACAGAAAAGCCAGAGGGGATCTATTCAAATATCCTATAAAATGCGGCAGCCGAAGTTGTCGAAATACCGCTGATCGATTTCATCTCGGGTAAAAACATGATTCTGGCCGCCCCGATGCGCGATCTTCAACGACCCCATCAACGCACCAAGCTGTCCGGTGCTCTGCCAATCCATGCCATTGGCGATTCCAAAGAGCAGCCCAGCCCGGTACGCATCGCCGCAGCCGGTCGGATCAGTCAGCTTATCAGCCTTAACACTGGGGATATTGATCTGCCGGCCATCAGCATAGATGATTGACCCTTCCGAGCCTTTTGTGACAACCAATGCCTTTACGCGCTTGGCAAGCTCTTCCAGAGCAAGCTTCGTACGTTCACACAGCAACTGACCTTCGTAGTCGTTGACAGCCACATAATCCGCTTTATTGATAAAATCCAGCAGTTCTTGACCGTCGAACATGGGTAAACCCTGGCCTGGATCGAATATAAATGGAATACCAGCTTCACGGAACTCGTGCGCGTGCTGCACCATACCATCGCGTCCATCCGGAGCAATGATACCAAGGCTTATGTTTTTCGCATCGGCTACGTGGTTTTCATGCGAATGGTTCATTGCGCCAGGATGAAAGGCGGTGATCTGATTATCGGTTAGATCAGTAGTGATAAAAGCTTGCGCCGTGAACGTATTCTGAACCGGACGTACATGAGTTTGTGCCAGGTTGAGCTTGTCCAGCCGGTTGGCGTATGGCTGGTAGTCATCGCCAACGGTAGCCATGATGAGCGGTTGGCCACCTATCATCTGCAAATTGTAAGCGATATTGCCGGCGCAACCGCCAAACTCCCTGCGCATATCCGGTACCAGAAACGCGACGTTTAGAATATGAATCTTTTCAGGCAGGATGTGATTCTTGAAATGATCGTTAAACACCATGATCGTGTCGTATGCAATCGAGCCGCAGATGAGTATATTCATGGTCGCCGTATCCATTAAGTCAGGCTGGCTTCTGTTTCCAGACCAGATCCAGTTCACGTGCGGCTTTCACGTCATCAAGCCTGCGTACCGGTGTCGTATGAGGTGCGCCTTTAACCATTTCCGGCTGCGCATAAGCTTCGTCCAGAATTTCCTTCATGGCCGCGGCAAATGCGTCGAGCGTTTCCTTGGATTCGGTTTCAGCGGGTTCGATCAGCAAACATTCAGGCACCAGGAGTGGAAAATAGGTGGTGGGAGCATGGTACCCCTTGTCAAGCAGCCGCTTGGCTACATTCATGGCCGTGACCCCTGTCTTTTCCTTCAGATCTTTCAGCGTGACAATAAACTCATGACTGGCGCGGCGTGTCGGATACGCAATTTCAAAACCCATTTTGCTGAGTTCCGCCATCAAATAGTTGGCGTTAAGCGCAGCAAACTCCGCTACCCGGTGCATGCCTTCCGCCCCCAGCAGGCGGACATAGACATATGCTCTGAGCAATACGCCCGCGTTTCCCATATGGGCTGAAAGTCTGCCGATGGATTGCGGTATGTCCTTCTCCGTCAGCCAGCTGTAAGATCCGTTTTCGAACGTCACCACCGGTACAGGCATGAACGGCAGCAGGCGCTGCGCCACACCCACCGGTGCTGAGCCCGGACCCCCTCCGCCATGAGGCGTCGAAAATGTCTTATGCAGATTGATGTGAATGACGTCGAACCCCATATCGCCAGGCTTCACTTTGCCCAATATAGCGTTCAGGTTGGCCCCGTCGTAATATAACAATCCGCCTGCCTGATGGACGATTTTGCTCATTTCGGCTACATTCTTTTCAAACACGCCGAGCGTCGAGGGATTGGTCAGCATCAACCCCGCCGTTTGCGGTCCAACCGCAGCTTTCAGCGCATCCATATCCACATCACCTTCTTTGTCAGTGGCTATTTCCACGACTTTATAGCCGCACATAACCGCTGTGGCCGGGTTGGTTCCGTGAGCCGCATCGGGAACGATTATTTCGGTCCGAGCGGTATCGCCGCGCGACTCATGGTACGCGCGTATCATCGATATTCCCACCAATTCACCCTGCGCCCCGGCCATTGGCGTAAGGCTGACTCCCGCCATCCCGGTTACATCTTTCAATATCTCCTGCAACTCATACATACAGGCAAGAAAGCCTTGTCCTGTGCTTTCCGGTGCGCGGGGATGCCGAGCCAGAAATTGAGGCAGCATGGCGAGCGAATTGCATGCCCGCGGGTTGTACTTCATCGTGCATGAGCCCAGCGGATAGAAGTGCGTGTCTATTGAAAAATTCTTTTGCGACAGCCGCGTGTAATGGCGCACCGCATCCATTTCGGATACTTCCGGCAGAAGCGGCAGTTTTTTTCGTATCAGATTGGGCGGGATATCCCGTACTTCTGGAGCTTGCGGGGGTAATTGGGAATGATTGCGCCGCCCGGGGCGGGAGTGTTCAAATATCAACATGATAAATTCGAATCTTTGCCAGTATTTATTGAAGGGTTTCAGGGACCTGTGCGGGGAAATTGCCTACGCGACGACGCGCACCACTTTAGCTTGCGATTTCAACGATACCCGTTTCAATGACATCCGTCGCATCGAACTCAAGCATGGGCTCGTTCCAGAGCCGCCAAAGCTGCATCGTAGTTGGGCTCGTCCTTGATCTCCGGCACCAGCTCAGCGTACGTTACTTTATCATTTTCATCCAATACTACGACGGCGCGAGCTGTGATGCCTGCCAGCGGGCTATCAGTGATGGCAACGCCATAATTTTTCATGAATTCAGACCCACGCATGGTTGAAAGCGGCACCACCTTATCCAGACCTTCCATATCGCAGAAGCGGCTCATTGCGAAAGGCAGATCCGCAGCGATTATCAATACTGCGGTATTCTCCATATTGCTCGCTTTCTCATTGAACTTTCGGGTGGAGAGGGCGCAGACGGGTGTGTCGAGGCTGGGGACGATGTTGAGTACTTTCTTCTTGCCCGTAAAATCGGCCAGCGTGACGTCTTTTAAATCCCTGTTCACAAGCGAAAAATCGGGCGCCGTATCGCCTACCTTCGGGAACGTTCCTTCGATTTTGATGGGGTTGCCTGCGAGAGTGACCATGCCGTTCTCCTTAAGTTGAGGGTGTAGTCGAAGTAACTAAAATCAATCAAACAATTAAAGCTGATCGAGCGTCTGGCCTAAATGCTCGGCATAGCTCGCCAAATCCGCCGAAGTCTTGGTTTCGGTGGCGCATATCAGCATTGCGCTGCCAAGTTCAGGATAATATTCTTCCAGGTTCAGCCCACCGAGAATTCGCCGGGATTTAAGCTTGTCCAACACATCTTTGACCGGCATCGGAAGAGAAATCGCTGCTTCGTGGAACAGCGGTCCATCAAAAATTCTCCTCACTCCCTTCAAGCTTTCTAGCTTGTCCAACAATGCCAGTGTATTTGCATGGGATTGCACGGCGGTCCGACGCAGGCCCTCCGGGCCCATCAGGGACAAGTAAATGGTAGCCGCTGTGACCATCAGTCCTTGGTTCGTGCAGATATTGGAGGTCGCCTTGGAGCGGCGGATATGCTGTTCGCGCGCCTGAAGCGTAAGTACAAAGCCGGATTTGCCATCCTGGTCCGTCGTACGGCCAATAATACGCCCCGGCATTTGACGTACCAGCGCCTGCTTGCAAGCCATGAAGCCGAAATAGGGGCCGCCGCTCGAAAGCGGGATTCCTAAAGGCTGACCTTCACCTACGGCCACATCCGCGCCCGTTTCTCCCCATTCGCCAGGCGGGGTGAGGAGTGCAAGTGCCATGGGATTGACCACACCGATAGCCAGTGCGTTTTTACCGTGAGCCCAATCGGTAAGGCTGTCAACCTCTTCGAGTACCCCAAAAAAGTTGGGCTGCGGAATGACCAGTGCAGCGAATTCCTCGTTGCCGAACTCATCCAGGCTTTCCATTAACGTCCGGCCAGACTTTGGGCAGTAGGGGAGTTCAACCACCTCAATACCCTGATTCCGAACAATGGCGCGCACGACGCTACGATATACAGGATGGACCGTTGCAGGCATTAATATACGCCGGGAGGACTTATGCGAGCGCACGGCCATTAATGCCGCCTCAGCCAGAGCAGACGCGCCGTCGTACATGCTCGCATTGGATACGTCCATTCCGGTCAGCGAGGCCATGATGGTTTGATATTCATATAACAGTTGCAGCGTCCCCTGGCTTGCTTCCGCCTGATAGGGCGTATAAGAGGAATAAAACTCGCCGCGCGTAGTGATCTGCCACACTGCTGCAGGGATGTGGTGCTCATAGGCACCCGCCCCGATGAAATTGAGATAGCGTCCGTCCGTCTCGGCCCGCTCCAGCATCAGCCTTGAGACTTCCATTTCATTTAAGCCGGGCGGTACCCCCTTCAAGCCGGCGCTTTTCAGCGCGGGCGGAATTTCATCGAACAGATCATCAATAGAATTGGCGCCGATGCTCGCAAGCATCGCCTGTACATCTTCTTCAGTATGGGGAATGAACGGCATGGTTTGTTCCGTGGTTTCTACAAATACGAATACTGAACGGCAGGAAGAAATAAGACTTGAAATACCATCGGGCCTTATTTATTCCAGTTGACTCAGTGATCCTCGCTTTCCAACATTTTCTGGTAGCCTGCGGCATCCATAAGATGATTCAGATCGGCGGCATTGACCGGTTTTAGTTTGAAAAGCCATGCAGCGTAGGCGTCCTGGTTGATTTTCTCAGGGGCCAGTTCGAGATCGGGGTTAACCGCAGTGACTTCCCCTGCGATGGGCGAGTATACGTCAGCCGCCGCTTTGACGGACTCGACGACAGCACATTCTTCCCCCTGTTTGAGTTTGCGTCCTATAGCCGGGGTTTCCACGAATACCATATCTCCCAGCAGCTCTTGGGCATGCTGGGTTATACCGATCATCGCGGTGCCGTCGTTTTCCAGCCTTACCCACTCGTGGGATTTGGTATATCTTAAATCGCTTGGAATACTCATGTTTTTGCTCCGGAATTGAATGACATTATTCTGCTGTCCAAATCAAACCAAAATTTTGCCGTTTCTGACGAATGGATATTTCACCGCTTTTGCTCGCAGCGGCTTGTCCCGTACGATTACCTGAACTTCATCGCCAGCATTGATTGACAACGGCACACGCGCGAGCGCGATGGACTGATTGAGCGTCGGAGAAAAGCCTCCGCTGGTGATTTCGCCGTCGCTCGTATCGCCCGGAATGGCAATTTTCTGATGACTGCGCAGCACGCCTCGATCCAGCAAGACCAAACCTATGAGCTGTTGCCTTGCGGGTGCCGCAAGAAGCGCCTGCTTGCCGATAAACTCACGATCGGTTTTCAGATCAACCGTCCAGCCCAGCCCGGATTCCAGCGGGCTAGTGGTTTCATCCATGTCCTGGCCATAAAGATTCATACCGGCCTCAAGCCGTAACGTATCACGCGCCCCCAGCCCCGCGGGCGCAACACCAGCGGCCAAGAGCGCATTCCAGAACTCTACGGCATCGCTCGAGGGCAGCATGATTTCAAAGCCGTCCTCACCGGTATAGCCGGTCCGCGCGATAAAGTATTGGTCGAACAGTACGGCCTGGAACAGCTTCAGCCCCTCGGTTACAGCCTGAGACCCCGCAATGACTTCCCAAACCCTGGCGCGGGCGTTAGGTCCTTGTACCGCAATCATTGCCAGATCGCGGCGCGGAATAATTTCCAATCCTGGAGCGAGCTCATCGCGTTTTGCCAGCATCCACGCCATGTCCTTATCAGCGGTACCAGCATTGACGACCATGCGGAAGTGCGATTCCGAAAGATAATAAATGATGAGATCATCTATTACGCCGCCCCGGGGATTAAGCATGCAGGAATAGAGTGCTTTACCCGACTGCAGAAGTTTGTCCACATTGTTGGCAACCAGCCGCCGCAAGAAATCGCGCGCGCCATCGCCTTTTATATCTACGGCCAACATATGCGACACGTCAAACATGCCCGCATCACGGCGCACCTTATGATGCTCGTCAAGCTGAGAACCGTAATGCAGAGGCATATCCCAGCCGCCAAAGTCGACCATCTTGGCGTTCATGTCGTGGTGGGTCTGATTAAGAGAGGTTGTTTTCACAGATCGCTACCTCAAAAAAAGGGGTGAAGTCACGTTAGTGACCTCACCCCTCTGTCCTTTTTACCTGAGAGATTACGGAATATCGTCCGTATTGCCCCTTCGGTGGCCGAAGACCCGATACGGGCGCGCCGGCACTCTCCAGATTGCCTGTTGCAAGCGGTTTTAACCGATCAATCAACTTGATCTACGCCTAAGCGATTCCGGGGGGTTGCGCCTTCGGCCGCGACGACGAAATCGACGCGCTCTTCCGCTTGAACTATAAATGGCAGAACTCGAACTATACTCCAGCAAACCGGTTCAATACAAGGTATAACTATGTTCCATGGCCGCCGCGGCGGCTGCTCCTGTCTCCGTTTTTAAAAAAAAGGATATTTGCCAAGGAATTCCCGATATTCCGGTTCCAGTATTGGACGTACAGTAGGCCACGAAAAGTTTGAAAGGTAAAATTGTGTTTTCTTCAATAACATCATTGCTTACCATGCAATCCCAAGCGATCGGCGGCCGGATTCGGAATTATGGTGGTATCTTATTCCATCCATCCAGGTCGAGCCTTGCAGAAGCTTGACACATCATTTATTCAGACCCCTTGGAGATAGGGTCCTTTATAGCCTGCCCCCTTCAGCGTTTCGTAAAAATATTAAGCAATATGTATCTGAGCCACTTCGGGTTATCTGAACAGCCGTTCCCCCATCAGGATCCGATGGGTAATGATTTTTTTTACGGAGGAGCTAACCGGGGCTTGATGCTGGACGCACTTATTTATGTGCTTACGCATGGTGAGGGTGCGGAGGGGATTATCACGGTAACTGGAGAATGTGGCAGCGGCAAAACAACATTGTGTCACTCGTTGATGAAGCGGTTGCCTGCGCAGATGCAAACGATTTACCTCACCCAGCCAGTTTCAACGCTGGAAGAATTCCTCAACTTGATAAGCCGTCAGCTAAAGTCTGACCTGGCCGGACTGGCAGGGAAAGGCGTCGAAGAAAACTGTACCTGTGCACCTCGCGACGCCTTGGCGGCAGAACTACAATGTTTGCTGAACGAAAAATATGCCGCAGGCAAACGGATAGTATTGCTGATCGATGAGACGCAAGAGTTATCAGCCGAGATACTGGACGAGTTGAGAGCCCTTTATGAGGTCGAGTCGCCCCACCACAAGCTGCTGCAAATTGTCTTGCTTGGACAGAACGAGCTTGGGCACACTCTGACCTTGCCACAGATGCGCAAGCTTAAGGGTTGCGTTACTCATCATTTTGAGTTGAAGCCGTTCAATCGCAAAGCGGTGGAGGAGTATCTGATATCGCGCATGCGCGCAGCCGGCCATCGCGGGCCAGTCGTGTTTACTCCGCCAGCGATAAAGTTGATCAGCATGGCCTCTGGCGGCCTTATCCATTCACTTAACATTCTCGCTGACAGGTCGCTCGAGACAGCCTCTTCCACGGGTTCACCTGATGTAACTGCGGACCACGTTAAGGCGGCCATCAAGGATAGCGGAATCCAGTACAGTTTCAACTGGCGGAACTGGTCTGATTGGTTCGATCTGAACCATCGCGCAGTCGGCGCGAGCGCTGTGATTACCGTGACAGTGCTGGGCCTGCTGGGTTGGTTTGCCCTTCGCTCTCCTTCTGCGGAGGTTTCCTCTGTCGTCGCTTCAGCGCCGTCTGAAGCAGCCCCATCGGCGCAAGTTCCCATCATGGCGCCTGCCCCGGCGCCTATACCGGCACTCGTCCCCGCGCCCGTACCTGCGCCTGTGCCGGCTTATCCACCCACCGCCGCATCGATGCCCGGGAACACTCCTTCCCCAGCTTCAACGGCTGGATCCTCACCCCATGCATCTCCCGAAACTGCTGCGGCAACGAGAAACACGCAGGATCAGCCGGCCACTGCGGCCATGCAACAGCGGTCTGGCAAGTCTTATATTGGCGGAGTCAAGCTGGAAGGCTATGCACTGCTCGAGCAGCGGGTCGAGGCAACGACGAAGAGCATGGCGACAGTGGATAAAAATCAATATACGATTCAGCTGTTTTCAACAGATAACGTTCAGCCCGACCGCATGGAAAGATTTTTGGTTCGAGCTCAGAAACTGGTCGATTTATCCGATCTTTATGTGCATACGGTAAACGACGGAGAAAAAGCGAAATTCAGGGTCACATACGGCATCTATCCCGATCGCAATCAGGCCGCTGCGGCAATAAACGAACTTCCGCAAAAGTATCAAAGCTCTTTTCACCCCGAGCCGTCTACCTGGGGCGACCTGAGTCGTTAGGGTGTATCTGAACAAATCCACCGCTGGGATGTCCGGCGGTTATCGATAGCTTCCGTAACCGCATACACTATTTCGTACGGCACTTCCGATGTCGGGGTGAGCAACGCATAATGCTACAATGATGCTGTTACATTAAATAAATACGATCAGTATTCTATGCCAGTACCCCATCTTGCTGCTGCCCGCAGCGGACCGATCATCGATCTGGAGCGATGCATCATCAATGCCATGCCCTCTATCGAGCATTGGTTGCGAAATCAATGGCAAACGCATACTGTGCCTTTCTACTGCTCTGTGGATTTACGCAACAGCGGCTTCAAGCTCGCGCCGGTAGATACTAATTTGTTCCCCGGGGGGTTCAATAATCTCAATCCCGAATTCATGCCATTATGCGTGCAGGCAATGATGGCGGCCGTTGAGAAAATATGCGCCGACGCGCGCAACGTACTACTGATCCCCGAAAGCCATACACGCAACATTTTTTACCTGCAAAACCTCGCTACGTTGCAGGCCATCATGCGGCACGCGGGCCTGAATATTCGCATTGGCACCCTGCTGCCAGAAATCACGACCCCGACCACAATTGATCTTCCGGACGGCGTCAAGCTCATCCTCGAGCCAGTTCAGCGCAAGGGTAATCGGTTGGTTACAGAAGACTTCGACCCTTGCGCCGTGCTCCTGAATAATGACCTCTCCACAGGTGTTCCTCCGATCCTGCAAAATCTTGAGCAGATTATCATTCCGCCTCTTCGTGCAGGATGGGCGACGCGGCGCAAATCTCAGCATTTCGCGGCTTACGATAACGTCGCGCTACAATTTGCCGGCCTGATTGGCATCGACCCGTGGCTCATCAATCCATATTTCGCGTCCTGCGGGAAAATTAATTTTCGCGAGAAGAAAGGGGAAGACTGCGTCGCAAGCACCGTAGACGAAATCCTGCATGACATTCGGGAAAAATATGCTGAATACGGGGTCAGGGAAGATCCGTTCGTCATTGTCAAAGCCGATGCCGGTACTTATGGGATGGGCATCATGACGGTGAAGGACGGCTCGGAAGTTCGAGCCCTTAACCGCAGGCAGCGCAACAAGATGGCGGTGGTGAAGGAAGGTTTGCAGGTCACGGAAGTCATGGTGCAGGAAGGGGTTTATACGTTTGAAAGTATCAATGAAGCAGTGGCGGAACCGGTGATTTACATGATCGACCATTATGTCGTAGGCGGCTTCTACCGTGTGCATACGGGACGGGGCATCGATGAAAATCTGAATGCTCCGGGTATGCAGTTTGTGCCGCTGGCCTTTGAAGATACCTGTCTGTTGCCGGACCGTGAAGCGCGACCGGGCTGCAGCGCCAACCGGTTTTATGCGTATGGGGTAATAGCGCGCCTGGCGCTGCTTGCGGCGGCGCAAGAGCTGGAAAAGACTGGTGAACGCACTGGCTCTACGGTTTAAGGAATCTCTGGACAAGCCCTCGCGGAGCGGCATGGCTGGTAAAATGGGAACGATCACAAGGCGCACACGACGCAGAGGTCGCAGTTGAGCCCGCGATCGTATTTGTCAAGTCTCTTATGCCGGCCAGTGTACTTGAGGTCGCACCTTCCTTCGGATGGCACTGCTTCGCCCTGCGAAGTCGCGCCATTCGCTTCGTCGCCTTACGCGTCTCATCCCGGAAAGCCGTTGTCGCACCCGCGTGGGACTTATTCAGAGATTTCTTAATGAAACTTGCCTTTATTCTCGATCAACTCGATTCAATTAAGACATCTAAAGACTCAAGCTTTGCCATGATGCGCGAAGCGGCTTTTCGCGGTCATCAACTATTCTCCTTACAACAGGGGGACCTGGTATGGAGGAGAAGCGAGACCACCGGGTTTGCGCGTGCGTTGGAGTTAACCGGTGAGGAAGGGGAAGCGCATCGCTGGTATCGTGCAGGTGAGCCGGAGGAAGTATCATTGCGGGAATTCGATGCGGTGATGATGCGCAAGGATCCGCCGTTCGACATGGAATATATCTATAGTACTTATTTGCTGGAGTTGGCGGAAAGCCATGGCGCCCCTGTTATCAATAGTCCGCGCGCTGTGCGGGACCATAACGAGAAGCTTGCGATAGCGAAGTTTGCTCAATATACCCCACCTACGCTGGTGACAAGGCAGGAACATTTAATCCGGGAATTTCTTGCCGAATACCACGATATCGTGCTCAAACCTTTGGATGGCATGGGCGGAGCAAGTATTTTTCGCGTTCACCGTGATGATCACAATATAGGTGTCATCATCGAGACTCTTACACATTACGGTACCCGTACGGTAATGGCTCAGCGATATATTCCCGAGATTTCCGAAGGGGATAAGCGCATTCTGCTGATAGCAGGCAGCGCTGTGCCATACTCGCTCGCACGCATTCCCAGGCCGGGAGAATCGCGTGGTAATCTTACCGCGGGGGGTACGGGCGTTGCGAGGCCGCTAACCAGACGCGACCGTGAAATCGCCGAAGCACTCGGGCCCGCACTCTATGATAATGGCTTAATGCTGGTGGGTTTGGACGTTATTGGCGACTATCTCACCGAGATCAATGTCACCAGTCCCACCTGCATGCGAGAAATCTCGGATCAGACCGGCTTCAATGTAGCTGGAATGATGATGGATGCGCTTGAAAACACATGTTCCTGAAAATTAATATCAACCAGCGTAAATAATTTAAAAAACATGATCGGGATTTTAATTGTTTCTCACGGCAATCTGGGTGACAGCCTGATCCATTGCGCCAACCATGTCATGGGCGACAACTCGCGACATCTGACAGGATTGAGCATCACCACTCAAGATGACCCCGATAAAGCCGTTGGCAAAGCGCTGGGATTGATCAAACAGCTCGATCAGGGGGATGGAGTGCTGATACTGTGCGATATATGCGGTGCAACGCCATGCAATATAGCCAGTCGCTTGATCAGTCCCGGCAGAGTGGAATGTCTCGCGGGCGTCAATCTGCCCATGCTGGTGCGAGCGCTCACTTACCGCACCGAGTCGCTTGCGGTCGCAGCGGAGAAGGCATTGATGGGTGGTAGAGATGGCGTTATTCGTCTTTTCTCACCATAACATCATGCAACAGAGAGAGATCAAGATCCTGAACAAATTGGGATTGCATGCGCGGGCTTCCGCAAAGCTTACCCAGTTGGCAGGACAATTTCGCAGCGAAGTATGGATATCCCGTAACGGTCGCAAGGTCAATGCGAAGAGCATTATGGGCGTCATGATGCTTGCCGCCAGTCAAGGCGTCATCTTGGGCATCGAAACAACTGGCGTGGATGAAATCGAAGCAATGCAAGCGCTGGTAAACCTGATCGACGAGCGTTTCGGAGAAAGCGAGTGAGCTTCGTACTGCACGGTGTGGGCGTTTCCAGTGGCATCGCCATAGGACATGCTCATCTTGCTTCGCACGCCGCGCTGGAGGTGGCCCATCACATCGTACCCCCGGGCCAGGTCAGCAATGAGATATCCCGGCTGGATACCGCGTTTACGGCGGTGCGAGAGGAGCTTGAGGCGCTGCATGCATCCGTTGTCAGCGGCCCTGCAGCCGCGGAATACGGTGCATTTCTGGATTTACACCGGATGATTCTGGACGATCCCACGCTTTCCACCGCGGCCAAGGCCTATATTGCGCAAAATCAGTGCAACGCCGAATGGGCTATTACCCAGCAGATGGATGTACTGATGGCGCAATTTGAGGAAATCGAAGACGTCTATCTTCGAGAGCGCAAAACTGATGTGATTCAAGTGGTGGAGCGCGTGCTGAAAGTATTGCTGGGTCATCCCGGATATATTCCGCCGATACTCAAGCGGGATGGCGACAGCGTCCTTGTCGCCCATGATTTAAGTCCCGCCGACGTGATCCAGTACCGGCAGCATTCCTTTACCGCGTTTCTGACTGATCTGGGCGGCTTGACTTCACACACCGCTATCGTGGCGCGCAGCCTCAACATTCCCTCTATCGTAGCGCTACATCATGCGCGCCGGTTGATCCGCGACAATGACGTCCTGATTGTAGATGGCACACAGGGCGTGGTAATTGTCGATCCTGATGAGCACGTGCTGGCGGAATACCGGTTGCGTCAGAGTCAGCTTGAACTGGAAAAGCAAAAGCTCAAACGCATCAAGACGACCGTTGCCGCGACGCTCGATGGGACGATGGTGGAACTATACGCAAATATTGAGCTGCCGTCGGACGTCGAACAGGTGAAGGAAAATGGCGCTACAGGTATAGGTCTGTTTCGCAGTGAGTTTCTGTTTCTTAATCGCAGTACCCTGCCTGATGAGGATGAACAATTCGAAGCTTATCGCACCGTGGCACGAAAAATGCGGGGTCTGCCCGTCACCATACGTACGTTTGACCTGGGAGCGGACAAAAACCTCGACAGCGCAAAGCGGGTGGCCGCCAACCCGGCGTTGGGGCTACGCGCCATCCGCCTGAGTCTGGCTGAACCACAAATGTTCAATACGCAATTGCGCGCCATCCTTCGGGCCTCACGTTATGGTCAAATTCGAATCCTGGTACCAATGCTCTCCAGTGTTGCCGAGATCACTCAGACATTACATTTGATTGAAAACGCCAAGCAGAGCTTGCGCCAGGAAAAAATTTCCTTCGATGAAAGCATACAGATAGGCGGTATGGTTGAAATTCCGGCTGCGGCGCTATCCCTCGATGTTTTCATGCGCAAGCTGGATTTCCTGTCGATCGGTACGAATGATCTGATTCAGTACACGCTCGCGATAGACCGTGCCGATGATTCTGTTGCACACCTCTACGATTCATTGCATCCGGCAGTGTTGCGGCTAGTGGCGCACATTATCCGCAGCGCCAATCGAACCGGTATACCTGTCGCGGTTTGCGGCGAAATTGCCGGCGATATAATATTTACTCGATTGCTATTGGGTTTTGGGCTGCGTCTGTTTTCCATGCACCCAGCACAACTGCTGACTGTAAAGCGAGAAGTTTTGAGGAGCAGTCTGCCTGACATCATGCCGTTCACGCGGAAAATTCTCAAATCCGATGATCCGGACAAGATCCACGCCTTATTGACCAAGCTCAATAGCTGATTTGTCAAACCGATTATATTTTCTTCAGTCGAATAATGCGCGACGAACAGATGCAAACCAGGCAACCGTTCAGGTTGGATTTTTAGATGCGTATTTGAATATAATCACTGGTTACGGATCGCGACAGTAATTCTGCTAACCTTGTCACTACCATAGGCGTTTTCCCATATGCAGGGAATCAAAATCGGTATTTATTCTGCCGGGCGCTTCCGCACGGGCGGGCTTCATAGTGGCAGCCCGTTCGACTGTAAGTTATTCCTGAACGCTGTTACCTGATGCAAGACTCCGGTTCCCTTGGCATCATTACACCGCAGGTTGCGCGCTTCGATGTGCCTCTACATTTAAAAAGTGGAGCGGTGCTCGACAGTTACGAACTGGTCTATGAAACATATGGCGAACTCAACGCGGCCAGATCCAATGGCGTACTGATATGCCATGCGCTGTCCGGGAACCATCATCTCGCGGGGTATTACGACGACAACCCAAAGAGCGGAGGCTGGTGGAACAATATGATCGGCCCCGGCAAGTCCATCGATACCAAAAAGTTTTTTGTAGTCGGCGTAAATAATCTTGGTGGCTGCCATGGTTCTACCGGGCCTGCCAGCATGAATCCCAGGACGGGTAAATACTATGGTGCGGGCTTCCCAGTCGTGACCGTGGAAGATTGGGTCAAAACGCAAGTACGGCTGGCGGACCACCTAGGCATTGACCAGTTTGCCGCAGTGGCTGGCGGCAGTCTGGGCGGCATGCAGGCTCTGCAATGGACGCTCGATTTTCCCGAAAGGGTACGGCATGCGCTGGTGATCGCCGCGGCCGCCAAGTTAACCGCGCAGAATATCGCATTCAACGACGTTGCACGCCAAGCCATCATTACCGACCCGGATTTTTACGGTGGAGATTACTATTCGCATGGAATGGTACCTCGGCGAGGTTTACGCCTTGCCCGCATGCTTGGGCACATCACCTACTTGTCGGATGACGCGATGGCCGCAAAGTTTGGACGGGAGTTGCGTAACGGTGCGCTCGCATTCGGTTTCGATGTCGAGTTCGAAATCGAATCATATTTGCGCTATCAGGGGGATAAATTTGCCGACCAATTCGACGCCAATACCTATCTGCTGATGACCAAGGCGCTGGATTATTTTGATCCCGCATTCCAGCACAGCAATGATTTAAGCGCCGCGTTCCGGGCCGCCAAGGCGAATTACCTGGTGCTGTCCTTTACTACGGACTGGCGCTTTTCGCCTGAGCGCTCGCGTGCCATTGTCAAAGCACTGCTGGACAACGAGCTGAACGTCAGCTATGCGGAAATCACTTCCAGCCATGGGCATGATTCCTTCCTGATGGAAGATCGCCATTATCATAAGCTGGTGCGGGCCTACATGGACAATATTGGTATATGAGGATATCGGCTGCCTGCGCTATTGACGCTTTCTCGGCGGGGCAAACAGGCTGTGGCAGTGACTCATGTAATTTGCTCTTGTACGTTGCTCTTGCAAGTTATTTGTCACCGATGGCTATCATCGTGACCAACTGGCGCTGTATCAATCATTACTCCAACAGATAACGAGCCGTACGTTGTGACATATTGATATGACTACCTCATCAAACGTTTCCCGGCCCGATTTTGCCGTCATTGCCGCATGGGTGAAGCCAGGCGCCAAGGTGCTCGATCTTGGCTGCGGCGATGGCTCACTATTGTGTTTCTTGCGCGACGCCAGGAATACCCGCGGCTATGGCGTAGAAATTGACGACGTCAACGTTCTGGCGTGTTTCAATAACGGCGTAAACGTGATTCAGAGCGACTTGGAATCCGGACTCCAAAGTTTTGAATCGGCATCGTTCGATTACGTGGTTCTATCACAAACCCTGCAGGCCGTAAAAAACACCGAGAGAATCATCAAGGAGATGCTGCGGGTAAGTAGCGAAGGTATTGTGTCATTCCCTAATTTTGGTTACTGGAAAAATCGCTTACAGGTTATGGCCGGCCATATGCCCATTTCAGAAACCCTGCCTTACCAGTGGTTCGACACTCCTAATATCCACAACTGTACGCTGGGCGACTTTGAAGAGTTCTGCCATCAGCACGGCGCACGCATTCTCGAACGCAGGGTAATGAATAGAGATCATCCAATCACTTTTATGCCCAACCTGCTGGGTATGCTTGCCTTTTATCGATTCGAACAACAGAAGTGACGCAGCGCGTTACTTATGAGGTGGAGGAAAATCCACCTTTTCAAATTTCGCCCGTCCAGCCAGCCATACTAAAATCAGTACCGGCAGGCCGAGTAATGCAGTACCGGTAAAAAAGCTCGCATAGCCGTAAGCATCGACGAATTCGCCGCTGAACCCGGCGATGAATTTGGGCAGCAGCAGCATCACCGAACTGAACAGTGCGTACTGAGTGGCGGAATAAGCCGAGTTGGTCAGCCCGGAAAGGTAGGCAATGAACGCGGAAGAGGCGATGCCGGCTGACAGATTATCGGCAGAAATGGTGAATACCAACCCCATTAGGTCATGACCGCGTCCTGCCAGCCAGACGAATAGCAGGTTGGTCGCGGCGGAGAGAACTGCTCCCAGAAATAGCGTTCGCATGATGCCGAGTTTTGCGGTGAGTACTCCGCCTATGGCTGCGCCGGCAATCGTCATGATGACGCCGTAAACTTTTGAGACTGTTGCCACCTCGTCCTTGGTGTAACCCATGTCCACGTAAAAGGGGTTACTCATCACGCCCATTACAACATCCGAAATGCGATAAAGCGCAATCAAAGCCAGGATCAGCAAAGCATGCCCTCCATGACGCACAATAAAATCTCTAAAGGGGGCTATCATGGCACCGTACAGCCAGGCCGCTATTTGCTCGAGCTTCTCATTCAGATGCCAGTGTGCAATGGCTGTCCTGGCACGGGTCTCATTCTCCGAGATCAGATCTGCGAGGGGAACCTCGGGCTCGCGAATGATGAGGGTGGTAACGATGCCAACCGCCATGCATGCGGCCATCGTCAAATAGGCAATGCGCCATGGCGCATAGTCATAGGTAGCCTCCGACGGATCAACCGCGGCAGCAATCCATAAGGCTCCCGCGGAGGCCAGGATCATCGCCATGCGATAGCCCGCCTGATAAGTGGCAGCCATGGCTCCCTGGAGTCTTGGTGCTACGGCTTCGATTCGATAAGCGTCGAGCGCGATATCCTGAGTAGCCGAGGCAAATGCGACAGTCAACGCAAAAAAAACCGTATAGGTAAGATTCTCAAGCGGATCGTTGTTCGCCATGCCAACCAGGGCGACTGCAATGAGGATTTGCGACAGCAGCAGCCAGGCACGCCGGCGGCCCAGCAATGGCGTCAGTAGCGGCAGGGGCAGACGATCCACCAGCGGCGACCACATCCATTTGAAACCATAAGCAAGCCCGATCCAGCTCAAGTGGCCGATAGTGGCACGATCGATTCCTGCTTCTCGTAACCAGAACGAAAGTGTGCCCAGCACCAGCAGCAGCGGCAACCCCGCGGAGAAGCCCAGCGACAGCATTCCCAGAACCCTTGGATGCGTGTAAATGCGAAAAGCATGGAGCCAGCCGGACAGGGCGGATGACATTTATTCTGAAGTGGCTGTTCGAGCGCCAATATGGCGGTTCGCGTAGTGCGAAGGACACGAAATCAACCACCACCGGCTCGGACTCATAAGGTATAGTCGTAGTCGATAATGAGCGGTGAGTGATCAGAGAAGCGATCCGTCTTGTATACCGAGACGCCGGTTGCTTTGCCGGCAATTTCCGGCGTAGCAATCTGATAATCTATGCGCCAGCCCACATTTTTGGCCCAGGCCTGCCCCCGATTGGACCACCACGTATATTGCTCAGGCTCTTGGTTGATCCGTCTGAACACATCAACAAATCCAAGCTCATCGAACACGCGGGTAAGCCATACCCGTTCTTCGGGCAGAAAACCGGAATTTTTTTGGTTGGAGCGCCAGTTTTTCAGATCGATCTCCTTGTGGGCGATATTCCAGTCACCGCATAAAACAATGTCCCTGCCGCAATCCGCGAGTTTTTTGAGGAAGGGAAAAAATTGTTCCATGAAATGGAATTTGGCGGCCTGGCGATGTTCGCCGCTGGAGCCGGAAGGCAGGTAGATCGATACCACGCTTAAACGGCCGAAGTTCATACACAGATAACGCCCCTCGACATCAATCTCTGAATTGCCGATGCCTTCGATTACATTGTCGGGCTTATGCCTGCTATAAATTCCTACCCCGCTGTAGCCCTTCTTCTGAGCACAGTGGAAGTAGCCATGATAGCCCCCCGGTGATGATATTTCACCGGCAATATCGCAGACCTGAGCTTTCAGCTCCTGTACACAAACAATCTCTGCGTTTTGTATCGAAAGCCATCGGAAAAAACCCTTGCTCGCGGCGGAACGCACGCCATTCACGTTAAGCGTTATAATTCGCATAAACAATTTTTCCGTTTGTCATATATATAGATGTCCGATTTCCGGAAGGAGTTCATAAAGTTCGCCATCAGCCGCCATGTGCTGTGTTTTGGCGAATTCAAGACCAAGGCAGGGCGGATGTCGCCTTACTTTTTCAATGCAGGGCTATTCAATGATGGCGACTCTCTCAGAAAGCTCGGACAATTTTACGCCAAAGCTATCCAGGCTGCCGAGCTTCCATTTGATATGCTTTTTGGCCCCGCCTATAAAGGCATCCCATTGGTGAGCGCTATCGCTATTGCCCTGGCCGAGAGCGGCCATAACTTCCCTTTCTGTTTCAATCGCAAGGAAGTGAAGGATCATGGTGAAGGAGGAAACCTCGTGGGCGCTCCGCTTGCGGGGAGAGTGCTGATCGTTGACGATGTCATTTCCGCTGGTACATCAGTGCGGGAATCGGTTAACCATATTCATGCTTCGGGTGCTACACCTTGCGGGGTCGGTATTGCGCTTGACCGGATGGAACGAGGGAATGGGGCACTTTCGGCGACGCAAGAAGTTCATCATGCGTATGGCATTCAGGTCATCAGTATTGTCAATCTTGACGACATCATGAATTATCTGCGAGACAGCGAAGACCTGGGACACAATCTGCGCGCCATGCAGAATTATCGCGAACGATATGGAATCGGTTAGTACAGGGAATTCACACAGTGAAGCAGGTGATCTTCGTTAGGCGTAGGCGCGTATTTTACAAGGTTAATGGTTCTATCCGCCTGTCCTCTGGCGGTAGCGGCGGCAACGTAATTTCTCCCTTCGAGTCGAAGTTCCTTCCCCCACCAAATCCTGATCCTCCAAGTTGACCACGCAGCCGATAATCGGCTCTGGTACGGTCCCCGGTGGCAAAGCCGAATACATGACGAATGATGGCGGTCGCGGGAACTGTGACCGGCACGGTAATTATGGTTTCTCCATAGCGCGGTATGGTACCGCGCTGATCGCTTACCCCGCTGGCGAAGCTCATTCCGCGCAAATCCAGATCAAGGGCGACGCCATCATAGTCCACCGATTGGTCACTATGATTCTGGATCCTGAGCTGGACCGCGAAACGCGCCTCCAGGCCCTTCCCCTCCAACGGCTCCATTCCGGCTACGGAGATGCGGAGCGGATCTTGCAGTGTAAAGGTCGCACATCCGAAAAGGATGTATACCAATCCTGAGATCAGCACCCTGCGGAGATTCATACTGTGGACTGGTTTTACCTGTAACCCGGAATCATCCCGAATTGTTATGAATCGGCATTCGAACAAGCCCTTTCCACGGCTGCCTTACGGCCAGTCCGGCAAAATGAGGATTATTGGAAGGTTCAAAAGAGAAGAAGCTGGCCGATAAGCCGGGTTCTGTCGTGGACAATCATTCCTCTAGGCGCACAGTTGCCCATGCGCTCGAGCGACCTACCCACAGGCTCTGCGAGCAGCGTCATCGCCTGCCTATTTGGTCTTGCTCCGGATGGAGGTTACCGCGTTTCACCGTAACTTAATACGCTCGTCTCTGTGGCCCTATTCCTCACCTTTCGGCGGCCGGCCATTAACCGGCATCCTGCTCTGTGGAGCCCGGACTTTCCTCTCCCCGCCCTTCATTGCTGAGAGACAGGCAGCGATTGTCTGGCCAACTTCGATAACATCATATCATTAACGATGGGAGGGAACAAATTTCAGGGAACTGTCCCTGCTTCGGGGCCGGAAAATAAACTTGCGCTTCGAGAAGCAGGGCTAAAAAAAAGCGGCTTCAACTTTCGTTGAAGCCGCGCTGTATTGAAGTGATGCAGGGTTGGAGCCTGATGCAGAGCTTAAGAGAATCTCAGAGAACTTAAGCGCAACTTAAGAGAGCTTAACTTAAGAGCAGCTAACTTAAGAACTTAAGGCTCCGGTGCTTCTC